>NZ_JBFFMZ010000005.1:0-250634 GCF_041563495.1 Sulfurimonas sp.
ATCATAGGTAATACCAAATATCATCTCCTTTCCAAACGGGTTTATAGCATCTATACTTAGAGTCTTTGCATTTTTTCTTAACTTATCAAAAGAGTAGTTATACTTTTTCTGTAATCCTTCCTCTACGCTGCTAACAGCCTGATCAGGAATATGATCATTATATAATTCTTCATATGATATGTTTTCGTTATTGCTGTAATACTGTCTATAGATTTTGTTATTGCCATCAAAATCCTTGGTTATTTCAAGAGTTATATCTTTTGAAAACTCAAGAGTATCAAGGTAGTGTCCTTTTTTGCTATTTTTAACTCCTGCTATTACCACTCCCAGAACATTGCCATTTTCATCACGGATAGCTTTTCTAAGCGGTATAATCCACTCTTTTATAGCTTCAAAATAATATGTCCTTGCAACAACCATATTTTGGGTGCTTAGTGACTTTTTAAAATCGTAACTGGTGACGGCATCTGTTAAAAGATTTTTTTTGTGTTTGAGTTTTATTTTTGAATTCGAGAGAAGGATATTGCCATTTACGTCTGCAAGTCCAAAACTTACCAAGTATGAATTATGCTTTAGTATATCATCTAATATACGTTTTGATTTTTTTATATCTGTATAGTTGTTGTTTTTAAATAGCTGCTTTCCAATAATGTCTAGAAGCATATCTTTTTGCAAAAAATCAGCATTTACAGATTTGGATAAAATCTCCGTATAATGTTGCATCTGAGTATGGTATCTATTATTTATATCATTAAAACTTACATATAGTAAAGAGATGACTAGAAGAACTCCACCCAGTAAAATCAGATAAAATACTTTCCATATATTGCTTGTTATTAACATGATTTGATTATACCTAAAACTTATAATTATGTACTATAGCTAAATCATGATAATCTATTTTTATAATCTTCATATCCAAACTCTTTTATTATATCTATACTACCATCTCTTCTTTTGATTGCAAGTGATGGGAGTTTGATTCCATTGAATGTAGTATTTTTAACAAAAGTATAGTGAATCTGGTCTTCAAAAATTACTTTATCTCCAATCTTTAAGGCTTTATCAAAAGAGTAATCACCCATAATATCACCAGCAAGACATGTATTTCCGCCAAATCTATAAGTAAATTCTTTTTCACCAGCTTCACCTGAGCCTCTTACATCCGCGCGATATGGCATCGCTAAAGTGTCAGGCATATGTGCTTCTGCGGAAGTATCCAAGATAGCGATATCCATACCGTTGTGAACTATATCTAAAACACTAGATACCAAAACACCTGTCTCCCAGCCTACAGCTTCTCCAGGTTCTAAATAAACCTCCACATCATACTTGGCTTTGAACTCTTTGATAATTCTTATTAGTTTATCAACGTCATAACCTTTTTTGGTTATGTGATGACCACCGCCGAAGTTGATGTATTTAAGACCTTTAAAGTATTTAGAAAACTTCTCTTCAAAAGCATTTAACACACCTTCAAGTTCGTCTGCACCCTGTTCACAAAGAGCATGGAAGTTTAGTCCCTCAATGTGCCTTAAAGCTTCCTCATCAAAGTTTGCTAAAGTTGTTCCTAAACGGCTGTATATGCCACACGGGTTGTATATCTCTTTAGGGGATGCAGAGTGCTCTGGATTTATACGAAGTGAGATGCTGACATTCGGATTGATTTCTTTGACTCTTTGTGAGTATTTAAAGAGCTGGTTCGGTGAGTTAAATACTATATGGTCTGAAATCTGCGCTATTTCATCTATATCTTCATCTTTATATGCAGGAGAGTAAGTATGTACTTCTTTGCCAAACTTTTCATATGCAAGTTTTGCTTCATGAAGTCCGCTTGCGGTACAGCCTTGCAAATATTTTCTAACAAGGGGAAATGTACTCCACATAGCAAAGCCCTTAAGAGCCAGTATAATCTTTGCACCACTCTTTTTTTGAACATAATCAAGAAGCTCTAGATTATTTTCAAGTAATTCTTCTTCACAAATATAACAAGGTGTATTAATGTTTTGTAAATTTTTCATGTGTCTCTTTTATTCTTTTTGCTACATTTTTGAAATGTTCTACATCCAAATTCATCTCTTCTACCAATAGACATGCCTTTTCAATAGATTCATCTGTCAGTATATCTTTTACATTCACAGCGGTTCTTACAACATGCAAAGTGTCTATGTAGTACTCCATCTTAAAACCGTCATCATGTTTAAAGTCCAAACCTTTTAACATATCTACGTAAAGCGGTTCGAGATTCCAATGCTCAAACAGCATACCGCTTACATAATATGAAGTAGTATCCAATAAAGAGTATTCATAATCTTCTATACTGCTGCATTCTTTAAGACCTCTTTTAAACTCTTTTACATAATCACTGGACGCTATTTCTTTTACAAGTATCAGCTTTCCAGCTTCCATGACAAGGGCCAATGGTGCTAAAAACTGAGCATGTCTGAGATCTACTTTTGAGTACCACTGCATCATTAAGGCACTTTGCAGGTGACAGACATCGTTAAACTCTGAACTGCTAATACCATATGACGATGTATTGGCTTTTAAAGCTTCCATAATTGAGTAGTTCATAACAAGACCATATATGATCTCTGTTCCAAATAATGTTACTGCCTGAGCTATAGATGCTATCTTCCTTGAAAATCCATATATCGGAGCATTAATCATTTTCAATATATTTAATGTCAGCAATGCGTCTGATTCTATAATGCGAACCAACTTAATGATATCTACATTTTCTGCCCCTTCTTTATATAACCGCTGTACAAATACAGTAGCATTGGAAAGAGGAGGAAGAGACTCTATTCTCTGGACAATAGCATTAAATTTCATTCTAAACTTCTAACTCTTTTATCTCCCAAGGCAGTCCTTGAGTGTTCATCTCATCCATAAACGGGTCTGGATCCAATTGCTCCATATTAAACACACCTTTTCCGCTCCACTTACCTTGAAGCATAAGCTTAGCACCTATCATTGCAGGAACACCCGTAGAGTAAGATACACCTTGAGAGTTAGTCTCTGCAAAACAATCTTGATGATCTTTTACCTGATAGATATAAATCTTCTTTTTAACACCGTCTTTGATTCCCTCGGCGACTATACCGATGTTTGTCTTTCCCGTAGTTCTTGGTCCCAGAGATGCAGGATCAGGTAAAAGAGTCTTTAAAAACTCAATAGGTATGATCTGCTGCCCTTTATGTTCAACCGGCTCAATTCCAAGCATCCCGACATTTTCCAAACACTTCATATGAGTCAAGTAACTTTGACCAAATGTCATAAAGAATCTGATGCGCTTTAGACCTTTGATATGCTTAACAAGAGACTCCATCTCTTCATGATAAAGAAGATAACTGTCTTTCGGTCCTACTTCAGGATAGTCCCAAACCTGCATAATCTCCATCGGCTCGGTCTCTATCCACTCTCCGTTTTCCCAGTAACGACCTTTTGAACTTACCTCTCTTAGGTTTATCTCAGGGTTGAAGTTTGTAGCAAAAGGATAACCGTGATCGCCCGCGTTACAATCGAGTATGTCTATGTAATGAATCTCATCAAAGTAATGTTTTTGAGCGTATGCACAAAACACATTTGTAGCTCCAGGGTCAAACCCGCTTCCAAGAAGTCCCATGATTCCGGCTTCTTTAAACTTTTCATCTCTTGCCCACTGAAGCTTGTACTCAAACTTAGCCTCATCAGGATGCTCATAGTTAGCAGTATCTAAGTATGGTGTTTTTGTAGCAATACAAGCATCCATAATTGTCAAGTCCTGATAAGGAAGAGCGACATTTATGACGATATCGGCATTACAAGCTTTGATAAGGTCTATAACTTCTTCAGTAACATCAGCATCTACCGTTGTTATCTCAATATCTGCATCAGGCAAATCACTCTTTATGACTTCGCATCTGCCTATACTTCTGCTTGCCAAAACGATTTTTCCAAATACATTTGAATTTTGTACACACTTGTGTACTACTACGCGGCTAACTCCACCTGCACCAATTATTAAAGTTGTCAAAATTTTTCTCCTAAATTTTATTTATACTAAATTAAATGCCACTGCTAAAACTGAGAGCCAGATAAGGGCTGTTACAATAAGACTTAAAAGTACCAAGGTCGCACCTGCATCTTTTGCCTGTTTTGCCAGGATATGATAATCTGTTGTCACCAAATCAACAACCCGCTCAATAGAACTGTTTGTAACCTCTGCCAATACCGGTATAAATAGAGATATAAACAAAATGCTTGAATACCCAAAACTAAGAGGTAAGTTCCAAGCTGTAATACCCATGACTGTGAGCATTAACAGCTGCCACTTAAATGATGTCTCATTTTTTGTTATATCTATAAAACCTTCTACAGCATATATTCCGTTACGAAAGAGTGAATGCTTAGGCTTGTTCAGTTTCATGTTTGTCCTTTAAATTTGTAATAATCTCTCTTATCTCTTCTGTTTTTGTTTTTCTACAGACAGGCTTTGAAAAATATACACTCACATCTCTTCTGCTAAATAGCTTGAATTTTCTTGTCTTTGAGAATATACTTCCATTCATGCCGTCTATGAAAAAGGTAACTATCTTTCCGTCATAATCATTTGAGATAAGTTCATAACCTTTGTAAAACTTTCCTGTCTCTCCGTCAGGGCTGATTTGCCCCTCCGGAAATAAAGCCACAATTTTACCATTTTTTAGTCTTTGTGAAGCTTCTATAAAAGCATCTTTTGAAGCTTTTTGTGAAATAGGAATAGCTTCTCCCTTTTTTAGTGCTTTGTTAAATAATTTCCAGTTATATATATCTTTATCGAGCATAAAGTTTAGCCGTCTTTTTATTGGTATCTGTATGATTGCCCAGTCAACCCAGCTTACATGGTTTCCCAATAACAAAACTCCTCCGGAGTGTGGTATGTTTTGTAATCCGACATATATAAAGTTATATCTTATTTTTAAAACAATTTCTAAAAATGCCCAAAAAGACATTACAAAGTAGCGCTTAAATAACATATAGCTCAGATAAAGTCCCACAAAAACCATAGCATACATAAGGATTTTGGCATTCATGCCGTAGTATGCAAAAACAGTTGTCAAAACCAAAAAAGAAAACATAAAAATATTTTGTATAAAATTATTTCCCGCAAGTATCGTACCCAAGTGAACACGCGGAGAAAGAAACTGTATTTGCGCATTTAGCGGCACCATAATAAATCCTGCAAAAATACCAAACAGAATAAATAGGACTGACATAGTAATCATGGAGCTTGAAAATGGAATTAACAATACGATTATTGTTATAGCAGAAGAGCCTATAGCCGTTAGTCCCGTGTTTATATAATACTTTGAAAAATTGGCAGCTATAATCGCACCGCTGACCATTCCTATGCCTGCGAGAGTCATAACTCCTTGAATATATATAGTATTTGTCACACCCAGTTCACTCTTGGCATACTCGCCAAAAACGGCAAGAATAACCTGAGAGATAGACCAAAAAAGACCAAGAGCAATAATATCTTCAAAAATCTCTTTTTTTCTTCTTATTATTTTTATGTTTTTTTGTAAATATTCCCCTCTGATATATCTGTTAAAATCAAACTCTTTCTCACTGTCTTTAGTCATCTTATTCGGAAGTTTTAAAGCCAGATAAAATTGGATGACTGAACCAAGGACCAAGAGCCAGCCTATAGGAGCTATAGTAACTAAGATATCTTCTTTAGAGACAAAACTGTCTTTTAACACAACTTCAAATAAAACCGTATAAAAAAGCATACCGCCGAGGATTGCCACTGTTGTCACAGCCTGTACAGCTCCATTACCGCTGCTTATATACTTTACACCAACCAACTCTTTGATGTAGCCGTATTTAGCCGGTCCGTATATAGCACTCTGAAAAGCCAGTAAAAAAGTAAAAGCAAATGCCATATAAAAATGCCCGTTATAATAAGAGTAAGTAATTGCCATTGTGATAAACACGGCAAACAAAGCAGAGTATTTCATAATCTGATTTTTAGGAAATCTGTCTGCCAAAAAACCTGTCGGAGAAAATGCAATTATAAAAGGCAATATAATAAGTGCGTTTACAACAGCCGTCAAAACAATCTGCATCTCACCGTCATAAACTTTAAAGATAGTGTTTTGAATGATTATCTTGTGTCCCAAGTCCGTAAAAGCATTTAAGAACACTACTATAAGGTAGTTTATTACTCCTACGATTTTGAACATATCTTTCATCTAGTTCTCTTCTTCACTTACTAAAATCGTACTCCAACCCTCGTAGTAACCGTTGTTCTCTTTTATTTTTACAAAAAGTTCATCAACAACTTTTTTAACTTCATCCCCAGTTACGGCATGCTTTTTGACAAGAGCTACACCGTGTTCAAACTCATCACTGCTTATCTCATCTTTAAAACTGAAACCCTCAAGCTCAAGCGTGTTTATAAATCTGTTCTTTTGCGTAGGAGTCTCAAAAGAGACATAATGTTCAACATCTCTCTCAATGCTAAGGTCTTCATCTTCTTCCTCAAGCAAAAAAATTATCTTTGCACTTTGGATATGACAAAATTCTAACTCTGTAGGAAAGAGTTGTGTCTCGTAAAAGCCCCATTTTGTATCTCTTACAACATTGCTTTCATAAACATAGTTTGATGGCGTAAGAATTTTACTGACGATGGAGTCAAGCTTTTTAGAATCATATGCGTAAAAGTAAAACTCATACCAGCCGTCCACTACTCTGCTTCCGACATATTTTGCTCTGTCTTGATGTTCTAAAGCGATTATAAGAGCTTCTTTTGTCTCTAAAAATTCTTCGTAAGCTTCCCCACTATCATCAGTGTTTTCATACTTTACAAATACACTCAACAACCACGGATTCATATCTTTTACGTCTAATGCTTCGATGTTAACTTCAGTAATTACTGTTGAATCATCTTCTTCTCTATTAAAAATTTCTCTCATATACTCTCTATATTTTTTTACTTATTATAGCTGATTTATTATTAAGCTCTTTTATTTACAGTGTTTATATTAATAACAATTATCATTTTTATATTCATTTAAGAATTATTGAGTTACAATTCAATTACAACTTTAATGATAACAAATATCATTACCAAAAGGAAAAGAAATGAAAACAATAAATACAACATTAGCACTAAGTACTTTTTTACTACTTGGCAGCACTGCATATGCAGGCGAATCAACTGATATGCAAGCCCTTAAAAAAGAAGTCAAAGAACTTCGTGAAATGACACAAACATTGGTTGATGAGACAAGCGACTTAAAAACAGGATTTAACTATACTGTAGTTGAAAGTGAAAAGTCTCATAGTGGTCTTGGCAGTGCAGCTTCTAAAGTTTACTATTCAAAATCTCCTCTAAGCATCGGTGGTTACGGTGAGATGTATTACTCAGATGCTAAAACAAATAACAATGCAGATAAAACAACTTTAGATGTATATAGATTTGTTCCATATATCGGTTATAAATTTAGCGATAACATCATCCTAAATACTGAAATAGAGTTTGAGCATGGCGGTGTAGCAAATGAAAGCGGTACAGCTGAAGGTGGTGAGGTTATAGTAGAGTTTATGTACCTTGACTTTCTTATAAACAAACATGCCAATATTCGAGTCGGTAATATGTTAATGCCAATGGGGCTTATTAATGAAAGACATGAGCCGACACTCTTTACTACTGTCCAAAGACCAAATACGTCAAAATATCTAATACCTTCAACTTGGCATGAAAGCGGCGCTATGGTTTATGGTGAGATAATAGATAATTTGTCATATAAATTTGCAGCAGTAAGCGCTTTACAAACAGGCGTTAGCGGATCTTCATGGTTAAGAAGCGGACGTGGCGGATCATTTAAACAGACAGATGCGAACATGGCTTTTGTTGCAAGAGTTGATTACACTGGTATCAATGGTCTACTTATTGGTGCTTCTGCATATACTGCACCATCAGTTAACGGAAAAAGTTCTACTACAAATATGTACGATGTACACGTAGACTACAAAAACAGCGGTGCAAGAGTTTATGGTGTTTATACTCAAACAGACAGATCAGATGCTTCGGATATTGCAGCAGCTGCAGTAGAAAAAGCTCAAGGTGGTTTTATAAATGCTAGTTTTGATGTTTTATCTTTAACATCTATGAAAACACAGCTTCCTATTTTTGTTCAGTATGAGAGCATCAACCCTGAAGAAGAGAGAGCTGATGGAACATCCGGAAACAGACTTGATACAACTACAGTTGGTATAAATTACTTTCCTCACGAGCAAGTCGTGTTAAAACTTGACTATGCAATGGCAAGCCAAGGTTCGGTTGATACGGATACTGCAAGTGTCTCTATGGGATTCATTTTCTAAAACATAAAATATTTTCCTGTTTAATAAAGAGGTTTGCATCTGAGACAATGCAAACCTCTTTTTATTGATATTCACAATTGACAATTGAAAAATAATCATATACAATCCTAAAAATTTAAAAAAAGAAAATAAATATGAAAAAAATATACCTTACGCTTTTTATGCTTATTACTATACCACTCAGTTCAAAAATGATAATTTCTCCTATAGATGCTATGAAACAAAGCTTTAGCACTAGCGCAACGGTGGTGAAAAAAAACATTCTTGTAAATAATGAACAGGCAAAAACAATTCAAACGAATGCAAAAGTAAAACTCAGTTCTAAGATATTTAGAACCTTTAAAGCTACAAAAGGTGGCAAGACTCTGGGTTACGGCATTCTTATAAACAATAAAGTACGTTCAAAAAATGCTGTCGTTTTATATCTTATCTCAAAGGAATCTACTCTTTTAGGCATTGAAATCATCGCTTTTAACGAACCAATGGAGTATATACCGTCAAAAAAATGGATCTCTCAGTTTGAGAATATTCCTACAGATAAGCAACTAAACGTTGGCAGAGAGATACCTACGATAACAGGTGCTACGCTAAGTGCCAGAAGCATAACAGACTCTTCACGACTTGCATTTGCTTTTTACAACGAGATGCTAAAGGATAAGTAGTGAAGTTCACTCTTATAAACAATATCAAGAAAGACAATGCTATGAGACTTATTCTCACTGGTTTTCTTAGCTTTATACTTCTGTATATCATCTCAGATATCTTAGTTAAATATTTTAGTTTTGGCATCTCAGTAGATGCCGTCACTATTACACTCTTTGGAAATGCTGATGAATTTATAGACCCCATAACAAAATCCTCATTTTTAGAGTTTTGGCATACCGAGATATTTTTTATGATGATGCTTCTTCTTACTCTAAGTGCTGTTTTTATTCGTCTGGCAAACAGAAGCAGGACTCTTATGACCAATACTCTTATGATTAGTGCTATTACTTCTCTTGTGGCTGTTGCCCTAGCCTACTTCATGTCTGCTATATTTGTTTATATATACGTTATTACTTTTTTTATCTGGCATCTAAGTGCCATCTATATGATTTTATACTCATTTTGGAAACTCTATGCAAAAAGTGTATAAACTCTCCATCATCTACTATCTTGTTTTTTCACTACTTCTTATAATCAGTGCGGTTATGCTTTTTGAGTACAAAATCGGCTTTACTTACCAGGGAGTGTTAGATTATTATTTAGGCAGTGAAGAGCAGTTCATACCTGCAAAAAGTACAAGTGGTGTCTTAAAAATAGTTCTGCCGCACATATTTTCATTTGGGCTTATCTCTATGGTACTTTTGCACTTTTTAGTTTTTACAAAACTCAGATATAAAAAGAGTACTTTGACTCTTATCTACATCACTTTTTTTAGTGCTGTGCTGGAGATATTTACACCGATGCTGATTTTAAACGGTTTTGAATTTGCCGCACTTTTGAAACTTTTATCGTTTTTTGTCTTTTTAGCTCTGATTTTATATGTATCTTGGTTACTTTTTTACAGCATCATTCATGACTAAACAATCTGTATACTCGTGAATATTCGAGCTTATTCTCATCTCTCCGTCACTCTGTAAAACTATGTAGGCAAGTTTTTGCGAATCTAAAAACTCATAAGCCTTTTTAAGAGGCATAACACTTGAAGCTGTCGCATAAGCATCAAGAAAAGAGCTGCTCATACTTCCTATCAGGGTTATAGAAACAAACTTTGTCTGCGATTTTTTGATTTTCGGATTTATAAGATGATTATTATCAGTAGACTTTACGTATCTGTTGTAATTTCCGCTTGTAGTGATTCCGAGGTCTTTTCTAGATGTTTTAAAAGATAAAAGCTTGTCCTGTGAAAATGGATCTTGAACATCGATGGAGCAGATGCCCAAGCAACGGATATCTCCACTTGCGGAGATTCTTGCCTCTATAGAGTTTGCTCTAAAGTAAGCGGCTACTTTGTCAACTGCAAAACCTTTGCCCATACCGCCAAGGTCAACCTTTATATCTTTATCTAAAGAAGCCTTGTATTTATTAAAATGTATCCCTTTGAAGTTTACCTTTGCATCTCTTAGCTCTTTACCTGAAGGGACTCTCTCTTGTTCTCCAAAACAATATAAATCTTTTGTAATAGAACCGATTGTTATATCAAAGTAACCATCACTTATCTTATAGAGCTTTTCGCTCTCTTTAAGTGCTTGGTATGCATAACTATCAAGTTTTACTTTTCTATCTCTATTTAACCTATAAATCACGGCACTCTTTTTATATGAAGACAGAGAAGAATCTATGTTTTTCATGATATTAAAACCATGTTCTACAAGATGCTTGTCTTTATCATCTACGGATATGGTTATAAAGGTTGACATAATAACTTGTGTCCTGGAGAGTGTTTGAGCTTCTAGAAGCACTCCGAGAAAGATAAGTAAGCTTATGATTAAGAATTTGATTTGAAATCCTTAGTCATAGAGAAGACTATCGTATATTCCATCAAGGGTTAACGGCTCTTGCATTATTGAAAAATTATAACTGCTCTTGTACTTTTTTAGTTCTGTATAATCAATTTCTTTTGCAACTATATATAGTTGATCCATACTGACAACATCTTGAATAGTCGGGTATACTTTAAAAGCTAATTTTAAAAATTCCAATCCATTATCAAATTCAAAAGCTTTAAAACCGTAATCAACAATAATTTTATCAGGTATGTTGCTGTGTAACCAAGCGTCTAAAAGCGATGTTTTTGTAAAACAAAAGAAGTTCCATTTATCAAATGATTCGCTAACTTCACCTTTAAAAATAGCAAGTGTTTCCAGACTATTTGAAAGAACAAGGACTTTTTGTTTCTCATAAGGCAGATAGTTTTGATGCTGTCTATTTGTTATCTTATTTTTATGCAGCAAGAATCTTGAAGTACACGGTATAGACTTAGGCATATTATTTTTCAAATACTCATATATCTCATTTGATTCTCTGGCTCTTTTCCAGATGTAAAACTCTATATTTCCACAATAATGACGAGACAAGGTAGAAATATGATTCAACACCTTATTAAGTCCTCTTATTAATTCCAATTCTAAAGCTTCAGATTTAGATACAGCTTTGAGACTATTTTTTACTTCATTTTTATTTATAAAATCATATAAATACTGTGAAAAATTTGCTATTTCTTTTTGTTCTAATATTAACTTTTGCAGTTGTATGTCGGTAAAATCACAATCTAATTTTGTAAATTCCTCTATAATATACTCAAAATAAGGGGCGTAAAGTTTAGTCTTTAGCATATGATATTTTTTAACCTTACTTGTTGCCATAGAGACTTTATCAAGAAGGGAAGTTACCAATGCTTGAAGTATTTCCTTTGGTTGTAATTCTTTTGAGTTTACATATTTGATTTGTGCTTTAAAACCATCGATAAAGGCAAAACGATTCTCACTAAATTCTACTTTTTTGGCATTATTTTTAAGGATGCAAGAAATTCTTTTAGCATCTATTGAGTGTGGTATTTCCATTTCAAACAAATAAGTTGAGAGAATTGAATAGAGCATCTCAAGATAATCTTCTTCAGGTATTTCTGCATTACTGAATGTTTCATTGATTAAGGTATCTAACGTATCAGTAATCCATTCCAGTTTTAAATCTTCCAGATAGATGAGACAAATCTTCTCAATAAACTTTTTTTTCTCAATTTGTCGTTCTTTTATCCTCTGTAGTTCTGCATCTTTTAAGGATTTTTGCTTTTGTAAATCTTTTAGTTTTTCTACAAATGAATCGTATCTAAAAGGCTTGTAAATAATTCCTAGAGTATTTTCTTTTATAGCAGGAGAAAGAGTAAGTTTTGTCGAAGAAGCCGTTACAAACACAACTCGCAGCTCTTCTAGTTTTCCTATATCTTGCAGTATCTCAATAAACTCATCGCCGTTAAGGTTAGGCATGTTTATATCGCTTATTATTAGCTTTATATTGTGTTTTGAACCCATAATGCCAAAAGCTTCCATACCGTCTGAAGCAGTATAAATATTTTGTTCATCAAACTGACATCCGTCAATCATGTTTGTAAGTAATGCTTTTTTAATAATCTTGACAATCATAGGACTGTCATCGACTATAAGTACTGGGGTTGCTACCATTGCGTCATCATATTATCTTATTCGTATATATTATATGATTATATGCAAAGCACTAAAAATGGCAGTTGACATATATCAATTAAATATTTACTATTTCATTTACTTCTAATCCAAATCCGCCTAAACCTACAAAGTCTGTTTGTTTAAGAGATGTCAGAAGATTCATTTTAGAGATACCAAGAGATTTTAATATCTGGGCACCTGTCCCTATCTCTTTCATTGCAGCGTTATCTTGATGGTTTGTTTTGTTGATAAAAACTAAAACACCGCTGTTTTTCTTTAGGTATTCTATGGAATTCACAAGATTATTATATTTTTTCTGATTTAAGAGGAGTTCGATATCAGGGATAACATTATGAACCCTTACATTTGAGACTTCGCCTGCATTGTAAAATACAATGGCAGTATGTTCTACATTGTCATGATCTTGAAATGTATGTTGTTTGACTTTTACACCAAAAAAGTCTATCTCTTCAACATTTGTTTCATTTACAAGTCTTTCATTTGCTAAACGATACTCAACTATATCAGAGATAAAAACTGTTTTAAGATTGTGTGTTTCCCCAAAGATATCAAGGTCATCACGTCTTGCCATTGTGCCGTCTTCTTTTATGATTTCACATATTACAGCGGATTCACTTAAACCTGCTAAACGACAAAGATCGACAGAGCCCTCCGTATGACCTGTTCTTACAAGCGTACCGCCGTCTTTAGCTATAAGAGGAAAGATATGTCCAGGCTTAACTAACTCATCTGCATGAGAGATAGGATTTGCCAGAATTTTAATAGTATCGTCTCTCTCTCCCGCAGAAATACCAGTCAAAGCGTTTTTTGCATCTACAGATACTGTAAATGCCGTCTCATAAGAAGATGTATTTGAACTTACCATAGGATTCAAATCAAGACGGGTAGCTATAGACTTACTAAGTGCTACACAAATCAAGCCTCTTGCATGTGTAGCCATAAAGTTAACATGAGCAGGAGTTGAAAATGCAGATGCATATACTAAATCACCCTCATTCTCTCTATCTTCATCATCAATCATGATGACCATCTTGCCTTTTTTTATCTCATCTATGGCTTCTAGTACTCTTTGTGTAGGTGTCATATATTCTCTTTCATATAAATTAATTTACTGCGCATAAATTGTTTTCGTAATTATACAATGTATAGTTTAATCTGAACTATTATGCTAAATAAATAGACTATAATTCAAGTATGCTCTTCCGACAACAATCTCAATTAAGCAATAGTAGTTTAAAGCTATATTTTCACAACTAAACTTTATTTACAAATTTGTAATTAAAATCCTTGACAAAGAAAGTTGTTTTGCCTATAATTTCGCTCCAACAAACATGGTAATCAAGTTTGTTAAACACCGCGGAATAGAGCAGTTCGGTAGCTCGTCGGGCTCATAACCCGAAGGTCACAGGTTCAAATCCTGTTTCCGCAACCAATTCTTTAAATTTTTAATGTTGGGGTATCGCCAAGCGGTAAGGCACTAGTTTTTGGTACTGGCATTCGGGGGTTCGAATCCCTCTACCCCATCCACCTTTTATAAAAATAATTGATTTTTTGATTTAATCTAAAGAAGTTTCGATTGGACATACATTAGTATCCGAAAGAAACACTGATAAAGAGTAAAGCAAAGACAATTTTTTAAAATATCGCGGAATAGAGCAGTTCGGTAGCTCGTCGGGCTCATAACCCGAAGGTCACAGGTTCAAATCCTGTTTCCGCAACCAATTTCTTTATGTACTCACAACTCTGTTTCTACCAAGCTCTTTAGCTTTATATAAATTATCATCAACTTGTTTGTATACATCTTCCAATATTGTTGCTTTATCTACATCTCTATGAACCAAGCCAATAGATACTGTTACAAATTTTGACGTCAAGCTTTTATCGTGTGGGATTTTCAACTTTTCTACGGCTTTTAAAAGGTTATTTGCAAACTGATCTGCTTCTTCAAAACTATCTTCATGAAACAAAATTCCAAACTCTTCACCACCGAGTCTAAAAGCAAAATCTCCTGCCCGCTTTGAAAAATCATTTAAAATCCCGCCTATTTTTGAAAGTACGTTATCTCCATCTTGATGACCGTAAGTGTCATTGTATAATTTAAAATAGTCAACATCCAGCATTAATAATGAAATGCTTGTATTTTTTCTTTTTGCACGATTTAGCTCTTTTTCAAACACATCATTAAAGTAGCGTCGGTTATAGAGGCTTGTCAGTTCATCGGTTATAGACAGTTCCTCTATACGTTTTTTATCAGTTATGTCTTCTCTTATAGCCATATAACCTGTTTTAATATTATCATCATTAAATATTGGAACTATCGTTACATTGAACCAAAACACAGAGCCGTCTTTTTTTATATTTTTCACCTCACCATGCCATATCTTATTACTAACAAGAGAATCCCACATTCCTTTATATGTCTCATCCTTCATGTCACTATGTTTTAAAAAATTATGCTTTTTCCCTATAAACTCATCTCTTGAATATCCGCTTAAATTACAAAATGCCTCTGAGACTTCAGTAATTATTCCATCTAAATCTGTAGAAGATGAGATAACGTTCTTGTCCATAATATCCAGATATTTTGCTATCTTTTTTTCTGCATTTTTGAGTTTTGTTATATCGTTCATATTTAAAAGAAACCTTTTTTTATCAGGCATAAGCGTTATAGATGTTTTAGCTTCAAAAATTTTATTTTTTCCTTTACATCTTTTTTCAAAGTCTTCTACATATCCGATATCTAAAACTTTTTTTAGTATCTCTTTTGAGCTTTCTCTATCTTTTTCTTCCGTGAGCTCCATACAACTTTTTGTAAACAGTTCCTCTTTTGTAAATCCTGTTATTCGTGAATAAGAATCGTTGACAAGAACAAAATTAGTATCTAAGTCTATCAGAGCAATTCCGTTTGGTGATTTGTTAAAGATAGTCTCAAACCTTTGTTCAAGTTCACTTAATTTGTCCATTTTTACGTGTAAATCATCTAAAGCATTGGCAAGTTCCATATTTAATCTATGGACTTTAAGATGAGTATTAACTCTGACTAAAAGCTCTTCTTTTGCAAAAGGTTTGGAAATATAATCTACTGCCCCTCTCTTAAATCCTTTAATAATACTTTTTTCGTCATTTTTAGCCGTTAAAAAAATAATGGGTATACCCGATGTTTTTTCCGTATGTTTAAGTTTGTATGCCACTTCATAGCCATCTATATCAGGCATTACAATATCAAGTAAAATAAGATCAATATCTTCATTTGAATTAGCAATTTCCAATGCGGTTACAGCGTCTGTAGCCACCAACAAGTTATATGTATCTTTTAATATCTCTACCAAAATGGAGATATTTGTACTTTCATCGTCTACAATTAAAATATTTTCTTTTTTCATCTTAATTTCCCAATAATTTGCAAATTTCATTTAACAATTTGTCTGCATCTTTGTATTTATATGCAAGAAGATAAGAGCTTAGCTCTTTAACTGTTTTTTCATCTACATACCTGACTAACATCTCTTCTAGCTGTTTGATTTTATCTTGCGTTATAACCCTGAAGTGCCTTATATTTTTTTCCATATCTTTTATATATTTTAAAACATCCTCTTTTTTATACTCTTTATCTGAGACTGTATCATCTACTTTTTCCAATTGAATTTTTAAATTTTCAACTGTATTTTTTAGCAGTGCAATAAGTCTTGTGGTAAGCTCTTCTCTTATTTCAACATCAGATGCATCATGTATCTCTTTTGCAAGTAAATACACCTCTTTTAATGCCAAATTCCCGCTTACGCCTTTTAATGAATGAATTGCACTCTCAAACTCATCAGAATCTATTTTTGAAATATCAAAAAGTACTTCCACATCCTCATACTGACGGCAGAAATTTAAAACCATTTGTTTGATTATTTTTGGTTTTTCACCGATTCTATGTTTTAACTCTTCTAAATCTATTCCGTAAAATTGTATAGAATGATCAGCAGATTCTTCTCTTTTTAAAACGTCTGTGTTGAGTTTTTTTGGTTTTATGTATTGAGAGAGAACTCTGAATAATTCATCTTTTTCTATAGGTTTTGCCAGATGTGCCGACATCCTAGCTTCTCTGGTTTTTGTCATATCTTCTTCCATTACAGCAGCACTAAGTGCAATTATAGGAATATTTTCATTGATTTGTTTAATATGCCTGCTGGCTTCAAAGCCGTCCATGACAGGCATTTGAAGATCCATAAGAATCAAGTCATACTCATCACCTGCTTCTATCATCTCAACTGCTTCTTTTCCGTTGTTAGCAATATCTACCGTTATATTAAATTCTTCTAATATTCCAACAGCTACTATCTGATTGATTATATTATCTTCTACAAGAAGTAGGTGTGCGCCTTCTATAGTGCTATTCGATCTATAAACTTGTTTATCAGAATTTTTTTTATCCGCCGTCTTATCATCTGCTTTTTCAAAAACAGAACTGAAAGTAAATGTGCTTCCCTCTCCTTCTTTACTCTCTACCCAGATTTCACCGCCCATCATCTCTACAAGATGTTTTGATATGGAGAGACCGAGTCCTGTTCCGCCGTATTTGCGGGTTATTGAATTATCGGCCTGCGTAAACTCTTTAAAGAGGTTATTTTGAATCTCTTTATTCATTCCCATGCCGCTGTCTTTGATGGAAAACTTTAATTTTACACTATGAGTATCTTCTTCTGTAATCTGAATACTCATATCAATAGAACCTTTATTTGTAAACTTGATAGCATTACCTACTATATTTGTAAGTACTTGCGTCAAACGAAGCGCATCGCCTTCAAGTGTCAGTTTATTTTTTATATTTATATTGAGAAGCAGTCCTTTCTTGTTTGCCTGATATTCAAAAAGATCCACTAAATTTTTTATTACTCTCTCTAATTCAAAAGTATTCTTTTCTAAACTTAGTTTTCCTGCTTCAATTTTAGAGTAGTCTAGAACATCATTAATGATGTGCAAAAGTGCTTTTGAAGATGTTTCTGCTTTTTCAAGATAATCTCGCTGCCTCTCATCAAGTTCAGTCTGTAAGGCTAACTCTGTTAATCCTATAACCCCATTTAAAGGTGTCCTTATCTCATGAGACATATTTGCCAAAAATTCCGATTTTGCCATATTCGCTTTTTCAGCTTCCAGTTTTGCTTTTTCAAGATCTATTTGATAGGTTATCATATCGGTAACATCTACCCCGATTGTAGTCAGATATTTTAGATCTCCATTCTCATCTTTTATGGCAGCATTGGACCACTCAAAAGTCTTTTTTATTCCATTTTTTGATATCCAGGCATTTCTAAAGTGATGAGTGACTTGACCTTTTTTAGCATTATCAATAATAGTGATGACTTTTTTTTGAATATCTTCCGGTAAAAATCTGTCCCAGAAAAAGGGCTTAGATGCTATCTGTGCTTTTGTATAGCCCGTAAACTGTTCTCCGTATGGATTTATATCTATCATCACACCGTTTCTATCTATTACCGCAATTATGGAATTTGCACTCTCTACTAAAGAACGATTAAAGTTTATTTGCTCTCGCAGGGCTATTTCTAAGTTTTTCGTAGATGAAATATCTGAGATATAGCCTATAAAGTGGGTAATATTCCCATCTTCATCTTTTACCGCCGAGGTGTAATCTAAAATCCATTTTTCATCACCCTCTTTAGTTATTACTCTATAAGGTGTATGTTTATACAGACCTTCTACATTTATTTCATTTGCGACTTCGTCTATTACCTGGTGTAGATCATCTTTATGAATACAATAAGCATAGTTTATCTTACCGTTTAAAAACTCATCTTGAGTATACCCCAAAAGTTTTTCAACACTTTGTGATACATATTCAACATTCCAGTTCTTATCATTTTTCCACTTAAACAATACAAGATCACCTTTGTCAAAGAGGGATAACAGCGTATTTTGTTCTTTTATAGCATGTTGCACCTTTGCGTCCAAAGTTTGGTTTAATTTTTCTAGCTCTTTAGTCTTCTTGTAAAAAGCATATCCCAACACTTCCAACTCATCTTTGGTTCCCAGGGGTTGATATTCATCTATTTCATCTTTAGATGATATTAGGTTTACTGCTTTATAAAGTTTCAATATAGGGTCTGTTATGGCTGTAGCCAAAAAGTATGATATTATCATACCGACTGCTAAAATAAGCACACCAAAAATTACCAGTATGACTATTTCTTTTTTTAACGGCTCTATATATACATCTTCAAGCATACCCATTTCTACTCTTGTTCCAAGATTGGAAAGCAGGTGATAATTACCGGCATCTTGTACTTGAAATTCATAGGTATAATAATCTTTGTTTTTTTGATAATTGTTCTTATAGTACTCAAGAGAATTTTTAAAAAATTTAGTATAAATAAACTCCTCGTTTTGATTATACTTTTGAATTATTTTGTTTATATCATATGTAGCGACTATTGCACCTTGCGTAGTAGCATAATATTTTATGGGAACAATAAACACAATTTCTCTCGTTTGTGCTTTAATATAAGCTACTGTCTGTCCTAAATTCAAAGAAAGCCTTAGCTCATCAGATTGATTAAATCCCAAAATTTCATCAGCTGTTTTAAATACTACTCTTCCGTCAAAATCTACAACACTTAAACTATTTAAGAACTTAGCGTTTTTAAAATTATTGATCAGCGGCAGTAAATACTTGTTTTTTTCTTTTTCATCAATCAGAGCATTAATAAAGAGTTCATTGTTGGCCAAAAGTTCCGTGTTTTCTTGGAGATAACCTAACATCTGCTCTACTCCGTCAGCGAGTTCTTTAGCTTTATTTTTTAAATTCAACTCTGCTTTTTCTTGTAAAGAAGTCACATCCAAATATAGAATAAAGCTAGTAGCAAGTATTAGTATAAATGCGATAAGCGTAGTTACCTGAAATACAACTTTTGTTTTAATGCTGTTTTTAAATTTGTCTCCAATATGCATTTTCAGTCTCTAGTAGGCAGAATATTGCCATCTTTATCAAATTTTGCCATAAAAAAATCTTCTATATTTAGCGCATCATGATTTGTCTTCTTAAATGGTCTCTTATACATTTTTAGCACACCATCATAGCTGTCAATACTTTCTAAAGACAATTTTATTTTTACTGCATCAAAACTCTTACATTTTTTGATTGCATGTGCTAAAAGCATTACTGAGTCATATGCTTGAACAACCCCGGTAATCGCATTTATTTGTTTAGTTGAAGACTTGGCATATGCTTTTAAATAATCTTTTACAAGATTCTGCATCTGTTTTTTATTGTTGTTTATGAGCGAAACAGTTTGAATAAAGATAAGGTCTATATCTTTTAAATATGTCTGATTTACCTTGAAAAAAGAATCTCCTACAATACCCCAATGAGAAATAACAGGAATATGAATAGCATTTTTCCCCATATACTCGACAAGTTTTGTGCCTTCTTGAGAATTCAATACCATGATAATAGAATCATGAAATTTATTTTGCATAGTCTCAAAGACTTTTTCAAAATTAGTCTCTCCTCTATTTATAATGATTCCGTTTTGTTGCTTCAGACCTTTTGAGGAAAGATAAAGATTTATATTATTTAAGGCTTCTTTTCCCCAGACGGAGTTTTCTACGACTACTAGCGGATTTGAACTCTTCTTGAGTGCGTTTTGTGCCAAAAATCTGGCAGCGTATTTGTCATTTAGAGAGACCCTGAAAATATAATTTTCATCATATCCGTTTTCTGTGACAGTAGCAGCCGCAGCCCAAGGTGAAAAGTAGATAAGCTTATTGTCTTGTATCTCTTTTGTGTACGATGAGATGATAGCGCTGTGTTTACCGCCGATAACGGCGATAGTATTGTTATCATCTATAAACTCTTTTATATTTTGGTCCGCTTGAGTTGAGATACCTTGATGATCTTTTGCAACGACAAGAACTTTTTTGCCTAGCAAGCCGCCATTTTGATTTATATTATCAACAGCAAGCTCGACTCCTCTTTTTATAGCAAGTCCGCCGCCTTTAGCTCCCATAGACAAATCGGCATCAACTCCGATTACTACCATATTGTCTTTTTTATTTTTTTTGTAAAAATACTCTTGTGTTTTTGAAATAATATGTGAACCTATAACATTTTCATAGGACTTTGCAATATATGCTGTCGCTTTTTGGAGTCTTTTTCTCTCAGAAGAAGATAATGTATGAATTTTAACACTCGCTTTTTTGATATCTTCAAGAAGATTTTTCTCTTTTTTTGCTATCTCTTCTCTTTCCCATGACGTTATCTCTTTTGCTGTTTGAATTAAAATATTTTGAATATCTAAGGGAAGCTTTGAGATACTTTTTGTGCTGAATGTCAGGACATAAGGCAAATATGAGTGCTTACTTAAAGTGATGTCGCTTTGAAGCTTATGAAACCCCATACTTACAATTTCACTAAGAGGATTTTCCTGTGCATCGACAACACCGTCTTGAAGCGCCTTTTTAGTCTCATGAAAATCAATCGTTATCGGTTTGGCATTTAAGGCATAATATTGTTCCATGATTATGCGACTCTTCATAACTCTTACCTTTAAATCTTTGAAATCTTCCAACTTTGTCAATGGCTTATTTGAAGTAAAGTTTTTAAAACCTCCATCCCAAAATGCGACTCCAAACAGATCTACCTGACTTAGATCCCGAAATAACATATTTCCCACTTTTCCATCAAGAAGAACATAAGCATCTTCTTTTGTAGGAAATAAAAACGGCAGATCAGCATACTGCATCGAGGGAGATGCCACACTTACTTTAGCCGTTGCTGTTAAAAGGATATCTATTTGACCAAGTCGTGAGAGTTCGAGCATCTGGTGGCTGTTTCCAAGTTCTTGACTTGGATAAACAGTTATCTCTACCTTACCTTTTGTTTTTTTATTTATTTCTTGTGCAAAACGAAGAGCAGCTTGATTTACAACCGTATTTTCAGGCATATGATGTGCAAATTTCAACTTTATTACATCATCTTTTTTTTTCTCAACTGCATTATCTTGTTTTTGATTATTTGAAGTTTCTAGAAGATTTATTACAACGGTAAATAGAACAATAAAAATAGCAGCCAAAAAGAAAATAACTTTTTTCATAATAAACCTTCACATTTATAAATATCTTATCTATACCAAATCAACCAAATGACCATATATAGTTGTTTAAGAGTCAATAACTTTTCAAATTTACGGTTAAATCTGTTATTAACAGAATATCAAATATACAATTAAACCTATCTTTGAGCCTCTCTGATAAAATTACATTTGATTTTAGAATTGACACTTAAAAAAAGATAGTGTTTTTATAGAAGTCTAAGTTTTATATGATAAAATTTCGGCACATTTTCGATGTTGGGGTATCGCCAAGCGGTAAGGCACTAGTTTTTGGTACTGGCATTCGGGGGTTCGAATCCCTCTACCCCATCCACCAACAAGATAAATCAACAACTACATAAATTATACAATCAAGGGCATAATATGGCTGAAACTGATGGTTTAACTATCGTAATACGAACACTTGTGTTGTTATCAATAGCTGGAATATTCGGCTTTATTCTAACTAGAAAAAAAGAAGATAAAAAGTAATTGCATTAAAGCTTATTTAGCTTTATATGAAGTTCCTTTTTTTGGTTTATTTATAACTCCGTTTTGTGTTAAAAACTTTACAGGAATCGACTCTATGCTTCTTGAGTCTTTAGTCTTATAAACTTGAAAATGCAGATGCGGTCCGCTAGAGTATCCTGTGTTTCCAGAGTATCCTATGAGATCACCCCTATTTACCATATCTCCTACATTTACATAAGCTCCGAATTTCTTTAGATGATAATAGGTAGCAAATGTTGCATCTTCATGTTCTATTGTTACGAAGTTTCCGTATTTTGCAAATTCTTTGCTGTAACCTGCTTTGTTTGAATCTTCTTTTATATCCACTACAGTACCGCCTCTTGCAGCATAAATTTTCGTACCTATGTCCATCATAAAATCTACGGCATATCTACTATCACCCTTATGTGTATTTTTTCCGTTATAACCCTGCGAAACTGTTTTTGATGTATCCCTTGCATAAGGAAGTCTGTATAGATAACCATCATCATGTACAGCATCCATAGAGCCTTTTATCCAGCTATAACTAAAACTATAGCTGTAAGACCCTTTTTGTTTATAGAGTTTAATATACTCTTTTGTAGAATTTGGTTTTAGTGAAAAAGTGTTTGACACATCAGCATGTCCCATGTTTTTATAATTCCCATTTACTTTTAAAGTAACACTGTACGGGTTTTTATTGCTGACAAAAACAGTTATATACTTGGATGATTTTTTTATAAAAAGATCTACACTTCTACTTTTTTTATTTTTGTTTGATGGGTCATAAGTAGCTCTTGTTACTTTTGTATAGATAACACTGCTAGATGCTTTTAACATCTTTTTATAACTTATCTTTTTATCTAAAAAACTGCTTCTTTTTTTCTCTTTGTTAGTCCCATAAAAGGCTATGGACTTCTTCAACAAAGCCCTACTCTTTAAAAGTCCGTCCAACTCATAAGATGTGAGTTTATAAAATGTATCATAATCTTTGGTTTTTATAGATGCATCTATTTTTTTGTGAAGTTGGTGTAAAAACTTATCATACTTTTTTTGCAGTTCTCTTAGCTGTAGAAGATATTTCTTTTTTTTCGTATCGTCGTTTGTCTTATCAACCGCAAATCCATACTTTATGGTCTTATCTGCAGATTTTAAATACTCTTTTGAAAACTCAATATCAGATAACTGACTTATGGATTTGGCTGATTTAAAAAGCGATGTTCCCATTTGCGCGTAGCTTTTTGGATACTCCGCTGCACTTAGGAGCAGTTGTAATGCTAATAATAAAAATACAAACCTAATCAGCATCTATATATGTTGGAATAAGACTTTTGATCTTTTGGTATACTTTATCAAAGTCTGTAGAATATACTCTTGTCTGAGCGATAGAAGTAATGAAGTTCGTATCTCTCTCCCATCTTGGGACAAGATGCATATGGATGTGTTCTGCTATCCCTGCACCGCCAGCCTTTCCAAGGTTCATACCTATATTTACGCCCTGAGCTTTAAGACCCTCTTTTAAAAGCCTTACACTTTTTTGAGCCAAAGCACTCATATGAAGCCAAGTTTCTGATGGAAGATCCTCAAGTTTGTCTGTATGAAGATTAGGAATAATCATAAAGTGTCCAGGAGTGTATGGATAGACATTCATCACCATAAAACAGTGTTCATCTCTGTAAAGGACATGTTGCTGGGCATCATCGTCTTCATGAGAACTTATATGGCAAAAGACACACCCCTCTATCTTTTTACCTGTCACATATTCATCTCTCCACGGTGCGTATAAAATATCTTCCAATTTATTCTCCTTAAAAAGTTATTTTTACAGCTTCTCTGCCTCAAAGAGGCAAAGCTTTAGTGACCCAAGTGGTCTTAGCGTACAAATTAAATGAAAGCAAAAACTAAATCTGGGAAAAGTATAACTAATCCTAACCCCAAAAGCTGTAAAAGTATAAAAGGGATGATACCCTTGTATATCTCAATGGTCTTTATGGTATCGCCTGCCGCACCTTTTAGAAAAAAGAGCGAGAGTCCAAACGGCGGTGTTAAAAAAGATGCCTGAAGGTTCAGAGCAATAAGAACCGCAAACCAAATTGGGTCGATGCCAAAGCCTTCCATAACGGGTATGAGTATCGGCACGATGATAAAAGATATTTCTATGAAGTCTATGAAAAAACCGAGTATGAAGATGCTAATCATAGAGATGGCTATAAAAACCCAGACATCGCCAATGTCATCATGAAAGAACTCAACTATAAGGTCAGTACCGCCAAGCTCGTTAAAGACAAGGGAAAAGGCCGTAGCACCGATAAGTATCATAAAGATCATGCCCGTGAGTTTTACACTCTCAAGCGATGCATACTTTAGCATCTCTAAGTTGAGTGACTTGTTTATATAGCTAAGGACTAAAGCACCTACAACACCAAAGGCAGCCGACTCGGTAGGAGATGCTATACCCGCAAAGATACTTCCCAAAACTGCTACCATTAAAAGAAGAGGAGGAACTATTGAGATGATTATCTCTTTTGAACTTACTTCTTTTATGTTTTTTGCTATCGGAGCTACCTCAGGAGAAAAATATGAACGTATAAGGATGTAGGCTATGTATAGACCTACCAAGACAAGTCCAGGTAATACTGCACCCATAAAAAGTTCACCTACGCTTACACTCATAACGTCACCTAAGATGATTAATATGATTGATGGAGGTATAATCTGCCCCAAAGTTCCGGAAGCGGCTACGGTTCCTGCTGCAAGACCTTTGTCATACCCTGCTTTTAGCATCAAAGGAAGTGCTATGACACTCATCATAACGACAGATGCAGATACTATACCCGTAGATGCAGCCAGCATCGCACCTACAAGAATCACGCTAACTGCCAAACCGCCGCGTACATCGCGGAACATGGCACTCATGGATACTAAAAGTCTCTCCGCCATTTTTGACTTCTCTAAAATTAACCCCATAGTTATAAAAAGAGGAACTGCCATCAGAGTCGTGTTTGACATTATTCCGTAGATCCTAAAAGGCAGTATTTCAAAGACATCAAAGCCAAGACTCGGGATGAGAAAAGCAAAAGCGATAGCAACACTTCCAAAAACAAAAGCTACTGGTATTCCGATAAGAAGCAGTGCCAAGACGACTACAAACATAAACAGAGCTATCACAGCGACTTCCATTTAACATAATTTGTTTTTACATCTTTGATGGCGACAAGAACCAATAATACAAACGAGAGCGGAAGAAGAGATTTAACCAAAAATCTATATTCCAGTCCGCCGGGGTTTGAAGAAGCCTCATTTTGAGTAAAACTGAGTGCAACAAAATCAACACCTATGTAGATGATAAGAAATGAAAAAGGAAGTATAAAAAAGAGTGAAGAGATCATATTTATGATTGCTTTTGTCTTCTCACTGTATGAGGCATAAAATATATCAACCCTAACATGGGCATTTTCTTCTAAGGTATATGCAATTCCAAATAATATAATAACATCAAAGAGATGCCACTCAAGCTCTTGAAGTGCGATAGAGCCTGTTGAAAACAAGTACCTTGCAGTCGCGTCGTACACGACTAACAAGACAAGCAGAGCCAAGACAAAAGCTGTAAAATATCCTAAATACTTTATGCTCTTATCTATCATGTCTAAATAAAGTTCGGTGCGTCGTTCGCAAAGAGGATGATGTCTCCTGCTCTTGTCTGAGATGCGAGGACATCTTGGATTTTTGATTTGTCATGGAGCATAGTCTTGTTCGTGACTTTTATGTTTTTCTCAAAAAGTGCGGCGTTTAGAGAACCCGTTACTATAACTATGTCAAAGACTTCGTTTATAGCATCTATGAGTTTTAAATTAAGTTCATCACTGCTCTCTACAAGTCCCGGAGTCACAATGACTTTTCTGCCTTCGTGGAGAGAGCAGAGTCTGATTCCTTCTAGCATCCCGTCTATGTTGCCGTTATAACCGTCATCAAGGATAATTTTTCCACCTGCCACTATTTTTTGCAGTCTGTGTTCTACAGGAGTAAGGTTTGCTACTGCTTTAAATATCTCTTCACTGCTCATGCCGAAGCTTTTGGCAATACGCACCGCTACATCAATATTCATAGTTTGAAACGAACCGAGTATGTCTGTATGCAGAGCCAGTGTCTCTTTGCCAAGATTCAGTTCAAAGTCTGTTCCCTCTAGATTTGATTCCACGTTTTGTATATCATCGCCGAAAAAAGTCACTTTCTCATGCGGTTCATCCGTTACAGAAGTGTGTATAAACGCTTTCATCAATCTTGGAGACTGCATAATCTCTAACTTAGTCGCTATGATGTTTTGCAGGGATTTAAAATACTCCAAGTGAGCTTCACCGACTTTTCCCACAACAACTACCTGTGGTTCTAAGAAAGTCGTGATATCATAAATATCACCGCTCTCTCTTGCACCTGCTTCACATACATAGATCTCAGTGTCGCTTGGAAGGGATTCATTTACATCACGCATGATTCCGCCAAGAGTGTTTACGCTTCTAGGAGTCGCATAGACTCTGTACTTTTTACTAAGTATCTCTGCTACAAAGTTTTTGATGCTTGTTTTTCCGTAGCTTCCCGTAATACAGACTATTTGTAAATCTTTTATCTCGTTTAACTTCTTTTTTGCTTCTTTGGCAAATGCAGCAAATAGAAATTTTTCTATTAAAAAACTACCTATATACGCCATTGCCAAAGGCATAAATACACCGTAAACTTCACAAGCTTCTTTTAGAGTACAAAGCACATCTTGAAAAAGAGTTAAAGACACCAAAAGAATCAAAAATCTTTTAACGCGCCAAGTAAGGACCAGCTTTTTATCGAGCTTTTTATGCCAAATAAAGATAGCTGGAATCACCGCGAAATAGAAGAAAATCGTAAAAAACTGCCCAGTAGTGTAGTAAGCTATAAGAGGAATAAAAAAGTACATCAAATGCCAGTGAGGCTTATGATGCTTTAAAATGACACGGGAGAGTTTATAATCATACCATTGTAGATTTGTGATCAAATACCATCCAAGAACCGTTACAAATAGTACATTAGTCACAAATGCATTTAAAATCTCAAAATCCATAATTATTAATTCCCTAAACTCTTCAAGAAGACATCTTTAATCTCACGGGATACTTCTTGTGCATGAATCATAAAAAAGTAGTGATTACCGTCATATACCTTAAGTGTTGAATCATCTATAAGCTCATTAATCTTGTGGGCAGAACTAAGCGGTGTATCCGTATCTTCTTCTCCCCAGCAAAGAAGTGCTTTACCGCCGTAAGAAGCAAAATCATCAGAAAAGTCTTCATCCACGACATTTTTAAATGTCTGATACATCGGTTCGCTTAAAGATTTTGCATCATCAGCCACAAACAAAGAACGAAGTTTTGCAAAACCAAATACTTTAAGTGCTTTATAAAGTGCTATCTTTGCTCTTACTTTAAAAGATTTAGGTATATATATTCCGGCACTGCCGACTAAAACAAGCACCTTTGGCTCTAACAGCAAAGCAACTTTGCCGCCAAAAGAGTGACCGAGTATTATGTCTTTAGATGCATTGATGTGAATCATAAGAAGTTCGACTATTCTTGCATAGTCTTTTGTCTCTAGCGCAACATTGCATGTACTGCCGCCAAAACCGGGAAGATCGATGTAAATATGACGAAATGTATCCATGTATGGAGAAAACGATTTTTTCATCAAACCCTTGTTGCTTCCCCAACCATGAAGGATAATCAAGTCTATTTTTGCCTCTGGATTAATAATTTCATAACTTATATCTAAAGTATGCTGGTTATACTGTATAGATTTTATAGCCATTATTTACCTTTTGCCTTACTGATCGAGTGAATATATTCATAATTTACTTTTGCTCTTTTGTTTGTCGGAAGTGAATTTGCAAGCAATTCTATTGAACTTTTAAAATCTTCAAAAAGGTAGTTGCCCATAGAACCGGGAATCGGGTTTATCTCATTTAAAAGCACTTCCCCGTCAACTACAAAAAAGTCACATCTGATAAGTGCGCCTTCAAAAAGATTCTTATATACTTTTTCAAAACTGTTTTTCAGTTTTGCTTCCAAAGCAGAATCTATGTCCGCTTTTAGAACCTGCTCAGAGCGTGAAAAATCCATATACTTTTTCTCAAAATCCAAAAATTCATTTTTCTGAGGCTCTTCAACTATAGAAAAGTGTATTTCACCTTTTGCTATAAAACCGGCTAGATTATACTCTTTTACACCCTCTATAAACGGTTCTACTATAACAGAGTTATCAAACTCAAAAGCCACATCTAAGGCATAATCCAGTTCGCTTTCATCTTTGACTATACTCACTCCGATAGAGCTTCCAAGTCTTGCAGGTTTAATGATGATAGGATATGGAATATTTATGTTTTTATGTTCATTTGATGAGATAACTTCATAGTGTACGCTTTTAATTTTTTTCGCTTCACAGAGCCATTTTGTATATCTCTTATCATAAGAAAATACGCTTGCATCTGTTCTTGGTCCTATGTATTTTATAGAAAAGAAATCAAGCAGAGACGCAATAGTCCCATCTTCACCGTCAGCTCCGTGAATAAGATTTAAAACCGGACCTGTATGCTCAATTGAACTAAACATAGTCTTTTGAGTAAAAGAACCGTTTGTTATGTTTAGCTGCGGCATTTTTTTATGTTCACCTTTAGAGAATGTGACAGCTTTCATCTTTGATGCCTCTATCAAATAAAATCTATGATCCTGATCACAGAATATGAAAGTCAAATCAAATCCTGATAATTTTTCTTTTAAAGTTATAGCACTTACGATACTGATCTCATGTTCAAAACTAGCACCGCCAAATAAAATAGTTAATTTCAAATATATACCCTTTATTTTATAAATATTTCTTTATATTTTTCTTCATCCCAGCCAACAACAACTTGACCTTCAAACTCAATGATTGGTCTTTTAAAAAGCATATTATCTTTACACAACCACTCACGTTTCCCATTGTCATCAAGGTTTAACTCTTTTAGCTTCAAAGTTCTGTACTTAGTACCGCGATTGTTAAAAAGAACATCCATGCTTATCTGTTTCAACCACTCATCAACTTTCACGCAATCAACAGAAGTCTTTTTAAAATCAATAAATTCTAAATCAATATCATTATCTTTAAAAAATTTTCTTGCATTTCTTACGCTACCGCAAGTCGGTATCCCGTATAGTTTCATATAATATCTCCCCAAAATTTAAAACTCGCAATTATAGCATTTTTACCTTTAGCTATATAATATCTAAATCACCTGACCCCTATGGCAAAGTCAGGCACGGAAGAAGGTATGATTGTTGTCGGTTTCTGCTTACCGTCTGTAAGTTTTTTCACCATTGAAGTAACATAAAGGTCGATCTCTTTTATTGTTATTGTTCCATCGCTGTCATAGTCGGCTTTCATACCTTTAAGTCCATCTATAAAGCTTTTGGTAAAAGCACCGTGCCCCCACTCTTTTTTTTCATACGAGTATCCACTTCCCGTTGTCGCCGTCATCACGACACTGCCGCTCCCTGAGTTTACTATGCTTTTTATTGCACTTGTTATATCACGTCTTGTTCCCGTTATATTTCCGCTGTGACAAGTATCTGCTATGAGTATAACTTTTGATGGAAGATTACTCATTGTGTCTTGTATCTCTGTCCATTTTACAGCGGTTCTTCTAAGTCTCTCCAGATTTGCATCGTGACTTAAAAAGTAGTAAATACCTTTGTCATCATTCACTCCATGACCTGCAATAAACAAAATGACAACATCCTTGCTTGTCGCTTCTCTGTCTATCCAGTCGAGACCATCGAGGATATTATCGCTGTTAGCATCTCTGTTTACAAGTGTTTTAACAACTACATCTTTATAAATCTTGCCTTTTTGCTGCTTAAACATCTCAGCCATAGAGTTGGCATCTTTATCTGCCACACCTAAGTTATACTCCGGATTTTCATACTTGCTGACTCCGATGCTCAGCATATAAAGAGTCGGTTTATAAATATTTTTTGTTTTTGTAAGCTTAGTAGCATAGACAAGTACTTCATCACTCATGGCAAACTTGTTTCTAGCTTTTATGCTTATGATGTTTTCTCCGGAAACAAGGTCTATTGTCACGCGTTTTGAGTTTATATCTTTTTTCTTTTTAAGCCCTCTACTGTTTATACGCTCACCGTTATGCAAAACAATGATTTCTTTTATATCTTCTTTAGAACTAACACTAAACTCGATTTTTATAGAGTCTTGAGAGGTTTTTATCTTTGAGTCACTAAGCAGACTTACTACAGGTGGAAGCGAAGAGGAAATATTTACTTTTTTCACCTTCTTAGTTGTGTTAACATAAGCAATAGCTTTTTTCTCACTGTTAGTTTGCAAAATAGTAGAGATGATATCTGGTCTGTAGAGAGTGTCGAAATATTTATCACTTCCTACGTATCTCGCTTCATGTTCATCACCTTGATTGATATGGTAACCCACATATTTGTCTCCGCCTACAGAAGAGTTAAAATAACCGCTTTTTGACCAGACCACCCATTCATTGTCTTTTGCAACAAAAATATTTAATATAGGTTCAAGTATTTGATTTTTAGTGTTTGGTTTTAATTTACTCAAATCCCACAATCTCATGGTCTGATCACTACTTCCAGTAACCATCCTGTCTCCATCGATTGCAGCACTCCAAACAACTCCCGTATGCCCTACAAGATCTGCCACTTCCTTTGCATCTTTGGTATAGATTTTTAACAATCCTCCGCTTCCGCCGCTGATAATAAAATCTTTATGCCATCCGTAACAATAGTGTTGCAGTCCTGTTGTAGCGTCTTTTTCAATGGATGCCACTACTTTATTGTCTTTTTTTATATCAAGAATACCATCTTTATAGCCGTAAAATCCGCCTTTCTTATGGACAAGTGAATAGCTGCCGTTTATAGTGCTGATTCTTTTGTAGTATGAATCTTCTTTAGCACCGTTTACCGTAAAGTTTTTTAAGTTTATAGATCTTTGAAAAGAGCTTTGTTTTACATGATAATCACCCTTTGCATCAAATATATTACCAAATGCAATTTCATCACCGTTTATTCCAACACTCCAAACAAGCTTACCGACTCCTGTTATGCTCTTTATCGTTTTTTTGGTATTTATATCCCAAATATATATTTCTTTGTTACCGCCACCTGCACTTACAACTGTGTTATTGTCTAAAAAACCGACTGCCATAGTCAGGTTTGTATGTTGTTTAAAGCTTTTAGTTTTTACATAGCTGTTTTTTGCATCATAGATATTAACATTGTACGGGGAAGAGCCTGTTCCGGCTATTAATAGTTTTCCATCTTCAGAATATGCCAATCCTGAAGATTTAGTATCCGTTTTAATTGTTTGAATAAGATTGAAAGAGTAATCATATATCAATATTTCATGACCATATCCGCAAAGTGCTATATTATCTTTTGATACTGCCGAATATTGAAGTTTATATGCGCTTTCATCACTTTTGACTATCTTCTTTTTATCCATATCGTAAAATGCTATCTTGCTGTCATATCCTGCCGTTACAGCATAGTAACTTCCCTGTTTTTTTATTATTTTTACGACATAAATATCGTTTTTATGAAAGATTATGGTGTCTTTTAGAGCAAAATCATTCTTAACATCCCATATCTTCGCTGTTTTATCTGCTGAACCTGAGATAAGGTATCTGTCATCTTCACTAAAGGAAAGACCAAAGACAACACTTGTATGAGATGTCAAGACCTTTACAAGTTTTCCTGTGACATAGTCATAGATTCTTATTCTTCCGTGCCTGGAATTTGCTGTAGCCATTGTATCGTCAAAATATCCGCTTACTGCCAAATATTTTTCATCACTGCTAAGAGACATGGCAAATATCATACCTTCTGAACCGCTTCCTGTCTGACCTAGTATTTTTCGTTTTTCTTTACCCGTTTTAGAGTCCCATACTCTTATGCTTTTATCATTGGAAGCCGTAATAAAATCTTTATTTTTAGTGACTATGATACTTTTAATGATGCCTGTATGACCTCTGGTGTCTATATCTAACATTGCACTTTCAGATGCCGGCAGAGTCGTTGTAAGAGTCAATACTAGAAATATATAGCTTATTATTTTCATATAATTTCCCTTATTTACAAAAGTAAAATGTATTAAATAGTTTGAAGCAGTTTTAAAGCTTCTTTTACAAGTGAAGCCGTGTCATCTCCGCCGCATGAACTTAATGCCTTGGATATTTTGTCTTTTTTAAAGCCTAAAGATTCCAATGCTTCGCTTGCTTGGTTAAATGCAAAACTTTTAGGTGCATCTGCAGAAGAAACAAGTTCTACATCAAAACCGTTAAGCTCCACCAAGATTCGCCCTGCACTTTTAGGACCTATTCCAGGCACTTTTTTTACACCGTTTATATCTTTGTTATTTATCACTGTTGCAAACTGATTTGGTGTATAAGTCGAACATATTGCCATCGCGACTTTTGGTCCGACTCCGTTTATCTTTATAAGTCTTTCAAACATCTTTTTTTCCGACATGTCTAAAAAACCAAAAAGCAGTTGTGCATCTTCACGAATAATCTGCGTCGTAAAAAGTCTTACCTCAGCACTTCCCAAGGCTGAAAAACTATGCAAAGAGATAAAAACCTCATAAACTACACCTCTGACATCAACATGTACAAAACTTAGTTCTTTATATACTATATTACCGTTTATCCCGACTATCATCTACTCTCTTACCGCCTCGATTTCATATGTTCCGTCTTCAAGTTCAACTATTGCGAAAATTTTCTCAGGGGAGCCTTCAGGCGGTTTCAATGAGACTTCGATGGGAGGATCTACCAATTTGAAGATTATCTCATTATGTCCTATCCATCTATCTCTGTTGATAATCCTTGCATCAAAGATATTATCTTGAAAGGAAGCTGTTTTAGTTGTCAAAAGATTCAGTTGATCCTTCTTAACTTCAAACTCTTTTTTAATATTCTTCAAATGATCCTGGGCTTTTTGAAACTGTTTATATTGCTTAACAAATGATGCCGGCATTTTTACGCCGTTTTTTTTGTAGTGCATTAAGCGTTTTTTTACATCATTGAAAGTTGCTTGATTATTCTTAACAATAGAGGTATATTCTTCTATCTCTTTTCCTATGTTTTTAACAGAGTTTGAAAGTTCATCAATGTTTTCCTGGTTTTCATTAAGACTCTCTTGTACAGATTTTTTAAGAAGAGGATCTATGGTAAAAATATTTTCACTTCCTTGGAGTTTCTTTATCTCTATGAGTCTTGAAGCCGTAGCATGCACGTAAGAGCCACAAAGTTCTATAGATATCTCTTTAGCTCTGATATGACCGCCCATAGCCTGTGAGATATCAACGATGTCTCCCTCTATCTCTCCGTGTTCAAGCCTGGTTATATGAATATTTTTTCCATATGCCTTTCCTTTATGAATATTAACACTTAAGTTCTCTGCTCTTACCGTTGCAGTTTTATGAGTCTGACCGCCTATGTTGGCTTTTAGTGCCGTCACTTTAGTATTTGAGCCGACATTGCCTTCAATATCAATCTCACTTACCTCAACATTCATTCCTGTTCCAATGGCATCCTTGATCAAATCCGTTTCTTTTACATTAATACTTACATCTGAATCTACACCCGCTGATATGGATCCGGTAGTTCTAAAACTGATTTCGCCTATATCAACTTCTGATTTAATAGTGTAAAGTGTGCCTTCAAGCGCTATATATCCATTCTCAACTGCTCGATACTCTATGTTTTTGTCAGTTTCTATTACTTTTATCGTATCATCTGTCGTAAAAGTAGGTGCGTTAGATTCAACCGGTTCTCTTGGTTCTAAAAACTCACCACGGCAGTTTCTTCCGGGTTTGCCTTCTTTTATCTTTATATATTCTATAAGAAGTTCGTCTTTATGGACACTCTGAATAAAGCCTCTGTTAGCGTAGTCTATTTTGTCTTTTTCACTTACAGAGTCTTTTTTATCATAATGAAGTATTATTGCGTCATCTGTTGTAGGTGTAGGTTCATATGCCTCAGCTATCAAGTGTGTTTCATTTTTATCGTATACTGCGGTTTCTGACACTCTGACATGTGCCCCGATCTTTGAGACGACAGCGGGCAGCATCTCATCAAAGATGTTTATTAAGATGTTTGCACGAACTTTACTTTTGTTTATAAGAATCAGCAACTCTTGCTCGAATCTTGGGCTATAAGATACTTTAGAACCCTCTTTAATGCTTAAATAGACTTTGCACTTTGTTGCGTTTGCACCCACTGCCAAGTGAAAGTCACCGTATGGATCATTTTCTACTCTTGAAAATATCTCTATCTCATACATTTGTTTAATTTGAAAATTTTTATCTAAAACAAGACCTTTGTCCTCCATCTCTGAGAGGTCTTTATCGGAAGCTTCTTCCCAGTCTACTTCTTTACCATCTTTATTCAATCTTGTATAAGTTTGGACTTCAAGTATATTAAAATCTATACTATATACATTCACTTCATATGATTTCGCCAGTGCCATTAACTCTTTTGCTACATTTTGTGTGCGTATTACAGTTGGACGAATCTTTTTTGATGATGTATCAGCGCTTTGTTTACTTGAACCAAAAAGTGCCATTATTACCTGCCATGATTAAATTTAAAAAATTAAACCATTTATTTTAGTCAAATATTTGTTAATAATATGTTAAAGTTCGATCATCTCCGTAACCTCTCCTTCTATCACATAGATATCTCTTTTGGTTAAAGTATTCAATGTTGTCATGTTACTTACACCTGTAGCTATAAGAGAGATACCTGCAGAATCTGTTATAAGTTTGAGTGCGGATAAAATATGTTCATTTTGATCTATAAAATAATTTTTATCTGCTTTAATATATACAGGTCTCAGGTCTTGTAAATATTGATAATCTGTACCTTCACCAATAAACTCTACTATTGCAATTTCTATTTTATACCTGTCAAATAAGGCTTTATACTCTTTTATCTCTTGAGAATTTGTACGAACTAATTTATCCGGCAACTCAATAATCAATTTAAAAGGTAAACCTGAAGCATAGTTATCAAAAAGATTTTTCATATCTTTATAAGTCTCATCATGCATAATATAATCGTAAGAGAGCTTAATTGAGCATACTCTCCCTCTTAATTTTGTATCCGGTTTTTTAAATATCACATTTAAAATGTGTTTATAAATACCATTGCTTAATCCAAGCTGATTGGCTGGCAGCATAAATTGATCATAACTGTATGTAATGCCATCATCAGTTTTCAATATATAACTTATAGACTTATAAATTTCTTCTTTATTTTTGGCATCTACTATATTGTATGTTATCAATGAGAAATTATTTTTTTCTATAGCATTTACTATGACATTTTTCCATTCATATTTACTCATAATCTCAGAAGTATTTTCAACTTTTTGCAAATATTTATTGTTTTTTAAATATTTTGAATGAGTAAGTGCACTGTCTGCCCGTGCCAATAGTACACCGATTTTATCTTTGTAGCTATACTCGCTGAGTCCAAGCGCCACATATACTTCAGAAGACTCAAGGTCATACTCTTGCACAATATCTTGAATAAAACTATCGATACCGTCGACTAATATCATTCCATCTTCATAAGATAAGTCTGGAATCAACATAAAGAACTCTTTCGGAGTCATTCTTGTAACTATGGCATGTTGATGCTGGCTTGCATAATCTCTGAGTACATCGGCTATATCATTCAACAGCTTATTAACGTTTTCACGTCCTATAACATCGTTTGCTTCTATCAAACCGCTTATTTCTATGATTATGTTTATACCGCCTTTTGATGATGAATCTACTTTTAAATACTCCGGTAATTTATGCATAAAGTATTTACGATTTTTAAGTTTTGTAACTTTATCTGTGTACTCCAGCTCTTTTTGTTTTTTAAGAGCTTTATTTCCTTTGTCAAACATGGCTTTAGCTTTTAAAACCATAGTATTCATCCCAATAACTACATCTCTAAACTCTTTTGTGAAGATATCTGTACTTTCTACAACAAACTCATTTCTTACAACGGCTTCAGCCTGTAACTGAACCCTTTTAAGCGGTCTCAATATTATAATTAGAACAGAGTTTAATACTATAAGAGCTATTACTGCTAAAATTGAAAACGATATACAAAGACTTATTAGAATATCATACAATTGAGTATAAGCATATGATACATCACTCTGGACATTTAATACTCCAATTGGATTCCAGCCGGCAGAAACATTTGCTGAGGCTACAGGTGCTTTTAAATTAACAATATTTAAAAACCATGAAGGAACGTTTGGTATTTCCTTCTTAGCCTTTCTCTCGTGCAGAAGTTCATCTTCTAAGCTTACTAAAGATATATTTCCGTAATGCCCACTTTCAAAGTTGGCATCTATCATAATAGACATCATGGAAATATCACCTTTGGCTCTAGCCAACGATAAACTAAGAGAAGTTGCCGTATTTTTTGCATCTTCATATAATCTTTCATTAACCGATTCACTTGCATTTTTAAAGTTTAAAGTTAAAACCGTCAAAAGCAACATAAACAAAAATATTGATAATAATAGTGCTATTTCTTTAAAAAGTGTCATATCTTTCCCATCCTCATATTATACTTTAGTTTGTCCCATTTTTTGTGAGATTTTTTCTTTTTACCTTTTTTTAACAAAGTCGGATTAAAGTTGTAAATTGGAATCAAATCTTTTCTTTGTGAAGCTTTAAGGATTTTACGATTGTAGTTGTCAAGGACTAACGGCTCAACTCCCGGAGCCTGAAAATAAGTCAAAACCATATGTTTTTCTTTAAATTTCGTAGATTTTGCATATGTAAAATATAATTTTGTCGGATCCATTCCAAGGTACAGTAAAGCAAAGTATTTTGAGATCACATAATCTTCGCAATCACCTCTATCCTTACCTAAAAACTCAGCCGGAGTAGCCCAATAATCATCTTCATTATAAAGTTTTTTATCAGTTGCGTATCTTACCCCGTTATAAAAGTCGTTTACGGCTTTTAACTGTTCCGATACATTTGATTTTTTATTTGCATCTAGGGTTTTTTGAAGAGAGTTAAATCTGTTTTTTGCAAATTCACCATATTTATTTACAACTTTTTCAAGAAGTTCTTTTGTAACATACTGTTTTTCTGCAGAAAATAGACTTGCAGAAGAAATCAATATTAATAAAAAATTTACTATAAACTTCAAGTTTTTAGTCCTAAAAATAATAATCTTACTTTCAACATTGTATTGAAACTTTAATAAAATAACTCTATTTCTACATCTAAAAAAAGCATAATCCTGTACTGGAGCTCAATATTTGATATGCACAAATAATAAAATAAATAATGTAGTTTTACGTATTCTTTTGTTAAACTTTCGTAAAAACAACTAAACAGACACAAAGAAGCCCATGTTTAAAGCTATTTTCACAAACAGTTTTGGAATTTTATTTTCAAGAATTTTAGGATTTATAAGAGATTTACTAACGGCATCTGTTCTTGGTGCAAACATATATAGTGATATCTTTTTCATAGCCTTTAAACTGCCGAATCTTTTTCGCCGCATCTTTGCAGAGGGTGCATTTACACAAGTCTTTATCCCTGCTTTTGCAAAGTCCAAACACAAGGGAGTATTTTCAGCAAATATCTTTGTCATCTTTGTCTCTGTCATACTAATCATAACTCTACTTGTAAACCTTCTGCCTGCTCTTGCAACGCAAGCCATAGCTGTCGGTTTTGACGAGAAGACAATAGAGTTGGCATCTCCGTATGTAGCCATAAACTTTTGGTATCTGCCGCTTATATTTGCAGTCACGTTTCTTAGTACGATGCTTCAGTACAAACACCACTTTGCAACATCAGCTTTCTCGACTGCTCTTTTAAACTTATCACTTATTTTTGCTCTTCTTTTATCACGGGATAAAACTCAAGCAGAGATAGTCTATTACCTAAGCTGGGGTGTGGTCGCGGGCGGGCTGATGCAGCTTGGAGTTCATGTCGTAGCCATATATAAGATGGGACTTGTGAAACTACTCTCAGGCGGATTTAAACACCTGAGAGTAAAATCAAAGATTATCAAAAAAGATACAAGAGAGTTTAGAAAACAATTCTTTCCTGCCATGTGGGGAAACTCTACCGCTCAGGTAAGTGCATTTTTAGATACTTTCTTAGCCTCTTTTTTAGTAACAGGTTCTATCTCATACCTATACTACGCTAACCGCATCTTCCAACTCCCCCTGGCTCTTTTTGCCATTGCAACTTCCATAGCTCTTTTTCCAAGAGTCGCAAGATACATAAAGAACAAGGACGAAGAAAAAGCTCTACTCTTTTTGCAACGTGCATTTTGGTTTTTAGCATTTTTACTGACTGCTAGTACTATTGGAGGGCTTATACTTTCACGTGAGATAACATGGCTTCTTTTTGAAAGAGGTGCATTTAGCGCAGAAGACACCAAGAACACTACTTTGGTTCTGCAGATGTACATGATAGGACTTCTGCCTTTTGGTCTTCAAAAGCTCTTTGTCCTGTGGCTCTACGCCAAAGAGATGCAGATGAAGGCCGCAAAAATAGCAACTTTTTCCCTAGTCACTTACGTCATCTTTGCACTTTCGCTTATCTCACCCATGGGAGTAAGCGGTCTGGCACTTGCATCTACAGTTGGCGGTTTTGTAAGCTTCACTCTGACTATAAGAGTCTTCGGAGTTAAAAACTTCCTTGAGATGCTACGCTCTAAAAATGCGCTCTTTCTTGTAATCGGGGCTGTTGTGTTTACCGGATTGCTTTTGGTTTTTAAGGATTTTGTCAATAGTTATATTTAACACACATCTTATATGTTAATTTTTTTTATTTTTTTAGGTTAATATGTTTATAATGTGTTTGAATAAAAAGCTAACAAAACTTTGCAGAGGTGTATCGCCACATGACTCATGAAAGAAATCAAAAACTATCAGAAGAACATCGCCCGGAAGTTATAAGAAAAAAACTGAAAAGTCCAGGCAAAGAAAATGTAGCATCTGATGCCGTTTTAGGAGGGATAGACGGATGCGTGACGACCTTTGCCGTCGTGGCCGGTGTCATTGGTGCAGACTTTTCTCCTTTTGTAGCTTTGATCTTGGGATTTTCAAACCTCATAGCAGACGGATTTAGCATGGCTGTCAGCAACTATGAGTCACTTAAGACTACTGACGAATTTGTTCAAAGTATTCGAGATTCGGAAAAAGAACACATCGACAACATACCGGAAGGGGAACGCGAAGAGATCCGTCAAATATTTAAAAACAAAGGCTTTTTTGGGGATACACTTGAAAAGATTGTAAATACCATAAGTGCCGATCAGCACTTATGGATTGATACCATGCTGACAGAAGAGCATGGCGTACAAAAAACAAGCAAAAACCCGTTCAAGGCCGCAATTGCAACATTTACTTCATTTGTTGTTGTTGGCGCAATGCCTTTGATACCATTCATGTTCTCTGAAATCGAAAAGAATGTACAGTTTGCAATAAGTGCATCTCTTGCAGCGCTTATGTTCTTTTCTATAGGTGCTTTAAAGAGTCGGTTTGTTTCCAAGCCAATATTCCTATCAGGACTCAGTACTCTTTTAACAGGTGGTACAGCCGCCATACTTGCATTTGCTACCGGCTACTTACTAAGGAATGTCTTTAGCCTTACTGTGCTATAATCACGAATATAATAACTTCAATAAATAATTACAATCATAGGAAACCATCAGATGTACATATACGACTCAGTACAAAAAATAAAACGTGAGTTTACTCCGCTCGTAGAAGGTAAAGCTTCTCTTTATGTATGTGGACCGACTGTTTATGATGACGCACACCTTGGTCACGCTAAAAGTGCTTTAGTTTTTGACCTTCTCTCTCGTGTCCTAAAAGCAAACGGTTACGATGTTACTTATGCGAGAAACATCACGGACATCGATGACAAGATTATCAAAAAAGCTGCAGAATCAGGCAAAGATATCAAGGAAATTACAGATTTTTACACAACTGCCTTTCACAAAGAGATGGATGCCATCGGTGTCTCTCGTCCGGACTTAGAGCCAAAAGCGACAGAGAGCCTAGATGCTATGTACGAACTTATACAAAAGCTTATAGACTCAAAACATGCTTACAAGACTGCTGAGGGTGATGTTTACTTTGACACTTCAAGCGATGGCGAGTATCTTTCTCTCTCCTCAAGGGTCCAAGATGAAGATGACAAACAACAAAGAGTCGAGAACTCTCTGCAAAAAAGAAATCCTGCCGACTTTGCTCTGTGGAAAAGCGTAAAAGACAACACTGTAACATTTGACTCTCCATTTGGTAAAGGTCGTCCAGGCTGGCATCTGGAGTGTTCTGCGATGATAGAAAAGCACTTGGGATCTGATGGTGCAGAGTTTGCGGTTGATATCCACGGCGGTGGAGCTGACCTGCTCTTTCCTCACCATGAAAACGAAGCTGCACAGACCAGATGCGCGACTAACCACGCACTTGCAAACTACTGGATGCATAACGGTTTCGTAAACATTGACGGCGAAAAGATGTCTAAGAGTCTTGGAAACAGTTTCTTCTTAAAAGATGCACTAAAAGAGTATGACGGAGAGGTTCTGCGTTTTTACCTTTTAAGCACACACTACAGAAGTAACTTCAACTTCAACACACAAGACTTAGCGGCTTCTAAAAAGAGACTTGACAAGATATACAGACTTAAAAAGAGACTTTTCGGACTGCCTGACTCTGCAGATGCCACACCGTTTAAAGAAGCTCTGCTAAAAGCTCTAAGTGATGATATGAACGTATCTTCTGCTCTTGCACTTATTGATGAGATGATATCAAATGCAAACGAGACACTTGACACTGCAGGAAAACATAAAGAGTTAAAACGTGAAACTCTCTCAAACCTTGCATACATAGAAGAGCTTTTAGGTTTTGGTGTTAAAAACCCTTTTGAATACTTCCAGTTTGGCGTAGATGCCCACACTAAAGAGCAGATATTCGACCTTATAATGAAAAGAGATGCTGCAAAAAAAGAGAAAAACTTTCAAGAGTCGGACAGACTTCGTGATGAGATATTAGCATTCGGTGTAAGCATAATGGATACACCGCAAGGTACTTTTTGGGAAAAGGTTTAGATGACTATCTTAGATATACAAAAACACCTGGAAGAAAATTCAAAAGATTTAACTTCTGAGTTTAAAAGACTTTTTCACGGTCGCGGCGGACTTTATGAAGGTTGGAAGCATCTTACTATCGACTCCATAGATGACATTTTAAGTGTTGCACTTTACTTTGAAGAGGACAATGAAACAGAACTCTTAGAGATGCTAAAAGATTTTACCAGCTCTAGCAGACATAACAGCCTAGTTGTTCAACGCCGTTACATCAAAGGTGCTCCAAGTGAAGTTATAGTCGGAGAGTTGGCTGATGATATCTTTGTAGTTGAAAACGGCATGAAGATAAAACTCAACCTCTTATCTAACCGCAACAGCGGATATTTTGCAGATATGAAAAACGGCAGGGAATTTGTAAGACAAAACTCCAAAGACAAAAGTGTACTAAACCTTTTCTCATACACTTGTGCTTTTAGCGTGGCTGCAATGATGGGCGGTGCATACAAAGTCTCTAACATTGACATGAGCAAGGGTGCTCTTAGTACAGGACGCAAAAACCACCATCTTAATGATATAGATACCAGAGGTGTCAGCTTTCTTCCCTACAACATCTTAAAATCATTCTCGCGCATAAAGAAAAAAGGTCCTTATGATTTGATTATCATTGACCCTCCTACCTTCCAAAAGGGAAGCTTTGAAGCTACAAAGGACTACAAAAAGATTATAATGAAACTGCCTCAGATAGCATCTGAGGATTGTACACTTTTGGCATGTCTAAACTCTCCTGACTTGGACGAAGAGTTCATAAAAGAACTTATAAAAGAACTTGCTCCAAGTTTTAAGTTTATAAAACGTCTGGAAAATGTTGAAGAGTTTAAAAGTGACAACGAACAAAAGTCTTTAAAAAATCTTGTCTTTCAAAGATAAAAAAAAGTTAACTAACAGTATACTTTTTTTACAAAAACAATCTGGATATAACAAATGCTAACAATAGATGAAAATAGTTTGGAAGTGAGAAAAGAATTGATGCGCATCGCATCTTCAAATCTTCTTCTCTCATCTTTTGCCGTAGTCGTAAACGCTTTAATTATTACAGTTGCATTTTGGAACATAGCCGATAAAGCGTTGTTGTCTGTATGGCTGTTGTCTGTTTCTCTGATATTTCTGATTAGAAATATCAACGTAAGACTTTATCTCAAAAATATTGAAAATTTTTCACTTTATTCTCAAGAGAAGCTCTTCATAAACTTAGCTTTACTGACAGCATTGATTATGGGTGCAGGCATCTCATATCTCTTGCCCGAGAACAAACCGTTTCATCAAGCCTTTTTAACAATGATAATGGCAGGTTTATCAGCCGGTATCGTTATGAGTTTATCCATATATAAAAATCTTGCAAAAAATTATTTAATAATTTTTCTGGTGCCTTTTATCTATTCTATGTACAGTCTTGGCTCTGATTTACACATACTTATGTCAATTTTAATAACTCTTTTTTTACTTTTACTTATTGGTTTCTCAAAAAAATATCATAACAGCATCGTAGAAGTAATTAGGTCAAAATTATTAATCAATAGGTCTGAAAAAGAACTAAAACTTTCTCAAGATCATTTCTATACTATTTTTAAACAAGCACCTGTCGGTGTTTTAACATACGACAAAGATCTAATCATTCGAGAATTAAATCAGGAACTTTCTTCTTTACTAAAAGTCCCTTCAGAAAAATTGATTAATATGGATCTCAAACAACTTCCTGACCAATCTTTAAGACCGGCAATGGATGCAACTCTAAAAGGTGAAAACGGCTTTTACGAAGGTAGTTATCACACAAAGATTTTAGGTTTAGATCTTTGGCTAAAAATGCAGACCGTTCCTATGTATGATGCCGATAACAACATTAAAGGCGGACTTGCTATAATTGAAGACATTACAAGCCGTATTGAGTCAGAGAAGAAGATTCGTCATCAAGCTTTTTACGACCATCTCACAGGTCTTGCAAACCGTCTGACTTTCAATGAACGCCTAGAACGCGAGCTTGCAAGACTATCAAGACATAACCGTTATGGAGCTGTACTTTTTATAGACCTTGATAACTTCAAAACCATTAACGACTCTCTTGGACATCATATAGGTGATGAGATTCTTAAAACTTTTGCCTCAAGAGCCTCTAGCGTTGTACGAAAAGAAGATACTGTCGCAAGATTGGGTGGCGATGAGTTCGTTATCTTGTTATCTGAATTAAGCGAAGATGAACTTCATGCAACAGAGTATTCACATCATATAGCTGAAAAACTGCATACTCTGATGAAAAAACATATCGATGTTGAACAACACTCTCTATATGTAACCCTAAGCATTGGTATAACAACTATATCTTTACAATATGAAAATATAAATGACATTTTAAAACATGCTGATATAGCCATGTATAAAGCAAAACAGTCCGGTCGAAACACTACATGTATTTTTGAACAAGATATGAGTAAAAAAATCGAAGACCAACTTACACTGGACAATGAACTGCGTGAAGCTTTAAAACTAAATCAGTTTGAACTATACTACCAGCCTATAGTTGAAATGAAAAATTCCGGGATTAGCTCCTGCGAAGCATTAATAAGATGGAACCACCCTACCCGCGGCTTAGTTTATCCGGACAATTTTATACCGTTCGCAGAAGAAAGCGGTCTGATTATTTCTATAGGAGATTGGGTTATTGAAAAGGCCTGTATGGATTATGAAGAACTCAAAAAAAGCATAAAAACAATATCAATAAATATAAGCTCTAAACAGTTCAATCAAGAAAATTTTGTGCAAAACATCTTAAAGACAGTAGAAAAATATAACATCGATCCAACTGCATTTAAACTCGAACTTACAGAGTCGGTGGCTATTAACAATCTTTCAACTACCATAAAAAAAATGAATCTCTTAAAGTCACACGGATTTACGATAGTCATGGATGATTTTGGCACAGGCTATTCATCTCTTTCATATCTGAAAAATCTGCCGTTTGACTGTCTTAAGATAGACCGTAGTTTTATTAAGAACGCTCTGGATAATCAAGATGATGCTTCTTTGGTAAAAACAATTTTAACTATTTCAAAGCAGTTTAAATTTTATGTGATTGCAGAAGGTGTAGAGACTAAAGAACAGGTTGAGTTCTTAAGATTTTTAGATTGCGAGTACTACCAAGGATTTATTACATCCAAAGCAGTACCTGCCAATAAGTTTGAAAGATTAGTCACAGAAGCCAGCTAAAACTCCGCTCTTGATGGCTTGGTATGTCTCTTGGCCTTTTAGTTTTTTGACTATTGCCAGTGCAAAACATATAGCCGTTCCCGGTCCGCGGGATGTCATAACATTACCATCTTCGACTACCATTGCTTTATCGCCCATATATCCCTCTTCTCTGATCTGTTCTTGTACAGAAGGATAACATGTGTAGTTGTGCTTTAGTACACCTGCTTTGTTAAGAGCAAACGGCGCCGCACAAATCGCAGCAATATTTTTACCCTTTGCATCCATCTCTTTTAAAATACTTTGAACATTCTCATCATCGGCCAAGGCGTGAGTCCCGCCCCAGCCGCCTGGAAGGATTATCATATCTAAAGAATCTGCACTTACGTCTTTTATGTTCATATCACACACTATTGTAATGCCGTTCGCTCCTTTTACGGCACTATGCTCATTTAAAGAAGCAACCAAGACTTCTACTTCTGCCCGTCTTAAGATGTCTATTACGGACACAGCTTCTATCTCTTCAAAACCGCCAGCTATAGGTACTAAAACTTTACTCATGATATCTCCTGTTTAATTTATAATATTTTTAATTATATCAAAATATTAGAAGACATATATAGTAATCTACTATTAAAAATAGTCCTGAATTATAATTATTTATAATAAAGAATCACTTAAGTATTAATGAGTTATTCTTTAAAAGACGCTTTGTATATGCTTTGAAAACAGAGCGTAAAAGGTTGAGATAATTTTTCTTGAAATATATCATGAAAAATTAAAAAAATGCCAAACTGCACTCATTGTAGTTTAAAAGGAGAAAGATAATGAAAAGAGAATCTTATCAAATAAGGACTAAGCTCTTTATTTTTTTTAGTCTTATAGCATTTTTCAGTATAGAGTTATATGCCGCACCGATGTTTGCACGTAAATACAATGTAAGCTGTACTACATGTCATTCAGCCTTTCCAAAGCTTAATGAGTACGGAAAAGAGTTTATGTCCAATAATTTTAGGATGCCAAATTGGAAAGATACAACTCTAAAGGTTGGTGACGATCAGCTCGCTCTGCCGAGTTCTGTACCACTTTCTTTTCGCTTACAGGGTTTTGTTCAGGCACGTGAAGGAGAAGCAGTTGATGTAGTTACAGGAGAGTCAAGTAAAACTGATGTCGATTTCCAAGCTCCGTATTTGATTAAAATGCTCTCCAGTGCACCACTCTCAGAACATATTAGTTATTACTTTTATGCAATCTTTGCAGAGAAAGGTGGAAACGGTGAAGTAATAGTAGAAGATGCTTGGTTTTCTTATGATGATCTGTTTGGTAGTGAAATTAGTATGTTACTCGGACAGTTTCAAGTCTCTGATCTGATGTTTCCGCGTGAGACCAGGCTGACTTTCCAAGATTATATGGCTTACCGTATGGCTGGAATCACTTATGATAGGGGTGTTATATTTGAAAGAGATATTGGTCCGATCGAAATCGGTCTAGGACTTGTCAACGGCAACGGTATTAATGAAAATGTGACGATTAACAGCCCAGGTTATCGCCGTCCAGACCATATGTTTGATAACAACAGTGGAAAGGCTATCTTTGGCAGAATCGGTACAGAATTAGGTCCTGTTTCGACGGGTTTATTCTATTATTACGGTACACAAAAGAATGCAACTGGTAATGCCGGAATTGACAGCGGCACACGTAATACCGACAAGCAGATTGCGGGAGTTGATTTCTCAGGAACATATGGAAGTGATATCTCTTGGTTTGGACAACTCTTATGGAATGAATGGGATGGCTTTATTGATATAAATACTAAATACACTTGGCTTGGAGGATTTGTTGGAGCCGACTATACTCCTGGAGGAAATTGGAGCTATTCATTGCTATATAACTATGCCGATGGATATGACTTTGATAACACCGATACAGTATACGAAGGTATTGATATCAACAGTCTAACACTAAATGCTTCTTACTATTTTATGCGCAACGTCAAAGGAGTAATTGAGGTCAATGCAGACTTTCTTAGTAAAGAAGAAAAAAGCGGAGTATTTTACACCGGTCACCTAACACAGGAAAATTATATTTTATTTGGATTTGATGCTGCCTTTTAAATAAGATAGCTGTAATAAAGGTTAATGTCATGGCTCAATATACGCAATATAGCCATGACTGCTTACATTAGTATATTTTTACCTTTATTTTAGTATAATCTCTAAAATATTAAAAGGTAAATTTGCGAATATGATAAATTATAAAAGTATAAAACCTTGGCTTTTTAAACTACAGCCAGAGAATGCACACCACATAGCTGAAACAGCTATTAGAACTGCAAATATTTGCCAGATTCCGTTTAACTCTTTTTTAGAATCCCACTTCATAACAGATGATGTTTTAAAACAAGAGCTTTTCGGACGTACTTTTTTAAACCCTGTAGGACTTGGAGCAGGATTTGATAAAAATGCTACGATGATTCGCGGTATGCAGATACTTGGGTTTGGTTTTACTGAGATAGGCACCGTAACGCCTAAACCTCAAGAAGGAAACCCAAAACCAAGAATGTGGCGTCATATAGCACAAGAGTCTATTCAAAACGCTATGGGCTTTAACAATGACGGTGCATTAAAAGTCCAAGGAAGACTTAAAAAAATCTACCCTTTTACAACTCCTATTGGTGTAAACATAGGTAAGAACAAAGTAACTCCTGAGAGTGAAGCTATCAACGACTACACACATCTCATAAAAACCTTTAACGGTTTGGGTGATTACTTTGTTATAAACATTTCTTCTCCAAATACTCCGGGTCTAAGAGACTTGCAGAATGAAGAGTTTATAAGCAGACTTTTTGCAGAAGCAAAGGCACTTACAGATATGCCTATACTCTTAAAAATAGCACCTGATATGAGCGAAGAAGATGCTGTTGCACTTACTAAAATGGCTGTAGAAAAAGGAGCTGACGGCATCGTCGCCACAAACACGACAATAGATTACTCTTTGGTCAGCGACCCTTATGATGTCGGCGGACTTAGCGGTGCAGTTTTAAAAGAAAAAAGTTTTAAAATCTTTGAAGCTGTAGCAAAAGAGCTTTACGGCAAGACTACACTTATATCTGTCGGCGGAATCGACTCGGCAGAAGAAGCGTACAGAAGAATCAAAGCAGGAGCTTCTCTTGTGCAGATACTAAGCGGACTCGTATTTCATGGTCCTGATATGATTATGAATATAAACAAAAAGCTCATAGAGCTTATTAAAGCTGACGGATATGCAAATATCACTGAAGCAATCGGTGCAGACAGAAAATGAAAACTTTCTTAGCACTCATACTAATTTTAGGGACACTAATGGCATCATCATTACCAAAATATGAGACTAAAACACTAAAGAACGGATTACAGATTGTTGTCATCCCTCTTAAAAATTCTACAAACGTAATTTCTACTGATATCTTTTATAAAGTCGGAAGCAGAAATGAGGTTATGGGCAAAACCGGAATAGCTCATATGCTAGAACATATGAACTTCAAGTCTACAAAAAACCTCCAAGCCGGAGAGTTTGACAAAGAAGTTAAAAGCATCGGCGGAGTAAACAACGCATCTACGAGTTTTGACTATACTCACTACTTTATAAAATCAAGCACAGACAACCTCTCTAAATCACTTAGTCTTTATTCTGAGCTTATGCAAAACCTGAACCTAAAAGACAAAGAGTTTCAGCCAGAACGTGATGTTGTTGCAGAAGAGAGACGTTGGAGAACAGAGAACTCTCCACTTGGTTACCTTTACTTTTCGATGTTTAACAACGCTTATGTTTACCATCCGTACCATTGGACACCTATCGGTTTTATGAACGACATCCAGACTTGGACTATAAAAGATATCAAAGACTTTCACAAGACTTACTATCAACCAAGCAACGCTATCTTGATGGTTACAGGTGACGTTGACCCTAAAGAAGTGTTTAAAAAAGCTAAAAAAGAGTTCGGCAAAATCAAAAACAAAGCTAAGATTCCCGAGGTTAAAGCTATAGAACCTGAACAAGACGGAGCAAAAAGAGTAACTATCCATAAAGATAGTGAAGTAGAGATGCTTGCTATTACATTTCATATTCCTGACTTTAAAGACAAAGACCAGGTTACACTTAGCGTGATCTCTGAGATTCTTTACTCAGGTAAAAGCTCAAGACTGTATAAAGAGCTCATTAACAAAAAACGTCTCGTAAACCAAGTATACGCGTACAATATGGAGAACATCGATCCGGGTCTTTTTATCTTTTTAGCATCTTGCAACCCTGGTGTAAAAGCTGAAGAAGTTGAAAAAGAGCTAATAGAACAAATAGAGTTAATGAAGACTACAAAAGTTACAAAAGCAGAACTGGACAAGGTGAAAATCAACACGAAAGCCGACTTTATCTATTCGTTAGAGAGTTCTACTTCTGTGGCTAACCTTTATGGAAGCTATCTGGTCCGCGGTGATTTAAATCCACTTCTTACTTATGAAGAAGACATCAAGAAGATAACAGCCGCAAAAGTTCAAGAGGCTGCTAAAAAATACTTTAACTTTGACAAATCGACTACACTTATTTTAAAAAAGGCTGAGTAAGCCCTTTTTAAAATAAAAAATTGCATATCTTTGTGAATTCTTCTCCTTTATTCTGCTATACTTTGTATAATATCATAATACTTGATCTGTATTTGACTTCGTTTTTGTAATACTTCAAAAACATAATAACTACACATAAAGCTTAGATCTACTCAAATTAACATTAACAGATTTTAGTTAGGCTTTTTCATATGCACTTTATATATCTAACAAAACTACTGATGCATACAAAATCAAGGTATCCTTAATTGAATATAGAAATAATAACTACACCAAATGAAGATTTAAAAGAGAGTGGCTTTGGAAGTCTCAACTCTTGTAACACTATGTTAGAAGCAATAATTAATATGGGACACAATGTTGTCCTAAGCGTATGTAAGACTAAAGAAGACTTACTTCATATAGTTCTTAGAGAACCTGACTTAGTTGTTTTGGGGGTTAAGTATTTGACATTTAAAGATGAACCTGATGTTTGGCTAAGTGAATATTTTTCTAATCACAAGATAAATTACACAGGTTCATCAAAAAATGTACTAAAATTTGATTCAAGTAAGGTTATTGCCAAGTCCTACTTAAAAAACAGAGGGGTAAAAACAGCTGATTACTTTACTGCTGTTCCCGGACAATATACAACACAAGAAGATTTACCTCTTAAGTTTCCACTATTTTTAAAACCCATAGATGCTGCAAACGGAAACGGAATTGATGACTTATCATATGTAACCAATTATGAAGAATTTGAAACTAAAGTACTTTCCTTGTATGGGCAGTACAATTCTCCTGTATTGGTAGAAGAGTATTTAGACGGTAAAGAATACACAGTATCAATCATTCAAACAAGTAGTGGACGCTTAGTTATATCACCAATTGAAATAGTACCTTTAACTTCAGCAAACGGTCTTAAAATTTTAGGTCATAAGGCAAAAACAGATGATTCTGAAAAACTTTGTAAAATCACAGACAATATGACGAAAGTCAGACTGATAAAAATGGCTACTGAAGTCTACTTTGGTTTAGGCATAAGGGATTATGGTCGTGTTGACATTAAAATAGATAAAGATAATGTCTGTTATTTCATGGAAGTAAATCTAGTTCCCGGAATGACATATGGCTCAAGTTATTTTCCAAAATCATGTGAAATAGAAAATAAATTTGATTATGATGATGTAGTTGCTCTGATGCTCTCACAAGGAATAAGTCGTATCCCTTCAAATAAAAATATTAACAAAAAAATCAAACTAAATAGTAATTTTCTTAACGGATATAGTATAGAGACCAGGATGTCTCAAAATCTGTCTTCATAAGATTAATTATGCCCAAGTAAAACTTGGGCACAAAATATAATTATTAACCTAGTTGAGAAGTAATAGCAGCTTCAACTTCAGAGATGTGAGCCGTTCCATCTACCGTTATGTAAGTTAAAGTATCAACTTTTTTTGCTTGTTCTTTGTAGTAACCGATAAGAGGTTGAGTAAGCTCATGATAAACTTTAAGACGGTCAAGAACTACGTCCTCTTTGTCATCATCACGCTGAACTAAATCTTCGCCCGTCTCATCATCTTTACCTTCTACTTTAGGAGGATTGTAAACAACATGGTAAGTTCTACCAGATGCCAAGTGAGCACGACGACCTGACATACGTTTAACTATCTCTTCATCAGGAACGTCAATCTCGATAACTGCATCGATATCGATACCTGCATTCGTAACGGCATCTGCTTGAGGAAGTGTACGAGGAAAACCGTCTAGTAAATAACCGTTTTTACAGTCATCTTCAGCTATACGGTCTTTTACAAGTCCGATAATAATCTCATCAGTAACAAGTTGACCTGCATCCATAGCTGCTTTTGCCATTTTACCCATCTCTGTGCCGGCTTTGATTGCTGCTCTTAACATATCACCAGTCGAGATCTGAGGAATGTTAAACTTTTTTGTTAAAAATTGCGCCTGAGTACCCTTACCTGCACCAGGTGCTCCTAATAATATAATTCTCATTGTGTCTTCCTAAATGTTTTGTTAATGAAACTATATAATAATGAGTTTAAAATAAGCTCTATTTTAGACAAAAAATTAAATTTTTTTCAAATTTTAAAAATAAATCCTATTAGTTTCTTTTCTTTATATTAATAAAATTTATACTGTGAGATAATAGTTATAAATATTTTAAGGAGTTAGTTATGGATCTTTTCTCACCCATTAAAATCGGAGACTACACTTTAAAAAACAGAATATTCATGGCACCGATGACAAGATGCAGAAGTGTTGATAACAACATTCCAAACGACCTTATGGCAACCTACTACGGACAAAGAGCAAGTGCAGGACTCATAATAACCGAAGCAACTCAGATCTCAACACTTGGCATCGGCTATCCTTGTACTCCGGGCATCCACACAAAAGAACAAGTACAAGGCTGGAAAAAAATTACACAGATAGTACATGAAAAAGGTTCCAGAATCTTTTTACAGCTTTGGCATGTAGGAAGAATCTCTCACTCAGCTTATCACAAAGGCAAACTGCCCCTAGCTCCATCTGCCATCAAACCAAGCGGTGAAATATACACTTATGAAGGTATGAAAGAGTTTGAAACCCCTAAAGCTCTAGGCGTAGAAGAGATAAAAGAAATAGTAAAAGAGTATGCAAAAGGAGCTAAAAATGCAATAGAAGCAGGCTTTGACGGAGTTGAGATTCACGGTGCAAACGGTTATCTCATAGATCAGTTCTTAAGAGACGGTACCAATAAAAGAGAAGATGAATACGGCTCGAACATACAAAACAGAAGCCGTTTCCTGTTTGAGATCATTGAAGCCGTAACGAAGGAAGTCGAGGCTGATAAAGTAGGACTCAGACTTTCTCCAAGCGGTACTTTTAATGATATGAGCGACTCAAACCCGCAAGAACATTTCAAATATGTGTGCGAAAAGCTAAATGATTACAACCTAGCTTATCTGCATATCGTAGATGCACTAGAAGGCGATATCCGTCATGGTGCAAATGTTGTAGAACTCTCTATACTAAGAGAAGCATATAAAGGTATTTTGATTGTAAACGGAGGATATACAAAAGATAGAGGAAATAAGACTATCCAAAATAATCTAGCAGATGCTGTAGCTTTTGCGGCACTATATATCTCAAATCCTAATCTGCCTGAAGCTTTTAAAAACAACAAAAAGTTAAGAGAAGCAGATCCAAGTACATTTTATACTCAAGATGAAAAAGGTTATACGGATTATCCTGTGTAATCTTTTTTCTCTTCCAAAAAAGCTTTTTTTTTCAATTTTTCAATTTTTTTCTGAAAATAATTCATTTTTATTTCATACTCATGTAATTTAATAGAGATTAAATTTTAAAAATATACAACAAAAATAAAAAATTATACGCACCTTACAAACCCCTAAAATAAGTACTTTCAATGACATTAATTTATTTTATTTTATTTTTATCCCTACTAATCTAGTCAACTATACCCTACTAACCCTATAGATTTACTTGACAATGAACAATCATTCAGTTACAATTTTAACATACATTTGATATTTGATATCAATTAAGAGGAATTAATATGAAAGAAAAGGCTTATAGATCTATTGTCAAGACAATCTCTTGGAGAACACTTGGGACTATAGACACTATTGTGATTTCATATTTTATTACAGGCAGTTTTACAATGGCTGCATCTATAGGGTCGATTGAAGTTGTAACAAAAATGGTTCTCTACTATTTACATGAGAGAGGATGGAACAAAATACAACTAGGCAAAGTCCAAAGCCCGGATTATCATATATAGGAAATAAAATGGAAACTAAAGTAAAAGAATTAAACAAACAGTTCAAAAATGCGTCTACACTTGAAGTGTTAGAATATCTTTTAAAACTAAGAGATAAAAAAGTTGCACTATCTTCTAGCTTTGGGGCTGAAGATCAGGTGCTTACGGACATGATGCTAAAAATCGACAATAAGGCGTGTATTTTTACTCTCGATACCGGAAGGCTTCCTGATGAGACTTACAGTGTTATGGATGAGACAAACTTAAAATACCAAATCAAGGTGAATGTCTTTTTTCCAAGAGCCAGAGAGATTGAACTATTATATAAAAAACAAGGAATAAACGGTTTTTATGAATCTATTGAAAATAGAAAAAACTGTTGTTATGTCAGAAAGATCGCTCCTCTAAAAAGAGCTCTAAGAAATGTTGACTTCTGGATAACAGGTCTTAGATCTGCTCAAAGTGTGACAAGAGAAAATATAGAACTCTTTGAGTTTGATGAGACAAACAATGTTATCAAAGTCTCTCCTTTGATGGACTGGTCCGAAGAAGATATATGGGCTTACATAAAAAACTATAGAGTCCCTTATAACAAGCTTCATAAGCTTGGCTATCCGAGTATAGGTTGTGCACCGTGTACAAGACCTGTAAGAGAAGGCGGTGATATTAGAAGCGGTAGATGGTGGTGGGAAAACCCTGAACATAAAGAGTGCGGATTGCACTTAAAGTCTGCGTAGGAGACAAAGATGATTGATAAAGAAAAATTAACACATTTAAAACAGCTGGAAGCCGAGTCTATTCATATAATGAGAGAGGTTATATCCGAGTTTGAAAACCCGGCTATGCTTTACTCTGTCGGTAAAGATTCTGCGGTGATGTTGCATCTTGCTCAAAAAGCCTTTTTCCCGGCTAAGTTACCATTTCCTCTGCTTCATGTAGATACAAGATGGAAGTTTAAAGAGATGATCGAGTTTCGTGACAAAATGGCTAAAGATATCGGGTTTGAACTTTTAGTTCATACAAATCCAGATGGAATAGCTCAAGACATTGGACCTTTTAGCCACGGTTCTGCTGTTCATACGGATGTGATGAAGACAGAAGGTCTGAAACAGGCACTTAACAAGTACAAATTTGACGCTGTATTTGGCGGCGCAAGACGTGACGAAGAGAAGAGTCGTGCAAAAGAGAGAATCTACTCATTTAGAGATGAGAAGCACAGATGGGATCCAAAAAACCAAAGACCGGAACTTTGGAATATTTACAACTCAAAAGTTAAGAAAGGTGAATCTATCAGAGTATTTCCGCTTTCTAACTGGACGGAGCTCGATATTTGGCAATACATCTATTTAGAAAGTATTCCTATTGTTCCTCTTTATTTGTCTCAAAAGAGACCTGTAGTTGTAAGAGACGGTGTAAAAATTTTAGTTGACGATGAGAGACTACCTCTTGAAGAAGGAGAAAGCCCAAGTCTTGAAAACGTAAGATTTAGAACACTTGGATGTTACCCGTTAACGGGGGCAGTTGAGTCGAGTGCAACGACACTTCCTGAGATTATTCAGGAGATGCTTCTTACTAAAACAAGTGAGAGACAAGGCAGAGTTATTGATAACGACAGTGCGGGATCAATGGAAAAGAAAAAAATAGAGGGGTACTTTTAAGATGTCAAAACAAGAAACAAAAATAGCTAACGATATAGAGAGTTATTTAAGAGAACATGAAAACAAACAACTGCTCAGATTCATCACTTGCGGAAGTGTTGATGATGGTAAAAGTACGCTCATAGGAAGACTTCTTCATGATTCAAAGATGATTTTTGAAGACCAGTTGGCTGCCATTAAAAACGACTCTAAAAAGTCTGGAACAACAGGTGAAGAGTTTGACTTGGCACTTTTAGTTGACGGACTGGCGTCTGAGAGAGAACAAGGTATTACTATCGATGTTGCGTACAGATATTTTGCTACTGATAAGAGAAAGTTTATCATCGCTGATACTCCTGGTCACGAGCAGTACACAAGAAACATGGCGACAGGTGCTTCAACAGCAGACTTGGCCATCATCCTGATAGATGCAAGATATGGTGTGCAGACTCAGACTAGACGTCACTCATTCATTACAAAACTGCTTGGTATCAAGCATCTGGTCATTGCGATAAACAAGATGGACTTGGTTGACTTCAGCCAAGATAGATATGAAGAGATCAAAAAAGATTATTTGGAATTTGCAGACGAGTTAGGTTTGACATCTGACTTGACACTTATTCCAATGTCCGCTTTAAATGGTGACAACGTTGTAAATATCAGTGAGAAATCGCCTTGGTATGAAGGTAAGACTCTTATGGATACGCTTGAGACTATTGAGATAGCGTCTGACAGAGACTTGACTCACTTTAGATTGCCTGTTCAGTATGTAAATAGACCAAACTTAAACTTTAGAGGTTTTTGTGGAACTATTTCATCTGGAATTATTAACATCGGTGATTCAGTTACTGTTTTACCTTCTGGTAAAAGCTCGAGTGTTAAAGAGATAGTTACTTACGATGGTAATCTTCAAAGTGCTTATGCACAGCAGGCTATTACCATCACTCTAAACGATGAGATAGATATCTCACGTGGAGATATTTTGGTAAAGAGTGATGAACAACCTGACAAGGCAAGCGAGTTGGATGTAAACATCGTTTGGATGGATGAAGAGCCGCTTATAAAAGGTAAACAATACTTTTTTAAACGTGCTTCAACAGTAGTTACTGGTTCTATTGATAGTTTTTATCATAGGACTGACGTAAATACACTAGAGAAACAAAGTGTCAATAAACTAGAACTTAATGAGATTGGATTTGCAAGATTGTCACTCAATCAAAGTATTGCATATGATTCATACGACCACATTAAAGCGATGGGCAGTTTTATCATCATAGACAGGATTACAAACAATACCGTCGGTGCAGGAATGATCGTAAAGAAGTCGGAGCAAACACCAAAAGCAGTGACAAACGAACACTCAGAGTTTGAGGTTGAGTTTAATGCGCTAGTTAGAAAACACTTTCCTCATTGGGAAGCTAAAGAGATATTATAGGAAAAATTATGGCAAAGGAAACAGCAGCGCAGAGAGTTGAGCGAATCAAGGTCGAAAAAAACGGTCTGGACGTTCTTAGGGATATTTATCACTACTCAATCAGCGGTGAAGAAGTTCATGGCGAGGATATAGACAGATTCAAATGGTATGGTCTCTATACTCAAAACAGAAATCTTCAGGCAGCTGATGATGAGACTCTGTATTTCATGTTAAGAGTAAAGCTGGTGCAAGGGTCTATAAATAAAGCTCAATTGAAAATTCTTTCTGAGATTTCCAGAGAGTTTGCAAGATCGACTGCGCACTTTACGACAAGACAGTCTATACAGTTTCACTTTATAAGAGTTCGTGATTTGGCGGAAATCTTTCACAGACTCAACAATGTCGGACTAAGCACAGTTTTTGCCGCAGGCGATGTTCCAAGAAATATTGTCACTTGTGCAGTAGCAGGTGTAGATGAAAATGAACTCTATGATGTAAGAGAGATCGTAAAAGAAGTTAATGAGTATTTTGATGGGAATAAAGACTTAGTTAACTTACCAAGAAAGTACAAAGTAGGAATCTCAGGATGTGCCAAACACTGTATGGGACATGAGATACAAGACCTATCTTTTAGTGCAGTAGCATTTGAAGACGGAAAAATCCTTTTTGATGTAAGTGTCGGCGGAGGTTTGGCATCTAACAAGCAGTTTGCTTTGCATCTTGGGTTTGTTGAAGCTACCAATATTTTAGAAGTTGTAGAAGCCGTATCGCTTATATACAGAGACCACGGGTTAAGAGAAAACAGAAGAAAAGCAAGACTGGGTCACCTCATAAGTGAGTGGGGTCTTGAAAAGTTTAAAGAAACTCTCGAGAAGAGTCTTGGCTTTGAGTTTAAACAGGGCAAAGCACAGGAGTATACTCCTTATGCAAAAAGAGAACACTTTGGAGTTCACAACTCAAAAGAAAATTCCAAAGTATACATAGGTTGTGCCGTAAATGGCGGAGATATAGGGGCAAATGGTTTAAAAAACATTGTCAATTTGTTACAAAAGCACGGTGCGACAAAGATAAAACTGACGACAACGCAAAACTTTGTAATACTGGATGCACCGAAAAAAGCGGCTGATGATTTGGTAAAGGATTTACAGGCTATAAACATAGATGCAAATCCAAACCCTTTTAAAGCGAGAACCATCTCTTGTACAGGGATGAAGTTTTGTAAGTTTGGAATCAGTGAGACTAAAGATGCAGCTATATCTTTAGCAGAGCATCTGCATGAAAAGTTTCCTGATTTTGAAGAAACCGTAAGTATCTCGATGAATGGATGTCCAAATTCTTGTGCACACCCAAACATAGTGGATATCGGTCTTGTAGGTACAAAGTTTAAAGATGAAAATGGTGAGACTGTCTCAGGTTTTGAGTTGGTCTTAGGCGGAACCCTTGAGGGAGATAAATCTAGATATGGAGAAAAGATGAAACTAAAAATTAAACCTCAAAACGTAAATCGTACAGTTGAGCAGATTATTGCTTCATATATAAAAAGCTCTAAAAAGTATTTAGGGTTATTTTTGAAAGACTTGATAGACGGTGATGAGTTTACTATCTATGATTTGAATAAAAAATAATCCATACTATAGTAAATCAATAGAGTTACTTGAACAGGGTTTTAAAATCTGTTATCATTTGACAGATTTAAATAAAGGTATAAAAAATGGCAATCATATCAACTAAAGGTGCTTACGGCTTAACGGCAATAGTCATTCTTGCAAAAGAGGATAACAAAAAACTGTTACAGATTAAGGATATCGCTGCAAAAGGTGATATTCCTCAAAACTATCTTGAGCAGATACTTGTACTGCTCAAGAAAAGCGGTCTTGTCGAGAGTGTCAGAGGTGCAAACGGCGGATATAAACTTGCCAAAGATACTAACAACATAACGGTATATGAAGTACTGAACTCTTTGGAATGTTGTCTTGCCCAGACAGATAACAAAAGCAACGACAACATGTTACAGCCGTTTTGGGAAGATACCCAAGAAAAAGTAAAAGAGATTTTCCAACTCTCTATAAAGGAACTGGAGGAGTTTTTAGAAAAAGACTCTCAAAACATTACATATCATATCTAAGGGTATGTTATGAAATAAAATTAAGGAATATAAAATGAACATTGCAAAAGATGTAACTGAGTTAATCGGGAATACTCCATTGGTGAGAATAAATAAATTCTCTAACGAAACAAAGACTACTATTTTAGGCAAATGTGAATTTATGAATCCTTCTAGTTCTGTAAAAGACAGAATCGCTCTGGCAATGATAGATGCAGCTCTTGAAGAGGGAAAAATAAACGAAGGCACCATAATTGTCGAACCTACAAGCGGAAATACCGGGATAGGCCTAGCAATGGTTTGTGCGGCTAAAGGTCTTCAGCTGACCCTTACGATGCCAGAATCCATGAGTCTCGAACGAAGACAGCTACTGAGTGCACTAGGAGCGAACATTGTACTGACTCCTGCTGCTTTGGGTATGAAGGGTGCGATTGACAAGGCAGCTGAGTTAGATGCACAGATGCCAAAGAGTTTTATGCCTCAACAGTTTAACAACCCTGCAAATCCAGAGATGCACAGAAGAACAACGGCTCTTGAGATTTTAAAAGACACTGAAGGCAAAGTAGATATTTTAGTTGCGGCAGTCGGAACAGGCGGTTCATTAAGCGGAATCGGAGAAGTTTTAAAAAAGCACAATCCAAATATCCGAGTTATTGCGGTAGAGCCTTCAAACTCTCCCGTTATTTCGGGAGGAAAACCGGGAGCTCATAAGATACAAGGTATAGGTGCGGGAATAATTCCTGGTGTTTTAAACACTGAAATCTTTGATGAAATCATCAAAGTAGATGATGAAGATGCTTTTGCGACATCTAAAGAGTTGGCAAGAACAGAAGGTCTGCTTGTCGGCATCTCATCTGGTGCAAATGTATTTGTAGCAAAACAGATAGCCCAAAGGGTTGAAAATAAAGGTAAAACTATAGTTACAATCCTGTGTGATACGGGAGAGAGATATCTTAGTACAAGCCTTTATTCCTAAAGAGTTGAAGGTAATTTATGCGAAACACTAAAGATATTTTTAGACCCTTTGTTGATGAAGGCATCTCTTTTAGGGAGATATCTGAGGGTATTATCGGGATCAATAAAGAGAATTACTTTGACTATACGGCTTCAGGTCTTGCATATGAGCCTATCGAGCAGAGGATACAAGAAGTACTCACAACATACGCAAACACTCACTCAGAGTTTGCAAGTGATGCCAAAACTACGTCTTTTTACTACGATATAGCAAGAGCAAACTTAAAAAAGCATCTGCAACTGGAAAAAGAGTTTGTTCTTCTTCCTTGCGGTACCGGTGCTACAGGAGCTATTAAAAAGTTTCAAGAACTTCTTGGTCTTTATATTCCTCCTGCTACAAGAGCAAGGTTTAATCTCAACTTTGAGAACCTTGAAAAACCGCTTATAGTCATAGGACCCTTTGAGCATCACTCTAACGAGATAAGCTATAGAGAAGCCCTCTGTGATACACAAAGAATTCCTTTAGATAAGAGCGGAAATGTTGATTTGGAATTTTTGGCAGAATTACTTGAAAAAAATAAATCCCGTCAGATTATCGGAGCATTTTCAACTGCTTCAAATGTCACGGGGATTGTTCCTCCATATGCGGAGATTTCAAAACTGCTCAGAAAGTACAAGGCGGTAGTAGCATTTGACAGTGCTGCTTCATCACCGTGCTTAAATGTAGATTCTACTCTCTTTGATGCTCTGTTTCTCTCACCTCACAAACTTTTGGGAGGCCCGGGAACATGTGGTCTTTTAGCGATTAGAAAAAGCCTCATAAACGAAAAAGAGTCCCCTACTTTTGCAGGTGGCGGAACAGTGGCTTATGTCTCGTCAAACGAGCATATATTTAACTCAGATATTGAGATACGTGAAGATGCGGGAACTCCTGCAATCCTCCAACTTATAAAGGCTTCTTTTGCCTACCAGCTCAGAAACGAGATAGGAATCAAAAGAATCCAAGATAGAAAAGTAAAACTCTTTAAGATACTCAAAGATGGTCTTTTAGAGTTTAATGGCTGCACCATTTACGGGCAAAACGAAAAGCACGGCAGTGTCGGCATCTTGGCTATAAACTTTCACGGGATTAGCCCATTTGACCTGTGTGAGAAGCTCTCACAAGAGTTTGGCATCCAGACTCGTGCAGGCTGTAGCTGTGCCGGACCATATGGACATGATCTCTTTGGCATCTCAAAAATCGATGCCGATGATGAAAAACCGGGCTGGCTTAGAATCAGCGTAAACTACACACATAGTGTAGATAGTATTAAACATCTGCTCTTTGCACTCAAAGAGTCAATATATGAATTAAAAAAGGAAATAAAATGAACAAAGAAACAATAGCAATTCACCACGGATACGAGAAAGATTCTCAAGGCACGACTACGGTCCCGATATATCAGACGACAGCATACGCATTTAAAAGTGCCAAACATGCATCTGATCTGTTTAGCCTTCAGGACTTGGGAAATATCTATACAAGACTAAATAACCCTACTACAGCGGTCTTAGAAGCTAGACTTGCAGAGATAGAAGGCGGAGTAAGCGCCATTGCCACTTCAAGCGGTCAGGCGGCTATATTTTACTCTATCATCAATCTCGTAGAAGCAGGAGATAACATCATCATCTCTGACAAGATATACGGCGGAAGCGTTACGCTTTTAAAACATACCATTAAGAGGTTTGGTATTGAAGCGAGAGTTTTTAACCTTGACGATGCATCTACGATAGAAGCACTTGTAGACGAGAAGACAAAAGCGATATTTTATGAGTCGCTTTCAAACCCTCAAATCGCAGTAGCAGACATAGATGCAATCAGTGCAGTAGCACAAAAACATGGAATCATCAGCATCTGTGACAACACGGTAGCGACTCCACTTTTGGTAAACCCGATAGCTCACGGTGCAGATATAGTCGTACACAGTTGTAGTAAATATATCTCAGGTCAGGGTCTCGCTCTCGGCGGTGCCATCATAGACAGAGACGGTTTAACAGAGTTCTTTAAAACTAACCCAAGATATGAACACTTCAATGAGCCGGATGAGAGTTACCAAGGTCTGGTATATACAGACTTGCCGTTTCCTCCGTTTAACCTGCGTGTGAGACTTGCACTTCTTAGAGACATCGGTGCAACACCTTCACCGTTTAACTCATGGTCTCTGATTCAAAGTCTTGAGACACTTAGTCTAAGGATAGAAAAGCACTCTAACAATGCACTAAAAGTTGCAAAGTTCCTAGAGTCGCATCCTAAAGTATTTAACCTTAACTACCCTGGGCTTGAGAGCAACGGTTATAATGCTCTTGCAAACAAATACTTCACAGACGGACAGTGTAGCGGTCTTATCAGTTTTGAGGTTGCAGATAAAGAGAGTGCATGGAAAGTTCTAGATGCTACTAAACTTTTCTCGATTGTTGTAAACATCGGTGATTCTAAGTCAATCATCACACATCCCTCTTCAACTACGCATCAGCAGATTCCGCTTGACGAGCAAAAGAAGATTGGCATCACTGAAGGTCTCATAAGACTGAGTGTCGGACTTGAAAATGCAGATGACCTCATAGAAGATTTAAAAACTGCTTTAGACTCTTGATATCATGAAAAAGAAAGTAATAGTAGGTATGAGCGGCGGAATAGATTCTTCCGTCACGGCGTATCTGCTTCAACAGGATGGTTTCGAGGTCATAGGTGTTTACATGAAACTTCACGACCTCATAGAAGGCTACCATGAAAACAACATAGCATCCGGGAAAAAAGTTGCCGAATCTCTTGGCATCGAGCATCATGTGCTTGACCTTAGCGCCAAGTTTCAAGAAGAGGTCTATGACTACTTCGTAGGCGAGTACATCAAAGGCAAGACTCCAAACCCGTGTGTAAAGTGCAACCGCACCATCAAGTTTGGAGCACTCTTTGACTTTTCAAAAGAACTTGGCGCTGACTTTTTGGCAACAGGACACTACGCAAAAACAGACGGCGAGTTTATCTATGAAGCTGAAGATGACACAAAAGACCAGAGCTACTTTCTTGCACAGATAAAGCAGGATGTCTTAAAGCATCTCATCTTCCCTATGAACAAGTACAAAAAAACGGACATCGTAAAACTCGGAAGCACCCTGCCCGCCATAAGAGACATAGCCCAAAAAAAAGAGTCTCAAGAGATATGTTTTGTTGAAAATGTCTACACAGACATCATCAAAAAACATACAGACATAGACCTGCCCGGCATCGCTCTAGATGCTGATGGAAATGAAGTCGGTCATCACAAAGGCTACATGCACTACACCATAGGAAAAAGAAAAGGCTTCACAGTCCATGGCGCACATGAGCCTCACTATGTTAAAGAGATAGACCCGGATGCTAACACCATAGTAGTCTGTAAAAAAGACGACCTTGGCATCTCAAAAGTACGCATAGACACACTTAACCTTTTCATAGACAAGCAAGAGTTTGAGTGTAGTGTAAAACTAAGATACAGAACTTTTAAAATACCTTGTAAAGTAGTTATAGAAGATAGTGAAGCCATGATATACCTAGATACAAATGTAGACGGAGTAGCTACGGGACAAGTCTCTGTTTTTTATGATGGAAACAAGGTTTTAGGTAGTGGGTTTATAAAGAAGACGTTTCAATAGCATTTATAATATCTTAGAGGCTGTTAAAAGACAAAACAGCCTTAGCTACTACACGAACTTCCTCTTCTTTGTATACTAGATGCGAATAGGCTTTGTTAATAGATACAAATGTCATGCCATCTGATTCTTGTTTAGCTTTTTTTATCCACATTTTGTTCTCATAATAGACCAAGTATATACCAGCATCTACAACTTCTCTTTGAGAAAGATCAGCAACAACAAGTGTACAATCTTTAATCACAGGTTCCATTGACTCACCATCAACCTTTATGACAAAAAGCGAACCTTTGTTTATCGGTTCTTTAAGTAAGCTGACAGAAAATTCCAAAACTTTTTTTTCATTGTTTGAGTCAAGAGCATCTACGTATTCAAGAGTGATTAGAGACAAGTTTTATCCTTTTGCTTGAAAGTCTATATATCAGTTATTATATTCTTAGTTGCTTATGTTGCGTCAACCGCGGTGTTAAATTTGGCAGTTTTTCGTAAAAAAAATTACGAACAATATCTAAAAGTTTCTTTTTCACTTCCATAATATACACCTTATACTTAAGGGACAATTTGTCATAAAATTAACGATATTTCCAATTTTTAAGGAACATATTAAATGTACCTTAAATAATCATATTAGTAGGTATTTGTGTTATACTGTTCCTTGAACAAATAGTTATGTGTAAAGGAAGACTTTATGAACCAAGCACCTTCATATGAAGAACTTAAAAATAATGAAAACTTTTGGATACAAACAACTCCATACACAGCAGGTATAAACTTATCAGTTGATATTGATGATAGTGGAACATTTCTTTACTATGATACACTGGTAACAGTAGTAGACGATTATGGTAGTTTCCCATTTAAACAGGTACGTGTAGATGTTTTAGAAATACCGTCAATTGATATGAACAACAAATACCCTATTGGTTTTATTAAATTTGATATAAACAGTGCGATTATTAGACTTTTTTGCGAAAACAAACTATTTACACATATGGTTTCATCTTTATTAGCGGTAAAAGATAAAGAAATCGAATTTTTTATAACTATGCCAAACTTACCAGAAAAACTACCCAATGTATACCCTATTATTGATTATCAATACCGTATTTGCTCAACTTATAAGGATAAATGTAGTGAACTTTGAAAAACAAATAACAAAACATAGCACACCAATAAAGTGCCACAGGTACTTTATTGGTGTATTTAAACGTTATATGAAGGAAAACAATGAACTTTAAAAGAGTAATTTTACTCATTAGTCTTATCTTAAATCTAGCCATTGCACAAGACAATGATTTAACAAGTATTTTTGATAAAAGTAAATTAAACGGTACAATAGTTATATCCGCATTAAATGATGATGTAAAATATATATACAATAAGCAGAGAGCTATTAAAGGGTATATACCTGCTTCAACATTTAAAATAATAAATACACTTATTGCCTTAGAAGAAAAAGTTATAAAAAATGAAAATGAAATTATAAAATGGGATGGAAAAGTTCGCTCTTATAGCTCTTGGAACAAAGACCAAACTTTACAAAGTGCTATTTCAGTTTCATGTATATGGTGCTATCAAAAATTTGCAAAAGAAATAGGCAATGATAAGTATTTAACTTATCTGAAAAATATAAATTATGGTAATCACAAGACAGGTTCCAAGGTAACAACATTTTGGTTGGATGGTGATATAAAAATATCAGCTATAGAACAAATAGAATTTCTAAAAAAGTTATATAAAAATGAATTACCGTTTAAGCAACAATATATTGATATCACCAAAAAAATATTAACAGTTGAAAAAAAAGAAAATTATATTATAAAAGCAAAAAGTGGATTTTCTGGAAAAATTGGTTGGTATGTTGGCTATGTAGAAACGAAAAATGGAGTTTGGTTTTTTGCATTGAATGCAGATGTAACGAAAGATAAGCTTGAATATAGAAAGCAAATTGTAATGGAAGCTTTAAGAAGCAAAAACATCATATAACAAGTACTAGGAGAGAAAAATAAGTAGCCTAGCAACGACTTATTTCTCAATACAGTCGTCACACACCCCTGTGAATGAATCTCCACTTTTAACTATCATCTATCTAGCAGTTCCTAATACAATATCTTCCTCTCTAAAGCATACAAGTTATTGCTCTTATGGCAAGCATCTTTGAAGCTCTATAATTTAATGTACAGGGATGTACGCATATCCGTCATTTTGTGCGTCTATAAGATAAACATTTTTTATTGCATCTGCGTGAACAAATTTGTATATTGTTTCTTGCTTGATTCCTCTTGCTTTCATCCCTGCTGAACACATTTTAAATGTTACGTTATAACGGTCGTTAAGTTCTTTTAATGCAGATATAAACTTAGGTTGTATCTCAGTGGCACTTTTATCTTTAGCATATGGAGAGTCTGACAAATCTCTTATGAAATACTTATAGGCATCACCGGAAATCACCACAATTGTCTTAACTTCTTTATTTTGTCCTTTGTAATGTTTGTAAACATTTTTGATACTTTTAATCATATGTTTCTCAATTTTAGCACTATCACCGCTTGTCACGTCATAAACAGCTTTTGCTTCATCCGCATACATCATGCTTGTTCCAAGTATGCATATCACAATCATTGCTTTTATCCAGTTCATTTTTTTCCTTATTTTATATATTTAGAATGTATTTTAGTAGAGTATCTTTCTCTCTAAAGCATACAAGTTATTGCTCTCATGGCAGGCATCTTTGAACCTCTCTTTTAGTTCTCTGTCGTAAGTCATTAGATATATGTTTGCATCTCTGGCTTTTAGGTCTTTGAAATTCTCCAGCAGAACTCCGTCGGCCACGTTTTTACCGTGGTCGCATTTTGTGAAGTTAAAAGAGTTAAATGTTTTTGAAAAGTCAAAAAGATCTGCTTCCCACTCTGCTCTGAAGAGATAAAGTGAGTCTGGGTTACATGAGATGTAAATATGTTCGTCTTCTATCTTTAAGGGCTCTATGATGTCACTAAACATGGGAGAGATGTTTGAGAAGTTCTCTATATCCCAAAAGAGGTATGACTTTTTAGCTTTGCTTTGCTTCTTTTTGTTAAAGAGTACCAAGCTCTTCGAAATGTTCAGATGCACAAAAGCATCGTCTTTTACAAACTCCATCTGCTCTTTTAGCTTTTTGGCATCTGCTGATGTAAAGTTGAGTAGTTTAGATAGTTCTATGTACATATCCAGCTCTTGCAGCTCATATTCAAAACCGCCGCTCTTATAACTCTCAAAACTTTTTAACTTTTCTTCTGAATAGATAGTTCTTAATGAAATATACTCATTTGCTTTATAAGCACGTATGACAGATATGAAGATGTTGTAAGCATTTTTTGTCTTGGCAAGCTCTATAGTGCCGTAATATTTTTTATTTATTATTATTTTTTTTATCATAGCAAAATTATATCTTTTTATTACTCTCTCAAATCATTAGCGCTTGCAACGCAAACTTGATTTCTTCCAAGCTTTTTGGCACTGTACATAGCGTGGTCTGCTCTCTTGTGTAAACTTTCCAAGGATTCATTTTTTTTCAACTGAGCCACACCGAAACTGCATGTTATGCCGTTTATCTTCTGCATGCATAGTTTTTCTGTCATCTGTCTCAAACTTTCTGCAAGTTTAGCAGCTTGAGCTTCATTTGTCTCAGGAGCCAGAACCAAAAATTCCTCTCCGCCCCACCTTGCAAGATAGTCATTTTTGCGAATGTACAGAGATAAAATATTTGCAAAAGATTTTAGTACATCATCACCAACATTATGTCCATGATTATCGTTGATAAATTTAAAATTATCTATATCACAAAATATTAGCGAAAGTGGTTGTCCATGACGATTACTACGAGCAATCTCTTTCTCTGCTATTGCTATAAAACTGCGCCTATTCATCAATCCGGTAAGTAAATCAATAGATGCCAATCTCTCTTTTTCTTTTAGGATTTGATTCGTATAGCTTAAAAGTTTATTTACAGAAGAGCTCAGCTGACCAAACTCATCTTTAGATTTTACACATAAGCGTAAACTAAAATCTTGTGTCTGTTCAACTTTATTTAAAGAGCTAATTAAAGAAGATGATGCTCTCAAGATACGAACTACTGTTGAAATTGTCAAGACGCTTATCAACAATAATGCTACTAAAGCCACTGTTAAATACCAAAAAAGATTTCTCTCATTTACATGTATGTTATGTTGTGAATACTCTTTTATTTTTTTAAAGATAGTGTCTTCTGTCTTTTTCATAGAATCTATCGCTGATGTCATATCTGTCCACCAAGATAAAGAAGAACTTCTATCTAAAAGTTTTCCTTCTTTTACTATTGAAGCTATTTGTAATTTTACAGGTTTTAAAAATTCATCGTTTTGATATTTACTTGCATCGTATGGAGTCTTTTTTATATGAGCTTTAAAGTAGTCTAGTTGTCCAATAAAAATATCAAACTGATAACTGCTTTTTAAGATTTCACTCTGGCTTAGTTTGTTTTTTTCATAATAGCATAGAGTATCGGCTCTCAATATTCCTAAATTTTCCCGTGCTTTTAGAAGATATAGGATTGCATAAAGTTGATGAGAAATCTCTTTTGCATGTCTTAGTTCTGTCAACTCAAGTGAAATATTTAACAATAACTTATCAATTTCTACAGTGTAGAGTCCTTTGATAATGTCACATCTAATCTCATTTGCATTAGAAGCATTTGCATCTACACTATTTCTTATCTTTTGTATGTTGCTTGATAAATCAACAAATTCCTGATTACTTTTCAATTTGCTGTCAGTAATCTTTCTTTGTTGTGTAAGCTTGTCGTAAAAATCTATATCATGATTTAGCAGATATATAGATGTTAAGCCTCTCTCTTTTTGAAGAGAGTGTATAAGCTGTGAAACGCAAGATAGTTTTTCCACAACACTTAATGATTTTTGAGAAGTTAACACATCATTTTCGACATGAAGATACTCGTTTACAATAGCAAATAGCAAAAAAAGCAATGAAAAAAATGTTAAAAGAATAATTCTTATTCTAATAGAAGGCATTAACTAATCCACGTTTTATTTTAAATTTTAATAAATTCTATCTAAAAAACACTAAAAAACCATGATACTTTACTTTAACTGCAGTTTAAAAAAAAACTATAACTTTTTATAATGCTTTAATATTAATTTATGCTTAGCTTTGCAATAATTGTAGTGATTTGAAAACAATACAATATTTATTCCAATAATTAGAATATTGCTATTGAAAATTTCAATATTTGTAAAATCATACAAATAATTAAAGGGAAGAAATGGAATATTTTGATTTTGGGGTCAATATGGCTTTTACTCTCATGATAATCAGCACACTAGCCAGTGTTATCTATGGAGCAATCAACTGGAACAAGGACGGGTATGTGAAACCGCCTGAATTTGTTAAAGAGTGGAACAAGACTGAAAAAGAGATAGAGGATGAACTGTAATGGGTATTTTTGAAAACATAATCATCATCCTCTATTTGGCCGTTTTGGGTTACTTGGGCTTTAAAGGATACAAACAGACTAAGAGTACGGAAGATTATCTTGTAGCAGGTCGCAACACGCATCCATTCATCATGGCACTGAGTTACGGAGCTACTTTTATATCTACTGCGGCTATAGTCGGTTTTGGCGGAGTCGCTGCCTGGCTTGGAAACTCTCTGCTTTGGCTTACGGTGTTTAACATCTTTGTAGGTATCTTTATCGCGTTTGTTTTTTTGGGAAATCCGACAAGAAAGATGGGTTACCGTCTGAATGCTCACACATTTCCGGAACTTCTAGCAAAAAGATTTGACTCAAAGTTCATCCAGGTTTTTGGAGCGGCTATCATCCTGCTCTTTATGCCGCTTTATGCAACTGCGGTTCTTATAGGCGGCACACAGTTTATCGCTCTTTACTTTGGAACAGATTATCATATGTCACTTATGGTCTTTTCTATAATCATCACAGCTTATGTTATCGCAGGCGGGCTAAAAGGGGTAATGCTCACAGATGCACTTCAAGGAAGCATCATGTTTATAGCGATGATTATTCTGATAGTAGTTACCTTTGATTCTCTTGGCGGTATAGATGCGGCATTTACTAAACTTGACCATGTTTGGAAAGTAACGGTCATAGACCACCTTGCATCTACGAACATAAAAGATTTAAAACCGGGTTCACCTGACTTTATGATGAAGCTTTCTCTTCTATGGGGGTTTGAAGGTTGGAACTCGATGCCTGTGTTTTTAAGTAAGGGCTGGTTATTTGTAATCACTACTATTACCATGGGTGTTGGCATCGGTGTTCTTGCACAGCCGCAACTCATAGTCAGATTTATGACTGTTAAGTCAAAACAGGAGTTAAACCGTGCAGTTCTTATAGGTTCTGTATTTATAGTTGCGATGACGGGAATCATCTTTATAGTAGGAGCACTCTCAAACGCTTGGTATTATGAGTTCAACGAAGGTAAAAACGCACTTCAAAGTGCAGGTGCAATCGGTAAGGTAATCCCTCACTTCATAAATACTGCAATGCCAAAATGGTTTGCATTTATATTTTTGTTTGCACTTATATCTGCTGCTATGAGTACCTTGTCTTCTCAGTTTCATACTATGGGGACTGCTGTAGGACGCGACTTGTTTGAGCAGATAAGCAAAAAAGAGCACAACTCTGTAACAGTAACCAGACTTGGTGTTGTTTTGATGATTATCTTTTCTGTGAGTCTTGCTTACGCTTTTGATGATCAACCTGCAATCATCGCCCGCTCTACTGCAATATTTTTCGCTCTATGTGCGAGTATCTTTCTTCCAAGCTTTATCGGGGGCTTGTTCTGGAAAGGGATGACAAAAACGGGGGCTATCTCTTCTATGATAGTCGGTCTATTTATATCAAGCTTTTGGCTTCTTTTTGTTCACTTCAAAGAAGCAAAATCACTTGGAGTTGCAAAAGCTATATTTGGAAAACACTCACTGCTAAGCGGAGATATAATCTTTGTAGATGCACTTATGATTGCACTGCCGTTGTCTATCATGACGGCTATAGTTGTATCTTTAATGACTAAAAAAATGGATGAAGCACATCTAAATAAATGTTTTAACGACTAAAAAAAGGAAGAAGTATGAAGAAAAGAAGTTTAATATTGGCCGCACTTTTAAGTGCCGGTGTGAGTGTATCGGCAGATACGATTGAAGAAGCTTTTGCCAAAGGTAAAGTTCAAGGAGAGTTAAAATCTTTTTACATCAACCGTAGTTATGACGGTGCAGCGACACAAACCCGTGACGGTCTCTCAGTTGGCGGACACTTAGGCTATAAAACGGCTAAGTACTACGGTTTTGATGCAGGTGCTACATTTTACACTACAAACAAAATAGATGAAAAATCTTCAACTGCCAATGAAAACGACAACACACTTTTTGGCGCAGACGGCAACGGCTATAGTGTTTTAGGTGAAGCTTATATCGGTTATACGGCAGGAAAGACATCTTTTAGATTTGGTCAGCAAAGTATAAACACTCCATTTGCAGCACCAAATAACTTCAGGATGCTGCCAAATACATTTGAAGGTCTAGTTGTAAAAAACAGCGATATCACCGATACTAAGCTTGAGTTAGGTCATATCAGCAGAGTTCAGACAAACGGTTTTGCAAACTCAGTTCCGGTTGCAAACGGTGTACTTAATCCAAGCAGTTCCCTTACAAGACTAAGTTTACTCTATGGCTTTGGCCCGGGTTATCAGGTAGGTCAGTTTGAAAACATTGCAGATGTTTATTTAGGTTCTACAAACAACAAATCAACAGCTGGTATGACATACCTAAATGTTAAATACACCGGTCTTAAAGGTTTTACTTTCTCTATCTGGGATCAATACATACATGACATTATGAATATTGTTGTTGCCAAAGCAAGCTATAAAGGCAAACTAGGCAGTGTAAATACATTTGCAGCTCTGTTTTACACAAAGCAAGACAGCGTTGGAGACAATCTTTTAGGAAAAGCATTTGATACTGGAAGCGGAGCATTAGATGTAGATAGTACTCAATACGGTGCGATGCTAAAAGCTTCACTGGATAACGGCTTAGGAATAGACCTTCGTTACGTAAACACTCCTGCATCTGCTGGAAGCGTTTTAGACGGTGGTATCGTAAATGCAATGGGTGGAGCAAATCCTTTCATCATCTCTCAAGGTGCACTTCACGCCAACTTTGGAGATACGTCTTCATATATGGCAGGAGTTGATTATCAGTTTAAACCACTTACAGGTATAGACTTACTTGCAATGGTTAAGTACTTTGAATATGACATCGGCAAATACAACGGTTACCAAAGCGGATACTCTTGGAAAACAAAAGAAGTTGATTTAGACTTCATCTACAAAGTGACAAAAAACTTTAAACTACGTGCACGTGCAAACTTTCCAAGAGATTGGTTTGACTTAGGCGGTACTACGCGACTAAGTTTTGATGAATATCGTTTAATAGCGTACTATAAATTTTAGTAATTCTCAATAATTGTATTAATAATCCTTAGTTTAAGGAATTATTATACAATTATTGTGTAAATTATCATTAAGAAATCTTTTATAGATTAATAATTATGAGTGAGAATTTTATGAAACAAACATTAATGGGAAATGACGCAATTGCTTGGGGACTTATTCATGCAAATGTTGATATGGTTAGCGGATATCCCGGAACTCCGTCAAGTGAGATACTAAGCGAAGTTCAAAAAATCAAGTACAAACTAAACTTAGATATATATGCCGAGTGGGGAACGAACGAAAAAGTCGGTTTTGAAGTAGCTTATGCGGGTGCCATTGCAGGCAAACGCACTTGCGCTACCATGAAGCAAGTCGGACTGAATGTTGCAAGCGATGCTCTTATGAGTGCCGCTTACATCGGAAACCTTGGCGGTATGCTTCTTATTGCCGCTGATGACCCGGGCTTTCACTCTTCTCAGACTGAACAGGACTCTCGTGTATTTGCAAAGTTTGCACGTATCCCTGTTTTAGACCCTGCAACTCCACAAGATGCCTATGACCTTACAAGATACGGTGTTGAGCTATCAGAAAAATTCCAAATCCCTGTAATGCTCCGCCCGGTTATGCGTGTTTGTCATGCCCGTGAAATCATAGAGATGGATGAAGAAACAAACTTCAGACCAAACAAAGGCGAATTTCAGCGTAATGTTCCACGCTGGGGTGCAGTTCCTCGTGATGGCAGATTTGCTCAGGGCATCGAGCAGTTAAACCGCATCGAGGTCATCAAAGAGTACAACTGGGAGCATCTACTAAAGCCTGAATTTGACGAGTGTGAAGGAAAAAATACTCTTATCATAACAAGTGGGACAGGTCACGGTTTTGTAAAAGAAACCCTTAGCGACCTCGGGCTAGATGCTGATGTTGTCAAAGTTCTGATGCCTTACCCTCTTCCTGTGGAGCAGATGCAAGAAAGATTCAAGTCTTATGACAAAGTTTTAGTCGTTGAAGAGCCGTATCCTTGTGTAGAAGAGCAGATTGCAGCTCCTAATGTATATGGCAAGAACACAAACTCTATTCACCAAATTGATGAAATGAGCAAAGAAGAGATTTTAAAAGCATTCCAAAATATCGGTCTTTATGAGGGTGAAAATATCTATGCAACTCCGCCGTCACTTGACTTTGACATAGAAGCAAGACCTCCGGCACTTTGTCCTGGCTGTCCTCACCGTGATGTTTACTACGCTATTACAAAAGTCTTTAAAAAGAAAAAAGCCATCTATCCATCAGACATAGGCTGTTATACTCTGGCTCTTGCTCAAGGGGCAATAGACACTATCCTTTGTATGGGTGCAAGCGTCTCCATGGCAAGCGGTTTTTCCATAAGCGACCCAGATAAGACTACGGTTGCGACTATCGGTGACGGGACATTTTTTCACTCGGGCATCCCGCCGCTTTTAAATGCCGTATATCAAAACCACAAATTTATACTTGTCATCCTTGACAACTCAACAATAGCAATGACAGGCCGTCAGACTACACCTTCAAGAAGTAACAAAAATATCGACATCAAAAAGATTGTAGAAGGTATGGGAATTGATTGTATGGAGCATCAATACTCTTATGAGATGCAAGATAACATAGACTTCTTTAGAGAGGTAAAAGAAGTACATAAAAGTGCAACAGGACCAACCGTCGTAGTTGTAAGAGAGTTTTGTATCTTAGACAGAGAGAGAGCTCCTGAATTCATTCCAAATATCTTTGCAAAAGTCGATCCTGATCTTTGTGTTGCCTGTGACCAATGTACAACAGTTTATAAATGTCCTCCTATGGCTTACAATGATGACGGAGTCATTGAGATAGACCCTTTTCTTTGTGCAGGCTGCGGCGGATGTCTGGATGTAGTATGTCCTACAGATGCGTTTGTACAAGATTTTGACTACTTAAAAAGAGGTAACTAAGATGAAATATCAAATAGTAATTGCCGGTTTTGGCGGTCAAGGTGTTGTTTTTCTTGTAAAAGTTTTAGCCATCTGTGCAGGTAACCGAAACATCGCTTTTTTGGGAACTGAAAACCATGGTATGAGTCAAAGAGGTGGAGCGGTTTCTTGTGACATCAAGATTGGCGACTTTACCAACCCGGTAATCGATAAAAATCAAGCCGATTTGATGATAGCACTGGAGAGAAATGAGGGGCTTAGAAATGTTGCATATTTAAAACTAGATGCTACAATGGTAACAAATGCAAAGGACAAAGATGATTACCCTGCTCTTCCATTTAAAGGATTTGCCAAAGTAGATGCTTTTAAAAAAGCTGAAAATGGAGAGTTTCCTATTCAAGGGCTAAATGTATACATGCTGGGTTTTGCTCTTGTAAATGACAAAAAATTTCCATTTAGCATAGAGGAAATAAAAACTGCTATTACTCAGATGAATGCAAAAGTAGCAGCTCAAAATATTGAGATTTTAGACAAAGCTATGAAAGATGCCAAGGAGTTGAAATAATGTGGAATAAAATAGAAGGCGAATCAAGAGAAAAGATAGAACAAACTCAACTAAAAAGACTGCAAGACACCGTTACAAGAGTCTATGAGCTTACACCTTTTTACAAGGAAAAGTTCAAAGAACTCGGCATCTCACCTAAAGACATCACTTCTCTCAAAGATATACAAAAACTGCCCTTTACAAAAAAACAGGACTTAAGAAACCACTATCCTTTCGGACTTTTTACAGTGCCGATGAGTGAAGTGGTAAGAGTCCACAGTTCAAGCGGTACTACGGGAAAACCTACTGTTGTAGGATACACTCAATCAGATATGGACGTCTGGGATGAAGTAATGGCTAGAGTCTTCACAATGGCTGGAACGACTGCAGAGGATGTTGTACATAACGCTTATGGTTACGGACTTTTTACGGGCGGACTTGGATTTGACGGTGGCGCTAAAAAGATAGGTGCAACTACCATCCCTGCAAGCAGCGGTTTTACGGATAGACAGATAATGCTTATGAAAGATTTCAACGCAACCATAATGGCATCTACTCCGTCTTTTGCTCTTCATATGTATGAAGCCGCTAAAAAATCAGGCAATGACTACCTAAAAGACTTCAAACTAAAAGCTGGTGTATTTGGAGCTGAACCTACAAGTGACGGTCTTAAAGAAGAAGTTTCCCGTGTTTGGGGAATAGACTACCATGAAGTTTACGGACTTAGCGAGATAATAGGACCGGGTGTAAGCTCAAACTGCAAACACTCTAAACTGCTTCACGTAAACGAAGACCATTTCTTTCCTGAGATAATCGACCATAAAACAGGTGAAGTTCTTCCAGATGGTGAACGCGGTGAGCTGGTTATTACTTCACTTACAAAACAGGCGTTGCCGATTATTCGTTACCGTACCGGAGACATCACTTCTCTTCACCGTGAACCTTGCGGATGCGGAAGAACTTTAGTACGTATGGAGAGCATAGTCGGTCGTGTTGATGATATGATTATAGTTAACGGTGTAAATGTCTACCCGTCCCAAGTTGAACACGTTATAGCAAATACCGAAGGTGTAACACTAAACTACCAAATTATTGCAGATAAAAAAGGTCATCTTGATAAGATTGATATCTTAGTAGAAGTAAGCGAAGATGTTATAAGTGATTCCGTCGCCGAGATGGAAAAAATCAAAAAAGACATACAACACTCGCTTGCAAACAACCTCTACATAAATGCAAATGTTAAACTTGTTGAACCTCGCAGTATTGAGCGAAGTATGGGCAAAGCCGTAAGAGTTGTAGATAAAAGGGTATAAAATGTCAAAAATATTAAAGCAATTATCTGTCTTTGTGGAAAACAAAAAGGGTGAACTTAGTGATATAACTACACTTCTGGCATCAAATAATATCTCTATCAGTTCAATTAACCTCTCTGATGCCAGTGATTTTGGTATACTTAGATTAATGGTAAACGATAATGAAAAAGCGAAGTCTATTTTAGATGAAGCCGGTTTTTCATCTCGTTTTACTGATGTGTTTGCGGTTGAAGTGAGTGACCATGTCGGCAGCTTTAATTCTGTTATAAAAGCACTTGCAAAAGAAAATATCAATATAGAATACACTTACACTTTATCAAACGCTAAAATCGGGGCGTTCATATTTAAAGTCTCAGATAGAGAGTTAAATCACGCTATTAAGACGCTTGAAAAAGAAGGTGTGAACCTGCTTGTAGAAATATAGTTTAGTAAGGATATTATGAAAGCTCAGGAAATTGACAAAAGAGATATAGATTTCTTAAAATTTATTGGTGGTGAAGTCCTTGACTTAGGTGACGGTTATGCTCAACTTGGATTTGATGTAGAGCCTCATCACAAACAGCATTTTGGCATAGTTCACGGCGGTGCTATTGCTACTTTGGCTGACCACTGTGGGTGGTGTGCCGCTGTTTCCGTACTGGACAAAGGTCTCAGCGCCGTAACAATTGAGATAAAAATCAACTACTTAAAACCTGCAAAAGATGAAGTTTTAAAAGCTGAGGCAAGAGTTATAAATCAGTCAAAGAGAACTATATTTACAACAATTGAGATATTTTCAAAGGACACTCTGGTAGCATATGCAACCGGAACTTACCATGTTTTAGATGAAGAAAAGGCTTTAGACAATGCTAAATAATAGAGAAATAAGTGACAGATTTGAAGTTCAGGTAAATACCCTTTACAACTGGCAAAAAAGTAAACCGAAACTTTATGCCTATCTCCAACACGCTGATTACAACAAAGAGAGAAATAAAGAGATAAACGTACTGCTTGATTATTATGCAAAGTCCATAAACAAGGACTTTAGCGTTGAAGAAATTCATTACATAATAAATTCCGACATTAACCCTCACACCATTGAAGAGATAGATGATCTGCACAAAATATTCATAACACTTGAAGCCAAAAACCTATCTATAAAAGGTGATTTTCTACTCAAAATATATGATAAATTTCATACTATGAACATCATAGAAAAATACATCTTTTATAAAAAAGTCTACAAAATAAGGGATAAAGAGACCTCCTACTCAAAAGAGAAGATAGAACTACATTTTAAAGAATATCTAGCTGGTTAGAAAATACAGTTTTAATAGTTTTTTGATATAATTGCGCATTATTTAAAAAGGGCAATAAATGAATATAGTAACCGGTTCTTCTACAGCATTGATAACTCCGTTTAAAAATGGAAAACTTGATGAGCAGACTTATGCTGCGCTTGTACAAAGACAGATTGACAACGGTATGGATGCAGTATGTCCGGTAGGAACTACCGGTGAGAGCGCTACACTTACATATGATGAAGATATAAGATGTATGGAAATAGCAGTTGAAGTCTGTAAAGGTACTAAGACAAAAGTACTTGCAGGTGCAGGCAGTAACTCAACTGCAGAAGCTATCAACACGGCAAAACGCGCGCAAGACTGCGGTGTAGATGCCGTCTTTTCTGTCAGCCCATACTATAACAAACCCTCTCAAGAAGGTCTATACCAACACTATAAAGCTATTGCTGATTCTGTAAGCGAACTGCCTTTTATGCTTTACAATGTTCCTGGTCGTACAGGCGTTGATATCACTGCAGACACTACTATACGTCTCTTTAACGATTGTAAAAATATCTATGGTATCAAAGAAGCAACAGGTTCACTAGAGCGTACAGTTGAACTTCTTTCACGTTGTCCTGAGCTAAAAGTATTTTCAGGCGATGATGCTATCGACTACCCTATCCTTGCAAACGGTGGAGCAGGAATCACTTCTGTTACCTCAAACCTGATGCCTGATCTTAAATCAGAGTTGGTAAGACTTGCTCTAGCAGGTGACTTTGCAGGTGCAAAAGCTATCAACGACAAACTTTACCCGCTTAATGCAGTAATGTTTTGTGAGTCAAACCCTGTTCCTATTAAAGCTGCTATGTATATCGCAGGTCTGATTGAAACTCTAGAATACAGACTTCCACTTGTCGCTCCAAGTGCCCAAAATATGAAAAAAATCGAAGAAGTAATGAAAAATTACGATATTAAAGGACTATAATATATGAAAGACAGAGTATTATTTGTAAGTGGTGGAACCCGCGGTATAGGTAAAGCTATCGTTTATGCCTTTGCTGCAAAAGGTTGTGATGTAGCATTTACATATGCTTCTAGTGCAGATGCAGCAAACGATATCATTGCTGATGTTGAGAGTAAGTATGGTGTTAAAGCTCGTGCTTATAAACTAAACATCCTAGAACCTCTTACATATAAAGATGTATATAAAGAGTTTGACGAAGACTTTGACAGACTTGACTACTTTATATCTAACGCTATTATTTCAGGTCGCGCAGTTGTAGGCGGTTTTGCACCGTTTATGAGACTAAAACCAAAAGGTCTAGGTAATATCTGGACTGCAACTGTTGAAGCTTTTGTTGTCGGTGCTCAAGAAGCTGCTAAGAGAATGGAAAAAACAGGTGGCGGAAGCATTATCTCAATGAGTTCTACAGGAAACCTTGTTTACACTCCAAACTATGCAGGTCACGGTACAAATAAAGCTGCTGTTGAGACAATGGTAAAATATGCTGCTGCCGAACTTGGTGAAAAGAATATCCGTGTTAATGCAGTAAGCGGCGGTCCAATAGACACGGATGCACTAAAAGCATTTCCAAATTATGAGGAAGTAAAACAAGAAGTTGTAAATCGTTCTCCACTAAGCCGTATGGGAGATGCAACAGACCTTACAGGAGCATGTCTTTTTTTATGTGAAGGCGGCTCTTCATGGTTGACAGGCCAAACCATCGTTGTAGACGGTGGAACATCTTTTCAATAAACAATACATAATTTTCACCTCTTATGAGGTGAAAACTTTTAAAACTACTTACCTATTTTATCCGCAATAGCATTTATATCAGCTTCTGAAAGACCTTTTGAGTGTTCAACCATCATCGCTTTCATAGCTCCGCCGTATGTACCGGCTTGATAACCTTTCATAGCTGCTACAATATCAGCCTTTGGCATGTCTTTAATAACTTTACTTTTACCGCCAAGAGCAGCTTTTTCACCAGTTTTACCGTGACACACCACACACTTTGTATATGCATCTGCCATTGCTAATGAACTTAAACCTAATATAGCTAATAATACGATTGATTTTTTCATACAATCCTCCTGTTATTTACCTATATTATAGTCTAAATTGACTTGATAAGATACTTAAATTAGATTTATTTGATATTTGTATGAGTTGAATAACAGACGCTATAAAATAGCGTCTAAAGGGAGTAAAATATTACACTTTAAAAATAAGACTATTTTCCTGAGTGAATATCATCATTTGGATAGTTAGGTTTACTGATTCCTGAGTTGTCGTCATTATTTGTCGTGTCATAATGAACTGCTGACTCTGCCTGAAGAGCACCTAATGTTAATGCGATTAGTAAAATGATTTTTTTCATCTTGTTTTCCTTTGGTAAGAGCGCCTTACGCTCTAGTATTTTTAAATCGGAGTAATTTTATCCGATTTAACTTTTGAATAACAATTCATTTTTAAACTACTATTTTTTTTTAAGCTTTATCTTATAAAACTGATAATCTTGACTTATATCAAGTTTTACTTGACTTGTGTTAAGTTGTGGTTGCACTTACAAATGTATAATATCAATTCTTAATAACAATTTTTAAAGGAAATAATGATGAAAAATTTACGAGTTTCACTTATATCAGTTTCACTATTATTAGCATCTACTCTCTTTGCTAAGCCAAATCTGCCCCCTCCTGTTGAAGATTTTGTAAAACTTAAAAAAATAGCCGGAAATACAGGTCCCTTTACATCTAAAGAGGACTTTCCGAAAAGTTATTTTCTAATCCCTAAAAATCTGCCATACCTGATTGGTCTAAGCCTATATCATCCGGCAAGTTCTGGGTTGAACCTTTCAAAAAAACAGATAGAAGCTCTGCTTGAAGTCAAAAAAACAATTACGCCTTACATTACCGAAGTGGGTTTAAAAGTCAAAAAACTTGAACTTGAAGTGGTTGACGCTATATCTTTAAAATACAAAGGTGTTCCGGCAGAAGACCTCGACGCAAAGATTGACGAGATAGCAAAACTTAAAGCCGACCTCACAAAGTCTCATCTTAGATGCATAGAAAAGGTCAAATCAATACTGACTGCAGAGCAGTACGAAGAACTGCTGGACTACGGCATCATAAATATGTTTTAATAAAAGGAAAAAATATGCAAGACAACAATACTTTTGAGAAATTTGAAAAAATAGTTTACGACAATGACTTAGAGCTTTTTAAGAGTGAAGTTGCCAAACTAGATGACATCAACATTCAAAACAAATACGGCTGGACGCTTCTTCACATTGGCATTAGAAGAAACAGAACAGATATGGTCAACTTCTTACTGGACAACGGTGCAGACATAAACAAAATCGACGGTGTTGGCTGGACTCCTCTTATGGAAGCTATTATGGACGATATGACAAACCTTTGCAAGATTTTAGTAGATAGAGGTGCCGACAAATCAATCGCAAATGCCAGAGGTGTCACAGCTCCAATGCTTGCACAAAAATTCGGTCGTGTCGATATGTACGACGTACTGTCATAAAAAAGAAGCTGTAAATGAGTGTATTACTAGAATTTAGCATGTTTCCGACTTCGGATGATTGCAGAGACGGCTCTTCAGTTTCTGCACAGGTCAGTAAAATTATAGATGCCATAGACAAGTCGGGCGCATCTTACCAACTTACACCTATGGGCACAGTAGTTGAGACTGACACTATGAAAGAGGCGCTCTCAATTATAGAACTGGCGTATGAACAACTGAGTGAGTGTGAGAGAGTCTACTCATCTTTAAAGTTTGATATCCGTAAAAACACAAAAAACAGACTCAAAACTAAAATAGAATCTGTTGAAAAAGCTTTAAACAGGGAAGTAAACCATTAGTAAGCAAAAAAAAGCTAAAATCACGTTATTATAAATTCAAGGACTTTTTTTGTTAAACCTCCCAAATGCCTTAGCATCACTTCGCATACTAATAGCGCCGTTGATGTTTTGGGTAATTTTAAACCCTGCCGTATTTACAGACAACGGCTTCCATATTACTTGGAACTACTACTTTGCATCTTTACTTTTTGTCTTGGCATCTGCTACTGACTTTTTTGACGGTTATATAGCTCGTGAATGGAACCAAATGACTCTGCTTGGCGGCATCTTAGACCCACTTGCAGACAAGATGCTTACCTTAGCGGCATTTTTAGGTCTTATGATGATTGGAGAAGCTTCTGCTTGGGCTATCTATATCATCATCGTTCGTGAACTTTTTATCACTGGAATCAGAACAATAGCAGTCAGCGAAGGTCTTGATGTAAAAGCTTCATGGGCCGGGAAAGTAAAAACAGTGGCACAGATGATTGCTATAGGTTTTTTACTTATGCACTGGCAGTTTGGAAACGAGCTTTTATGGTTCGCGGTTGCACTTACTGTTTACTCCGGTTTAGAATATCTATGGGGCTTTAGAAAGGCACTTCTTAAGGACGAGATTTAATGAGTATTTTAGTATCCCTCTTAGTCTTATCGGCACTAATATTTTTTCATGAGTTAGGTCACTACTTTGCAGCAAGAGCGATGGGTGTTTATGTAGAAGTATTCAGCATCGGTTTTGGCAAAAGAATGATGACGTTCAAAAAGTGGGGAACTGAGTGGAGCATCTCTGCTATTCCTCTTGGCGGATATGTAAGGATGAAAGGTCAGGATGACTCTGATCCGAGCAAGAAAAGCTTTGATGAAGACAGTTACAACGTAAAGACTCCTCTGCAAAAGATGTTTATTCTTTTTGCAGGACCTCTTGCTAACTTTGTTCTGGCATTTGTCCTTTACTTTATGATCGCATTAGGCGGACCGAGTATTTTATCTCCCGTTATCGGTGATGTTGTCAAGAACTCTCCTGCAGAAAAAGCCGGGCTTAAAACTAACGACACAGTAAAATCTATAAACGGCGTTAAGATAACCACTTGGAAAGAGATGGCTAAGATTATTGAACACTCTGAGGGTTCTTTAAATTTAGAGATTTTAAGAGATGGTTTTGTAGAGTTTAAAACACTTACTCCTAGCATTAGAGAAACAAAAAACATGTTCAATGAAGTCATCCAAAAGAAGATGATAGGAATCGGAAGTGCAGGAGTTTCTCACAAACTTGAGCTAAGTGCCGGTGAGACTCTTAGCTATGCAACAGAGCAGACTATCTTTGCATCTACCATGATATTTACGGGACTTAAAAAGCTTATAGTCGGTGAAGTCCCTGCAAAAGAGCTTGGCGGAGTTATTAGCATCGTAAAACTTACTTCAGATGCTACGGATGCAGGCTGGATGAGTGTACTCTTTTTTGCGGCGCTTATCTCGGTGAACTTGGGAGTTCTAAACCTTCTGCCAATTCCTGCGCTTGATGGAGGGCATATTATGTTCAACCTTTACGAGTTTATCTTTAGAAGAGAAGCAAGTGAAGCTATAATCATAAAACTTACAATTGCCGGATGGGTAATACTTTTTTCACTTATGGGGCTAGGTCTCTATAATGATATTAATAGATTGATGGGGTAAAAGATGAATACTGAAGAATACAAAATATACATTGATAACATAGTAAGAAGAGTCGAGACTGCAAGACTTAAAGTCAGCGACTATCACATAGTAAAAACGGTTGCAATCAGTAAGTACTCAACTGCCGATGACATAGCGAAGCTTTATGAGATCGGGCAAAGGGCATTTGGCGAGAATAAAGTTCAGGATTTAAAAGCAAAAGCTGCCGAGCTTGAAGATTTGCCTTTAGAGTGGCACTTTGTCGGCAACTTGCAAAAAAACAAGATTAACAACCTTTTAGACATCAACCCCGCTCTCTTTCATGCACTGGATTCTTTAGAACTTGCACAAGAGTTACAAAAGAAGCTCGAAGCCAGAGATATGACTCTGGATGCCCTGCTTCAGATAAACTCTGCGAAAGAAGAATCAAAGCACGGCTTTATGCCGGAAGATGCACGAGAAGCTTATATTCAAATTCAAAAAGAGTGTCCTAACATCCACCTAAAAGGTGTTATGAGCATAGGTGCACACAGCGATGACAGAGATATCATTAAAAAGAGTTTTGATACTACTTATGAGATTTATAAATCTTTAGATGGAGCAACGATTTGTTCTATGGGGATGAGCGGAGACTTTGAGCTTGCTATAGAGTGCGGGTCTAACATGATTAGACTCGGCTCGATTATGTTTAATAAATAATAAGGGGCTCTTACCAGCCTCTTACTATTTTGTGGCATGCGATACAGTTAGCAGTAAGCTCACCATATTCTCTTGTAGCATCTGAATAGTTTTCAGCTGCTATAGCTTTTTTTAGTCCCTTAATGTTTTTATCTAAATTTTTGTTGATGTTGTGAGTAACTTGGATTTTGTTGTTGTGTGCAATAAAAGTAGATACATCTACTTTAGAAAAAATTGCGTTTGCATTTTCTAGTACAGTAAGTCCACCTTTGATATCTTCTTTGTTACTATATAAAAAACCAGCTTGAATCTGATTCATCCCTTGTGTCATTAGACTCATTGTCGCGTTTATTGTAGTTTCATTTGCTAGTGCCAGTACCGAACTTGCAACCAATGCCAAAATCATTTTCTTCATTTATCTCTCCGTGGTTTTTTTGTTATATATATGCTATGTTACACTTTTAATTATTAAATGGTTATAAATTAATTTTATAATTTATGTTATATTTTAGAAAGTGAACTTTAGAAGCACAAAAGCATTGATTTAATCACTATAAAAAATATTTATTAGTGCGACAAGATAATTTTAAACACCGCTCCATCGCTGTTATTACTTACTTCCAGACGACCTCCACAATGTTCTTCAATAATTATTTTACTCATATAAAGACCTAAGCCCGTTCCGCTTTTTTTTGTTTTAGTAGAAAAGTAAGGATCAAATATTTTATCAATATTTTTTTTTGATATCCCACCGCCGTTATCACTTATCTCCAAGACTCTGGTATTTAGCTCTTTATATGTTTTTATCTTTATATATGGGTTTTGGACATTATTTTCCACCAAAGCATCTTCAGAATTTTTTATAAGATTTATGATTACGTGTTTTAGTTCATTTGAATATATACTAAATTCACTTTTACAGTTTAACTCTTTTATCAACTCTATATTTTTTTCTAAAATTGATATTCCTATGATATTTAACACGCTTTTAATTTCATTACAGAATGTTGTTGTTTCAACTACTTTGTTTGGTTTGAAAAAGTTTCTAAAATCATCTATAGTATCACTTAAGTGCTGCGAATAACTAGATATATTATCTGTTGATTCTAAAAGTTTGTCTTTGTCAATTTTATCTAGTAAAATATCAAACTGAATTGAGGCTGTAGCCACGCTTATCATATTAAGAGGTTGCCTCCATTGGTGTGCTATCATGCTTATCATCTCACCCATCTGAGCAAAACGAGATTGCTGAAACATTAACTTGTCTTTTTTTTCAACATCTCTGTGTGCACCTTCCAGTTCATTGATAACCTCTTGCATCTCCTGTGAAGCAATATCAAGTGAATGTTCAACCATGCGGCGTGAATCACTGTTGTCTGCATATGATTGTTCAACTTGTTTAAGAAGCTTTTTAAATGCTTTTTCATTCAAGGATTCAAAAGAGGTTATCCCTGCTTTTTTCAGCTGTCTCTTTAATAATCTATTTTCAGTCATGAGAGTCCTATGATTCATACATCAGCATCAAAGTCATTGTCTGATTGTGAAAATCGCAGCCGCCTGATGCGATTTGTGAGATTTCTCCATAAGAGTAAAACCCGATTGTCGAAACATTTGGTCCAAGCACGTCAGTTATGACTTCTATCTCATCTTCTGCTTCTTGTTTTAAAACAAACTTTCTTGCAACACAGCTTATACAGACACATAAGGCTTTTTGAGTGCCGTCATAAGATTTTTTCAGGTTTTCTGCAGCTACTTGAGAACTGTCGATCAAATCGTCAAGGTTTGCTTTGGCAAAAGAGACCATACTGTTTTGTGGGATGCTAGCAGCAAGAGTTATAGAGTTCTTTTCTTCATCTATAGCCTTAATAGCCCTGAGTTTCGGCTCCTCATAGCCTTCTTCAAGTAACATAAGAGGAAAGTAGAGTCCAGACGTCGGAAGTTCGGATGCGTGATCTCCCAAGTACCTTTTGTATAACTCTAAGGCAGGTTTGTTATCAAGCGTATATAAAACGTTTTCTACGGAATATGTGACTTTTCTGTCAAGTCCGAATCTTGTCCAGCCACTTTTACATCCGCTGTGAACATGCAGGTCTTTTCCGTACAAACCAACCGCACAAATCTGTTTTTTCATCAACTGACAATTAAGCATAATCCAGGTCTTGTTAAACTCGACGCCGTCTCCTGCCAGACCGCCTGAAATGACACAATCTTTTGGGATATTTGTACTCAAACCTTTTGTTAATTCAGATCCGTTGACGTTTAAAATATTACTTAAAAGAAAAATTGATTTTAAATCCTCTTTTGGCAGATTTTTTACAATCTCTTTTCCAACCTCATATGAGTTGGCTTCGCTTATATCTTTGACTATGACTTTAAAACTGCTTTTTTGAAATCGGACAACAGATACACTCAAGGAATCGTGAAAAATCTCACTGCCGTATATTTCACCGGAAGTTGAAGCACCGATTATTGTTGCTTTGGAATATGTCTTGAGTATATCATCAATCCCGCTTTTTACTTTTAGGATATTTGTACTTCCAAACACGATAACCAAAGTGTTTTCAGAATCCATACCCTCATCGAGCATCTCATTCCAATTTTTGTTTTTGTAAAGATAAGTTTTAATGTCCATAAACTACCTCTAATGTCTTCGTTTGAATCTAACAGCATTACTAATCGGGTTGGCGATTATCTCTTGCTGATACTCTATCATCTGCTCAAAAGGATTTAAAAATCCATCCAAGTCCTCTTTGCTTAAATCTTCAATACCGTACTTATTTAACAACTCCAAAACACTGAGAGTTGATTCTATGGTTGAGAGACAAAAGTCTGCAGGCTGCTGCTTTATCTTAAACTGTGAGAGCTTTGTCGAATCAAAACTCACATGTTTTAAAGCTTGCAGATTTTTAGAATCCCGCAACATCTTCACTGAACAAGACCAAGTAGAGTCTATAATAAAAACAGCCATGTCTTTTTCAACGGCAGGCTTCTCTTTGGAAAGGTTTATAGCATCTTGTGATGGATATAAAACAAAACTGTCATAGTCTCGTATGATCTCATTTATTCTTTTATGCTCGGTAAAATCAACACCGATAAAAAGCTCAGAATCCCCAAGTGACAAATGGGTCAGATGCCCTGTCCCGTTTTTTACTTTTTTAAACTCTTTTGGATGCATAAGTATAACAAATTTTGTTTTAGTTTTTATTTGTTGCACATGAGTACACATGCAAGAACTTTTAGGCCTGTAACATCGGTAACACTTTTCTCTATCTGCAAAATATGTTTTCAACGTCTCTCCATTGTACGAAGAGGCGTTATAAGCGGTGTAAAAAAAACCAATATATCATTCCAGTCACTCAAAATGTCTGATGAACGATGAAGCAGTGTTCCTTCATGTTTTAACTCTTGTATCTCATCGCCATCTTTTACTTTTACTCTGTTTGCAAGCTCCATGAACTCTTTGTTTGAAAATCCATAGACATATAAGTACCCCTGTGAATCGCTCGCTTGAATCATTACGTTTAGATGACTCTTGTCTCTTAGGTGAAACTGAACCAGCATAAGGTTATTTCTTTCATACACCAAATCATAATTTTTTCTATCATCAAAAATATACATAACAGTATATAAACCATTAAAGTTAAACTCAAAGTTAAGTGCGGTTCTTGCATCTTCGTAAAAAAGCACTCTGCCATTTTCATCTTCAAGTTTATATATCGTCACAAAGAGGTCTTTAAAGTTCAAAAATTTTGAATCTACGATTTTGTTTGTAAGTAAGACTTCATTGGAACTGTAGTTAAGAATAAGCTCTTTGTCTTTGTTAAGTTTCAAAGAGCTTGTAGAACATCCTGCTAAAATAAAAATGGTAAAAAAAATTAAAATGAGATTTTTCATAGTTTTATTATACTACAATTGCATCTATTAAAACGCTAAAACCCAGAGGACGTCTCTTGTCAAAAAACTATGATCTTATCGTTGTCGGAGCCGGTGCGGCAGGAATGATAGCTGCCATAAAGGCTGCAAGAGATGCTAAAAATGTTCTTCTTTTGGAAAAACTCTCCCAAATAGGCGCAAAACTCCGTGCTACGGGAGGTGGTCGCTGTAACCTTACAAACACTCTCTCAAATGAAGAGTTTATGGCAAAATTCGGACGAGATGGCCGTTTTATGCAGGATGCTCTAAATGGATTTGACTATAAAGACCTAATAAGATTTTTTGATGAAATAGGAGTAGAGACTCATGCCCCTGACGGCTTTAGAGTCTTTCCGACTTCTCACAGCTCTGCTACTATAATCTCGGCACTCACGCTTGAGATGCAAAAACTCGGCATCGATGTTTTATGTTCACAAAAAGTTGAAAAACTACTCAGCCAAAACAATCATGTAAGCGGTGTACAAACATCAACTGAGTCATTTTCAGCTCCAAATGTCATCATAGCAACAGGAGGTTTAGGTTATCCGGCTTTGGGTGCTGAGGGTGACGGCTACTCACTTGCTCACGAGCTTGGACACAAAACAACTCAGTTGCATCCGGCGATGATGCCACTCCGCACAAAAGAGACATGGGTTCAAAATTGTCGTGCCGACACCATACCAAAAGTAGAAATTCGCGTAGATATGAAAAAACATAAAAAACTGAAAGCCTACGGTGACCTTATCTTTACAAAAAACGGCATCAGAGGTCCCGTCGTCCTGGACTTTGCAAGGGAGATAACTCCTCTTATAGACAAATACGGCGAAGTACCTGTTATCTTAAACCTTACAAAAGGGATGAATGAAGAGCAGATAACAAAGCATCTAAAAGATGAAGCTCTAAAAAATCAAGATGCGAGTATACACGAACTTGTCTCTACCCTGCTTCCAAGTCCTCTAGCTTTAGAGTTATGCCTGCAAAGTGATATTGATCCTGATGCAAAACTAAAAGCTGTTCCAGGCAAAGCAAGAGCAAAACTTATAAACTATCTTGCGTGGACACCGCTTACCGTTGCTGGACATGACGGCTTTAAAATGGCGATGATTACACGCGGCGGAATAGTTTTAAAAGAGATAGACCCTAAGACAATGCAGAGTAAAATAATAAAAGGATTGTATTTTTGCGGAGAAGTTATGGATTTAGATGGACCATGCGGAGGGTATAACCTCCAATGGTCTTTTGCCAGCGGTTATTTGGCAGGAGAATTAAAAAACTGACACTACTACTTTTTTAAAACTTTTTTTACAAGTTTTTTTGCAGCTTTTTTGTTAGCCGGTTTTTTCTTTGTAACAGTTTTAGCAATGCTTTTTGCTACAGACTTTGCATCTTTTTTCTTAACAACATTTTTCTTTACAGCTTTCTTTGTTGCTTTTGCTACAACTTTTTTGATAGCTTTTTTCTTTAGTTCTTTTGCCATTTGAGGCTCCTTTTGAGGTTAAGTTTTTGACTTATTACTTACTTTTAGTAATAAATTATAGTGATTATACACTTTATATATATCAATGTCAACAAATTTGCTATAATTATGGTTACAAAAAGATTACAAAGAATTATTATGACATTTATAGATTTTAAAAAATTACTGCTAGATGCTGAAATTACTCTACCAAAATTCAGCAAACTCATAAAGGTAAGTGAGAAGAACCTTCAGTCTTATAAACAAAAAGGCGAAGTGCCAAATACGATAGCCGTGATAATCACATGTTTTGCATCTATGCATAAAGAAGGAATGGATTTTCGCTCTATTGTTGAAGCCTTAGAACTTCAAGCTAAAGTAAAAAAGGGTGCGGGTTTTGCAAAGAAAAAAAAACCCGTTAAAAAAGAAGACTCAGAAACAAGTTCTACGTTTTAAACTGCTCTAGCTTATTTGTTAATGATTGAGTCATTCCATTTAAGTGATCAGATGCAGATGCTATCTCTTCTACGCTTCTTGCATTTTCCGTTGATATAGAATTTATTTCGCTAATTCTTTTAGAGATTGAGTTTATTCCCTGACCAGTATTTTCAAAATCTGTTACAGTTTTATCGCTTGCTTTTGTAGCGTTGTTTACAATCGTAGTCGTTTTATTTATCTTAGTCTCTATCTCTGTAAAAATATCAACCAACTCATTCATCTGTTTATAGTTTATCTCCATATGCTCGCTTGCGGTACTGCTTGACTGTACAATAACGTTAATAGTTGCATTTATCTCTGTAAGTGTTTTTTGTGTTCTCTCTGCTAATTTTCTAACTTCATCTGCAACAACGGCAAAACCTCTTCCATGTTCACCTGCTCTTGCCGCTTCAATAGCTGCATTAAGTGCAAGCAAGTTTGTTTGGTCTGCTATATCAGATATGATTGTTAGTACCTCTTTAACCTGGTCCATATCTTTTGCAAGGTTTTCTATATTAGTAGAAAGTTCTGCTTCTCCTTCTGCAGTACGTTGAACTTTTACTGCTAAATTTACTATCTCATCTCTTGTGTCATTGAGCATGTTGTTTGCATCTACCATCTCTTTTTTATTTTGTTTAGAATTTTCTACTGCTTGTATTATTTCGTTAGTTATATTTGCGGTTTTCTCTGTAGCTTCTTTTATAATAAGAACTGACGTCTCTACATTTTTACCTACTTGAAGTGAACTTGTAGAGAGTTCATGAGAGATAGAAGCGTTCTCTGTAGAACTATTTTTAGCATCTTTTATGGTATCTCTTAACTCACTGAACATTTTATTTAAGTTTTGAGCCAGTGCACTTATTTCGTTTTCCCCTTCTACAGGAATAGCAAGAGAAACATCTTTGTTTTTTGTAATTGTATTTATTGCTTTAGAAATTTTTTCTATTTGTCTGTTTATACTTCTCGAAATAACATGTGTAAATGTTCCCATTACTATCAACAATATAACAAAAGTTATAGTCATAATATTGAGTACACTGCTTTTCTTTACACTTAAAGTTAAATCTGCGGTTACAATAAGTTTTTTAAGTAAAGTATCCGTTTTATGTATGGTGTCTCTTAAATCACCTAAAGCGCCGTCTTTTGGTGTTAAACCAATTTTTTTATATCCATCGACTAAAGCGTAAAAATCTCTTTTATAGTCACTTAAATAGTTTGTGACATTACCATTGAGTTTTTCTTCTTCGTTATCTTTTAAAAATTTAGCAAATGATTTATCAAACTTTTTAAGATATTTTAAATCACTTCTTAGCATAAAATCTTTCTCAGCACGACGAAGCATAAGCATATCAACCTGCAATTTATAGTTAGATTCTTTTTTAAGTAAATCTTCTAAGTTATGCACACTATCTCTTAATGAACCGTAAAGTCCGTCTTTTGGATTTAAACCAATAATTTTTTGAATCGATACTATTTGATTAAAATCCTTAGAATATGTATTTACAATATCCAATAGAGCGACTAATGTTTTTTTTTCCATATTATGCTTTTCAAAATCATGAGAGAGTTTTTCTAAGCTTTGTACTAATTGCTTATGGTTTTTTTGAAATTTTTCCTGATACTTTAAAGTTTTTCTGGAGAGAAAATCTTTTTCATTACGCCGAAGTTTAAGTATTGTTGTTTCAACATTTTTAACTTCATATTTTATTTGAGACAATTCTTCCATGTCTTTTGAAGACAAGTAAGAAAAAATACCTAAAATAAGAAATGACAGCATAAACATTACGCTTACTGCCATAAGACGCGCTTTAAAGGTTTTCAGTAAAAACATATAAAATCCTCAATTAATTTTTATTATTATAATGAAATTTAATTAACACAGAATAAAACTTGTGATTTTTTGTGAGATATTTTAAAGACAATTTATATTTAGTAAAAGTAACGGATAGATGCAAAGCCGTAAGCCCTGCTTTTTTGTATTTTATTGACATGTTCTTGTGTCACTATACCGCCTAGGGCAAAGACTTTTATCTTGCATTTTTTAAGAAGATTGTTTAAATCATCAATGCCCTTTGGTTTACCCTTGTCAGGAGATGCAAAGATAGGACTGTATGTTACGGCATCGGCACCGAGCAACTCTGCTTTTAAGACTTCTTCGTGAGTATGTGTGCTTATGATAACCTCCAAGCCAAGTTCTTTAGCCGTTTGTATCTCATCAAACTGAGTAGATGTCAGATGCACACCGGTCGCGTCTAAGCTTTTTGCCAGTTTGGCATCTCTGTGTATAAAGCTTTTTATAGTTTCAAACTGTTTGCAAACTTCTACAAAATAAAGTGCTTGATTGTCATAGTTGGGATTTGATTTATCTCTGTAAAGAGCATATGTAGGTTTGTGCTTTTTAAACTGCTCATATAAGATGTCACGAAAGGTGGTGGGAATATCTGTATAAAACTCTTTTGAGGTTATAAGATACTTCTCCATCTTTATCTCAAAAGAGGATTAGGTGACTTTTTAACAGGAGCTACAAAGTCTACTTTTTTGGCTTCTTCACCGCTTTTGTATCTCTGGGCAACTCCATTTACATGATAAGCTAAACGATTTAACAAGTAGAGTTCATCACCGCTGTACTTCTTCTGTGCCTGTGCTATGAAGTCTTGCAAGAAAGCTATAGAATCTCTCTCATCATCAAATTCTATGCTCTTTATAATATCTTTTATCTCATCATACTCTTTATCGCAAGAACTTAAAAAATCATATGACAAGTCTATAGTCTTCATAGTATCAAGAGCAGTTGAAAAATTAAAATGATTGTATAACATACAACCTACAAAATACTCTATATCTGAACTCTCAAACTCAGAATATTGTTTTTCTTCGTCAAGAAAATGATTATGCCAAATTTCTAAAACTTTTTCTATTTTTTTATTCATGGCACAATTATACCCTATAGCAATTAATAGAGCTTTTAGTGACACGAAAGTGACAGATTTTATTATAACTCTTTAAATCATCTTCCTATAAAATTCTCTCAACAACTAAAAGGGGATTATCTATGGTTGAAACAATTCTAAAAAGAGATGGCACGCACAAAGAGTTTTTATCGTTTAAGATAGAAGATGCAATAAAAAAAGCTTTCAAGAGTGAACATGTTATTTATGACAGTTCTATATTTTTTAATGTATTAGACCGTCTTAAAAGTAAGCGTGTTGTTGCTGTTGAAGATATCCAAGATGCTATAGAAAAAGAGCTTTACAAAGGCAGATACTTTGATGTAATGCGCTCTTTTATCCTCTACAGACATATGCACAAAATGCAAAGAGACGCTCTTCTTGATGAAGACACTACTTACATAAACTCTACTCAGACTATTGAAGAGTACATCAACAAAAGTGACTGGAGAATCAAAGCAAACTCTAACACTGGCTATTCAAACGCAGGTCTTGTAAACAACACTGCTGGTAAAGTAATAGCAAACTACTGGTTAGATAAAATCTACTCTAAAGAAGAGGGTTATGCTCATAGAAACGGTGATTATCATATCCACGACTTAGACTGTCTTACTGGTTATTGTGCAGGCTGGAGTCTTCGTGTACTTTTAGATGAAGGTTTTAACGGTGTTCGCGGCAGGGTTGAGAGTGACGCGCCTAAGCACTTTCGTGAAGCTCTTGGACAGATGGCTAACTTTCTTGGCATCTTGCAGAGTGAGTGGGCAGGTGCTCAGGCATTTTCATCGTTTGATACATACTTGGCTCCTTACGTTTTTCGTGACAAACTTCCGTACAAAGAGATTAAAAAGGCTGTAAGAAGTTTCATCTACAACCTAAATGTACCTGCACGCTGGGGTCAGTCTCCTTTTACAAACGTAACAATCGACTGGACTGTTCCAGAAGACCTTAAAGACCAAATACCGACATCTAAACAGACGCATCTTTTTAAGAATCTTCTTGACAGTGAGTTAGAAGCCGAGGCAAAGAACAGAGGATGTAAATCACTTGAAGAAATGACATACAAGTACTTTCAACCTGAAATGAACCAGATAAACAAAGCTTACTATGAGGTAATGACTGAGGGCGACAAGACAGGTCAACCTTTTACGTTCCCTATCCCTACCGTAAACATTACGGAAGATTTTGACTGGTATGGAGAAAACACGGATGTTCTTTTTGAAAACACTGCAAAAATCGGTTCTTCTTACTTTCAAAACTTTATAGGCTCTCAGTATAAAAGAGATAAAAACGGTGAGCTTATAGCTAATGAAGAAGCTTACAAACCAGGGCATGTTAGAAGTATGTGTTGTAGACTTCAACTTGACCTTAGAGAACTGCTTAAGCGTGGCGGCGGACTTTTTGGAAGTGCTGAGATGACCGGTAGTATCGGTGTTGTTACACTAAACATGGCCAGACTTGGTTTTCTTTACAAAGGTGACAAAGAGGCTCTTATGCTTCGCATTGACCAGCTTATGGAACATGCGAAAAACACTTTAGAGAAAAAACGTGTTTTTATCCAAGAGATGTATGACAGAGGACTTTTTCCATATACTATGAGATATCTACCGGGCTTTAAAAACCACTTCTCTACTATCGGTGTAAACGGAATCAACGAGATGATAAGAAACTTCACTTCAGATGCTTTTGATATCAGTTCGGAAAAAGGCATAGAGTTTGCAACTGAGATCTTAAACCATATGAGAGACAGAATGGTAGAGTTTCAAGAAGACACAGGAAATCTTTACAACCTTGAGGCTACGCCTGCAGAAGGAACAACTTACAGGTTTGCAAAAGAAGACAAGAAAAGATACGGTGATTCTATTTTACAAGCCGGAATGGATAAAAACATCTACTATACCAACTCTTCTCAGATTCCGGTTGATTTAACAAACGACCCTTTTGAAGCCTTAACTCTTCAAGATGATTTACAATGTAAATATACGGGCGGAACAGTTCTGCATCTATATATGCAAGAGCAAGTCAGTTCAACTGAGGCATGTAGGAAGTTAGTTAAAAACGTTATCTCAAACTTTAGACTTCCATACATCACTGTGACACCTCTTTTCTCTGTATGTCCAAAACACGGATACATTGCAGGAGAACACGAGTACTGTCCGAAATGTGATGATGAACTGATTCACGAGCAAGAAAAACTGAAACTTGAAGTTTCATAAATTAAAACCAAAACAAAGGAAAATATTATGAGTAAAAATGAAGCATTGGCGTTACTAAAAGACAAAAGACAAAAGTGTATTGTATATACGAGAGTTATGGGTTACCACAGACCTGTTGAAAGTTTCAATGTAGGGAAAACTGGTGAGCACAAACAAAGAAAACAATTTACAGAGTGTTAAGACTGTTTACGATGTAACAAAATTCACTCATGTTGACTATCCTGACCACCTAGCTTGTATAGTATGGTTTAGCGGATGCAACATGAGATGCGATTACTGCTACAACAAAGAGATTGTATTTGCCAAGAGTGGAAGCTATACTGTTGCCGAAGTTTTAGAGTTTTTAGAGACAAGGGTAAACCTGCTCGAAGCTGTAGTACTCTCAGGCGGAGAAGCAAGCTCACATACCTTGGTAGAATTCTGCCAAGAAGTAAGAAAACTCGGTTTTAAAATCAAACTCGACACAAACGGAACTTACTTCTCACAAGTAAAAGAACTGCTTGAACTGGAACTCTTGGACTTCGTAGCGTTGGACTATAAAGCACCAAAAGAAAAGTTTACACAAATCACCCATTCAAACAAGTATGATGAGTTCTCAAAAACACTGGATTTTCTCATACAAAACTTCACAGATTTTGAAGTAAGAACAACCCTGCACTCTGATTTACTAAATCCTGATGACATAAACAGCATCATAGATGACCTTACTTTAAGAGGTTATGACAAAAACTACTATATTCAAAAGTTTCAAGACACTGGAGAGAGCATTGCCGGCATCGGTGAAGGTTCGAGTCCTTTTGATGAAACACTTCTCTCAGATAAGCTAAATATTGTCTGGCGTTAACATATATCAATTTTTTAATAATAATTATTAGATAAAATAAAGCATTAAAAACATCGGAGTTGATTTTTATGCAGACACAAGAGCTAGAACAAAAGCTGAACAAACGTGAGAGATACAAAGCAAGACTAAGACCAATAGACTACTTTAAAGAGTTTGAAGAGCTTGACTTTGAGAGCCTTGGAGAGGGAGACAGATTTTTTCTTCAAGACTTTGGTATCTTTACTACCGACTTTTTAGAAGATGAGTTTACTATGCGTCTTCGCGTTCCAGCAGGAAGAATAACAAACGAACAGTTTGCTTATATAGCCGATATAGTCGAAGAATATGACCTGACTCTTATCACGACTGCCAGGGGCGGTCTTCAACTCCATAACATTGATGTCGATGATGTTTTAGAAATCTGGAAAAAACTAAACTCTCACTCTCTTACAACTTGGCAAAGCTTTGGTGACAACATCAGAAATATCGTTACAGATGTTTTTGACGGATGCGGAAAATACAACAAAATAGAGACGTATCCTATTGTCATGCAGATGCAAGAATACATCTTGAAAAATCCACGCTATGTCGGGATGCTTCCGCGCCGTGTCAGCATCGGAATATCAGGAAACACTGCAAGTGTAACATCATTTTTTGCAAATGACTTGTATTTTGCTTTGGCAAAAAAAGGAGATGTTTACGGTTTTAATGTCTACATGGGCGGTAAAAACACGGAGATAGCTCAAGATGCGGACATCTTTTTGCTAGAGACGGAAGTATTTGACTTTTTCAAAGCTTTCGTAGAAGCCTTTTACCTGCACGGTTCACGTTTTTCGCGCTCTAAGACACGTCTGTTTTATCTCATAGAAGATATTGGAATCGACGCTCTAAAAGCTCATGTAGAAAAAGAGTACGGCAAACCGTTTGAATCAAGCGGAGAACTGCAACTTGATAAAAAACTTTTCTCACAAAATGAAAAACTTAAAGACGGGACTTACTCTTACTGCTACCAGACAGACTTCGCCCGTCTAAATGCGGATGAGATGAAAGAGATATCAAAATTCGCATCTGATAATGACGTAGAGATAAGAATAGGAGTTGACCAAAACATATACTTGCTTGGTCTAAAAGATGCATCTACTCCTTTTGCATCTCCAAAAGAGAGTTCTACCATAGTCACTTGTGCGGGAAGTCTTTGTCCTTACTCATTTTGGAGTATAAAAAACGAGACACAATATCTGCCTCTATCTAAAATAGCCCAGCACGGCATCACAATCGGTTTTTCAGGCTGTATAAAAGGGTGTGGAAGACACAGACATACGGACATAGGTCTGGTCGGTCTAAAGACTAACAACTTCGGTGACACGGACGGAGGAGCTAGAATCTTCATAGGTGCAGTTCACACTACGGGACAAAGTGTCGGTCGTATGCTTTTTTCCATGGTTCCATTAGTGCATCTGCATGAGACGCTTGAACTCATAATCAAGCTCTACGAACTCAGCGCTTACAGTAACTTTGAAGAGTTCTCAGATGCCATTTTAAACAAGTTCTCTGAAGAGTTCTTGGCACTTTGGGTACTTGCAAACCTGACAACTAAAAAAGCTATAAAACTTGAACCAAAAGGTTCAGGGTTTGAGTACGAAAAGAACCTGCTTAAAACAAACTTCGCTGATGTGGACTTCTTAGAACCTATAGATGAAGAATTCTCTCACTCAGTCAGTGCTATGGCTAAAAAACTGTGGACAGTAGAGGGAGAAGACCCTACTTACAAACCGAAGATAAACAGAGTTAACTTTCGTTAGAGATGAAAACACTAACCATTAGCATCATAACCATTCTTATTTTCTCAGGTTGTGTGTCGGCTCGTGTTAATGCTCATGGAGATGGAAAACATAATAGTGTCGGAGCAAAAACAAACGTTCTAAAGTTCTAGTATAATTGCACATGCAAAACCTACCCATAAACCAAGTCCTGCCTCAGGTAAAATCTGAGCTATTAACTTCCAACCGTCTTGTGCTTCAAGCGCCTCCTGGAGCTGGAAAGAGTACGGTTCTTCCTCTTGCACTTTTGGATGAGCCTTGGCTTGAAGATAAAATCATTATCATGCTAGAACCTCGTCGTTTGGCTGTTCGTTCCTGTGCATCCCGTATGGCGGAACTTCTGGGTGAAAAGGTAGGTCAAAGGATTGGCTATCAGATAAAAATGGACTCTCTTAAAAGTAAAGATACAAAGATACTCATAGTCACAGAGGGAATCCTAACCAGAAAACTCCAAGCCGACCCTAGTTTGGAAGACGTTGCCCTAATAATCTTTGATGAGTTTCATGAGAGAAGCATCCATGCGGATTTGTCTTTGGCACTTTCACTTGAGTCTCAAGCATTAATACGAGAAGATTTAAAACTGCTTGTTATGTCAGCTACTCTAAACACTCATGCAATTTGTGAGCTTCTTGGCAATGCTGCGCTTATAGAGAGCGAAGGTCGCAGTTTTGCGGTTGAGAACGTTTATCTGGATGCCAAGACCACTCAGCCGACTAAAAAAGAACTTCCATATTTTGTATCTAAACTTATAACTGATGTTTTAAAAAGTGACGATGGTAACATACTTGTATTCTTGCCTGGAATGGCTGAGATTAAAAAGACTCAGATGCTCATAGCTGAAATGCTAAAAGAGACTAACAACTCCGCTGTTTTTGTCTCCGCCCTTTATGGAAACCTATCCAAAGAAGAGCAAGACAAAGCCATAAAAGCACCGCCAAAAGGCAAAAGAAAAATAGTCCTATCGACTAACATAGCACAAACAAGTCTGACTATTGAGGGCATCAAAATAGTCATAGACTCTGGTCTTGCCAACACTTCTGTTTTTAACTCAAGTTCCGGGATGAACAGACTTCAAAGCTCTTTTATCTCGCAAGATTCGGCCACTCAAAGAGCGGGTCGTGCTGGGCGTTTGAGTGCAGGAAAATGTTACCGTCTCTGGCACAAGGGCAAGATACTTCAAAAACATGACAAACCTGAGATTCTCTCAACAGACTTGACTCAGATGCTGCTCGAACTCTCTCTTTGGGGAAATGAAGAGATAAGTGAGCTTCAATGGATGGATTTACCGCCTGAGGCTGCTATGACTCATGCAAAAGAGCTTTTGTTTGAACTCGGAGCAACAGATGCAAAAGGCAAAATAACTGCGCACGGCAAACAGATGTCATCTTTTGGTATGCATCCGCGCCTTGCCCACATGACAATAAAAGCCCAAGAGATGCGACTCTCATACGAAGCGTCTCTGCTTTGTGTGTTAATACAAGAAAAAGACATCTACACCTCAGCGTACAAATCTTCAGACATTAGAGAAAGAGTCTCTGTTTTACACGAAGTAAATTGCGGCATCTCCATAAACGCATCTCACATAGACATAAAACAGTGCAAGTTTTTACTTCAAAGTGCATCCAAGATTGAGAAAAAACAAAAGAGCGATATCAACTTGGAGATGCTTGGTGTTTTGCTCGCTCTAGCCTACCCTGAGAGAGTTGCAAAACGCAGAGAGAAGAACAGTTGCTCATATCTTCTTTCAAACAAAAAGGGTGCTTATCTGCATCAAGAAGACCATGAACTGTTTGACTCCGCATATTTAGTTGTCTGTGATTTGGATGCAAAAAGTGACAAGGTGAATTGCGTAGCCAGAGAGGGTGCCCTGGGGCAAAATGCTCTCATCTACAAAGCAGCGTCCATAACAAAAGCGCAAATAGAACTTTATCTGGCTGATAACATACAAACAAAAGAGAGTGTTTTATGGAACTCTGAACTTCAAAGAGTCGAATCCAGAAAAAAAAGCTATCTCGGAAGTATTGTCATAGATGAGACTCAGATGCAAAGCTCTTCAAACGAAGAAGTCTCAAAAGTCTTACTAAATGGCATAAAAGAAGCAGGATTAGACTCTCTGGCATGGACAAAAGACTCTCTTGGTCTCAGAGATAGGGTAAACTTTATAAACGCTCACAAGGCTCTTAAAATGAGTTGTGAATTTCCAGACTTTAGTGATGAGCATCTGCTTGAGACGATGCAAGAGTGGTTACTCCCCTACTTAGATGGCAAGAACTCACTAAAGTCTCTTGCATCTTTAAACCTTTATTCCATACTTTCAGGCTTACTGACATGGGAGCAGATGCAGGAGTTAGATGCTTTGGCACCTGCCAAGATGAAAGTCGCAAGCGGTTCAAATATCTACATTGACTATTCAGATGCACAAAAACCCGTTCTTGCAGTAAGACTTCAAGAGATGTTTGGCACGAAAACCACACCCACGGTAATGAATGGCAAAGTAAAACTGATGATCCACCTGCTCTCTCCTGCATCCAGACCTATGCAGGTAACGCAAGACTTGGAAAGTTTCTGGGCAAACACTTATGACGAAGTAAAAAAGGAGCTAAGAGGAAAGTACAAAAAGCACTACTGGCCGAATGACCCGCTAACGGCTCAGGCAACAAACAAGACTAAGAGAAAAACCTGAGTTTTTCATCACTTACATCTTCGCCCCATACAATCTGCATTAAAGCTTTTAAGAACAGTGCTTAGCGTCATTGCAACATACTTTCAAGAATTTAATTATTAATATACTCTTTACAACATAGTTGATATAATTTTCATACAAGGAGTTTTTGTGAATATTAGTTCTTTGATGGCAAAGGTCTTTGCCGGCATTGCCTTGATACTTTTAACGTATGGCTTTATCATACCCTCGGTAAGTTTTAATGGGACATTGGAGCGTATCAAAGATAATAAAGTTGAAAATATTCCTTCATATGTTTATCCAATTTGGAATTTTTATCAAAAAGGTAAATATATTGGTATCAATACTCAAAAGGAAGCTAGAGGCAACCTAAAAAAAATGATTGAAATATCTGAAGAGATAGGAGTGCCATCACTGCCGATATGGAATTTTTCTTTAGAGGCACCTAACTATCCTAAAGAAGCTTTTCCATATGGACTTCCCGTATATATCCATTTTGATGGTTTGAGCGGAGAAGTTCATGAGATGAATACTATTAATCATTATGTAGGCATGGCTAGCATGGAAAGAGGAGGAGTATACGAAAGTTTTCTTGCTCCTTATGCACTTATTTTCTTAGCGATGCTATTTATGCTTTTTATTATTTATGACAATAAATGGGTTAACCGATTTATGGTAATTCCTGTACTTTTACCCTTTATATTTTTAGGAATATATTCTTATTGGCTTTATTGGTTTGGACATAATCTTCATGCGGGAGCTATCACTATTAAACCATTTACTCCTGTTATATTGGGTGATGGCAAAGTAGCACAATTTACAACACATGCCTATCCTGTCGTTGGTTTTTGGGTGTTGTTAGCTATTAGTATCTTCTCCTTAATAGCATGGTGGCTTAAATCAAAATCACTAAAAAAACAACCATCAAAAAAAGCAACACCTCTGCAACATTATATTTTTATTATTACTTTGTTGGTGGGGATAGGAGTGAGTGCACATGTTTTAAAAACTGATATCGAAGTAGATACTTTAGGGAAAATTTCTACTCTAATCAATTCTTCAAAAGTTAAACCACTAACCATTACAGAGACATCCAACTCCACAAAAGAACAAAAAGAGGCGATTCTAAAAGAGAGAGAAAATCAAAGAATAGAACAAGAAACAAAAATAAAATCATTGGAAAACAGAGCTGGATCTGTTGGAAAATTCAAGGTAAGTACAATGTATAAAAGCAATTGTGCTCCATGCCATGGAGCCAGCGGAGAAGGTAATATAGGACCCAAACTTGTTGAATTGAATAAAGATGAATTAACAAAAAAAACACTCAATCTTAAAGCGAGTGAAGACGAGATGCATATAGCTGTTTTTGAGTACTTATCAGATACAGATATGAAAGAACTTGTCGAAGAGATTGCAACATTTAAAGATCAATAAACACAGCCAAGGAAATGAGAATGAAAAAATGTTTACAAATTGCTTGTAATGTAGTAATAGTTCTATTGATTATGACACAGACTGTGGTAGCCGAATCAGAGTTTCAAAAAATAATGAAAAAACGCGGACTTACTGAAAAAGATGCACTTGCAGCACTTAAAGTCTATAACCCAAGTGGTAAACATGATGAATATTATGCTTTTGCCAGTGGAGGACAATCTGGTCAAGTATTGGTTTATGGTATCCCCTCCATGAGAATTTTAAAATATATTGCTGTTTTTACCCCAGAACCATGGCAAGGGTATGGCTTCGATACTGACTCAAAAAAAATTTTAAGACAAGGGAATATCAGAGGAAGAGAGATTAATTGGGGAGATACACACCACCCTGCTCTTTCTGAAACAGAAGGAAAGTATAATGGAGAATATCTATTTATCAACGATAAGGCAAATGCTAGAATTGCTGTAATTGATTTACAATACTTTGAAACTTCTCAAATTGTAGTAAATCCCATCTTTAAATCAAGTCACGGAGGTGCATTTGTTACCCCTAATACAGAGTACATACTAGAATCTTGCCAATATGCGGCTCCATTTACAAATGATTATTATCCTATGGAAGCTTATAGCGATGTTTATCGAGGAGGAATAACATTTTGGAAGTTTGCTAAAGAAAAAGGAAAGATTTTAAAAAAAGATTCTTTTACTCTTGAACTCCCTCCTTATATGCAAGATTTAACAGACACAGGTAAGGGTATTTCAAATGGTTGGGCATTTACAAACTCCTTTAATTCTGAACTTTATACAGGAGGCATAGAAAAAGGTCTTCCTCCATTTGAAGCTGGGTGTAGTCGTAATGATACAGACTTTTTACATGTATATAATTGGAAAAAATTAGCAGAGTTAGTCAAAGATAAGAAAAATTTTAAAATAATCAATGGTCACAAAATAGTGCCCATAGAAATAGCTATTAAAAACGATGCACTTTTTTTAATTCCCGAAAATAAATCTCCTCATGGAGTTGATGTAACCCCAGATGGTCAATATATTATAGTTTCTGGTAAATTAGATACTCACGCATCTGTTTATGATTTTAAAAAAATTTTAAAGCAAATAAAAAATAAAGAGTATGTTGGAAAGGATCTCTATGGCATACCGATTTTAGATATGAAAAAATCATTGTATGGACAGCTAGAGCTTGGGCTTGGACATTTACACAATACTTTTGGCAAAGAGGATGGTATAGTTTATAGTTCTTTGTATGTGGATTCTCAAATTGTAAAATGGGATTACAAGCGCTTAAAACTTATAGATAGAGTCAACATACATTACAATGTCGGTCATCTAGAAGCTATGGAAGGTAAATCAGCTGATCCACAGGGAGAATACCTTATTGCTCTCAATAAACTCTCCATTGACAGATTTTTGCCAGTAGGACCATTGCATCCACAAAATAATCAGCTTATAGAAATTGGTAAAAAAAAGATGGAGCTTCTTTATGATATGCCTGTTCCACTTGGAGAACCGCATCAGGCTGCTTCAATCAGAGCAAGTAAGATTCACCCCGAGGTCAGATACAATATGGGAAGCAATTCCAAAACGGGAAAACCTCACGTAGGAAAAACACTCGCTGGTGAAGAAAGAATTGAGCGAAAAGGAAATCATGTGTATATTTATTCAACCATGGTGCGCTCTCATATCAATCCTGAACATATCACTCTAAACAAGGGAGATAAAGTCACGATGTATATCACTAATGTAGAACGAGCTCAAGATGAGACACACGGTTTTACTATTGATCATCATGACATCCATGCTTCTGTGGAACCGGGAGAAACAGTCCAAATAGACTTTGTAGCGGATATTGAGGGGGTTTTTCCATACTACTGTACAGAATTTTGTTCCGCTTTGCACATTGAAATGATGGGATATATGTTGGTTAAAGATTCAAATAAGAATTATGAATGGATTCAAAAAACTAAAATAAAAGGATTGTCCACAAAAGAGCTACAAAAAGAATATAAAAAAATTACAGCTAACAACAAGGCAACTGATCGTGTTATTAAGTCATTATTTACATTTTTAAAAGATAGAGATTACACTAAGTATCCCACAATCAACAACCTTGTAAACGATGCGAAAGATCAATATGCAAAGATTAATTCTCAAAGAGAAAAAGCTACAAAAGCATATAACAAGAATAATCTAGAGAATGCGGTTCTTTTTGAAAATATGGTGTGGCAGTACATGATTAAAACTGCAGATTCTGCTATCAGAGCAAAAGACCTTCTTGTAGCTACTCTAGCTACATCAAAATCAAAAGAAGCAAAAAGAGGAGAAGAAGCATTTCGTGAAGGAGGATGTTCTGGATGTCATGTTATAGGAAGAGTCAGTTCTGGTCCAAATTTAATAGGTGTTCTAAAACGGCATAGAAATGCAGAACAATGGGTTGCGGAGTATATTAAAAATCCTAAAAGTAAATTTCACGAACCGTATATGAAGAAGTTGATTGAGTTTTTTAATCTAAAAATGCCTAATCAAAATATGAAAGATCAGGAGATTAAGGATATTATAGAATATTTTAAATGGATAGATGAAAATGCTGACCTATTTTGATAATATTTAATAATGTTGCATTACTCAAACTAAGAAAAAAACCTGAGTTTATAGCCTAGACCCTTAATATTAATGATAAGAGTCTTTGAAGTCTTGCTTCTAAGACGTCTAACAAAAGTCCTGAGTCTCTCATCACTAACACTCTCGCCCCATACACTGTGTTTTATAGTCTCATCGTCTAGGATAGTGTTCTCGTTTTCTACAAGCAGTGTTATAAACTTCTTCTCATTTTTAGAAAGGGCTACAAACCTTGACTCTTTGTAAAGAGCGTGTGTCGTCTTGTTAAAACTAAAACCGTCACAAAGTTCCACCGTCTTACTGCCAAGTTCATCTGCAATGCTTGAGATATACTCAAGTATCTCATCAGGGTCATATGGTTTTAAAAAGTACTTTGCTACGCCCACGTCTATCGCATTGAAAAGCTTTTCTCGCTCGCTAAAAGCACTAAGAATGATAACGGGTACGTTAGGATTGAATTTCTTTAATTCTCCTGCCATTTCCAGACCCGTAAGGCGAGGCATATTGATATCTGTTATAACGATATCAGGTGATATCTGTATAAATTTCTCTAAACCTTCTTTACCGTCTTTGGCAATAGTAAAACTATGAAAGCTGTCTCCTATGGCACCCTTTAGAAGTCTTGCAATGTTTTCTTCATCTTCTACCAGAAGCACCCGCAGGTTTTTTAACGACTTATTTCTCATGACTTACCAGCGGTATTTTTATACTAAAGGTCGTGGTACCTTTTTTACTTATAACATCTAAATGACCATCCATACCCTGCTCGCAAATCATCTTGGACATAAAAAGACCAAGACCAGTTCCTTTGCTTTGATGCTTTGTAGTAAAGTACGGTTCAAAAATATTTTCAATGTTTTCTTTAGAGATGCCGCCTGCATTATCTTTGACTTCTATAAGTGCAAACTCCTCTTCTTTTTTTGTCGTTATACTTATCTCTCTTATGAGAATACTGTTACTTACAAAAGCATCTTTTGCATTTTTTATAAGGTTTATGATTACTTGGCTGAGTTCATTAGAGATGCCAAGAACTCTCAGCTCTTGAAAATTTGTTTTTACACTTATCATCTCAGAATCAAGCATCTTGTCTAAAAGGCTAAGCGACTCATTGATGCTGTCACATACATTAAATGGATGTTTTTCTTTTTGGGGATTAAAAAAATTTGTAAAGTCATCAATAGTATCAGACATATTTTTGATGATGTTCTTGCTCTCATCATAAAGCTCATTCAGTTTTTGTGCTTCATGATTTATAGCCGCTTTTTTCATGCTAAACATTGCAAGATTTAACTCTGTTAGCGGTTGTCTCCACTGATGGGCAATATTTGCAAGCATCTGACCAAGAACTGCCTGACGAGACTGTAAAAACATCACCCTTTGTTTCTCTTCATTTTTAGAGACTTCTTCTTGTACACGCTGCTCAAGCGTAATATTTAACTCTTCCAGCTCTTTTGTCTTATCCTGAACTCTTTGTTCAAGAGTCTTGTTCAGCTCTTCTAGCTCTTTTTCTTTTTTTAAAAGCTGCTCTTTATAAAAGACCTCTTTTGTGACATCGTAACGAATGGCGATAAATTCGGCAATGTTATCGTCTTTATCCAAGATAGGGATGACGGTTGTATTTACATAAAAAGTAGAGCCGTCTTTTGCTAGGTTTTTAACAGTGTCTTTGTATATTTTTTTATCATTTATAGTATCCCAAAGCGCTTTGAACTTTGAAGCATCTACATCCGGATGTCTTACGATATTATGGTTTTTACCGATAAGTTCATCTTTTGAATAACCTGAGATCTTGCAAAATTCATCATTTACAAATGTTATGATTCCATTAACATCCGTTCTTGAGATGATATTGCTTTTTTCAATGGCTTCTTTGTACTGCTTTAACATGATATGATTATATCACAGCATATTTATGATGAACTTGATATATGGAAGTATTGATATTTTCAATAGATAGATGCTATACTAATCCATGATTAAGATCTCAGGCAACAAGCAACTTGACATTATTTTACCTAATACAAACAAAGCTTTAAAAGAAGTTCTCAGCAGTGCATCACCGCAGGAGCTTGAAGTAATTACAAAGAGTAAAGACCTTGGATCGGTTGTAAGCTCACTCTTAAGCGAAACCTCAAAAAATTCTGCCTCTGACAAAGTGCTTTTGCAGATGCTAAAAAACAACCCTACACTTAAAGAGCTTGGCAATGTTTCTGCCACTATAAAAGAGTTATTAAGCTCTTTAAAAGCAGGTCAAGAGGCTTTACCGATAGAGAAAATTTTAAGTAAATTTATCTCTGAGATGAAAAAACTCAGCGATATGCCTCCTAGTGAAAAAAATATTAATACCCATAGCTCAAAAACACAAGATGCACAAAGCGAACTAAAAGGTACATTCAAATCACTTCTTGACGTAGTAGAAAAAAGCTCTTCATTTCCTGTAAAGTCTTTAAGTTCGGAGATAAAAAACCTCATAAATAACGAAGCACTTAAAAACTCATCTTCCGCTGCATCAGCCCAATCATTGGCACAGCTGAGCAAGTCAATTGAAAAAGTCCTGACAACTCTGCAATCAAACATCAAAGACATTGATTTGTCAAGCTTAAAAGATGCACTCGGCAATACAACATCGGAGAAGACAAACGCTCCTCTGCCGATAGAAAAAGTGCTTAAAGAGTTTTTAGGAGATATAAAACAGCTCGGCAGCGGTACGGAATTAAAATCTAAGATAATAGATTCCGGTATATTTTTAGAATCAAAACTTAAAAATGCACAAAACCCGCAGCTAGAGCTTAAAGAGACTCTAAAGTCACTCCAGTCTTTGGTAGAAAAAAGTTCTATATATCCTGTAAAATCTTTAGCAAAACATATAGATGCAATGTTAAATAGCGAAACGCTTAAAAATGCCTCCAACACTTCCCTTACACAAACTGCTACAGATGATAAAAAAGCTTTATCTCTACTTGCAAAAGGCATCGAAAAGATTATGGATACCTTACAGACAAACCTAAAAGAAGGCGATGTAGCAACAACTAAGAGAGTTAGAACTTTGCTGGATAAACTTGAACATCAGATGCAGGCAAAACTACTAACTCCTGAGAACTTCAAACTATCAGCCATACAAGATACAATGGGACAACTCACTTTAGTGTTAAACAGAAGTGCCCTTAGCGAAGCAAAGGGCCTGATGGATGCTTTGGCAAAGATACTGCAACTAAATTCAAACACTTCTTTAAAAGAGTTTGCCAACACAAAGATGCCTCAAGAAGTACAAAATGCGATGCTCTCATTAAAATCTGCAATTAATAAAGCTGATCCTCTTTTTTCAAAAGAAGTCGGACTGCTTTTAAATAAACTGAGTTCTATGAACGGCACACAGAAGCTCTCTTCTTCAAACAATATAAAAGAGATACTTGCAAATGACCTTAAAGCACTCATTTTAAATACTCAAAACGATATAGCAAAATCTTCGTATCCGAACCAAGCCGAGATACTTAAAAACCTCGATAAACTTGCTCTGCAAATAGATTACTATCAGCTTATGTCACATCTCTCAAACTCATCTTTGCTTTATCTGCCATTTTCATGGGATGCCTTGGAAAAAGGAAATATAAACATCAAAAAAGCTGAAGAAGATAAGTTTTACTGCGATATCGAGCTAAAACTAAAAGAGTATGGAGAGTTAAGTCTCAGACTGGTTCTCTATGAAGAAAATCAGCTAAACATACAGATACACTCAGACAACGAAGAGTTTAAAAAGATTATAAAAGAGAACATTCCTTCTCTTCGCTCAGCACTTATAGAGTCTCACATAACACCAAGAGAGATACGTTTACTGGATGCAAGCAAAAAAGTTCCCGCATCTTCATATGAAAGTTCTTCTGATAACATAAATGTGGGGTTTGAGATAAAAGCATGAGAAAAGCAGCAGCACTAAGATATAACACAGAAAAAGAATCTGCACCCAGGGTTATTGCCAAAGGGAAAGGTAAAAGTGCAGAAAACATCATAAAGATTGCAGAGCTTCATAATCTGCCGATAAAAAAAGATGAAGATCTTATTGAACTACTCTCAAAAGTAGAAATTGACAAAGAAGTTCCCGCCGCATTGTATAAAGCTGTCGCCGAAGTTTTTAGTTTTATTTATAAAACAACAAATAAATAGACCATTTAACATACAATTTACATTATTCAGATAGAATTCATAACCAAATTTATATAAGAAGCTATTATGACAAAAGAATTTTCTTGTAATTCTAAAAGGGATATTTCACTTGATGAAGTACCGATTACTTCACAGGAATACACTGACATTCTAGAGATGCAACAGACTATACTGGATATGATCGCCTCAAGAGATCATTGTACAGATATTCTAACGAACTTATGTACCTTAGCAGAGAGTTTACTTCCTAACTCTGTAGCTTCTATTATGCTTATTGATAAAAGCAGCGGCCTAATGAATGTACTGTCTGCTCCGTCCGTACCTCAAGTAGGTCACGATGCCCTGGCAAACTTAAAGCCCGGGACTAGCGGAGGCTCATGCGGAAATGCAGTTTTTCACAATGAACCTCAGTATGTGCAAGACACTTTTACCGACCCCAGATGGAAAGATTTACGTAAACTTGCAGTTGATTTTAATCTCTCTGCATGCTGGTCTATGCCGATTCGTGATGAAAACAACAATGCAATAGGATCTTTTGCCCTATCTTCTTTTGAGCAGCGCTCACCTGCTCCATTTCATAAAAAACTGCTTCAAACATCCGCTTCGATTGTAAATATCATACTTAAAAACAAGAACATAGAAAAACGCGTCAAACTGTTTGCAGCCGCTGCCCAAAACGCCGCAGACGGTATGATTATAACAAATGAGCATAATAAAATCGTAGAAGTAAACCAGGCATTTGAAGATATTTACGGTTATACAGAAGAGGAAGTCCTTGGTCATAATCCAAATATACTCTCTTCTAAAAAACACGATGAAAAATTTTATGCCCAGATGTGGAAAAGTATACACGATGAGTCAAAGTGGGCAGGAGAAATAATCAACCATAGAGCAGACGGCACTGAAATTATCCAATGGATGAGTATCAGTTCTTTATACGACGACCACGATAAAAACTATAACTACCTTGCTGTATTTAGTGACCTTACAGAACTTAAAAATACGCAAAAAAAGATAGAAAACATGGCGTATAAGGACTCATTGACAGGACTTTGTAATAAAATACAGCTTGAGCTTCTGCTAAATACGGATAAAGAAAAAACTCTTTTACTTCTTAACGTAAATAACTTTAGTTACATAAACACTGCCTACGGATTTGAAGTCGGTGATAAGCTACTTATAAAACTTGCAAATATACTTAAAAATCAATTTAATACAAAGAGTACATGCAGAATTAACTCCGATGAGTTTGCCCTTCTTTTTGATGAATATGTGGATATGAAGCATATCACTGAAGATATACAAGATTACTTCTACAACAAAGAGATTGTAATAGATAATATTACTTTAAATATATCTTTCACCTATGGCGCCGCACAAGGAATCAATAATCTTCTAAGAAACAGTGCCCTTGCTCTTAAGCAGGCTAAAGAAAATGGAAAAAACAACCTATATATTTTCAATCAAGATGCGGACAGCATCGGACATTCACAAAGAGAAACCTTTATAGCACTAAATAATATTTTACACAGTGCACTGAATGAAGGCAAAGTAATTCCCTACTTTCAAGGTATACGAAACAACAAGACTAAAGAGATAACAAAGTATGAAGTTCTTGCAAGAATAGAATATGATGGAGAAATAATTTCTCCTTATGAATTTTTAGAGCCTGCCCGCTTATCCGGTCTGCTTCCAGAAATAACAAAAGCTATGATAGATAAAAGTTTTGAATTTATGGCTTCTAACAACTACACATTCTCTATCAACATCGCTGAAGATGATTTAAGTAAAGATTACCTTTTAGAGTATCTAAATGAAAAAGAGCTAGAGTACGGGATATCAAGTAACCGGGTTATTTTAGAGATATTAGAGGGAATCAGTGCTAACGGTAAGAAAAGTCATGTAAGACAGCTTACCCAGCTAAAAAATAGAGGTTACTCTATAGCTATAGATGATTTTGGCTCTGAATATTCTAATTTTGAGAGAGTACTTGATTTGGATATTGACTACTTAAAGATAGATGCCAAATACATTAAAGATATCTACAAAAATACAAAAAGTTATGAGATAACAAAAGCTATAGTATTTTTTGCTAAAAATGCAAATATCCCTTGTATAGCAGAGTTTGTGCATAATATTGAAGTTCAAAAGATAATAGATAAGTTGGGAATCGAGTATTCACAAGGTTATCTATTTTGTGAACCCGAACCAATACTAAAGAGCAACACTCAGTCCTGATTTATTTTAGTTGACCCCAGTTGTCACCTATATTCAGGCTGGCTTTGAGTGGGATGTTTAACTCATATATAGTTTCCATCATCTCTTGAAACCTCTCTCCAAGCATCTGTGCTTCACCGGCTTCTACTTCAAAGATCAATTCATCATGGATTTGTAAAAGAATTTTGGCATTTAGTTTTTCTTCTTTTATAACTTTTGCTATTTTATTCATAGAAAGTTTAATGATATCAGACACACTTCCCTGAAACACACTGTTTACTGATTCCCTGTCGTAAGCAGCCCTAAACATTGGAGAGGCATTTTCATAGTCAAAATATCTGCGTCTTTTAAGCAGAGTCTCTATGAAACCGTTCTCTTTAGAACTATCTACAATAGCTCTGAAGTATGTTTTTACCGTTGAAAATGACTCAAAATACTTTTCTATGATCTCTTTGGCCTCTTTTGTTGAGATGCCTAATGTATCAGAGAGTTTTTTCTGCCCCATCCCGTAAAGGAGTCCAAAGTTTACCGTTTTTGCTATTGCTCTTTTATTTGGTGCTTCGTCTTCGCCAAAAAGTGCTATTGCAGTCTGTAAGTGAATATCTTTATTTTCCTTAAATGCATCCACCAAAACGGAATCTTGTGAAAAATGCGCCAGAAGTCTCAGTTCTATCTGCGAATAATCTATACCGATTAGTTTTTTACCCTCAGGTGCGACAAATGCTTCTCTTATCTTAAGACCAAGAGCACTTCTTGCAGGAATATTTTGAAGATTAGGGTTTTTGGAACTAAGCCTTCCCGTTGCTGTTCCCGTTTGAACAAAAGATGTATGAACACGGCCGTCTTTATCTTCACGAGAAAGTTTTATAAGAGGTTCTATATATGTCGAATATAGTTTATAGACTTCTCGATATTCTAATAGAAAAGAGATTATCTCATGCTTGTCTTTTAAAGAACTTAGTACTTTTTCATCTGTTGAGTAACCTGTCTTTGTCTTTTTACCTACCGGCAATCCTAGATGTTCAAACAAAATAACACCAAGTTGTTTTGTGGAGTTGATGTTAAACTCGCTTCCCGCAAGTTCATATATCTTTTTGGTCAAATCCGATAAAGTCTCTTTTACTTCTACCAAAAACTTTTCTAAAAACTCTGCATCCACTTTTATACCGGCTTTTTCCATATCCAAAAGAGTAATTATGAAAGGCACCTCTACTTTTTGTGACTCTTCTATGAGATGCTCTGCATTTTGCAAACGAAGTTTTTCATTGAAGAGATTAAAAAGCTTTAGAGTTATGTAAGCATCTTCAGCTGCATATTTGGCTGCATCTTCAAGTTCAACACTTGCAAAAGTCTCACCTTTTTTTACAGTCTCTTTAAATGCTACCATTGTATGCTCTAGAAGTTTTTCACTCAGTTTATCAAGACTTAGCGCACTTTCCGGATTTATAAGCCATGCCAAAATCATACTGTCCGCATAGACATTTAAACTATCTTCATTTAAAAATCTGCTTACAAAATGAAGATCAAATTTAATGTTATGTCCAACTGTTTTTGAGCCAAATATTTTTTTTATAGCAACTACAGCATCTTGTTCACTTATCTGTTCAGGTACTCCTAAATAGTTGTGAGCAAACGGCACGTAATACGCCTCTGAATCATTAAAACAAAAACTAAAACCGACTAGCTTATCTTTTTCATAATCAAGTCCTGTTGTCTCAGTATCAAAAGCTACGACTGTTTGAGCTGTTAAAGTGTCTAAAATCTGATCTAACTCTTTTGAGTCTGTAATAAGTGTAGCTTTAAAATCAAGATTATTACTCTCTTTGACATCTTTAAGTTTAACTTCTGCTTCTTCTTTTTTTTCATCACTTATCATATTTTTAGCATGAAGAGCTCTAAGAACAGCATTTTGTTCATACTTTACAAGTTCATCATAGATATTTAAAAACGGATGCTCGATATCCATTTTATACTCTTCAAAATCAAACTCATCTAAGACATCATCTCTTAAGGTAACAAGCTTTTTTGACATGTAAGCATTATCTTTTGATTCTATAAGTTTTTTTTGATTTGCACCTTTTATAGACTCAATATTTTCATATATTGCGTCTAGACTACCATACTCTTTTAAAAGCTTCTCTGCGCCTACTTTACCTATACCCCTGATACCTGGTACATTATCTGCACTGTCTCCAAGAATAGACTGATAATCTATAAACTGCTTTGGAGAAATACCATACTTCTCAAAACAAGCATCTTCGTCCATGCTCTTTCGTTTTATGGCATCTACGACTACAACCCGTCCATCATCTATTAGCTGGTAAAGGTCCTTGTCATGAGAAACGACTCTGACGTTATAGTTTTTCTCTTTTGCATACTTTACAACCGTTGCAATAATATCATCGGCTTCAAAACCTACTTGACCAAGTGTCTTGTAACCCATCTTATCTATCCACTCTATGGCTATTGGAAGCTGCATACTTAGTTCTTCCGGTGGTGCCGTACGGTTTGCCTTATAATTTGGGTCTATCTCATTTCTAAAAGTATCACCCTTACTGTCAATGGCAAATACCAAATAATCACTGTCATGTTGTTTTTGCAAAGTTGATATAAAATTCGTAAAACCTGTTAAAAGTCCGGTTGGAAAGCCATCTTTGTTTTTTAAATGTTGTGGGAGTGCATAAAAACTACGGAAGAAAAAACCAAATGTATCTATAATTGTAACCGTTTTGCTCATTCTAATCCTCTGCGTCTGACGCTATTTCTATGTGGTTATCTTTAAACTCTTTGATAACACTTTCTATTAATGCTACATCATATCCTGCATCTTGGGCCTCTTTGAGTCCAAAGTTTATAGATCTTTCAGAAAACGGCTGATTAACCGGTATTATGGTCTTTACAATATGAAGCACAGTGCTGTATTCCCGTAAATCCTCTGAAGCTTCTTTTGGATTATCTGCATATCTTATTATTTCAATAAACTCTTTGTCAAATCCCCAGTGTTCAAATACTTCAGCGGTTATCTGAGAAGTCGTAACTCCAACATAAGATTTTTCAACCATAGCTAAATCATTTGAATTTTCTACTTCTGATTTAAAACTGATTGTCTCATCTTCTTCAATAATCGCACTTGCTATAAGTATCTTTCCAGTCTCTTGTAAAAATGCACTAAGATATAACTTATCTGCTTTTTCTTTATCTATATTTTTATACCATTTATGAGCAAAACTAGCTTGTAGGTTTGAAATATGTGCAAATTTTTCAGAGCTTATGCCGTATGGCTGCATATCAACATTTAAAAGCTTCCTTACAGAGTTTCCTAAAGCTATAGTTCGAGTCATACCCATACCAAATAGACTTACTGCCTGTCCAATATTTCTTATTTCTTTACCAAAGCTGTAAAGCGGTGAGTTAGCAACCTTTAATAGGTTTGCCACAATCATAGGATCATGTTCAATAATTTCTGCTAAATCATGTATAGAAGCCTCTTCATTTGCATAAATCCTATTTATATCAACAATTGTTTTTGAAAGAGGAGGAAGAGATTTTATACTATCAACAATCGAACTTTTCACAACAGTCCTTTTTTAGATTTATTATATCACTTTTTTATGAAATACCACACGGTTTTTTCCAAGATGCTTTGCTTCATACATAGCATCGTCGGCATTACTTAATATTTCTTCAAGAGTATCACCGTCTTTAGGCAGTATTACCACACCTATACTTACTCCGACATGATACATATTTTTACCAAAAATAATTGGTTTATTTATCTCATCAACTACCCTAGCAATCAAACTATCCAAGTGCTTTAAAGTGCTTTCATCATCTTCATTTGTACCGCGGACCAAAATAACAAACTCATCACCGCCTATTCTTCCTGCAATATCGAAACTTCTGATAGATTTTAATATTCTCTTAGAGACGACTTTTAAAACTTCATCACCGTGAGCATGCCCCTCTGTGTCATTAATAATTTTAAAATCATCCAAATCAAGAAATAAAAGTGCTGATTCTATATGATTTCTCTGTGTATAATTTATCTCTTGAGAGATTCTTTCACTGATGTTTTGACGATTCGCCAAACCTGTTAAGGCATCGTAAAAAGCCAGATACTCAATCTCTTTTTGTTTCTGTTTAAGAGGTGTGATATCTCTGTCAACTCCTCTGTAACCGCTTAGTGTTCCTTTATCGTCATAAAACGGAGAACCGTTTGTCAGAAGACACACTTCATGTCCGTCTTTGTGTAAATTTACATTTTCAAGATTTGTGATTTTTTCTTCTCTGGAAAAAATTTTCATAAAACCTGCAGCTACTCTTTTAGCTTCTTGCGGACTCATAAAATCAAACGGTGTTTTTCCTATCATTTCCTGACTTTTATAACCCAAAAGATTTTCACACTGCTTACTCGCATAGGTATATACTCCGTTAACATCAACTTCCCATATAAAATCATCACTGCTTTCTACAAGTTGTTGATATCTATGCTCACTGAATGCAATTTTTTTTCTGGTTTTTGCATCATACCTTTGTAAAATAAGATATAAAATAACCATGAAAATCAATAATGTCAATGAACTCATCCAAGCTGTTTTATAAAAAGGTTTCATATGAGAAGAATACGGCTGTTTAATCACAAGTCCCCATTTCGTATCTGCTATAGGTGAATAAGAAGCAAAAACTTTTTGCCTCTTGTAATCGATTCCTATTCCTACACCTTCTTCTCCAAAAAGTGCTTTTCTCATTGGTAAGTGCATACTTGCATCTTCGAGTTTTATAGATGGAGGTTTTTGACCGCCGGAATAGGCTATAAAATTGATTTTACCATCAGATATTTCTCCAATTGCATATTCTAATTTTAGAACTCTTTCATCAAGAGTTTGAAATGTGTTTTGAATTTGGAAAATTGTAGCGGCTGAAGATTGATTATTAAAGTCTTTTTCTATTGAGAATTTTCTGTCAAAACCTGCTACATTAGCGATCAGACCGGACATTGTTGCAGATTTTTCTAAAAGAAACTTCTTCTTCTCATCTATAAGTCTGTCAAAAAGATATAAGCTGAAGACTGCCACAACCAATACAATCGGCAAAATAACAGTCAATAATATTTTAAAAAAATTCTTATGAAATTCACTATGCATAGCACACCTCAATGCATTAATGATACTATTTTTTACATATTATAAAACTTAATTGTGACAATTTGTTAATGTTTTTTTTGGGTTTACTATGTAATCATAACCGTTATAAATTGTATATGTGCCATATAATATTACTGCCACGGATGCAAGACTCATCATCATATTTCTAAAACTTGTAGCAGAAGTAAGTGATGCCAAAAATCCAAGCCCAAACATAGCCGGTATAGTACTAATCCCGAATATTGCCATAACTAAAGCCCCATACAACGGATCAGCCGTACTTGCTGCTGTTATAGCAAAGAAATATACAAACCCGCAAGGCAGTAGACCGTTTAACATACCGAGAACAAAAAAACTAAGGTTTGATTTTGAGTTTAAAACTTTTTTAAACGCATTTTTGTATAGTGGTGATGAAGAAAATGAGTGCTCTATGAGAGTTAAAAACTTTATTTTACCCATAAGAGAAAGCCCTGCTAAAACCATGGCTATTCCGGCAAATATAAGCAAAGCTCCATTGGCATTATTTGAAAAGGTAACTACTCCTCCAAGTGCGCCAAACATTGCACCAAGAATAGAGTAAGTAAGAACTCTTCCCAATGAGTAAAGTAAGTGAGCGACACTTTGTGAGACTTTAGAACTTTTGGGCTCTATTTTAATAGTAGAGTATGCCAGTACTATGCCTCCGCACATACCGATACAATGACCGAAAGACCCGAGGAAGGCTATGCTCATAATAGTTAATATATTTACCGTTTCCATTTAATGCTATTAGCTTCCTAAGAGTTGTTTTCTTATGTGTGGATTATTAAGAGTCTCACCTCTTAACATTCTTAATCGCATTGTATCAAAATCTACATGCGTAGGAGCTTTTTTCTCATACGCACCAAATCCATACCCCATAGGTGTTTTATCTGTCAGTGAGTAAAAAGCTTTTCTGCCGTCTATCCATTTTTTTGTATCAAGGCTCATCACCCAGATAACAGCTTCATCTTTAAACTCTTTATCTTCAAGCCACTTTACAAATCCGCCATGATCATGGAAAAACCAAGTTTTACCGTTAGGTGAAATAACTTGTGAAATGTAATTTAGATTATCAATCACCATACCGCAATCACTGTCTTGATATTTATTAACAACCATTTTTATGGGTAATTTTTTAGCGTTGCCCTCTTTGATGACTATCATCTGCTTTTGAGAAGCGACTGAAAGGAATATAGTTACAATAAGGGCAACCAAGCTAAGTATAACTAAAAACGGTATAAACCTTTTCATCATTTTTGAAAAACTCCGAGTAATATTTGAAAAACAAAATAAATTTGCTTTTTTTAATTGAAAAATAAAATAAAATATATATAAAAAACTATGTCATGTGAACAAATAAACAGATTATACATATATTTTTACATAAAAAATCAAATTTATTATCTTCTTTTTTTTCCCTTACCTAAATCATCATAAAGCAAGAATCTTTCCAACTCTTCTCTTGTTTCATCATCAAGAGATTCCCAAACAGACTTTTTAAGCTCGTACCTTTGAAAGTTTTCTTTTTTGCTCTTTTTAATATCTCGGATAAGATAGTGATAACGAACAATATTTTTTGTAAACTCACTTATAAAGGGCCAGTTTTTTATTATCTGATAACTTACTTCTTCGTGGTCTGTAAAACTATATTCTCCATGTATTATGTCATCTTCATCTTTCTTAAAAGCACAAAACGGTTTACCTATATCATGTAAAAATGCTGCAGGAATCAGTTTAAAGTCTTTAGCTCTTATAGTATAGTATACAACTCTAAGAGTATGAAAAAAGACGCCGTGCTGATGCCACTCATTTTGTATAAAAAACAGTGATTTTAAAAACGGTACTGAGAAAATAGAATTTTTCATATTTTATTTTACCTTTATTATGCCAAGGGATGACAAACATCGACAGTTTCTTTAAGATCCTGTTTTTGTATATGTGTATATATCTGCGTTGTTAAAAGAGAAGCGTGCCCTAATAGTTCTTGAACGACCCGTAAATCTGCTCCACCGCTTATAAGTGATGTTGCATACGAGTGACGAAGGACATGAGGAGATACACCGAGGTATTTTTGCGTTATCTTATATGCAGAGATGCGGCTCAATGAATCTCCTTTATAATTGCACCAAACATATTCATTGTCTTTTGGCTTTTGCAAAAGGTAGGCATTAATTGCTTCTAACGCTACCTTTGCAACCGGAACGATACGTTCCTTTTCTCCTTTGGCATGCCTTATGTGAAGCCAGCCCTCTTCTATGTCTTCTTGTCTTAGAGCCAGACATTCACTTATACGCGTTCCTGATGCAAACAAAAACATTATCAAAGCATAGTCACGCAGTCCAAGCCATGAACTTCTGTCTACCAGCGTAAGGGCATTTTGTATCTCTTTAAATGATAAAAACTTAGGAAGCAGTTTTGGAATTTTTGCAAACTTATATTTTGTCTTTTCGCTACTAAAATGGCTTTTGTAGCAAAAATCAAAAAAAGCGTTTATTGCAGATAGTTTTCTGTTTAGTGTTCTTTTATTTTTATACTTTGATAAAATATTTAGAACACTGTTAGATTCAAGATGAATCAATGAAGTATTAAACTCATTTTCTATAGATGACAAATCACTTTTGTAAGCTTCTACACTTTTTTTACTAAGTGCTCTTGTTACACTTATGTATTCTAAAAAAGCCTCTAACTCATTGCTCAAGTGAGATATACTCATCATCTATATAAAAAGTTTTATCTCCTACAAATATAAAACCATCATCTACATCAACTTCGTATATACTATGTTTTTGTAAATCTTTTGAGAGCTCAATCAAATAACCCTCTTTTTCCAAAGCGTACAGTTTATCTTTATGAACGATAAGACCTAAAAAGTGGGCAAACGGAAACTTCACTTTTGCATTTACTTGTAAATCAGGTGTTAAAGAGATTATCTCGCCCTGCTTTGTAGTTATGTAGATAGTTTTGTCCGAATAAGCTATATTTCTTACCTCATACTTGACTCTTACCTCTTTCTCAGCCATTGAAAGAATCTTGTATCCGGTAGCAGCAATCAGTTTATTATCAACAACGTTAAAGTAGATTATGTTGTTAAAGTTTTCTTCTGATGAGACTATGGTAGTTCTTAGTTTCTTTTTAAGTTTAGAATTAACGATTACAATTTTTCCATCAAGAGTTAAAAATAGAACCAGATCATTCATAAAGTACGGGTTTACAATTTTAGAATCAACTACCACCGGTGAAGTACCCTGAATCTTAACAAGAAGACTATGCTGTGATATGGAGTAAAGAGCCATCTCGTTATCTGCAAAAAGTACTGCTAATATATCATCTTTAATACTTGCACCGGCAATAGTTTTTTTAAGATTGAACTTCTTTTTCATAGATTTATCTGCTATAAAATCTATATTTAACTGTCCATCTATAGTAGAACTAAGTACCCAACCGTCACTACTTCCTATAAGTCTATATGACTCTTCTATAGTAGTATCGATTGTTTTATCTTTTAAAAGCACTTTTCTGTTTTCAAGCATGGCTACATCTGAAGAAACATCTACAATTTTCTCATCTCTAGAACCATGAAAAGCCCAGTCGTCTTTCACAAGTTTCGGTTCAAAAACTTCCTTGGAACTGCATCCTGCAAAAAACAGAATAAAAACGCTGGCAACTAGTACAAATGTTTTTTTCAAAATCTTACTTTACCCCGTAGTGAAGAAGTGCTTGCGCTATCTTATTTAGTGATGACTGAGGTGATATTTGCGATAATTTTTCATGAGCTTTCTCAAGTTCTGAATTATGCATAAGTATAATAGCACTTTGAACTAAAGCCAAATCTCTGTATACCGCATTTTGTTTTGAAGCATAAGAGTCTAAAGATGCTGCATCTTTAGACTCTTGTGCCAATTCATAAGTTGCTAAATCTCCAACCAAAACAGCCGAAGATTTTTTCAGTTCTTTCATAGTTTCTAAGTCTTTTTTTGCAATGGCATTAGAATAGGTCCAAACATCATACAAGTTAGGTGAAATGCTTTTTAATGTTAAAAGTGCTTCAGAGTTCTTTGCATCTTTACTAAGAGTTGCCAAAGCTTCATTAGCATCTGTTATTTGACCCTGTTTGTTTATATCATACGCTATATTTGCTCCAACAAAGACAACTAATACCACAACAGACGCAATCATTACATTTTTGTATTTTTTTACAAATTTTTCTGTAATAACTGCTTTTTCAAAAAACTTCTCTTCAGAGTTTAACTCTTCTCTTACCATATCAATATTATTTTTAATACTCAAAAATATTCCTTACTTATTACATAAATTCAAAAAGTTCAAAATAATATCGCATAGTTTGTTAAAGTTTCATCAAACACATAGAATTTTTTTGTTACAATCGTATAAAATAATATTATTAGGGACATATATGCAAGTAGATGACGCATTACTAACTAAACTGGAAAAGCTCTCTTTTTTAAAAGTTTCAGATGACAAAAGAGAAGAAATCATAGGACAGCTCTCAGAAATAGTAAGCTTTGTAGATAATTTAAGTGAATTAAATACTGAAGGTGTTGATGATAATTTTGCTATGAACGATAATGGAACATACACTAGAGAAGATACTCCACTGTGTGACAGCAATATAAGTGACGATATATTAAAAAATGCACCACTTAGCGGTGACCATTTTTTCATAGTTCCAAAAATAATCGAGTAAGTAGGAGAGTCTTATTATGGGTGAAGCAGTTGAAGAATTAAAAAAAGTAGTTGACATAAAAAAACTGCTTAAAAGTGTTTTGGCTTACGGTTCTAGTGATTTGCATCTTGTTGTCGGAAGTGAGCCGCAGATTAGGATAGATAAAGAGTTACGACCTCTTAACTTGGCTGTTTTAAATGCAAAAGAGATCGAAGAGATGGCTTATTCACTTATAGAAGATAAACAGAAAAAAATCTTTGAAGAAATCAACGAACTTGACTTTTCTTTCGAACTGGAAAATGTAGGTCGTTTTCGTGCCAACTATTACCGTACTATCGGTGGAATAGCTTGTGCATTTCGTATGATTCCGATTGAGATACCGACACTTGACGAATATGGAAACCCCCCAATTTTTAAAGAGCTGGTTAAAAAAGAAAAAGGTCTTATCCTTGTAACCGGACCTACAGGTAGCGGTAAGTCAACTACTCTGGCTTCCATGCTTCACGAAATAAACATGACAGAGAGACGACATATCATCACTATTGAAGATCCTGTTGAGTTTGTTCACAAAAATATTAAATCTCTCTTCTCTCAAAGAGATGTAGGACAAGACACTGCTTCTTTTGCAGCTGCATTAAAATATGCGCTGAGACAAGACCCGGATATCATACTTATCGGGGAGATGAGGGATGCTGAGACAATCGGAGCTGCCCTAACAGCGGCTGAAACAGGTCACTTGGTTTTTGGAACACTTCATACCAACTCGGCACCGGGAACAATCAACCGTATTATTGATGTTTTTGACGGTGAAGAACAAGCACAGGTCAGAGCACAACTTGCCTCTTCACTTATAGCTGTCATATCTCAGACACTTATACCTAGAGTAGGTGGCGGTAAAGTGGCAACACAAGAGATACTCATAACTAATCCGGCAGTTCAAAATCAAATTAGAGAAGATAAGGTTCATCAGATTTACTCTCAGATGCAACTAAATCAAAAAGAGACTAATATGACTACGCAAAGTCAACAGTTAATAGAATTACTCCACAAAAGAACTATAACAAAAGATAATGCTATTAAAAACTCTAACAGACCTGAAGAACTTATAAAGATGATAGGAGGGTTATAGTCCCCTCTTATACTACACGGGTCTTTTCTTAACTTCAAAATCTAACCACTATCTTTAAAAAATAATTTATATTAACACAATCTAACATTAAATTAAAATTAACATAAAATTAACACTTTAAGATTACAATTCATTCCAGTTATTTAATTAATAAAGGAATGATAATGAGAAAAAGCATTTATCTATCTGTTGCTTGTATATTAGCTGTAAACTTAGCGGCATCTGATTTAGGGACTATACAAGTCGAGTCATCTACCATTGATGATAAGTTTGAATCAAAGAAAACAGAAGTATCAAGTACTGCAACAATCAGTGGAGAAACTGTTGATGAGGCTCATAAAGAGAACATTCAACAGATTTTACAATCAATACCTGGTATTACAACAGAGTATACAACAGGCGATTCTTTAAAGATTCACTTAAGAGGTGTGGAAAATCAAATGTATATGGGTGAAAAACCAGGTGTTGCAGTTGTAATAGACGGTGTACCCGTGTTTGAGAGAACCGGTAAGGTTAATATTGACCTAGATAACATTGAAAGTATCAAAGTTATTAAAGGTGGTGCTTCTTATCTCTTTGGTGACGATGCATTATCCGGTGCCGTTATCATTACAACTAAAAAAGGCGCAAAATATAATCATAACTATGCAACCGCTGAAGTCGGAAGTTACGGTTACAGAAAACTTCTTGCAAGAACCGGTTATGCAAATGATGCATTAAGTTTTCATGTTCAGGCAAGTGAGAGAAAAGGTGACGGTTATCATGAAGACTCAGATTATGATACAAAATATCTTAACGGAAAACTTCAGTACTATATAGATGACTCATCTGATATAACTTTTGGTATTGAGTACTCAGATAGAGAAAAAGATTCACACGGTACAGTCGGTGGTGAAACAGAAGCAAAGACAAATCCTAAGTCTATTTATAATGGTAATCAAGATAGTAGAGACTATACTAGAGGTTATAATGTAGATTTATTGAAACTCTTTTTAACTTACTCTAAAGATTTTAGCAATAAATCAAATTTACTTGTAAATGGCTATATATATACAGATACTACAGAATATATGTCTAGCCCGCAAACAAAAGATGGAGCAGGTGTTACTCAGTCTTCTTATAATGACAATGATTATGTATATGACAACCATTATGAACAGATACAAAGAGGTATAAAAAGCGAATATAGGACTACCTCTAAATCATTTGCTACACTTGTTGGACTTGATTTAAGAGCAAATGAGTATAAAAACAAAACAACATATAGAGCTAATCAGGCACTTATAACATATAGACCACCTGCAACAACAGCAGATTATTTTAAAACAGGTGATTTTAAAAGTGATGATAAAACAGATGAAAATGTATATGCAATTTATGGAGAATATAAGCAAGGTATTACAAAAGATATTACCGCTACAGCAAATCTTAGATATGATTTAATCAATTTAAAATATGCAGATTATCTTAACAACAACTTTAACAATGATTTTAAAGTTTATTCTTATAGAATTGGTGGAAACTATCAAATTGATAAATCTTCTAGTATTTATGTGAATTATTCTACAGGTTTTAGAGCGCCAACAGTATCACAATTATATGCAGGAAGTACAAGTACATGGGGAAGTACACTAAATAACCCTGATTTAAAACCAGAACAATCTCTAAATTATGAAATTGGTTTCAGAACTAAACAAAATGGAATTTCATACGATGTCTCTATCTTTCAACTTGATAGAAAAGATTTTATTATGAAAACTTCAGGTAACTATGGAGATACATCTACTACTGATATGTGGGATAATATTGGTGGAGCAAGACACAGAGGACTAGAGCTTTCTGCAAAAGGTGGCTTGAGCAAAACTGTTTCATTTAACTTAGCATATACTTATTTAGATGCTACATATACTGACTACGCTAACTTTGGAATAGACTTAGATGGTAATAGTAGAACATCAAGTGCAACTTACTTTGATATAACAGGAAATGTTATTCCAAGAACTTCAAAACATCAAGCCAATCTGATTTTAAACTATCAAGCGATGAAAAGCCTGAAACTAACGGCGGAAGTCAACTCAAAATCTGATTATTATGCAGATGATTTAAATCGTCTTAAAATCAAAGGTAATACTACACTAAATCTTGGTGCAGATTACAAGATGAAAGTCAGTGATTACGAGCTTAGCGTATTTGCAAGAGTGGATAATGTGTTTGATGAACACTACTACAACTCAGCAAGGTCAAGCAGTGACAGAAATGAAGACGGTGTATACAATTATGAGGATTTATCTATAACTGTAAATCCAGGGATAGTATATACAGCAGGATTATCGGCTAAGTTTTAATTAAAAAATAGGTAAAAACAATGAACATAGAACTACTAAAAGATATTGTTGACTACGGTGTTATCGGGCTTCTTGGAGTTATGAGTTTTATGACTTTTTGGTTTTGGATAGAGAGAATCCTGTTTTACAGAGGAGTTGATGTAAATAGTTTTGAGACAAAAGAAGAGCTTGAGATTGTACTTACCAACAACATCAACATCATCTCGACTTTTGGTTCCAATGCACCGTATATCGGACTGCTTGGAACCGTATTTGGAATCATCATCACTTTTTATGCAATGGGACAGAGCGATACTCTGGATGCAAAGATGATAATGACATCTTTGGCACTTGCTCTGAAAGCCACTGCAATGGGGCTTATAGTAGCTATTCCTGCCATAGTGTTTTATAATCATCTGGCAAGGAAAATAGAAGTTGTATTAGCACACTGGGATATAAAAGAAAAGGCGAAACGTGCAGATTAAAAAGTTTGACTCTATAAATGTAGTTCCGTTTATTGATATTATGCTTGTTCTTCTTGTAATCGTCCTAACAACTGCTACATTTGTTGCCAAAGGAATAATCCCAGTTGATCTTCCTAGCGCAAAAACAGCAGCTGCACAAAGTGACAAAAAAAATCTCACTATTACAATCAAACAAAACGGTGATATTTTATTTGACAAGGTAAAAGTCTTAAAACAGGACGTTGCAAAAGAACTGGCTAAATATGAAGTAAAGATACCTGTTAATATCAACTGTGACAAAGAAGCAAAATTTGATTTGTTTGTTTCACTTCTAGACACACTCGAAGAAAAACAGTTTAGAAACCTTGGAATCGTTACCAAAAAAAACAACTAAAGTGAAATAAACACTAATGGAATATACAACTTTTTTTTCTATATTCATCATAGGGCTTTCTTACGGAGCTACGGCATGTATGTTTTCATGTATGCCTTTTCTAAGCCCTCTGCTTGTCGGTAATTCTAACAATACTAAGCAAGCACTTGGAGTTATTTTACCTTTTAGCCTGGGTAGAATATTTAGCTATACGCTTATAGCGATTGTTGCTTACTTGAGTTCTGTCTGGGTAAAGCAGATGCTAAACGACAATCATTTTTTTAGCATCATACTTGGCAGCAGCACAATTTCTATGGGAGTTTATTTGCTATACAAAAGTTTTCATTCAAGTAACTCTTGTGCTAACTCTGCACCACTAATAAAAAAACCGAAGTTAAACAAGATAGGTTTTTTTACTATTGGTGCAACGATGTCTGTAAACCCGTGTGCTCCGATAATGGCACTCTTAGCGGTAGCGGCAAACAGCTCCAGCATCTACAACTCCATAGGTCTTGGACTATTCTTTGGAGTCGGTGCTGTTATTTTTTCAATTATATTTTACGGCTTTGTTTTATCAACGGTGGTAAAAGGAATGATGATTCAATTTTCCTCTTACAAACTTTTGATAGAAAGAATTGCTGCACTTCTACTGGTAACAGTAGGCTTGTTAGTCTTAAACGGTGTTTTAGTACTTTAAAAAGAGGCAAATAATGGTAGATTTTATTAAACGTGATAAAGATGATATTTACGGCAAACCGGTAATAGGTTTTTTATTCAAAAACCAAAAATTCTTGATGACTCTAAAAATAGCAGTCTTAGCTCTATTTTTATATGCCATTTATTTTGGTTACACGCATACAGGTAAAGACAATATCTTTACCTGGGCGGTATTTTGGGGAATCTTCTGGTCTTTGTTTATGGTGGTTACGCTGCCCACATTAGGAAGAGTATTTTGCGGCATCTGTCCTCACGGTTTTATGGGGAAATACATCACAAAGTTCGGCTTAAAAAAGACGATGCCAAAATGGATGCAAAACAGATACATAGGGATACTGCTGCTTGTTATAGGTTGGTGGGCCGTTAACTACATGTTTCCTGGTCTCTACAGAATGCCTCTTGTCACTGCAATTTTATTTACGGTTATGACACTGCTCTCTTTTGTTATATATTTTTTATATAAAGATATGAGTTACTGTAAGTATGTCTGTCCTATCGGAACACTAACACGTGCCTACTCCAAGCTATCTTTTACATGGTTGGGAACTTATAAAAGTGCCTGCAATGATTGTAAGACTTTTGAGTGTGCGACTGCCTGCCCATACAACCTAAAACCATTTACGTTTGACAAAAGAAACTCTATGACCGACTGTACTTTGTGTATGGATTGTTCTGCGGCATGTGAAGCTGTTAGTTTTAAAACTAAAAAACCATCTTTTTCTCTGTTTTCAAAATTTCAAATTTTAAAAGCAGAGATTTGGACATTTATTCTTATATTGGCAGCTATTCCTATTACCATGTCATTTCATCATGGAATCGGGCGAAGTAATGCTGCGGGTGATATGATCTGGTCAAAAACGGCTGAGTTTTTCAAAGGCTACGTTAGTTTTGGACCAATCGATCCCGTAGGTTTATTTGCATTTCTTTATGCGATGCTCTTTACGATTGTAGCTGCTCTTATCGGTATGTTTATAGCATCCAAGATTTTGAAAAAAGATTTTAAAAATGTATTTTACGACCTTGGCTACTCTTACGCTCCACTCTTCATCTTAGGTTCAATCGCTCACTCATTAGAGACATTTTTTATAAAAGGATATGAAAAAATAGTAGAAGGTTTTGCTCAAGGATTTGGTTTCAGCGTAGATGTGGCATCTCTTGCAAACAGAGGTGAGAGCTGGTTGCATATCTTTGGCTTACTAAAATGGGTAGCAATAATTTGGGCAATGATTATACTTTATAAAAGAATGAAACTTCTAGATGCTACCAAGATGAGAAAAATCATTGCTTATCCTTTTGCAGCGTCTCTAATCATCTTATTTTTAAGTGTAAATATGTACAGAGGGTACATCATAGACACATACGGCAGAGCTTCAGGCGGTCACGGCAATCATGGCGGCAGTGCAAAAGTATTTCAAAGCGTATCAAGAGACAAAGTAACTATTTTACAATCAGGTAAAGATAAAAAATCTTGTACGACCTGCGGTATGGGTTTGGCAAAATTTTACAAAGCCAACCATGTAGCTACACATGATGGAATTACAAAACAGTTTTGCTCAATGCATTGTCTTGTAAAAGAGATGGAAGTTAAAAAAACTCCGCTGAAAGATTTTCAGGTCGTAGATGTTAAAAGCCTGAAATTCACAGATGCAAAAATAGCTTTCTATGTTTTAGGAGCTAAACCAAAAGGTGTAATGACAAAAAGCAGTAAATTTGCTTTTGCCTCAAAAGAAGATGCTGATGTATTTATGAAAAAATACGGCGGAAAAATAGTCAGCTTTGATGAAGCATACAAAAATGCCACACAAGACTTTAAAAGAAGAGCTCATAAAACTCTCAAAAAAGCCTCTGCAGAAGATGTCATATATTTCTCAGACAAAAACCCTGCCGCTAAAAAGAAAAAATCATATGGCGGAGGACACAATCACGGTGGAGGAAGAAACTATGTACCTTCAAAGAAAATGTGGCCGGTTTTTGAAGATAGTTCAGGCAAAAAAAACTGCATAGGCGATATCGGTGCCGAGCTTTATCTCCTGGATGCAAACCTGCAAACAACAAAACTCACACAATCAAAAGAAGACGGGTGTAAATCAGTGAGTTTTAAAATGCCCCATAACGGATACTACAATCTTTTTTATGTAGATAAGAGCGTTAAAGATGACACACTCTACAGCAAAACGGCAAAGTTTGAATACTTGAGATTTAACCATAGCAACGATGCAGTTTATGACAATGAGAAGATGTCCGCTCACAGCGTCAAAGAAGCACCGTTTGATATTCTAAGACTTAGAGAAGAAGGTGAGACATTTTATCATCGTCTATACTCAGGAGAAAATATCAGACTAAAAGTGTTGCTAAACTCAAAACCTGTTCAAGGTGCCACTCTTACGCTCTCTACAAAAACAGGATGGTCAAAAAGCGTAAAAACGGACAAAAACGGGATAGCGGTTTTCAGACTGATACAAGATTATTTTCCAGAGTGGAACAAGTTTGACAGAAGACATAAAAATGAGTTTCTTTTAACTGCGACTTATACGCAAGATGCTAAAGGTACGCATGATGATAAGGAGTATGAAAAAATAAAATATTTATCAACTTATACTTCGCTTTATTATCCGGGGGATAGCTCATATAAATCATATGCCTATGGATTGTTAGCAGTAACTGCTACGGCAATACTCTCGGGATTTATAATCTACTGGTTTAGAAGACGAAGAGAGAAACCTTTTAAAGAGGTAAGGTTCAATGAAAAGAATTAGGGATTTTATAAACAAAGCAGATATTAGAAGATTTCGTTTTTGGCTGCAGTTGTTTTTCTTTGTAATCTTTATATACGGCGGATACTTTGCTATTAACCTTGGAAATAGCATCCCTGTATTTTCATGCGGTTACGATAGAGAAGTTGGGGGAATGTGTTACTTTTTACCTCTGCAACATCAACTGGCTCGCCCTTTAGATGTGCTTTTTAGTGTTGCAAGCATCTCTGTCTTAATTGGCTTTATAACCTTTTTACTATGGTTTATAGTCTTTAACAAAGCCTGGTGCGGGTACGCTTGTCCGCTTGGCACGATGCAGGACTGGCTGACAGGTCTTAGAAAAAAACTCGGCATCAGATACAGTACTTACACGCAGCCACAGTTTAACAAATTAAAAAAGATAAAGTACATAATGCTTGCACTCGTAATCTTAGCACCTATGGCTGTAGGAATGGGACTTCTTGGGGGTGAATGGAGAACTGCATTTTGCACAATTTGTCCTGGAAGGATGATAACTCCTCTTTTTGTCGGTGATGTCTCACAATGGAGTTTGGATTTTTCTACTAAAAGTGCGATGATTCTCACTACATTGGGTCTTACATTTACAGGCTTATTTGTTGTGGGTTCATTTATCAAAAAAAGATTTTTCTGTTTTTTCTGTCCAATGAGCGCTATGCACTACATCTTTAGCGATGCGGCACTTTTAAAACTAAAAAAAGACGGTGACAAATGTACAAAATGCGGTGACTGCTATAACGTCTGCGATATGCAGATAAAAGATATAGCAGATGATGTAAAGAGTACAAATATTTTAAGAGATGATTGCATCTTATGTATGAAATGTGTGGCGGCTTGCCCTGAAGATGATGCTCTGCATGTAGACCTTATAAACTACCCGATATTCAAATCTACAAAAGGCGGTTTTGCAAAAAGAATGCAGATGGACGAACTGGAGAAAAAAAATGACTAAAGAAATCAGAGAACATAAAATAGAGACTCCAAAAGAGAAGCAAAACCGTCATAAAGCTATGGAAGCTAAAACCATTTTAGAAAAAATAAAACATGAGTTTAAAGAACCTCCAAAAGCGATGGATTATTTTTACAATCTTTACGAGAGTGTGCATTGCAGACACGAGCCTTTGCATAGTAACAAAGTAAAAGTAGGAACTATGTGCATCCAAGTGCCATCTGAGATAATTTATGCACTGGATGCCGTTCCGCTAAGGATGTGTAACGGTTTTTACACAGATGATGAGATAGGAAGCGACCTGCTTCCCTCAAAATCATGTCCTCTGGTAAAGGCAACAGTTGGGCTTTTTGCATCTGACAACTTTTCAGATAAACCAGATGTTATAGTATCTCCTACAACGTGTGACCAAAAAGCAAAATCTGGTGCAATTATAGAAGATATGGGGTATAGCATTTATGATATGGAGTTTCCAAGGACAAAAGAGAGCGAAGAGAGCCGTGAATACTGGAGACGAAGTGTAAGAAAATTCACAAAAGAGTTATCAGGCAATTTAAATAAAAACATAACAAGAAAAAAATTAAAAGAGTCGATTAAAAAAGTAGGCTACGCTCAGCATCTCTACCATAAACTAAACATACTGAGAAAAAATTCCAACTCTCCCATACTTGGAGTTGATATGTTCCTAGTAACCAACGCTTTTTTCTTTGATAAGATAGACAACTGGATAGAAGCCGTAGATGCACTAACAAAAGAGTGCGAACAAAGAGTAGAAGATGAATTTAATGCAGCACATAAAAGAAGTCCGAGAATTGTCTATACAGGTTCACCTCCAATCTTTCCAAATCTAAAAATTCCTCTAATCATAGAGCAATCAGATGCCATAATTGTCGCAGATGAAACATGTTCTTCAAACAGGATGTTTAACGATATGGTTAGTGTTGATGAGTGGTTTGTAAACGATATGATTGACGGTGTTGCAGACAGATACTTAAAAGGCTGCACCTGCCCTATTTTTACAAAGAATGAAGACAGAAAAAGAAGAATTATTGATTTAGTAAAAGATTATAAAGCAGACGGTGTTGTTTACCAGGCATTTGCAGGGTGTCAGGTCTATGAGATGGAACAAAAATCTGTTTTAGAAGCAATGGAGAGAGAGGGCATACCTATCATCTATCTTGAGAGTGATTATTCTCCAAGTCATTTAGGACAGCTTACAACTAGAATTGAAGCATTTGTAGAATCACTTAAAAATAGAAGAAGGAAGCGTTAATGCAGTATTTTGCAGGAATAGATATAGGCTCAACTGCTATTAAAATAGCACTTGTAGATGAAAACAGAGAGTTAGTAGGGCATAAAATAAGTGCAAGCGGAAGTATGTTTTACAAATATGCTAAACAGAGTCTCAAAGAACTTCTTGATGAGTTTAATATAGATGAAAAAGAGTTGGTATATACAGTAGCAACAGGATACGGAAGAAAACTCTTCAAAGAAGCTGATGAAAACATAAGTGAAATCACTGCAAATGCAATCGGAGCAAGAGCTGCAGCGCAGGGAAAGTGTGAAATAAAGACAATAATAAACATCGGAGGTCAAGATTCTAAGGCAATTTCACTCGATAATGAAGGAAATGTAGTAAACTTCGCTATGAATGATAGATGTGCGGCTGGAACCGGAAAGTTTTTAGATGTAGTTGCAATGAACCTTGAACTTGAAGTTGATGAACTAAGTGATTATCATTTTAAATCCCAAGGTACTCCACTTGCAATAAACAGCACTTGTGCAGTATTTGCAGAGTCTGAAATCATAGGACTCTTGGGAAATGACAACTCTGTTGAAGATATTGTCGCAGGTGTTCACTACTCTATAGCAAAAAGAATTATAAAACTTGTAAAAAGAGTGGGTATAAAAGAAAACATCTATTTTGACGGCGGACCTGCTTTAAACGGCGGTTTAGTCCACGCAATTGAAAACGAACTTGGGAAGAAGATATTTATCCCTGAGTTCCCGCAAATAACAACTTCGTACGGAGCAGCTATTTTGGCAAATGAATCTTATATGTATGAAAACGAGGGAAACTGATAGATGTTTGAAAGGGTGTTGAACTTTTTTATTGATAATTATAAAATCAACTATATTCTATTTTTTCTACTATTTGGAGTAGGAATCTTTGCATATACTCAGATTCCAAAAGAGATATCACCTACTATCGAACCTAACTCTGTCACAATCAGAGGTTCATACACAGGTACTTCCGTAGACACTTTAAACAAGATGGCTGTTCAAGAGATTGAAGACGAAGTTAAAAACATTGTCGGTGTAGAGAGTGTAACATCTGTTATATCTCCGGGCAGATTCAGCATAATCCTAGAGCTTAATAAAGGAGCAGATAAGGCTGATGTCATCAGAAAAACCGAAGATGCTATTTCGCTTATAAAAGTAAATCTTCCGAGCGATATGGATGACCCTGTCGTGCGAGGAGTTGCACACTCAAGAAGTATCATGCATGTATCGATGCTCTCTTCTGAGGTTTCAAGAGATAAACTAAAAAATTTATCAAAAAAATTTAAAAGCCAACTTCTTTCTATTAAAGATGTATCTGATGTTACTATTTTTGGAGACTCTGAACTTTTTTATGAAATCTTGATAGATGAGAAAAAGGTTAATGCTTACAATATCTCTTTAAATGAGGTTATCCGTGTACTCTCGGAAGTCTCTTATATATTTCCGCTTGGAAAGATAGAAAACCTTAAACAGCAGTATTATATCTCTACTCAAAATGACAAAAAACTCTCTCATTCACTTGAAGATACTATCTTAAACATAAATGATCAACAGATTGCACTAAAAGATATAGCAAAAATCAATAAAAGATATGAAGACTCTGCAACACTTGCTAGTATGAACGGAAAAAATTCTATAACTCTTGCGGTATCACAAAACCCAAAAGGTGATGCAGTTAAAATTTCCCAAGAGATAAAAACACTTATATCCAAAATGCGTGTTGATGGAGTTCATTTTGATATTAGAATGGATAAATCAACAGTAATAAAAGACAGACTAAACATCGTTATATCCAATATTTTACTAGGCGTAATACTAATAACGGTTCTAACCGCAGTCCTAATAAACATACGCATAGCTTTTGTCATAGCTTTGGGTATTCCTACATCTTTTGTAATGGGTGCTATATACTTTTATTTTACAGGCTACAGCATAAACGTAAACTCATTAATAGGTGTGCTTATAGCCATTGGTATCATCGTTGACGATGCCATTGTAGTAAGTGAGAATATACAACAGTACATAGAAAAAGGTTATGCACCAAGAGAAGCTGCATTTTTAGGTACAAAAGAAGTAGCCAAACCTGTGACTATAGCTTCACTGACTACACTTTTTTCTTTTATACCGCTGCTTATGTTAAGTGGAAGACTTGGAGAGATTATACAGCTTATACCAATCGCATTTTCAGCACTTGTCATCGCATCTCTGATAGAGTCATTTATATTTTTACCTATACATGCTTCGCATACGCTTTCTAGTAAATCAAGAACTCTCTCTTGGGAGAAGGCAAACAGACTTTACCAAGGAGCTTTAAAACAGCTTGTCAAATATCAAAAAACTTTTTTACTTACATTTGTCATAATCGTACCCGTACTAATTTTCTACGGTGTCAAAACTTCAAAATTTCAAATGTTTCAACCTTTTGATGCATCTTCTATTAACATCACATTTAAAGCAAAACCTACGACTACTCTTGAAGAGTCACTTGAAATCGTACAGACTTTGGAAAAAAGTATTTTAGAGCAAAAAGAGAGATTTTTCGTACATCATGTAAGCTCTACTGCGGGCTATAGAAGAAGTGCGACTGGCTCTGCAGAGGTATATCCATATGTAGGATATATATCTCTTGAACTGCACAAAATGAAGCCTTCGAACTTTGTCGATAAATACATAACGCCGTACCTCAGTTTTTATTATGATCCAAAAGACAGAATAAGAGATAAATCTTCACAAGATATTTCTGCAGACCTTAGAACTTGGCTAAAAGAGCAAAAATACAAAAAGAGATTTAAACTGAGCAACTTGATGGTCGTAGAGAACAAGATAGGAAATACAAAAGCTGATATCCGCATAGGTGTCATAAGCAATGACCATCAAAAAGCACTAAAAACAATCAGGGAGATAGAAGAAGAGTTTTCTAAAATTGAAGGTATAAAATACTTCGGTGACAACGTCAAAGTAGGACCTGATGAAATAAAACTAAAACTAAATGCCTATGGTGAAAAACTTGGGATTACTGAGAGCTATCTCGGTAAATACATTTCCGGTTTATATCTAACAAAAAAGATAGGCACAATTTTTGACGGTAATGAGCTTGTAAATGTAAAAGTTAAATCATTTAACATCGAAGATGATTTAGAGAGCTTCAAAAGACTGGAAATCCCTCTTAAAGACGGCATCTATGTTAAGTTAAAAGATATCTGTGAGTTTACAAAAGTGGAATCGCTAGAGAGACTTGTAAAAGATGACGGAGAGACAACCTTTTTTGTCTTTGCAAATGTAAACCCTTCCGTAATAACAGCGAGTGAAGTTTTAGATAAAATGGCTCCGACTATTGAAAGACTAAAAAAAGTTAAAGATATAAAACTAAAGTTTAAGGGTGAGAGAGAACAAAAAAACACTATGCAGACGGAGATGATTTTAGCTTCGGCATTTGCAATTATTCTTATTTTTATATCAATCCTTTACCTCTTTAACTCCATCAGAGAAACAATGATAGTCATGTCAGTTATCCCTTTTTCTCTTTTGGCTGTTTACGCAGGGCATTTTATCATGGGTCTTAACATATCACTACCCTCACTCATTGGTGCATTGGGACTTGCCGGTGTTATTGTCAATGACGGGATCATTATGATGTCAACTATAAAACATGCCAAGACACAAGAAGATATATTTGACCTTGCACCCAGAAGATTCAGACCTATTATAATAACTTCGGTCACGACTATCATAGGTCTTTCGTCCCTGATATTTTTTGCAACGGCAGAAGCCGTAACTTTTCAGCCGTTAGCCGTGACCATGGGATTTGGTCTTTTGTGGGGAACGATACTGAATCTTTTTTATCTTCCGACAATGTATAACTACTTACATAAATATAGGAGAAAATCATGAATAGATATATCTCATCGTTTATAATCAGTGCATTCTCTTATCTGGCTATCATTGTATCAATTATCTATTTTCTAAATGCAGACACCGAGTTAAGCACAGATGCAAAAGTACAAGATGTCAGAAAAGTCTCTTTTACAGTGATAGCTCAAGCTAATCCTCCAAAACCAAAGCAAGAGAAAAAAATCACACCAAAACCAAAACCAAAACCAAAACCAAAACCTAAACCAAAACCTAAACCGATTCCAGAACCGATAAAAGAAGAGCCTGTAAAAGAGCCTATTGTCGAAGAAAAGATCGTGGAAGAAAAAGTAGTGGAAGAAGTGCAAGAGAAAGTTGAAGAAGTTATTGAAGAGACAAAAGAAGTTATTGAGGAAACAGCTCAAAAAGAAGAAGTTTTAGTACAAGAGCAGACTGAGATAAATCAAGATGTCCTCTTAGCAAAGCAAAATAAATTTATAAATGATTTGATAAAAAAAATAAACGATAACAAGTCTTACCCGAGAATGGCTAGAAGAAGAGGCATAGAAGGTCTTGTAGATGTTAAGTTCAAAATCCTCTCAGACGGAAATGTAGAAGGAATCAAAATAGTCTCCGGAAGAAGCATTTTTAAAAGGTCGGCTATGGAAGCTATATCTAAAAGTTTCCCAGTCATCATAGAAGAAGCGCTGTTTGAATTTCCAAAAGAGTTTAGTGTAAAAATCTCATATGTTTTGAAATAACGACCTAATTAATATACATATATATAATACATACAAGTAGTATTTTAAACACCCAATTATATGGGAGTTTAATAAAAAAATACAATTATTTTTACATATTTAGTTTACATATTTAGTTTACATATATATATGAAAAACTTGTATATAAAACTATAATTATGATACCATCTATAAACTGTTTTAAAGAGAGGTAAATTTGTCCAAGCAAAATGATTTTATTTTAATGAGTATATTGAAAGGGAATATAACAAATTTAAAAGATTTCACCCTTAAATATAACATAAAATTCAAGACAATATATAACCCAACTTTAATAAGAAGACAAATCAAAACTACAATTACTAAACATAAAAACATTATCCCAAATGAAATATTAGAGTCAGTTGCAATAGTACTTAATAGTAAAAATCCCAGACAAAACACTTTAAAAGAAAATAATTTAAAAGAATCAACTATCGACTCTTCAATGCATAACAAAATAGATAACATTTGTAAAAGAATCTCTAAAGAGAAAGGTATCTCCATTGTTCAAGCGAGAAAAGAATTTGAAGATATATTGAATAATTGGATTTTTTTTAAAAATCATGTTGAAGAAAATAATTCAAGCAGCATTGAACCTGAAGAAATTATAGATATAGAATATGAGATTGAAGATAAATCAAATGAATTTTTACAAGCTTTAGAAATATATGAATATGAAAAAATATTTAACAAAGCAGATAAAAAAACAGAAGAAAAAAATGAAGCTGTCTTAGAAAATATCTATAAAATGTTTTTTCCATAGTTTATAAAGTATTGAATTTGTCCGCAAATATTTTTGCAAATATTAGTTTTAATCTCTTTTAAAAGTCTCTACACAATAAGCATTAAATTAACTATCGCCTTTAATTCTTCCTAAACCTTATCATCTTAAATCTCTCGCCCAAAAAGTTCGGCATTATCAGCATCTTCGCTTTTTGAAGTTCTTGTTCGTAGATTTTTTCATCTGCATTATCTTTTAGCATCTCTAAAAGGTTTAGTATTCCCATATCCACAAGTGCGACCATCTGAGCTTTTAGTTCTATAAACTCTACACCTGCTTCTGTGTAAGCATCTTTTACATGCTCAAACGTGACATCGTAAGTTATGTCAGACTTTCCAAATAGCTCATCACGCTTAATCTCTTCATCAAAAAACGGTATGACTTTGTGCTTTGCATAAACTCGTATAGAAAAGTCAGGACGAGCCATCATCTCACCGTAGTCAAAGCTCATAAACTCAAACTTCTCACAAGACTCAGCCATCTCTTTTGCAAACTCTTCATAACCGATAGCTATCTCGCCTCTGTCTTTGTGGTATTTTTTAGCTTTTGCATCTACCCATTCATTGTCTACATCAAACTCGACATCGTGACCGTCGACTCTTGCAGTTTTACCTTTGAAGTAAAGTTCACAAGGAAATGCATCAAATATCTCGTTTGCTATGAAAAAAGCATTTTTGCATTTTAACTCACTCAGAGATTTGTAGTGAGTAAGAGAGACTACATCACCAAAAGACTCTTCAAAATACTCTCTTTGTTGTTTTTGAAGGTCATCAAATCTCTCTATGATGACAAACTTTAAAGTGTCTAAGAGTTTTGGTCTGAGAGTATATATAAACTCGATTACATCAGCTAAAAAGTAACCGTGGTGAGCACCTATCTCGCAGATGACTCCGTCTTTGGCTAAAAAGCCCTCATCAACCAAAGAGATGATGTGTCTTGCAACACTTCCGCCAAAAAACTTGCTCGTACTTACAGCGGTGTAGAAGTCACCCTCTTTTCCTATGTTTTTATAAGTTGCATAGTAGCCCTCTTTACCATAGAGCCATTCGCTCATATACTCGCTAAATTTCATGCTTATACATTTCATACAGCGTTAATAGTTCAAGCTGTTTATCTATCTCAAAAATTGACAAGTCTATTATTTGTATTTCGACTGAGTTTTGCAGCAAATCAACATCATAACTTGTTTTATATCCTGCACTGTACATATCTTTTGTCTCTGAGAGCAGTTTTTCATAAAGTTCTCTGTTTTCTATACTAAGGAGTTTCTTTTTATTGAAGTTTTTAATATTCTGCATGACTTGTTCAAAAAGTGCTTTTAACTCTCTTTTTCTGTCTTCTATGACTACTTTTGATTTTAAATAATCTATTCTTGAAGACTCTATATCTCTAAATGTGTTTATATCAATAGGAATATAAGCTTTTACACCATAATCATAATAGTCTTTTTCATTTGCACCAAACTGATATCTATTATTTTCACTTTTACTCCAGTTATAGCCGGCTGTAATACTTATCTTTGGAAGATATTTAGCAACTGTCACGTCTTTGTTGTACTTGTTTTTTTCTATGTCGCTCTCAGACATATTTAAAACAATATTGTACTTTAAGAATTTTTCTTCATCCAAGATTTCCAAATGCGGTATCTTAGCATCTGCATATGACATATCACTGATTGCATTGAACTTTGAGATGAGTCTCTCTTTATTTGTCTCAAGGTCATAAAGAGCCTGTATAACGGTATTTCTGTCAATCATTGCATTATCTAAGAAACCTGAATCTATCTGCCCGTTTGAATACTGCTCTTTAATCTGAGCCAGATTTATCTCAGAGTTTTTGATTTGAAGATTTTGTTTTTGAATTTTCAAATCCATTTGTTTTATCTGCATCAAAAGTGAGATAGCATCTTTTACCAGTTTTCTTTTGGCAACCTCTACAGAGTAGTTTGAGTAGATTCTTGAAGCCTCTGCAAACTTAATCCCATAATAAATACCGCCACTTTGAAAAATAGGCTGATCCATCTTTATGGCAGCATTTTCTGAAGTCTGCTCTTGGCTATAAGGGTTACTTTTAGAGTAACTGTACTGCAGGTTAAGCGGTGCTATCCAAGAATCACGAAGTTTAGAGCTGTCACTTTCTACTTTGTCGTAGTCATACTTGAACTGCTCTTTCTTGTTTTTCGAGATATATGCATCTAGGGGCTGATCTTTTGCATCAGATGCAAAAACTGTACTACAAAGAACTGACAGCGCGATTAAGAGACTTGAAGCCTTCATCTATTTCCTCTCTTGTAATTGTTAATGGCGGTAAAAGTCTTAAAGTATTTCTTCCGGCTTTTAAGACCATAACACCTTCATCTCTTGCATTTGACATGATTTGAGCCAATGTTTCTGCATTTTTAACACGCAGTCCGCACATCATACCTATACCGACTCTTGAAGTAAACATTCTTCTATTGGCACTGTAGAACTTTTCTAGCTCTTGGTTAAAGTAGTCTATGGTTTTTTCCAACTCTCCACTGTCTGAGTACTCTTTTAAGACATCTACAACTGCACAAGCCGCTGTTGAACTTAAATAGTTGCCTCCAAATGTAGAACCGTGATCACCTGCACCTAAAATATCTTTTAGAGATGTCATAACGACACCGATAGGAACACCGCCGCCAAGACCTTTTGCCAAAGTAATGATGTCTGGTTCAATCTCGTAAAGATTAGATGCTAGAAACTTTCCTGTTCTGTAGACACCAGTTTGAACTTCATCTACGATCAAAAGTATGTTTTTAGACTTTAGCATCTTTGCCAAAGCTTGGACTTCGGCTTTGTCTTGGGGCTGAACTCCGCCTTCACCTTGAACAAGTTCAATCATTACCGCCGCTGTGTGGTCATCAAGAAGACTCTCAACCTGGTCAATGTTATCGGCATATACAAAACCGTCAGGAAAAGGACCGAAATAGTTATGCATCGCTTCTTGACCCGTAGCTTTTACCGTAGTGATAGTTCTACCGTGAAATGAGTTTTGCAAAGTTATGATTTTATATCTCTTTACTTCACCGTCTCTCTCACCAAATTTTCGTGCAATCTTTATGGCACCCTCATTTGCTTCTGCTCCACTGTTACCGAAGAAACATTTCATATCATAACCGCTTGCTTCGACTATCTTTTGTGCAGCTTCGGCCTGTGGTCCAATGTGGTAAAGGTTTGAGATATGAGTTATTTTTGATAACTGCTCACAAATAGCACTATTTACTCTCTCATTTGCATGACCTACGCTAACAACACCGATTCCGGAGGTAAAATCTATATACTCCTTGCCCTCAGAGTCTTTAAGTCTTGCATTTTTCCCGCTTACAAACTCTACATCTGCTCTTGCATATGTAGGTAAAACATATTTTTTATCTAATTCTTTTATATTATTCATTTTATTACCTCTAATTATTTATGTATTATATTACAAATGACTTCTAAAGACTAAACTTTAGAAACATTAACTCTATTTTCTTGATATATTGCACTCTTACCCTCATAAGAGTGTTTAGAAGATGTAAGGTTATTGACACCTTTTGTCCCGCTAAATATAAGCACACAGTCATCTCTTAAATCATCATTGAGTTTTACTTTTAGCTCTACACTGCCGTTGTCTGATGTTATTTTTACGAGTTCATCATCTTTAAAGCCAAGAGAACTGTTGAGATAAACATTGCTCTCACGATTAAACTGAGAGTTTAGGCTTGTTAAGCTCTTTGAAGTTATAAGATGCAACTTATCACTTTTTTCTAAGTTCGTTTCAAACTCATCTAAGAACAGAAATTCTCCATCATCGGTATCAAAACCATCTTGGTAAGGAATTTCTTCTCTATTTTTCACCCGCCGGATGCCATCATCTTGTTCAGCACCAAAACTTTTGAAATGATTCAGATAAAACTCTTCACCCTCAATGTCAATATTAAAATACTTACACAAATAAGAACTTAGCTCATACTCACTTATTCCTGCATCCGAATCTTGTACTTTATTCATAAACATCATAGCATTGTGCGAATATGATGTTCTGACATCATCTTTATGTAAAAAACTTTTTGCAGGGATCACCAAGTCGGCAATTTCACTTGTCTCATTCTCATAAAGTCCAAAATACACTACATTTTCAACTTTACTTATTGACTCTTTAACCCTCAGGCTGTCTGGCATCTGTGAGAGCGGATTTGCTCCCTGAATAAAAACTGTTTTAAAGTTGGAAAACTCCGTATTTACTTTAGATACCCGCTGTTTAGCGTTTGTGTTAAAGGGTGAGCTTATATGCTCTCTTGAAGAACCGAGATAAGCAACTCCGCAGCCCTCTTTGCCAAAAAGTCCAAGCATAACTCCAAAAGCATCAATAGCTCTCATAATCTCAGCTCCGTCACGATACTTTTGAATCCCGACACCGCAGACTATCGCTACTCTTTTATCTTTGATAAGTTCTAAGACTTTGCCTATTTGTCCCAAAGTAACGTCTATCTCTTCAAGTGTAGCCTTAATGCGAATGGTTTGAGTCAGTTCATAAAACTCTTCAAATTCACTAGCATGCTCTTGTAGATACTCTATATCACAACCATGATCAATATGTAAAAACCTGCTAAGAAGCATTGCAAGATGAAGATCACCTTTAGGTTTTACCTGAAGATGCAAATCTGCCATTTTTGCTATTTTTGTTTTTACGGGATCTATTACGATAATAGTCTTATCTTTTATGAGAGGAAGAAGATGACTCGATGTTGTATGAGGGTTTCTTCCCCAAAATATAACAACTTCTGATTTTTCTATCTCTGAGATAGGCATATTTTTGTTTGAGCCTCTTCCTTCGACTATACCTGCTTCACCTGCTCCATCACACAATGTTCCCTCTGTAAGTGTAGCTCCGTAGGAGGCAAAGAAGTGGTCACTTACTTCTTGCATAAGTGCAAAGTTACCGCTGCCTCTGTAGTGTAAAACACTCTTTGGTTCTGATTCACGCAGCATCTGTGCTAAATGAATCAGTGCTCCTTCAAGAGTGATCTCTTTACCCTTATATCTTGGAAGATTAATAATTTCATGCTTTTCGTAATGATTCATATGAGGACATAAAAAACCGTTTGTATGTCCTGATTTAAAAGCTTTTATTTTACCGTTTTCATATGATATACCACATGCATCATAACAGTCAAGCGGGCATGCTGTTAGAGTTTCTGACATTTACTTATCTTTTAACTCTACAGTAGCAAGTTTTGAAAAAAGCTTTGGAGAATCTATTATTATTTGAGCCATATATTTTGAAATATTTTTTGAATCTGCAATATTAAGAGACCTTGAGATTTTATAAGATGTTTTTTCACCGTTTATATATACGACTTTATTTTTTGCATCTGCAACGTCTTCTTCATCAAGATATATCGTAAGTTTTGCTTTTGAAGTATCGGCAACTTTTGCCAAAGGAGTCGAAACACCGACAACCTGACCCACTTTTACCGAAATCTCATATAATACGAAACCCTTATCACTAAGATATTTATCAGAAACACTTCTTTTTAAATGTGCTTCTCTAAGTTTTAAATCTGTAATCTGAACTTTTAAGTTCTGTATCTCTTTTTGCGTACTTAGGTATAGATTTTCATTAGATATAAGATCATAATACTCTTTATCTTTTTCTACAGCCGACTTAAATTTTAAATCAGTTATACGTTTATAGTTTTCTCTTTTTCTAACTAAAGATTTTTCTAAGTTAACTAAAACATTCTCATTGACTTTAATAATCTCTCTTAAATACTCAAGTTTATCTTTTATAAACGCAAGTTCTTTGGCATCTAACTCAGAATCTATTGTTATATACGCATCCGACGTTAACTTCTTACCTATCATATTTTCATCTATTGATAGAACCAAACCTGAAACATTTGAAGAGATATCTCTAATCTCATAAGGTTCGACTTTTGAATAATAGATTTTTGCATGAGACAGACTGAACATCAAAAATAAAATAGCTAAAATTTTCACTTATTAATACCTTCTATTAAAATTATGATTATTTTACCATTTCATTATTAACATTAAAGCATATTTCATTTTTTTTTTGGTACTATCTAGTAAGTTTTAATTAAAGGGTGCCTATGTCTGTTTTGTCCAAGGTAGATGCTACTACGAATCTAGCAAAAAACAACGAACTTCAGCTCTTAGTTTTTCGAATTAACAATAGCGAAGATTCTGCATTCTATGCAATAAATGTGTTCAAGACAAGAGAGGTTGTTGAATCTAAAAATCACTTCTTAACACAGATACCATCAGCACATCCTCTTCTTGAGGGAACAATTATCCTTCGCGGTCTTCAAATACCGATATTAAACCTTCCTGAGTGGTTAGGTACAACTCTGACTAAAGAAGAGAGATCCAAATCAAATATTTTGATTTGCGACTTTAATGGAATTATTATAGGTCTTAGAATTATGTCAGCATACAGAGTTATAAAGAAAAACTGGAATGAGATGCATGCGCCTGACAGCTATAGACTAAAAGAAGAAGGTGTTGTAATGAATGACACCAGACTTGAAGACGGCAGTTTATGTCTTATTTTAGACTATGAAAAACTTTTAGCTGATGTAATTCCTCAAGCCATGGTAGACGTACATGAATCACCTTCCAATATTCAAGACACACCGTTGCCTCATAAACTTCTAAATGGCGAAGTATTAATAGCAGAAGACTCAAAAACAGCACAAAGACACTTAGTACAAATTTTCAAAAATGCAGCTATTAAGATGAGACTCTTTGATAATGGGAAAAAATTAGTTGATTATATTCTAGCTATGGAAGACCCTTCAATAATTCCGGCTATTATTACAGATATCGAGATGCCTGAGATGTCAGGATTTACAGTAATACAAACATTAAGAAAGAATCCTGGAAGTAAAGATATACCTATAATAGTAAATAGCTCAATGACAGGTAGCAACAACAAAAGAGAAGCAGAAATGCTCGGGGCAAACGGTTTTATTGACAAAACAAAAAGCCATAACGTAATACCTCTAATCGTGGAAGTTATGAACAGTTAGTATTTTTTTAATTTAGAAAGGATAGCTATCCATCAAAAGAGATGAACAGCCGCATTTCAACAACTATATTTAGTTATTGAAACAGTGAGATAAGTACACCGGCAGCAACAGCTGAACCGATAACACCTGCAACATTTGGACCCATTGCATGCATTAAAAGCATATTATTACGGTCATACTCCATACCGACTTTATTTGACACACGAGCCGCCATTGGAACAGCAGACACTCCAGCTGAACCGATTAGTGGATTAATCTTGTGACCAGGGAACAGATTCATAATCTTAGCCATTATAACACCGGCTGCAGTTCCAACCGAGAATGCAATAATACCAAGAGCCATAATAAACATAGTATCCGGAACCAAGAATTGATCAGCTGCAAGTTTAGAACCAACACCAAGACCTAAGAATATAGTTACAATGTTGATAAGTGCGTTTTGAAGAGTATCATTCAGACGCTCAACAACACCACTCTCTTTTAAGAAGTTACCAAACATAAATGCACCGATTAGCGGCGTAGCCTCAGGTAACACCAAAATAGCAAGAACAAGAACCAATATAGGGAAAACCAACTTCTCTAAACGTGAAACATGGCGAAGTGTCGTCATCTTGATTTTTCTCTCAGTTTCAGTAGTAAGCGCTTTCATAATTGGAGGCTGAATAATCGGTACCATTGCCATATATGAATAAGATGCAACTGCAATAGCTCCTAAAAGCTCAGGTGCAAGTTTAGTAGCGATAAATATCGATGTCGGACCATCCGCTCCACCGATAATAGATATAGCTGAAGCTTGTTGAAGTGTAAAGTCCACAAATCCTGCTTGTGACAATGCTACCGCACCAACTAATGTTCCAAAAATACCAAATTGAGCAGCACCTCCAAGAAGTGCAGTTTTAGGGTTTGAAAGGAGAGGACCAAAGTCAGTCATTGCACCGACACCCATAAAGATGATAATAGGAAACATCTCGTTAGAAAGTCCCATGTTGTAAATCACACCCAAGAAACCGTGTTCACCTGCGATACCGGCAACGGGAATATTGGCTAAAAGTCCACCAAACGCAATAGGTAAAAGTAAAAGAGGTTCAAATCCTTTTTTGATTGCCAGATAAAATAACAAGAATACGACTAAGACCATGATGACACGACCGATTCCTTTATGGAAATCACTCATTTTTTCACCATGAGAGTTCAATTCATTTGGATCCGGATTTATCAAAGCAACAATACCCGTAGATTTTAAAAAACCGGTAACCATTTCAGTGAAAGGTTTGGTTTTATAATTCTCTTCTTGATGCATTGAAAGACCTTCAGCTGAAGCGGTTGCATTTGCATGAAGCGTACCAAGGCTAAAAAGTACAAGTGCAAACAGTTTTATAACAAAAAATCTCATATACTTATCCTAATACTGCTACGACTTGACCTTCTACTACCTTGTCGTTTGTTGCAACATTGATAGATCTTATTACACCACCGCGAGGTGCAACAACATCAATTTCCATTTTCATTGATTCTAAAATCATAATCACATCACCTTCATTTACACTCTGACCCGGATTAGCAACAATTTTCCAAACATTACCAGGTAAAAGAGCTTTGATAGAAACTTCATCGCCAGAAGCCGCTGCAGGTGCAGGTGTACTTGGTGCTACACTCTCCCCTTCTACTGCTGTTACTTGAATATTTGCGTCACCCTCTGCAACTTGAACACTAAACTTTTGACCATCGACTACTACTGTATAATTTCCATTACCCATACTTGAACTTCCTTCACAATCTTTTTTCATTTGAGATATTTTACGAACGTTTAACTCGCCTTCGCCTTTTAAGAAAGAAATACCTTTCTCCTGACAAGCAGCTGCTATAAATATATTTTCTTCTGTAATTTCTATATTTTCTTCTTTAAGCTTGTTAATCCAAGTCTCTAAAGATTTACTCTCATCTGCATTTGCCAGATCAAGAGCTTTTTCTGTTGTTGGCTCTAAGTTTAACTTCTCAGATGCTATTCTTACAACCTCAGGATCTGGAGCAACCGGAGTTTTACCAAAATAACCAAGAACCATTTTTCCATAACCTGGAGCGATAGCCTGCCAAGGACCTTGCATAACATTGTTAAGTGCTTGTTGGAAATAAAACTGAGAAACCGGAGTCACTGATGTACCGTAACCGCCTTTTTCTACAACTTCTTGCATAGCAGCGATAACTTCAGGAAATTTATCTAGAATACCATTATCACGCATCATTTGAGTATTTGCAGTCAATGCACCGCCCGGCATTGGTGAGAATGGAATGATTGGAGATACCATCGTAGCTTCAGGAGGCATAAAATAATCAGATAGACAGTTTTGTAATTCTTTTTCATAAGTAAGAATTTTACCGATTTCTAATCCGCCAAGGTCATAATCCATACCTTTTGTCGCATGAAGCATAGTTAAGATATCAGGTTGACTTGTTCCACCACTTACAGGAGCAGCTGCCATATCAATACCGTCAATGCCGGCTTCTAAAGCAGCCATGTATGCAGAAACAGACACACCTGCAGTCTCATGAGTATGAAGACGTAAGTGTGTTCCTTCAGGAACTAAACCACGAGCCATTTTGATAGTGTCAAAAACTTTTTGAGGGTTAGAAGTACCGGAAGCATCTTTAAAACAGATACTGTCATAAGGAATACCGCTGTCTAAGATTTCACGAAGAGTTTTTTCATAAAATTCTGTCGTATGTGCACCGTGGCATCCAGGAGGAAGGTCCATCATTGTAACAACAACTTCATGCTTAAGTCCGTGATGAGAAATTCTCTCCCCCGAATACTTTAGGTTTTCAACATCATTAAGTGCATCAAAGTTTCTAATTGTTGTAGTACCGTGTTTTTTGAACATTTTTGCATGTAAATCTATAAGTTCTTTAGAACCCGTATCTAACATTACAGTGTTTACACCACGAGCAAGAGTTTGAAGGTTTGCATCCGGTCCAACGATTTTACGGAACTTATCCATCATCTCAAATGCATCTTCTCTTAGGTAGAAGTATAAAGATTGAAATCTTGCCCCACCACCAAATTCAAAGTGGTTTATTCCTGCCGTTTTAGCTGCCTCTACTGCCGGAAAAAAATCATCCATAAGTACACGACCACCAAAAACTGACTGGAATCCATCTCTGAAAGTTGTATCCATTACGTCTATATATTTTTTAGCCATTATAATCCTTAACCTTGTTTATGGTGAGAAATCGCTGCTGTTATGGCTGCAATTATCTTTTTATTATTGTTATTATTATTTTCTGTGCTTGTTGCTGAATCTAAATTCGCCTGCGGTTCAGGGAAAAATTTATGTACGAGAGCCGACATTACGTTCATCAGTATTATCAGTATGATAAGAAAAAGAAAAACGGTTGACATCCCTAAACCCATAAATTTAAAGCCCTCTAATACGAGGTTAGTTTCCATAAATGTACCTTTGTTACAATTTTGCTAGAGAGTATAGTATAAAGAAGTTTAAATAAAGTTTTCTATTCTTTAGTAATATTTTAAAGTTGTGCAATTGTTACTTTTTGATTATATACTTCGACACACAATTTAAACAAAGATGACAAATGACAAATAACAGTGTTAAAAAATTCGGACAAATCAACTCGATAGAGGGCTATTCATACCTTTTACTACTTTTCATTGCAATGCCGATGAAATACGCTTTTGGCTACCCAATGGCTGTCAAAATAGCAGGAATGATTCACGGTATTTTATTTATACTTTTTTGCCTTTTATTGGTAAAAGCATGGCATGAAAGTAAATGGGCATTTAGTGAAAATATCATTTTTTTCGTAGCTTCGCTTATACCGTTTGGAACTTTTTTTACAAAAAATAAGATTAAATCTTATGAATAAAAAAGCATAAATTTGCTAAAATACACAACTAAAAATTTAATGGAGGAACTATGATCGCAGGAATACATGAACAAGATTTTGTTGCATATATAATTTTTGGACTTACGTTGAACTTCCTATTTTCAATCCTATTTGGGGTGTATCTTAGTAAAAATATAGGTATGCAGGAGATGATAGAATCAAAAGGAGACAAAGAGCAGTCTATGTTGGTCAGACTTAGTCTTTTTGTCCCATATGCAAAGATGATCATCACTCTATACAGAGTAACTATACTTCAACTATATTTTTTAAACAAGGGCCATACGCACAAAGAATTTTGGATATATATGACCAATCAAGAACATTAGATTATTTATATAACTCTTCAATACAACTACTGAAAATCTTTTCTCCCCACAAACCTTTTTTTTCTATCTTAGCTTTTCTTTGTGCTAAGGTAAAATATTCATCGAACTCTTCATCTTTTAACGTTGGTCTTTTTATGGCCAAACCTTCATTTAAAAGCAATTCTGAAAGAGTCACCTGCCCTTTGGCATAAATAATACATTCTGTATCTTTAATCTCTATGTGATATCGTTGTTTACGCTCTAAAATCATATCTGAATAGTATTTTAACTTTGGTTTTTTAGTGTAAAACTCATCTATAGCTGTCTGACATGATGAGCCTTCTTTAGCAGCGCTATAAAGCTTCTCTAAAGTCAATATGCCATAGGGCTTGCATTCAAAAGTATAATTGCCGACTCCGAACTTTTGAACTTCATTTGAGAAAGTGTTGTCAAGCATTGCCAAAAGCGGCTCTTTTGCAATAAGAGTACCTGTGACACAAAGATAAATGATTGCAAGCAGTGTTTTTTTTCTCATATATGATTTTAACATGTTATAATTTAAATCCCTGATTAATCTTAAAGGTATATACAAACATGAACGACTTTAAACTAAAGCTTATACTTAGTATCCTAGGTGGTGTGGTTTTTTCATTTGTATTTATACTTCTTGCATTTGCCCTTCCTTTAGATGACAAAGAACAAACAATTAAAAAAATACCAAAAGGTTTATTAGAACAGGTATCTCACTCTTTAAAATAATTTGTTAATGAATTTTTTATATCTATTAACTTTAAAGTCTTATATGCACATTTTGGGTTCAGTCTAATAGCACAGGCTTCTAAAATTTTAACGCATAATGTAAGATACGCTAAATCATCTTTTTTCATAAGTTCATTTAAGATATGGATAGCATCTTTGATACGAAGATTTTTTGCAACACCTAAATTTTTATGAGACAGTTCTCTAAGCAGCGTATAGTCAGGTTCTATAAATTTTTCTTTGGCTGTTTGTAATGTTTGTATATATTGAAGAAACTGTGTTTTTGATTTTATTATTTGAATGACGTAATCTTCTACCAACTCATTTACAAGGTCAGCTTCGAGACCCATCTCTTTTTCAGCTTCATCAGTAGTATATTTGTAATCAAGTATTTGTGAACTGTCAAGATTATTTTGAAGAAATTCAGTACTCTCCTGCAGAGTTTTTTCAATAGAGTCACGAAGTTCTCTATTTATTTCCTGTCTTCTTTCTAGAATCATATTTATGCTCATAGTAATAAAGTATCATATATTCTTAATTTAATATATTAAAACCCAACATAAATATGAAATAGTTATATGAGTGCTACAAATGCACTCATATAAAAAAAATTACAATGCTTTTGTAATAATTCTATTTAGTCTTGAGATAAAATCTGCAGTATCATCAAGTTCTACACCGTCAAACAGCTTTGCCTGATCAAGCAATACATGAGCAGCATCACTAATGAGGTTTTGATCAGCTGAATCTTTAAGTTTTACTATTAATTCATGCTTAGGATTTATCTGAAGAATCGGAGCAGGAGCAGGAGCACCGCTGTCTTGTCCCATCTGTTTCATCATTTGAGCCATCATGTAGGCAGGGTCTTCTTTATCTTCTTTTAATTTAACAGGAGATTCAACTAAATCTGAAGTAGTCTCTACTGATTTAACAGCTTCACCTAGAGCATCTTTAAACTCTTTTGCCAAACCTTCAAAAGATTTTGCAATCTCTTCTTCAGCTTTTTTCTCCTCTTCACTCTCTTCAAATTTAGCATCTGTAACATGTACAAATTTATAATCTTTATACTCAGTCACCATAGGGAAAATAATAGTGTCAACTTCTTCATTTAGAATTAAAACATCAATACCTTTAGCCTTAAATCTCTCTAATGCCGGAGAAGATTTTAACATAGCTACAGAAGTCTTACCAGTTATGTAATAAATCTCTTTTTTATCTTCATCTATATTTTTAATAAAATCTTCAATCATCAAAGTCTCAGAAGAGTTAAGAGTGTTAAACTTCATAAGTTCTAAAATTTTCTCACGATTACCGAAATCGCTGTAAAGACCTTCTTTAAGTACATTTCCAAATTCAGCAAAAAATTCTTCATATTTTGCAGGATCTTTTTTAGCCATTTTAGATAGTTCTGAGAGAACTTTTTTTACAGATGCATTTTTAATTTTGTTCATAACTGCATTTGATTGTAAAATCTCACGAGATACATTCAGAGGTAAATCTTTAGAGTCAATAACACCGCGTAAAAATCTCAAATAAGTAGGCATCAACTCTTTTTCATCATCAGTAATAAATACACGGTTGATATAAAGTTTAATACCAGTTTGGTAATCAACTCTAAACATGTCCATAGGTGCTTTTGACGGGATGTAGAAAAGAGTAGTATACTCTATAGCGCCCTCAGCTTTATTATGCATCCAAGTTAATGGTTCTTCTGATGAGTGAGCAATTGAAGAGTAAAAATCTTTATATTCATCATCAGAGATTTCACTTTTTGAAATAGTCCAAAGTGCGTTTGCACGGTTTATCTGAGTGTTTTCTATATCAGTTCTTGAAGGTTCAGTCTCGTTTCCTTCATCATCTTTAACCGCAGGAACAAAGTTCTCTTTATCCATAAAGATAGGGAATGGAATATGGTTAGAGTATTTTTTAATAATTGTCTCAACTCTGTGTGTCTCTAAGAACTCGCTCTCATCATCATTAAGATGCATTACGATAGTCGTACCGTGACCCTCTTGAGTTGTGTTTTCTATGTCAAACTCGCCGTCACCTTTACTTGTCCATAGAAATGCCTGTTCTTCACCAGCTTTTTTAGTTGTGACTTCAACTTTATGAGCTACCATGAAACAAGCGTAAAAACCGACACCAAACTGACCGATAAGGTTAGAATCTTTTTTCTGGTCACCAGTAAGATTTTCTAAAAATGCTTTAGTACCCGACTTTGCAATAGTACCAAGGTTGTTCATTAAATCTTCTTCGTTCATACCGATACCGGAATCTTTAATAGTTAAAGTCTTAGCCTCTTTGTTTGCAACAATATCTATACGAGGAGCAAAAGTAACGTCTTTATATTTATCATCCGTTAGAACTAACATATTTAGTTTATCCAATGCATCTGAAGCATTTGAAACCAACTCACGTATGAAAATTTCTTTGTTTGAATATAGTGAGTGAATCATTAAATTTAATATTTGGTTTGCTTCTGTTTGAAACTGATGTTTTGCCATCTTTAATATCCTTGTGTAAAAATTTATCGTAGTTTATCAAAAAAAAGTTAATAGTTACAAGTAACATCAACTAAGTTTAGTCATTTAGACTCACATAAGTTTAGTCAGATTCAAATTTATCTATTTTAGGTATAATTTTCCAACTAATAAATAGAGGTATATTATGGATAATGATTTTATAGAGATGATGGAACCGACTCCAAAACTTTATTCCAAAAAATGCAGATTTATATCATTTGCTCTGAGAATTTTCTTGCAATATTCTATATATGTTATCTCTATTGTCGTTTGGCTTATGTATGATTATTTTATAGCTATTGCAACGCTTCTGCTAAGTTTTATAGTTATGGGTATAGTGCGCTCAAAAATCAGGAACAGTGTAATCCCCATAAAACAAATAGAATACCAATATAATGACCAAGGAATAGCCGACTGGTTTACTGCAAAAGAGATATGTAATGATGCTCTTGAGCAGAAGTTGGAGAAAATATAATCTAATGTTTTTGAAAAAATTAGAATTAATCTTTTTAGCTATTATTGTTATTGCTATTTTATTACTTTCTAAAAACTATTATGAAAGTTATATGTTTAGGACAAACGACCTTCCCCAAAGCTATAAAAAACTTATAGCAGACAAAGAACAAGAAGTACTAGTCCTTATGCAAAAAAACTACGGTTTTGCATTTAAAGTCCCTCTCATAGTTACAGACAGATTCAAAGGCAGACTATACGGTCTTACCGCTTATAAGAACGGTGAAATAAAGATATATCTCAACAAAAAAGTCATGCAGGAGAGTATGGACTATATGGTCGATAATGTCATAGCACACGAGTATGCTCATGCTCTTGTTTTTAAACTTGGGCAAAGAGGCTCTGCCAAAGATGACGGGCATTCCAAAGAGTGGCAAGAAGCCTGCAAAAAACTAGGCGGGAAAAACTGCGAACAATATGTAAACTCTCATGATGTCGTGATAGACAAACTACCTTTTTATAATGGAAAATGAGATGGAATATGAGTTTGAAGAAGATGCAGAACCTACTTGGCTGACAAAACAGCGTGAAGATGCACTGCTCGCGGAAAAAGCTTACGCAAAAAATGAAAAAATCATCTATAAAAAAGGCGATCAAATAGGAAACTTCTTATTTGTGCAGTACAACAAGTTTAAAAACCGTGCTACATTTGAGTGTCAAGAATGTAGTAGAAAATTTACCTACAATATTTACTCAATAAAAAATAAAAAGCGCTGTAAATGGTATAAATTCCATGATAAGAAGTTTAAAAAGCCTCAAACTTCTTCTGAATCTCTTTAAGGTCGTGCTCAGATGCATACAGAGGCTTTGTATCCCCTTTTCTTATGCGCTCTTCAAATGTTACACTCTCATTCTTATATAAGATGCCAAGAGGCATCGGCATCTCTTCAAAAGCTTTATCCATAGCAGCTGAGATATTACTATTATCATAAGTTGCATCTAGCATATAAGTGTTTTCTTTGAACCACTTGTATGTGTTTGTCTTATTAAAAACGACACAGGGCTGAAAGATATCTACAAGAGCGTAACCTTTATGCATAAAAGCCGCTTTTAACACCTCTTTTGCATGTGCAGGGTTTCCTATGTTTACCCGAGATACAAATCCTGCCCTTAAAGCCAAAGCTACGCTCAAAGGGTTAAACGGTTCATTGCCTACTCCATCGACCTGGACTTTAGTTTTAAATCCTTTTTGACTTGTAGGAGATGCTTGGCCTTTTGTAAGTCCGTAAACCATGTTGTTATGCACTATATGGACAATATCCACATTTCGTCTGATGGTATGCAAAAAGTGGTTTCCGCCCTCTCCGTACATATCTCCGTCTCCGCCCTCAGCTATGACATTTAACTCAGGATTTGCCACTTTTACGGCAGTTGCTACGGGAAGTGCCCTGCCATGTAGAACTCCATACATATTTACATCTATGTAGTAAGGTGTTTTAGCAGCCTGCCCTATTCCTGAGACTATCACGCTGCTGCGATGATCTGAGCCCAACTCTTCAAGGACTTCTTTTATCAGCTTCAAGATACCGAAGTTACCGCATCCGGGGCACCAAGCTACATCCACATTTTGACGGTCAAATACATGGCTCATAACAGCTCCTTTATCTCTTTGGATATCATCTCTCTTAGCTGGTCAGCAAAAAATGAAAATCCGTTGTATTGCAAAATCATCATATCTATCTTAACACCGTGCATCTTAAGCTGATTAGAGAATGCTCCATCGGCATTATTCTCAACCATGATGATGTGTTTATATTTTTTAAGCACTTCAAGGTGCTCTGGATTTAGCGGATGAATCCATCTGAAATGGACTTGAGTCAAACTCGGCTCATCAAGCATTGCAATAGCTTCTTTTATAGCTCCTCTTGTAGAACCCCAACCAACGATTGCAATATCTCCACCACCGATATACTCAGGTTCTATTGCCTCGGCTATTAGAGCTTCTTCTTTTCTTGCTCTTTTATCTGCCATCTGCACACGTTTGTTGTAGTCTTCAGTTATCTGGCTTCTCTCATCGTGTTCATGCCCCTCAGCGCACACAAGACCATCACCAAAAGCAGGAACTCCTCTCGGACTTACCCCACTTTGGGTATCGACATATCTTTCATATTCATCATCTATGTGGCAAATATATCTTCTTTGCTCATATGCGGAAAAATCAACATCATCTATCATGCCCATTGCTTCTGCCAAATACTCATCACTTAGATAAATAACGGGAGACTGATACCTGTCTGCAAGTTCGAAGGCAAGATATCCGTAATCAATGCACTCTTGCAAAGAACCGGGTGCAAGTATGACACGAGGGAATGGTCCGTGTCCAGAATGAAGTGCCATGTTTAAATCACCCTGCTCGCTTCGTGTGGGCATACCTGTAGCAGGACCCGGTCTTTGCGCCAGATATATGACTGCTGGCATCTCACTCATACCAGAGAGACTCAAAGCTTCTCCCATGAGAGCGAAACCACCGCCGGATGTTGTTGTCAAAGCACGCGCACCAGCGTACCATGCTCCAAGAACCATATGCAGAGATGCTATCTCATCTTCACTCTGCTCTAACGCTATTGTAAACTCTTTAGACATTGAAGCCATAAAATTCAGAACTCCCGTTGATGGAGACATCGGATAAGATGCAACAAAGTTACAACCTCCTGCTAAAAATCCAAAGCCCGAAGCTGTTGTTCCATCCATAAGATGCAGTTTAGCGAGCCTCTCTTTATCTGCATCTACAAAAGACGGCAACTTGGAATTGTCTATACTTTTAGAAGCTTCAAACCCAAGTTTTACAGCCTCTTCATTTATACTGTCATCTTTAAAATGTTGGGCTACATTTTCAATCAAAGGCTTTAATTCTATACCAAAAAGTCCAAATATAACACCGGCTGCAAAGGTATTGCTATAACGTGCATTACCGAGTTTTTTAGCCGTTTTATTCATAGCTATGGAACAAAGTGATTTTTTCGGATCTGCAAAACTTTCATCTACTAAAATAAGTGTATTTTCCGTGCATCTATGCTTAGCATGATTAAGGGAGAGTTCATCTATGGCTATAAAAAGATCGACTTCCCAACACGGTGCTTCAAGCGGTGCATCCGAGACGCGGATAAGTGTGGTGTTGCTTCCTCCACGCACTCTCGACATATACTCCTTACTTGAAAATATGTAGTATCCGCTCTTTTTTAGGGTATCACTTAGAATCTTTTCAAGAGTATCTATGCCTGTCCCTGCAGCTCCACCGATTAAAATAGCAACACTCTTAGTTCTTTTTTTAGAACTTTGTATCTCTTTATTTAGATTTAATGAAACCGGAGCTTTAGAGATTTCTGAGATAAAAGATGCTTCATATTTTTTAGCAAGAGTCAATTTTCCAAGAACACCCTCTTGTTTAATCTCTTTTATTTTTTGACTCTCTTTTTCTTTTACTTCTTCACCCTCAGAACTGTCACCCCATGTGATTTTTCCGCCGTAGTATCCAAGGATTATGACATTTACTCCTGTCACGAGGATAATAAAGTGGTATATTACACTTGGAGCAGACGTTTCATAAACCACATTAGGATTTTCCATATAGATGATTATTCCTATTACTCCAAGTAAAAGTGTCAATATTGAAACAATGATTTTTATGACAAAAGGTTTGCTTTTCGAGAGACCGTAGTTTATCCACCAGCTTAAAAGGCCTGGCAACATAGCAATTAATCCAAATACTGTAGCAACAAAAAAAGTATAGAATATCACTATTGCATAGGCTTCTTTTGGATTGGCAAAAAAGACTAAATCAAATACGGATGCAAAGAGATGCAAGACAATAGGAAAGTGGGCTATCATGGGATGCGGATGGTATTTTTTATACCAGGTTCTTAGGTGTTTTTTATAATCTTCATCAGATACACTCTCCTTGAGTGGAGGTTCTTCTTCCAAAGTTCCAACAACCATAAAGTCATCAAAGACTTCAACAGAATGCGGTGCGTTTTGCAACATTGGTGTCAGGTCAATGCCAGCACTGTGTACGCCTTCATGTTCACCGTTTTGCCAAAGAGGACTGTCGGTCACATCATATACTTTGCTTTTATAGGCTATATAAGCTTTAGCCCCGTTTTTTCCGTTATAGAGTTTAAGTTCACTTTTTGTCATTGGATATCCTTAATGATGCAAAAGTATTTCTAAATACTACTACTTTAAAACTTATCAAAAACTGTTTTATCACATATAGTTTTGTTATGAAACAATAGACGCCGTTAAAGATTATAACCATAAAGCTACATTAGTAAAAAATTTCTCTTAGTAAAAATGCTACAATAGCGAAAAAATTTCTAAGCCCTATATAAAAGGAAATCTTAAAATCTCATGGCATTAATAGACCTACAAAACATTTCAAAACATTATTCGGCACAAAAGATTTTAACAGAGGTCAATTTTCATGTAGATGAGGGTGAGCGCATCGTTATCATAGGTAAAAACGGTAGTGGAAAGTCTACTCTTATGAAAATCATAAACGGCTCTCTTGACCAAGACGGCGGACACAGAATCACTAAAAATGATTTAGAAGTCAAGATGCTAGACCAAAGACCAAACTTTAAAGAGGGTCATACCGTCAGAGAAGCTGTTGAAGACGGTCTGCGTGAGCTCAACATCGCAAAAGAGAGGTACAATGAACTCTCAATGCTTTTAGCGGATGATTTTGAGAACAAAAAACTTATAGACGAGCATGAAAACCTATCGCGCTATATAGAACATCACAGTGCTTGGAACTTAGACGACAAGATAGAGCGTATCATCCAGCATTTTGATTTAAAACAGTATGAGGACAAGCCCATAATCTTACTAAGCGGTGGTGAACAACGCCGTGTTGCTCTTGCATCTCTGCTTCTGCAAAAACCTGACGTGTTGCTTCTTGATGAACCGACCAATCACCTTGATGTTTACATGGTCGAGTTTTTGGAAGACCTTATTCTAAAAGAAAAATTTACTCTTGTCTTTATATCCCACGACAGGTACTTTATAGATAGAATCGCTACTAAAAGCATAGAGGTTGAAGACTGCGCACTTAGAGAATATAGCGGCGGTTACAGTGACTACCTTACGCAAAAAGCCGAATATATCAGAACACTTCAAAAACAGCACGAGAATCTTCTTGACATGCTAAAAAGAGAAAATGCGTGGTATGCAAGAGGTGTTAGAGCCAGATTAAAAAGAAATGAAGGCCGTAAAGAACGTCTGATGGAACTCCGCCAAAATGCAAAAACAAATCCTGCACAGATTCGTAAAATGTCGGTAGAGCTTCAACGTGAAGCAAAACACTTTAACCGGGACAAAAGCATAAACAAACAAAAGATGCTATTTGAAGTAGAACATTTGTCTCTTACTCTTGGAAATAAAGAGCTCTTAAAAGATTTTACGACGCGTATACTTCAAAAAGATGTTATAGCCATAGTAGGACCAAACGGAAGCGGCAAATCTACACTGTTAAAAGCGCTTCTCGGACGACTAGAACCGACTGGCGGCAAAATCAAACAGGGTGATTTCAAAATAGGTTACTTTGACCAACATCGTGAGATGCTCGATGATAATAAAAACCTTATGGAGACTTTTTGTCCGCATGGCGGGGACAGAGTCAGTGTGCGCGGTAAAGATATGCATGTCTTTGGTTACTTGAAAAACTTTTTGTTTCCGCGAGAGTTTTTGGATAAAAAGATAGGTGTCCTAAGCGGTGGAGAAAAAAACCGTATAGCACTTGCACTTCTCTTTACTAAAGATGTTGATATATTGATTTTGGATGAGCCGACAAATGACCTTGATATTCCTACTATCAACATTTTAGAAGAGCAACTTACTAACTTTGCAGGCGCCGTAATCATCGTAAGCCATGACAGATACTTTGTAGACAAGATTGCGAAAAAACTCTTTATCTTTAAAAAAGACAAACATATTGAAGAGTCTTATCAACAATATTCCGAGTATCTTGAACTGGAAAAAGAGTTAAAAGAACTTGATGAGATGGAATCTGATGCTTTAAAAGAAAAAGTTGAAAAAGCAGAGATCAAACAAAAGCCAAAAACTCTAAAACTGACATTTAAAGAAAAAATTGCACTGGAAAAACTTCCGCTTGAAATAGAAGAGTTAGAAATCCAGATGCAAGAGAAAAACGAGTGTCTGGCAGATCCAAAATGTTATGAGGATATTGGGATAACTACACTTGCAGGTGAGCTTCAAAAGCTTGAAGAGCTCTACGAAGAAAAAGTCGAAGAGCTCTTAGGTATTCAAGAAAAAGAGGAGCAAATCAACTCTTAACGTTTTGCTTCTTTTAAAGTATCTGCAATTAAAAATGCCAACTCTAAAGACTGGTCTGCGTTTAAGCGAGGGTCACAGTGAGTATGGTAACGAGAACTTAAGTCTTCTTCTGTTACGGTAAATGAACCACCGATGCACTCAGTAACATTTTTACCTGTCATCTCTAAGTGAACACCTCCACCGTAAGTTCCTTCAGCTTTATGCACTTGGAAGAACTGTTTCATCTCTTTAAGTATTGCATCTACAGGACGTGTTTTAAAGTTAGTGGATGATTTAATAGTATTACCGTGCATCGGGTCACAACTCCAAACTACTTTCATACCTTCTTTCTCAACCGCACGAATAAGTTTCGGCATGCCTTCACCAACTTTGTCCGCTCCCATTCTAACAATAACATTTAAACGTCCAGCTTCATTTTCAGGATTCAATGTTTGACACAATCTGATTAGATCTTCCGGGTCCATAGTGGGTCCGGCTTTTACACCTATAGGGTTTTTAACACCTTTTAAATACTCAACATGAGCACCGTCAAGTTGACGGGTTCTATCACCTATCCAAAGCATATGAGCAGAAGTATCGTACCAATCACCACTGATTGAGTCTTTTCTAGTAAAGGCTTCTTCATATGGAAGTAAAAGAGCTTCATGTGATGTATAGAAGTCTGTCTCTCTAAGGTTTCTGTATGTTTTAGATGTTATACCGCAAGCCTGCATAAACCTAAGAGAAGTTTCAATCTCCTCTGCCAGTTTTTCATATTTCTCTGAAACTTCACTCTTGTGTGCAAAAGCAAGATTCCATTTGTGAACTTGATGAAGATCAGCCAAACCACCGGTAGCAAATGCACGAAGTAAGTTTTGAGTAGCTGCTGCCTGATTGTAAGCTTTTATCATTCTCTGTGGATCTGGAGTACGGGCTTCCGGCGTAAACTCTACACCGTTAATAATATCACCCCGGTAAGAATCAAGAGTGACACCGTTAACTGTCTCTGTGTCACTTGAACGTGGTTTTGCAAATTGACCGCCGAGACGACCAACTTTTACCACAGGAACGCCGCCCGCGTAAGTCATCACTACAGCCATCTGCATTAAAGCCTTAAATGTATCACGAATATTATCAGCATGAAACTCACTAAAGCTCTCAGCACAATCTCCGCCTTGAAGTAAAAAAGCATTTCCTTGTGAAACATCAGCAAGTTGTTCTTTAAGTCTTTTAGCTTCTCCCGCAAAAACAAGAGGAGGATAGTCCCCTAACTCTTTTAAAACTCTTTTCAATTCATCTTTGTTTGGATACGTTGGTTGTTGTAAAATTGGTTTTTCTCTCCAACTTGTTGGACTCCAAATACTCATAATAGAACCTTAAATTTATAATTTTTGTTATTCTACATCAAAACACCTAAAATAGCTCTGATTAAACATAAATAATATTTTATTAACACAACAAAAGCTTTTCTTATGCTTGTCTTAAGTATAATGCGACAATATTTTATCTAGGATATCACTATGCAAAAAGATGAATTAATATCTCTCGCAAATGAAATGTGTAAAGAACTCTCAACAATTATAGAAGAACAAAAGGATGAAGCAACAAAGGAACAAGTTGCTAATTATCTTATTGAATCTGCTCAAATCATTATGAATGTTAATGAAAAAGATATGAGCAGTGCCGGTTTTGCAGAGACTGTATTTCACAATGCCTATAAAGATATCGCAAATAAAAGTCTATCTTCATATGCTAATACAAACGCAAATATAGACAAGCTGACTAAAATGCATGAAAAAACTCTTATGGAATGCAGCGCACAACATATAGACTTACCTTCACTAACAAGTAAGTTCGATGAAATCCAATCTCATATGAGTGATGAAGTTAAAAAAGCAAATGAAATTATTTCGCAATTAACAACTCAAGTAAAAACACTTGAAGAGAAATCAAATCTAGACTCACTTACTAAAGTTTTCAATAGACGTGCTTTATCATCTTATCTCAAAAATGTCTGTTCAAACGACAACCTTCCATATGAGTTTCATCTGCTTATGTTGGATATTGATGATTTTAAAAATATTAATGACAAATACGGTCATGTAGCCGGAGATAAAGTTTTGATTTTCATAGCAAATATTTTAAAGAAAACTCTTAGAGACGGTGATAAAGTATTCAGATACGGCGGTGAAGAGTTCATTATCATACTAAACCGTATAGATGACTCACACTGTAAAAAAATCACAAACAGACTGCTTGATTTGGTAAGAGGAAACAAACTTATTTATAAGGGTGAAGGTCTTAGAGTTACTATGAGCATAGGAACTACGAAATATGCTAAAGGCGACACTCCTGACACTCTTATTGCAAGAGCAGACAAAGCCCTTTACAAAGCAAAAAAAAGCGGTAAAAATCAAGTGCATGCGGAGATGAGATAGATGGAATTTAACTATTTTGACTTAATAGCTTCAATAATTATTTTAATGCTTGGTCTAAAAGGGATACTTAACGGTTTTTTCAAAGAGGCTTTTGGACTTATTGGCATCATTGGTGGTATTTTTGTAGCTTCTCGTGTTGGAGACAGTGTAGGTCAATATATAAGTGATATGGTATTTAAATTTGAAAATAGTGCTGCCATCAATTTTTCCGGTTTCTTAGTTACTTTGGCAGTTTTTTGGATTTTTATGATAACTGTAGGTTACATATTTAAAAAACTCAGCCTGTTAAGCGGACTTGGCATCTTTGATAGAATATTAGGATTTGTATTCGGTGCAAGTAAGTTTTTTCTTATTGCCGCTGTTATTGCACATGCAGCTTATAATATAAAGGCTATAAAATCAACCATAGAAGTTCCTATGCAAAATAGCATTTTATTTCCTGTTCTCATCAGTACAGGTGCATTTATTATGAAACTGGACCCGGTTGAAATAAGCGATGACATTAACAACGGTATAGATAAAGTTACTAATGAAGTAAACAACACTATTAAAACATCAACCCAAAAAATAGTAGAAGATACAAAAAACCAAGTGAGTGACATGGCAAAAGACAATGCAGAGGAAATAAAATCTCAGATGCAGGAGAAAGAATAATTATGTCTACAGTTACAACTGATTTTAATGATAGAACTATTGAGTATGAACAGTTATTGAGTGACTTTAAATCTCTTCTTAAGAAAAACTCTCTAAAATTCACCATTCAAAGAGAAGTTATTCTGGAAACTCTTTACAACTCAGATGAGCATCTGACACCGGAATCACTTCATCACCTGATACAAGAAAAATTTCCGGACTTAAAAACCGGAATAGCTACAGTTTATAGAACTCTTTCATTGTTAGAAGATTCCAACATGGTTACATCACTATCTTTTGGTGCTCAAGGTAAAAAATATGAGCTTGGTGCCAAGAATCACCATGATCATCTTATTTGTACAGAGTGTGGAACTATTACTGAGTTTGTAGATGAGCAAATAGAAGCCAGACAACACCATATTGCCAATGAGCTTGGGTTTAAGATGCAAGACCATTCGATGCAAATATACGGCATCTGCAGTAAATGTAAAAAATAGTGAAATAAGCATAGTAAAATCACTAAAGCACATTTCACGCAATTAATAACTAAAAGGAAAAATATTGGCTTTTGAAAATAAGTTTATACAACAAAGAATAGAAAAAGCACAGCTTTTAAAAGAGGCTGGTTTTAACCCGTACTCTAATGAGTCTAAAAGAAATACAACTATTGAAAAATATCTAAATGTAAACTCTGATATAGAGGATAAAGAAGATAAAAGAGATGAAAATCGTCACTACTGTGTAAGTGGTAGAATTAAACTTTTTAGAATTATGGGTAAGGCAAGCTTTATAAAGATAGAGGATGAGAGTGGAATGCTTCAAATATATGTAGCAAGAGACAATCTTCCTGAAGATTTTTATAATACAATTTTCAAAAAGAACATTGAAGTCGGTGATATAGTCGAAGTAAACGGTTACCCTTTTATAACCGGAAAAGGCGAGTTATCACTTCATGCTACCGATTTAAAACTTTTAACCAAAGCTATAGCGCCGCTGCCTGAAAAATTTCACGGTGTAACAGATAAGGAGATCAGATATAGAAAAAGATATCTTGACCTTATTATGAATGCCGATGTTCGTAAAACATTTAAAATTCGCTCAAAAGTAATCTCACTGACTAGACGCTTCTTTGAAGACAAAGGCTTTTTGGAAGTAGAAACGCCGATGATGCATCCCATAGCAGGCGGAGCTAATGCTAAACCGTTCGTCACACATCACAATGCTCTTGGAATAGACAGATTTTTAAGAATCGCTCCGGAGCTTTACCTTAAAAGACTAATAGTCGGTGGATTTGAAGCAGTATTTGAAATAAACCGTAACTTTAGAAATGAAGGTATGGATGCAACTCATAATCCTGAGTTTACATCTATTGAGTTTTACTGGGCTTACAAGACTTACAAAGATTTAATAAAAATAACAAAAGAGTACTTTGAATACCTTTTTGATCATTTAAACCTGCCTACTTTACTTCCTTATGGCGATATGGAAGTGAATTTTGACAACTTCACTGAAGTTCCGCTTATAGAATCACTCTCAACTATCGGTGGAGTTCCCGCAGAGATAGTAAATGATAAAGAAAAAATCATAGAATTTTTAAAATCTAAAGAGATCACTGTAAAACCTGGTATGAACCTGGGTCAACTCCAAGGTGAACTTTTCGACGAGTTTGTTGAGGCTAAACTGATTGACCCTACTTTTATTACAGAGTATCCGGTTGAGATATCTCCGCTTGCCCGCAGAAGTGATGAAAATCCTGATATTACAGAGAGATTTGAGCTTTTTATTGCAGGTAGAGAGATTGCAAATGCATTTAGCGAGTTAAATGACCCTGTTGATCAATATGAAAGATTTAAAGGTCAGGTAGATGCTAAAGATGCCGGTGATGATGAGGCTCATGAGATGGATGAAGATTTTATAGATGCACTTAGCTACGGGATGGCACCGACGGCAGGCCAAGGAATCGGAATAGATAGACTTGTAATGTTGTTGACAAACGAGCATTCAATCAGAGACGTTTTATTGTTCCCTGCAATGAAACCTGTACATAACGAAGAAAAAACTGCAGAAGAAGAGTAGGACTACTCTAAGGCTTAAAGGGCATACAAACTCTGCCCTTTTCTCTCAAACTAACATCCAACATTTTCATTAACCTTCCTTATTAATAAAAAATTACGATACAATGAATGTTATATCTTAAATTGAGGAGATAATTATGGCAAAAGGTAAAGACGTTCAAAAATCTGCTAAAACAGCAGCAACTAAAACTTTAAAAGAAAAAAGAGAAGAAAAAAAAGCTAAAAAAGCTGCAAGAGGCTAAATACTTTTTTCCTCTTGCTTTGCTAAAGGGATTTTAATAACAAAAAGCGCACCATCTTTATAATTATATGCTTCTATGGTACCGCTAAACTTTATTTCAACAATTGTTTTTGTTATAAAAAGTCCCAATCCTGTACCCTGTGCTTGATGCTTAGTCGTAAAATATGCATCAAATATTTTATCAAGATTCACAGGATCAAATCCCCCGCCGTTATCATAGATTTTAATTACATTATTTTCTTCTTCAACCGTGCAGTCAATAATTATCTTGCCATTTATTTTATTTGTGCCTGATATGGCATCAACGGCGTTATGAAGTATGACTAAAATAGCCTGTTCTATTTCACTGATTGATCCATATGCAAAAGAAGCTTCATCTGTATTTACTTCGATGGCTATATTTTTATTGTCAAATATACTGTCTAGCAGTTGTAAACTTTCCAATATAGCTTTTTTAATAGAAAAGACCTCAACATTTTTTTCATTATGTTCTTCACTGAGAAAATTTTTAAAAACATCAATAGTTTTTGACATAAAAACCACTTGATTATGAATCTCGTTAAAAAGTTTTTCCTGATACTTGGAATCAACTTCTCCTGTCATACCTTTAAGCGTTAAATCAGTGATACAAAGTTCAACTATATTAAGAGGCTGTTTCCACTGATGAGAAATATTACTTATCATCGTTCCCATCTCAATAAAGCGTGACTGCTTAAGCAAAAAAGAGTCTTTCGCTTTATTGTTTTCTTCTTCGATTGCCTTTTCTCTCATCGCATCATCAATATTTTTCTGCATATGCAAAAAACCGTTCACAATCTCAAAGATAACATCATCTTTATTTGAAGCGAACGATTTAAAAATTAGCTTATCACCAGGCATATATCCTTTTATTTCTGTTGCAATTCTGCTTAAAGGCATTAGAAGACCTTTTAATAAACGCATCTCTAAATAAAAATACAAAGCTAATAAAGCAGCGAGAAGAATCCCTGTTGTAGTATATTTGTATGATAGTTCTCTCAACATATAATTACTTTTAACTATTTCAATAGTGCCCATGCTGTTTTTAAGATTCTCGCTTTGTGGAGAGTATATATCTTTTTTATATTTTACATTATAAGAATCACCAGCTACATATTCTGACGTATTACTCTCAGATATAAGAACTCCATCTTTGTCTCTAAAGGCTATATATTCCAGCTTATACGAAACTAGCATCTCTTTTAAAAACTCATTCATTTGGGAGTTGTCAGCTTGCTTGTTTATAAAGTACCATACACTTACCCTAGGAGCTAAGGATTCAGCGATTACTGCAATATGTGTATTTTCTGATTTCATACATGTATTGTTGACCAACTTATAAATAAATGCGCCACTAATGATAATTATCAACGATAAAGCGACAACAATAAACATAAACAACTTTCGCTGCAGAGAAACTGCACCAAGCGGTTTTATAATTTTTTTACCTATGATGTTCATGCAAATTTCTCTTTCTTAATTTTCATGTGATATTATAACATACCGTGCAACATACAATAATATTAAAAATTAAAACTAGTGTAATTCACATCAGCTTCCTATATCAATCAAAGATTCATTCAGTCTTTTATTATGATACTTTGAGTATAATCCATAGAATTTTAACAAGGAATTTTTACCATGAGTTTTTTAAAAGAGTACGACAACGAAATTTTTGAGTTGTGTGAAAAAGAGCTAGAGCGTCAAACTGACCACTTAGAGATGATTGCATCTGAAAACTTTACACTTCCTGCTGTAATGGAAGCTATGGGTTCTGTTTTCACAAACAAGTATGCTGAGGGTTATCCTGCTAAGCGTTACTACGGAGGTTGTGAATATGCTGATGGTGTAGAGCAGTTAGCGATTGACAGAGCATGTGAGCTTTTTGGATGTAAATTTGCAAATGTGCAGCCACACTCAGGCTCTCAGGCAAATGCTGCTGTTTATGCAGGCTTATTAAAAGCAGGCGATAAACTTCTTGGTATGGACTTAAGTCACGGTGGTCACCTTACTCACGGTTCAAAACCAAGTTTTTCCGGTCAAAACTACCACTCTTTTACTTATGGTGTTGAGCTTGACGGTCGTATCAACTACGACAGAGTTATGGATATTGCTCAAATCACTAAACCTAAGATTATTGTATGTGGTGCTTCTGCTTATGCTCGTGAAATTGACTTCAAAAAATTCCGCGAAATAGCAGATGCTGTCGGAGCAATTTTATTTGCAGACATCGCACATATTGCCGGTCTTATAGCTGCAGGAGAGCATCCTAGTCCGTTCCCTCACGCTCATGTTGTAACTACTACGACGCACAAAACTCTTGCAGGTCCAAGGGGCGGTATGATTATGACTAACGACGAAGAGATTGCTAAGAAAATGAACTCTGCAATTTTCCCTGCACTTCAAGGTGGACCTCTTGTTCACGTCATTGCTGCAAAAGCCGTCGGTTTTAAATACAATCTTTCTCCGGCTTGGAAAGAGTATGCTAAACAGGTAAAAGCTAATGCTAAGGTTCTTGCTGAAGTTATGATGAAACGCGGATATGATGTGGTATCAGGCGGTACCGACAATCACTTGATTCTAGTATCTTTTGTAGGTAGTGATATTTCTGGTAAAGATGCAGATGCAGCTCTTGGTAATGCAGGTATAACTATCAATAAAAACACAGTACCCGGTGAGACTAGAAGTCCGTTTGTTACTTCTGGTATCCGTGTAGGTTCACCTGCTCTTACATCTCGTGGTATGAAAGAAAAAGAGTTTGAATTTATTGCTAATAAAATGGCTGATGTACTTGATGATATCAACAACACTGAACTTCAAGCCAGTATAAAAGAAGAACTAAAAGCTTTAGCTCAAAACTTTGTAATTTATAATCAATCAACTTACTAAAATTTAAAAGGCACTAGTGCCTTGGGCTTCCTGCCGAAGGAAACCCAGTGTTAACGTAGATGGTGGAATTAGTTCCGACATCGTACTTAATAGATGAAAGGAAACCTTTCATTTTATAAAATAAAATTAAAGGGATGAAATGACTGCAATGGACTTAAAACTTATTAAAATGGTCAGTGACCACTACTGGATAAAACGTGATACAGTAGTGGATAAACTAACCTTTAAAGGTCGTACTTTTTACAACAAGTTTGAAAAAGTAAATGCTCCATTGACACAGTCAATCATCAACCAACATATTAAAGGTGAAATCACCGTTGCACACTCTCTTGTTAACAGTCGTAATAAAGTAGAAAATATTGTTATAGACTACAATGGAAGAGATCCTGAACGATTTTATCACAAAGCTCAACTTCTTCTTCGTGAAGAAGGTTATATAAACTTTACAGCTTATCAAACAAAAACAGAAGGTCATCTGCATGTCTATATCCACAAAGGGCATACAACCCTTCAAGAAGCTATACAGCTTGGTAAAATGATCTCTATGAAACTTGCAGCGAAACAACCTAAACAATGGAGAATGTTTCCAAATGCGGATATGCCAGATGAATATAATATTTTAACGCTTCCTTACGAAGTTTATGCCAAGGAGCGTGGAGCTTCTTGGTCGAAACATATGTAATAATTAAAAAATTTTGGTATGATAATAACAAGAAAACTAAAAGGGTGATTTTATGAATGAAAAAAATGAATTAAACGATATTATTTTAAATAGGGGTGGATCTACGAACGGTAATAAAAAAATCATTTTAGCTGTAGCTACACTTGGAGTAATATTAATCATTGTAGTAATGTTAATGAGCACCCTGACTCCGGATGCAAAAGACAATCTGCCACAGCCCATTCCTCTTCCTAAAGAAGAAGCAAACTCAATCTCTGGACCTAAAGATGAACCACTTTTTGAAGAAGTACAAGTAATCAAAGAAGACTCAAAAAATAATGATAACCTGGATGAAATCGCCCAAAGACTTAAACAAGAGTCTTTAGACAACAAAGCTATTGCTAAACCTAAAGAACAAAAAGTAAAAACTCCAACGAAACCGACACCGGAAAAAGTTACTTCTGTTAAAAAAGAGGCTCCAAAAGCTGAAGTCTCTAATGTAAAAGCATACTTCGTTCAAGTCGGTTCTTTTTCAAAATACGCACCAAACAAAAAATTCTTAGACTCTATACTGAACCAAGGTTATAAGTATGAGTTTCACAAAGTAACTAAAGATTCTAAAACATTAAACAAAGTTTTAGTTGGACCTTTTTATACTGAAAAAGAAGCAAGAGCTGCTCTAAGAACTATTAGAAGCAACATAGAAGCCGGTGCTTTTTTAATTAAACAACAATGATATACTCTAAACAATTTATACTAGACCAACTAGCGCCTATTGCCGTTTATTCTAAACTGAAAAGTATGTTCAAAGGTGAGATTTCTCACCTTTTAGAGAGTGCTGGACAGAGTGATGGAAACTATAGTTTTATCTGTATAGGAGCAAGAGAGAGGCTCCAATATATAGACGATAAAACTATCTATACAGATGCCAACGGTGTTAAACATATAAAAAAAGAAAATCCTTTTACATTTTTAAAAGAGTATTACAGCAAAATAGATACTACAAAATATAAAGAAGCAACAATTGAACTGAAGATTGGCTATGTTGATGGTTTTATAGGTTATATCGGTTACGATATGGTCAAAGTTTTTGAGCCAAAACTAGGTTCAAGTATGGATAACTTGACAGATGAGTTAAATACACCTGATCTTGATTTAATGCTTCCTAAACTTATTTTGGTATATTCACATAAAAATCACCAAATCACTCTTGTCAGTACGCTAGAAGAGTTGAGCCAGAAATTTGATTCCATAGAAGAATCACTAAAAAGTCCTTATGAATATGTTCATATGAAGAAAAACATAGGTTCTGACAAAGGCAGTTTTGCCCACTCAAAAGAAAAATTTTTCAAAATGATTGAAGATTCTAAAGAGATGATTAGAAGCGGTGATGTATTTCAGATACTTATGACAAATCGTTTTACAAGAAAAATCAAAGTTGACCCTTTTAGTTTTTACCGAATACTTCGAACCAAGAATCCTTCTCCATACATGTTTTTACTTGAATATGATGACTTCAACATTGTCGGAAGTTCTCCTGAAGTTATGGTCAGACTCAGTGACGGAGAATTACTTCTTCGTCCAATTGCAGGAACACGAAAAAGAGGTAAAAATAAACACAGAGACAAAGAGCTAGAAGAAGAGCTACTAGCTGACCCTAAAGAGTTAGCAGAGCATCTAATGCTTATTGACTTAGGCAGAAATGATGTAAGCCGTGTTGCAAAAACAGGAACTGTAAAAGTTGAAGACATGATGCACATTGAGCGTTTTTCTCACGTTATGCATATCGTCTCAGATGTTACTGCAAAATTAGATGACGATAAAGATATGTTTGACCTTTTTATGGCTACATTTACAGCAGGGACAATGACAGGAGCACCAAAGATCAGAGCAATGGAGCTTATAGCCGAGTATGAAGGAATCAAACGTGGTTTTTACAGCGGTAGTATAGGTTACTTCGGATTTGACGGAAACATGGACACTGCCATAACGATAAGAACAGCTATGGTAAAAGATGACAAAGTTGTGCTTCAAGCAGGTGCAGGTGTTGTTGCTGACAGCCAAAACGAGCTTGAATATTTAGAAGTAACAAACAAACTTGGAGCTCTTGTACATTCACTAGAAGATTTAGACTAAATGAAATTGTTTGCGATCTTTGGTGATCCCGTATCACACTCCCACTCTCCTCTTATGCACAACTGTGTATTTAAAAAACTAAACTATAAAGCGTGTTATACAAGAGTTCATCTTCTTGATGGATCAAAATTAAAAAAAACTTTTTTCTCTCTTGGCCTTAGCGGTGCAAACGTGACTGTCCCTCATAAAGAAGAAGCATACAAAGCCTGTGATGAAGTTAGAGGTTTTGCAAAAAATATAGGTGTGGTAAACACTCTCATAAACGAAAACGGCAGACTCATCGGATATAACACAGATGCCGACGGTTTTATGTATGCTATAAAGGACTTTGGTAAAGTTAATAATGTCCTTATTCTCGGAGCAGGCGGAACTGCAAAAGCATTAGCATCCAGATTTATGCAGGACAACATCAAAGTATCTGTTTTAAACAGAAGTCAAGGCAGACTCTCTTACTTTAAAGAGATTGGCTGTAATACTTCAGACTGGGAAAGTTACTCTACGAAAAAGTACGACTTAGTTGTAAATACAACAAGTGCAGGACTAAAAGATGAAGAGCTTCCTGCACCAAAGGAGATTATAGTAGATGCCCTTGAGAATACATCATTTGTCGCAGATGCCATATACGGAAAAGTTACACCATTTTTACGTCTGGCACAAGAAAAAAACATTACTTTTAAAGATGGAGCAGATATGCTTCTTGGTCAAGGTGTTTTGGCAAATGAGCTTTTTGTAAACAAAGAGTTAAAACTAGAAGATATTAAAACTAACATGTTGCGTAGTTTTGAAATCTAATTCTGGTATCATAAGCTATGAACAAATGGATGAAAATAGCTTATAACGAAGCAACAAAGGGAATGCTTGCTAATGAAGGCGGTCCTTTCGGTGCTGTTATCATTAAGAATGACAAAATAATCTCTCAGGCACATAATGAAGTTCTAAGAAGTAACGACCCTACTGCTCATGCTGAGATAAATGCAATAAGAGAAGCCAGTAAAAAACTTGATAGTTTTGATTTATCCGGATGCATACTTTATACAACATGCAAGCCTTGTCCTATGTGTTTAGGTGCTATTTTTTGGGCAAGGATCAATACTGTTTATTACGGTGCCACAGAAGAGGAAGCTGCAAAAGGCGGTTTTGATGATAAACGTTTTTATGAGATGCTACAAGGTCAAAACAATGATTTAGTACTTAAGCAGATTGATCATAAAATCAATGCAAAACTATTTGAAACATGGCTACAAAAAAAAGACAGAATAATTTACTAATATTTATACTTGATTATCAATAAATTCATAAAATAGAGTACAATACCCTATATATGAAAAAACACACTATTGAGCAAACAACTATCTTTATAAGTGTTACTAAGTGGCTTTTCCTTTCTTCCATTATCGGGATAATCATTGGAGCAAGTGTTACGCTCTTTTTAAAAATACTGAAGTTTTCGGAGCATAGTCAGGATTTACTGCCGTTTCCAAACTATTATTTACTCCCTTTCGCGCTTGTTGCAACAATCTGGTTAGTAAAAAAGTTTGCCCCGGATGCAGATGGTCACGGCACTGAAAAGGTAATTGAGGCAGTACATAAAAAAAACGGTAAGATAGAAATCGCCGTTATTCCAATCAAACTTCTTGCTACCGTCATGACAATTTTTTCAGGCGGTTCAGCAGGTAAAGAAGGTCCTGGAGCACAAATTGGTGCAGGGATGGCTTCTTTTGTATCAGACATTTTTCGCTTTACAAAAGAGGACCGTAAAAAGCTTGTTATCTGCGGCATCGGTGCCGGATTTGCATCTGTATTTGGCACACCGATTGCAGGAGCTATCTTTGGAGTCGAAGTTCTCATCATAGGCTTAATACGTTATGAAGTACTTCTTCCCTCTTTTATAGCAGGTTTTTCAGCATTTACAACCGCTCAATATCTAGGAATCCAATATACCTATTTTGATATAAACTTTCATCAACGTATAGCACTTGATTTTCCTCTTATTCTTCAAGTTGTGTTAGCCGGACTATTTTTTGGTTTTATCTCTGACTTTACCATAACTTTTTTGAAACGCTCAAGCAGAATGTTTGGAAAGATTCCTTTTAATAATTATGTTAAAGCTTTTCTTGGTGGAACTATTTTAATCTTACTTTCATTTATAGTAGGAGATGAATATTTTGGCTTGGGACTGGATACCATAGATAATGCACTACAGCCAAATCAACTGTTTGCCGATGACATTCCCTGGTATGCATTTATTCTTAAGACACTGTTTACTTCTGTCACTTTGGGTCTTGGCGGAAGCGGCGGGGTTGTTACTCCAATCTTTTATATCGGTGCAACAAGCGGTAATCTATTTGGAAATTTCATGGGTGACCATATAGCTTTTTTTGCAGCCCTTGGTTTTGTTAGTGTTTTAGCAGGGACTACAAACGCGCCTATCGCAGCGACCATTATGGCAATGGAACTCTTTGGCATAGAAGTAGCCCACTATGCGGCTATATCCGTAGTTATCAGTTTTTTGATGACAGGACATCGCAGTGTATTTCCATCACAGATATTGGCAATGAAAAAATCTGACATGTTAGACATAGACCCTGGAGAAAGCATCCAACATGCAGAAGTTAAGATGAAAGAACAAGATATGGATAAAATAAGAGACCTCAGTGAACGACTTCAATATAAACGTAAAGAGAGAAAGAAAAAAACAAACCCTAAAAAATTATAATCTGCTCTTTATAGACTCTTTATTTTGTAACGACTAAGCTCTTTACCTTTAGTATCTACTATATGAACCGCACAAGCCAGACATGGATCAAAAGAGTGAAGAACTCTTAAAACTTCAAGCGGTTTTGAACTGTCCTCTATCTTAATTCCCACAAGTGCTTCTTCATAAGCTCCCCGTATTCCATCGAAATTTTTAGGTGTAGCATTCCAAGTCGTAGGAGCTATTACAGAGTAGTTCTCTATTTTTTGCTCTTTGATACTTACAAAGTGCGACAGTGTACCTCGCGGAACTTCCAAAAACATACGACCTTTTGCTTCTGTGTCTAAGGTTTGAAAATCATACTTGGTCCAAGTATCCGTATCGTAGTATTTAATGTTTTGTATGAGTCTAGATACAAGCTTAAAAATATACTCGCATATATAGAGTGTCTCTATAGCCCTAGCAGCATTTCTACCGACTGTACTAGATAAATCTATTAACTCTAAATCAGTGTCTTGCAAAAACTCATCTACAAAAGATTTGATAAGTGTGTTGTCTTTTTTATAACTAATCAAGACCCTTGCAAGCGGTCCTGTCTCCATGACTTTGCCGTCATATCTTGGAGCTTTTATCCAAGAATACTTATCATCATTATTTGCTGTTTTCAGGCTTCCGTCTTCATTTAAGTCTGTATAACAAACTTCATGTCCCATCACCTTATCTTCCTTGTACCAAGCACGGTCTATTTCTTCAGTGATTTTATCTGCATCAAACTCTTCTATATTTTCAAAGTCATGTCCATAGATTACGCCGTTACAAAAGAGTCTCTGCTCTCCCTCAAACTCATAACCGCCTACTGACATAAAGTTACCGTTTGCACGGCCAATTCCTGCTTTTATCTCATCTCTGTAAGCAGTTGCAAGAAGTTTTGCATCCGGAAGATATGCACGGTCTATAAATTCTTTTGCCTCTTTTATAACAAAAAGATAATCGTTTAGTCTTTGAGGATTCAGCATATCGGCAACACTTGTAACCCCGCCTACGACCAAACTTTGAGGATGCGGAGTCTTACCGCCGAAAATGGCCACTGCTTTTGATATCTTTGTCTGAAACTTTAAAGCCTCAAGATAGTGAGATATCATAACAAGGTTTTGCTCAGGTGTGAGTTTATAGTCACTATGCCCCCAGTAGCCGTTTGAAAATGGACCTAGCTTACCCGCATCTACAAAATTTTGCAGCTTTTTTATTGTCTCTTCGTAATGAGAATGAGAGTTTCTAAAGGGTTTATCTGAGTATTTGTGTGCTTCTTTTGAAGTCAGTTTCGCATCAGCTTGCAAGGCAGATGTTATATCTACAAAGTCTAATGAATGAAGATGGTAAAAATGAACTACATGGTCTTGTATAAAAAGAGCCATTGCTATGAGGTCTCTGATAATCTCAGCATTTTTAGGAATGGGTATGGAGTATGCATCTTCAACTGCCGAAATTGCTCCTCTAAAGTGAGAGTTTGTACAGACACCGCACATCCTGCCTGCCATAAGTCCTGCATCTCGCGGGTCACGACCCCTCAATATAATTTCTATACCGCGAAAAAGCTGCCCGCTGACATATGCCTCTTGGACAACACCATCTTCATCAACTTCTACCTCAGCTCTTAGATGCCCCTCAATTCTTGTGATGGGATCAATGACAATTTTTTTCATTATAAGCCTCTGACTAACTAAATATTGATACTTACACAATAGTATCAACATTTAGAATAATTCAAGTTTAAATATCACATTTTCGGTGTTTAAGTATTGTCTTAAGGCAAGTAGATATATAATGCGTTCAAATAATTGTATGGACAAAAAACAGTGAATATAAAACAAAATTTATTAGGTGGTATAACAGCTGCAGTCATTGCTCTACCTTTAGGTCTCGCATTTGGTGTTGCCAGTGGTTTGGGCGCTACTGCAGGAATCTACGGTGCTATTATTTTAGGATTTTTTGCTTCACTTTTTGGTGGAACGCCATCACAAATATCAGGACCCACGGGACCGATGACAGTAGTTATTGCTGCAGCGGTTATCGCTCTTGAGAGTAACTTAGGTCTTATAGTCACAACTATTTTACTATCTGGTATTTTTCAAATCATCTTTGGCATCTCCAAAATCGGTAAGTTTGTTCAGTATATTCCGTATCCTGTAATATCAGGTTTCATGAGTGGAATCGGTATCATTATTATTATTTTGCAAATAAACCCATATCTAGGTCTTGCAAGTGATGCATCTATAGTTCATATACTCATGACACTTCCATCAAATATCTCAAGTGCAAATCTTAGTGCTTTTATCATAGCTACTGCCACTATGATTATCATGTTTTTTACACCAAGTAAAATATCCAAAGTAATACCTACTCCACTTATTGCACTTATAGTTCTAACACCTTTTAGCTTCTATCTAAACCTAAACGTAAACACTATCGGTGAGATTCCTGCTAGTCTGCCTTCGTTTGTAATGCCCACTATGGATTTACAACACTACACGACCGTTATATCTTTAGCTATTACTTTGGCTGTTTTGGGGATGATAGACACCCTTTTAACTTCCATAGTAGCCGACTCTATAACGGGTACGAAACATAACCCTAACAAAGAGCTTATAGGTCAAGGAATAGGAAATTCTATTTGTGCACTTACGGGTTCTCTTCCCGGTGCAGGTGCTACTATGAGAACTGTTATAAACATAAAAAGCGGCGGAACTCATAAGATATCGGGAATGATTCACTCTCTTATTCTTTTAGCTATTGTCTTATTCTTAGCTCCCCTTGCATCTCAGATACCTCTTGCGATTTTAGCGGGTATACTTATAAAAGTCGGTGTTGATATCTTAGACTATAGATTTTTATCTGTCTGGAAGGATTCTCCGAAAAATGATTTAAGTGTAATGCTTGTAGTATTTTTCATAACCGTCTTTGTCGATCTTATAACTGCTGTTGGAGTCGGTATAGTCCTTGCATCTCTTCTGATAGTTTATAGAATCACAAAAGAAGCAAAGATAACCCTTGTAGACACTCATCATAAAAATATACTAACAGATTCGGAGTACGACTTGGCAGACAAAAATGTGAGAGTCATTAAGATAAACGGTGCATTTTTCTTTGGCTCAAGCACTGCATTTGAGAGCACGGCCAACTCCGTTTTAAATACAAAAGTCGTTATCATTGATATCTTGGATGTACCGTTTATAGATATAACTGCTATTTTTACGCTCAAAGACCTCATCTCAAAATTACAGATAGATGATATAAAAGTAATGATACTCGCAAAAGATGCAGACAAAGCCCAACTGCTTAAACTTAACAAAACACGCGTGTTTGATAAAGTGGAATTCTACAAAAATATGGATGAAGCTGTTAAAGAGATTTAATCTTCTTTTTCCTCTTCATACTTTCTCTCATTGGCAAACTTATCAAAAAAGCCCATTTCTGTACAGCCCATGCATCCATGACCTGCTTGTACGGGCCAACTTGTACCGCCATTAAACTTCATGGTCGGGCAGTTTACGTTTGTGTACGGACCTTTACATCCCATCTCAAAAAGACACCAGCCTTTTTTAGCACCTTCATCACCCCACTCTTTTACAAACTCACCAAGTTCATAGTTACCCCGTCTTTCACAATCATCATGCACACGACTTGCATAAGCCCAAAGCGGACGATTAAACTTGTCCAGCGGAGGAAGTTCTTCAAACATAAGATATGAGAGAAGTGTCCCTACTATATTTGTAGGATTCGTAGGACATCCTGAGAGGTTTATGACATCATCCCTGCCAAGTGCCTGGGCAACACCTACGGCACCTGTAGGATTTGGATGCGCTGCAACGACTCCGCCGTCAAATGCACAGGAGCCTACGGATAAAACAAGAGCAGCATCCTTGGCACATTTTTTAAGAAGCTCAATTCCTGTCTCGCCCTTTGGTCCGATGCGAAGATATTTTCCATCCATTGCAAGCGGAACCGCACCCTCTACAATCAAGATGTACTCATCTTTTTGAGTGTTGATGATATCCTCTAAAATAGTCTCGCTCTGATCTCCGCTTGCACTCATAAGCAGTTCATGATAATCAAGTGATACATAGTCAAATATAATATCTTCTATAGCCGGATTTGTAGACTTTATGAATGCTTCTGAATTTCCACTGCAGTCACTGAGTTCCAGCCAGATGATAGGGACTTTATTCAAGGCACATACTGCACCTTCAATGACTTGTTCAAAATTTGGATGAAGTTGCAAGTTAGCCGTTACCATCGACACCCAGCTGTTTACTTCTGACTTTGCAATGTCCAAGGAGCTCATCGCTGCATCTAGATTATCGGTTGTAAGATTATTTCTAGGGTTGAGTGCATTAAACTTATCTATGCGTTTTTGAACTTCGGCTATCTCACGTTCACGTTTGATGTCTTCGGGCGTTTTTCTAGGCATATTCGGGTCTATGAGATGCTGAGACTCTTTTATAATGTCTTGCACCATTATCTTACACCTTCCGCAAACCCTGCCCGCTTGGGAGAAACTTGATAACTCAGAAAAAGAGCCAATACCTGTTTGAGTCACTATATCTACCAAGTCTTGATGATAGACATGCTCGCAACTGCAAATGAGTCGTCCTCTCTCACCTACAAGCCTGTTTTTGTAAAGATAGTTTATATCTACTTCTTCAGCACTGTTTATGAGTGTCTCTATATAACCAACATCTACGTTTGAGTTGATTCCTATAAATCTTGTTAGTTTGTCATCTTTGAGAAAATACTCATCTATTCTGCTATCTTCTTTTGAAGTAATAAGTATCTTCTCATAATCACTGCTGAACTTTGGAGAATTAACTTCTATGAGGTCAAACTCACCGACTTTTAGCATGTCGATGCTGACTCCTAGTTCAAACTCTTTAACGTCACTTCCTACTATATGAGAAATAGCACAATCAGCTTCCATAGTACACTCTTTGACATGCCCTGCTACAAAGTTAAACTCCTCTACTTCGGCACACTCACCTACTGCATAGATGCTCTCATCTTCCGTCTGCATATAAAGGTTTGTTTGTATTCCCTTGTTGCTTCTAAGAGTATCTCTGAAATTTTCAATGTTTGGCTTTATACCTGTACCAAAAATGAGAAAAGGATTTTTAATGTTTAGTTTTTTTGTTTGGATTGAGACTATTTCACCATTTTCAATAACTTTATCAATTATTTCATCTTCATAAGATATCTTGATTTTTCCATCTTTCGTGTAACACTCTTCTATGGTTTTTACAGAATCTATAGAGAGGTCTTTGGAGTATAGATGCTTACCTCTGATGAGCAGAGTAATATTTGAAATATTTGGCATGTCATTGAGAGTCTCTAGGAGTTCCAGACCAATAGGACCGCTTCCGACTATGACTACTTCTCTTCCTTCTGTTTCGCCTCTGATTATGTCACAATCATCAGCACTCCTAAATACAGCTGCATTTTTTATGCCACTTATATCAAAAAGAGTAACAGGAATGGAACCTGTGGCAATGATGAGCTTGTCATAACTAAACATGGCATTATCGGAGAAGACTCTCTTGGCATCCCTGTCTATTTTGTTTACTGTGTGGTTTAGTTCCAATTGTACGGTAGGGTCAAGCGGCAGAGAGATGTCACTTTCATCTTGTGAGGCATCAATAAGACGGCAAAGATGTATCCTGTCATAAGGAGGATGCTTCTCGTCACTGACAATAGTGACTTCCAAAGAGGAGTCTTGTTTTTTAAGGTTGTTTGCCAAATATACAGCGGCAATTCCGCCACCGACGATTACCACTCTCATATGCAATCCTTAATATATAAACTTTTTACAACTTTATATATTATATAACAATCTATCTTGAAAAGCTAAACCCCACAGAAAATTTGGTTATGTAGTTATTGTAGTCGATAAGACTCTCTCCGTAACCGCTAAAGAGTTTTACATACAGATAGGCATCATCAATAAGAGGATAAGAATATGTTACTTCAACTGCCCCGTATCCTGTGGAAAAATTTCCCATTCCCATAAGAGTAAACATATGTTCTCCCGTGAAGTAATTAAACTTTACAGATGTATATCCAAGGTATTTCATAATATCAGGATTGTCTTCGTCATCTTCTGTTCCAGGGAATGGAGATATAAGTCTAAGCTCGGTAAGAAGCGTATTATACTGAAATGCAAACTCTGAGTACATATAATTTAGACTTCTTGAACGATTCCCGGGATTATCTGCAGGAGTGGCATATACAACATCTTTATTAGTTCCTTGACCGTTTGAAGTGTGAGCCAGACCAAGTTTTACAGATTTCATATTTAAAAATGAATCTTTATCAGCTATAGGAAATTCCACAAAGCCTTCAGGATTATAGTTAGTCTCTCTAAAAGGGGAAGATTCTGAATATATCTGCCAAAAGGCCTGATGCGAATAAGCAAGATAATAACTCTCATTTAAGCCAAATAAACCGGTGCCTAAATACAATTTCAAACTCATTTGCAGTTCGCCCTCAATATTTCTGTACTCGTCTGTAAGCACATAGGACTTATAAGTACCTTCTCTGTACGCAAAAGGGAGTATGTAGTTTACCTTGTGCGGTTTAAGTCCAAAGTCACTGTTTAGCCACTTTTGCATACCTCTTTTCGCCTTGGCATCTTCTATCTCGCTTACTTCATACTTTTCAACTTCTTTACCTTTTTTGGCATCTATATTAGAAGAAAAAAGAACTGAACACAAAAACAAAAACAGTAATATATATTTCATAACTACACCTTTACTCTATCTTCCATAGCTCTTGTAAGAGACAAAATGTCAATATTTTCCAGACTTACACCTGTTGGAACACCTTGTGCGATTTTAGAAAAGTTGATTTTATATTCACTAAGCTTGTCTTCTATGTAAAGGATAACGGCATCGTTTGAGATAGACGGCGTTAAAGCAAATATTACTTCATTCACTCCGCTTTCAACAATTTTAAGCAGATGAGAGATACTGAGTTCTTCCAAAGAATCAAGTACAAAATATTTACCGTCAAAGAGTCCGTTTTCTTCAAGTAAAAGGATGTCTTTTGCATTTTCTATAATACACAGTACCGTAGCATCTCGTCTCTCATCTGAGCAGATAAAGCATAGTTCATCCTCGCTCATACCGCCACAAATTGTACACTTCTTTACAGAGCCAAGAGCTTCTTCAATGGCATGAGATATCTTCATACCTACATAACTCTCTTTGATGACCATATGATAGGCAAGTCTTGTAGCTGATTTTTTGCCTATTGTCGGCAGTTCCTGTAATGCATCTACCAAACGATTGAATTTATCTAGTGAGCCGCGCATCTGCACCCTTTGGTAAAAATATCCACAAGTTCAAAGGCGATTTTAATTCGCCGGCAGTTGCTTCTGCTTCAGGAGATGAACCGAAAAACATATCTGCTCTAAGAGAACCCTTTATAGCACCGCCCGTATCTTCCGCCATTACTATCCTGCTTACATTTTTTTTGTTTATTTTAGCATCTAAAAACAACATACTTCCTAAAGGAATATAGTTTCTGTCTACGGCACACGAACGCTCAGGTGTTAAAATTACTCCTAACGACCCGGATGCCGCATGATTCTTTTCTCTGAAGAATACTACGGATTTATTATAATTAAGGACTTCATCTACTCTATCAGGATGCTCTTCAAACCACGCTCGGATGCTTTGAAGTGAGATATTTTCTTTTGCTATTTCGCCTTTTTCTATCAAATATTTTCCAATAGAGCTGTATTTATAGCCGTTTTGATTTGCATAGCCTATAAAAATGCTTTCTCCATTATCCAAGTTCACTCTTCCTGAGCCTTGAACTTCTAAAAAGAAAAGATCGATTATGGAATCTGTATAACAGATAACATCGGCATCTAATTTTTCTTCTTTTGTCTCTTCTCTTGTAAAGTACGGAACCAGTTTTTTGCCTTCGATGCGACCTCGAAGCCTATAGTTTTTCAAATCCGGGTAGATGCTGCTTAAATCAACGCTAACAAGGTCATTCGGTTCACCGTATACAGGATAGATATATGGTTCTTTTTTTGTTAAAGAACCTTTTAGACTAGGCTCATAATAACCGGTTAAAAGTCCTTCACTACTTGCATCATCAGATGCAATCTTATATACGTTAAACTCTCTCTCAAAAAATGCTTTATAGTCTTGAGTGTCATTTGCTTTTAAACATAACTCAGAGTATATTTTTTTGCTCTTAGGACTTTGGCAGCTGTTTAAAAAAGAGCTTATTGCTTGCCGATAATCTTCATTTTCCCAGTTGGGAAGTTCATCAAAATCAGTTTGCGTCAAGTGTGTTTGGGGCATCTGAGAAAAGAGTATTTTAGGTTCTATGGAACAGCCTAAGAAGAGTAGAGAAATGAAAAACAGAGTTATAATTTTTAGTGTCATAAATAGGATTATACTGATATTAAATTTAAAACGATATAATTGCGAAAAATTTATTTATAGGACAGTAATTATATTATGCAAGATCTAAGTTATTATGAAATACTAGAAGTATCGCAAAATGCTGATAAAACAACTATTAAAAAAGCCTATAGAAAAATGGCTAAACAATATCATCCCGATAAAAATCCCGGTGATTCAGAAGCAGAACACAAATTTAAATTATGTAATGAAGCATATCAATGTCTAAGTGACGACCAGCAAAGAAGCATCTATGACCGTTACGGTAAAGAAGGACTTCAAGGCATGGGCGGCGGCGGTCGCCGTTCATCTGGCGGCTTTGATGATTTAGGCTCGATGTTTGAAGAGATGTTTAGCGGATTTGGAGGCGGAAGAAGTCGTCGTCAAAATCCGGCAGACATGGAAAAATATCCACTTGATATGAATGTAGATATGTACATCTCATTTAATGAAGCTATTTTTGGATGCGAAAAAGAGATAGAGTTTACTTACAAAAAAGCTTGTAAACCATGCAGCGGCACCGGAGCTAAGAACGGTAAGCTCTCTACTTGTGCACAGTGTAAAGGTCAGGGTCAAGTCTATATGAAACAAGGCTTTATGACTTTCTCTCAAACTTGTCCTGTATGTAACGGTACAGGCAGTGCTCCATCAGAAGCATGTACTAACTGTCATGGAGAAGGTTATGAAGAGGCAAGAGAATCTGTAACTATCAAGGTTCCTAAGGGGATAGATGAAGGTAATCGTCTGAGAGTCTCAGGAAAAGGTAATATAGGCAAACGTGGTTCAAGAGGTGACTTATATGTTACTTTTGCCGTAAAACCTGATAAACACTTCCAAAGAGAAGGAAACGATGTTTATATCGCTATCCCCGTTTTCTTCACTCAGGCAGTTGCAGGAGAGACTCTTACTATCCCTTCATTAACTGGAGAGTTAGAACTTAAACTTGACGTCGGAACAAAAGATAAACAACACTTCACATTTAGAGGTGAAGGTATTGAAGATGTACACGGACACGGTAAAGGAAACTTAATCGCTCAAGTAAACATCACTTATCCTAAAAAACTAAATGATGAACAAAAAGAGCTTTTGACTAAATTACAAGACTCTTTTGGCATCGAATCTAAACCTCATGAGGGAGTTTTAGACTCTGCAATTGAGAAAATGAAGAGCTGGTTTAAATAAACCGCTCTCATCACCTAAACTTTAGACGAAAACTCATAATAGTCTTGTTTATTATGAAAGCAGATGATTGTATCCAAATCAAAATCCGCTTTTTGAAAAATACTTTTTATCATCAAAAATACTTTCTCTTTTTTTAATCCTCCGACCCCGCATCCAAGAAGCGGTATAACCACACTCGGATTTTGAATACTTTCGTTTTGAACCTTGCTTTTGATAATACTCAACATCGACTCTAAAGCATTTTGTATTTGCATATATGTAGGATTAGCAGGTTTTGAGTTATCACTGTAGTTCATTACTGCGACATGAAGAGCATATCTGAAATTTGTAGCAGAACCGGGGCCTGATATAACAACATCACCTTGTGCTATATTCCCAACATTTTTTTTGATTTCATAAAGCTCTTTTTGATAAGAAGCACCACCGCATTGCTCACTAAAAGCATGTGACACACCGCTGCCCAGTGTAAGTTCCGTGTTAGACGCATTTACTATAAATGTAGCTTTTTCTTTTACAAGATTTCCAAATTTTATTTTAAAGCTCATTTTATCCCTTTAAAGTATTTGAACTTGATTTCTTCCGTTATCTTTTGCTTTGTATAAAGCCTTATCTATCCTTTCCAAGGTATCAATCACTTCTTCTCCTTCATTGTACAGTGAAATACCAAAACTTGATGTTACTCTATCTACTTCTTCAAAATGATGTTCTTCAACAAGCTTTCGTATGTGCTCTGTAACTTTACCAAGTGCATTTATATTATTGATATTCATCAAAATTATAAACTCTTCTCCACCCCACCTGATAAGATAATCACTCTCACGTATTGAGTTTTTGATGATTTTTGTAAAATCTTTTAAAACAATATCTCCGCAATTGTGTCCGTAAGTATCATTGACAAGTTTAAAATTATCAATGTCACAAAGAACAAATCCCACTCTTCTAGGAAGTGCATTTTTGATAATTAATTCAACATTATTTTCAAAAAACTCTCTGTTTAGAGCACCTGTTAATTTATCGTGAGTTACTTTTTTCTTCAAGTTAGAATGTTCAATCATTGTGTTGCTGATATCTGTAAAAGATATAATAAAACTTCCCTCTTCAAACGGACTGACAGAGATGCTAAAGGTGTGTAACATCAAATTACAATCAAGCATTGCGACAATGCGCTTTTCTTCTGATAAAAATTTAACTGTATCAATCCAGTTTTTATCCTCAGCAACTTTATCCAAATGAAAAAAATTATCATCTTTGACAAATCTGTCACATATACATTTATGATGATTTGCAAAATCATCAATATCTTTAAATCCAAAGAAATCAAACATTGCCTGATTCGCCATAACAATAGACCTGCCGTTGGTAAGAACAATAATATTCTTTTGAAGATCAAAAAGCTTTTGAAGCTTAGTATTAAAAATAGCCAGGTCATTTTTTTTCTTCTCAAGTCTGGAAGTCAACCTATGTATATTTTTTTCTTTACTTTTAATTAGAATATATCCACCGCCAATCAATATGGCGGCTATTACCAAAATAATTAAACTCAATATTTTTATAGAACCATACATAATGCGATGTTCTAAAGAAACATCACTTAAAAAAATAAAATAACCGTGTTCTTTGCCAGATACATCTGAAAGAATATTTTTAGAAATGAAATATTCATTGCCATCGTGATGTATGTCTTCATTTAAAATATCGCCATTTAAAATAGACTCTATTTCAAGTGGAACTTTTGATGTGTTATATACAATATAATGATTGCTTGTCTGAACTTTTGATAAAAGTGATTTTTTCAGCTCTTGGGAACACTCTTTGTATATATCTTTTTTTACAGCTATGTAGATATCCGTATTTAAAGAGAGTGATAGTTGATTAATAATCTTATCTATTTCTTTTCCAAGTTCTATGTAGCCTACTAATTTTCCATCGACAAACCACGGTTTTACTACCCGTAATGTATAGTTTTTCATCGGTCCGAATTCTAAGCCGTAAAAAAGTGAGTTACTCTCTTTTGCTCTTTTAAACGTAACTCTATCTATGATATCTTTATCTATTTGATAATTATGGACTCGAAGAAAAACACTGCCGTCAGTTTTAATAAAATACATATGTGTGAGTTGTACATTTTTGTTCAATCTATCATACAAATCCTTTACAGATTTATTGAGTTTTACTTTATCTCCTTCTAAAAAAAATCCTGAAACATCTTTTTTTTCTTGAATGAAATTTATATATTCACTAATTACGGCAGCTTCTATTGAGACTTTTTCATTTAAGTCTTTTGCAAATTGTTCTGCAATCTTCTCTTTACTTTTATGAATAGAATCTTCTTGTACATATATTATTGTAACCACTGTAAATATGGCCATTATAAGTGTGACAAACATAAGAGGAACAAAAAGATTAAGTCTAAACATTATATTCCACTTCCATTTTTTTCTTTATTATTATATATTTTTACTTATAGTTTCTGAAATGTGATAGTAACATATAAAAATTTATAATAAAAATTAACATATGTAACAAATCACAAAAAATAAAACTCATTTATGCTAAGAAATTAAAAGATAATTTATGATAAACTACCCAAAATCATAAAGGCAGATGTGACAAGATGAATAGACAACACTTAAAAAATCAACTATCGACTTTGGCATTATCTATGTTTAGAAAAGATTTTTTTGGCATCTATCACGGTTCTTTATCTGCAAAAACTGAATCAAATCGCTTTATTATAAACACAAAAGAAGCTGTCTTTGATGCATTAGACAATGATTCTCTTATTGAATTGTATTTTAAAAAAGATTACAGATGGAACCAAGCGAGCATAGATTCAAATATCCATTTTAGCATCTATTCTCAAATCTCAGATGCTAAATTTGTATCATTCAGCATGCCTCCTTTTACAACAGCCTACTCATTAGAACACAACATGATTACTCCAAAAGATTATTTTGGTTTTAAAGAGCTTGGTTCTATTGATATAATCGATCCAAAACAGTTTGAAGATTGGTATGACAGAGCACAAAGCGAAATTGCCTACTACTTTCAAACACAAAAAACAAACATAATGGTTATACGGGGCTATGGCGTTTACACATTTAACAGAGATATACATGAAATGGCAAAAAAATTAGCAATTCTGGAAAAAAGTTGCAGGCTTCTGATGCTTGACGGCTCTCAAAGAGATTTTAATTTTGACTAAAAAAATAAAAGGAAATATATAAATGGCACAATTCAATGTAGATGAAGAAAGTTTTCAAGTTGTAATGGATGGAGAGCTCGGTAAGGGCAAAATTGTTATAGTAAAGTTTGGTTCAGAGTTTTGTGAAGCTTGTTCCGCATTAGAAATGGAACTAGACCAGCTTGAAGACATAAATAATAATGTATCAATATTGCTAGTCGATTGTGATGAATCTCCAGAGATTGCAGAAGCTTATGACGTCTATCAACTTCCTACCATGATTATATTTGAAAACAAAGACAATATTCTCTACGAAGCAGAAGGTGTTGTTTTATCTGAAGATATCCAAAAAATCATAGAATCTAAACTATAATCCGTTTATAGCTTCATAGGCTATATCCATCATCTTGTCAATCTCTTTGTTCGTTATAATATATGGAGGCATAAAATAAACCACATGTCCAAGAGGTCTAAGTAAAACACCATTTTTAAGTCCGTGAGCGTAAACTTTTAAACCTATCCTCTCTTCCGTTTTATATCCTTTTAACTCAACCACACATATCATCCCTGTTTGCCTGACAGACGCTACATTTTCAAGTTCTTTAAACTTTTCAAGTTTATTTCCCATATACTTTGAAATAGCTCTGTTTTTCTCAATAATATCATCATTTTCAAATATATCGAGCGTCGCGTTTGCAGCGGCACAGGCAAGTGCGTTTCCTGTGTATGAGTGAGAGTGTAAAAATGCTTTATATTCACCGTAGTCACAATAAAACTTTGCATATATCTCATTTGTCGTAAGCACTACAGAAAGAGGAAGATAGCCTCCTGTCAAGCCCTTTGATAAAACTATGAAATCAGGCGTGATATTTGCTTTTTGACACGCAAACAACTCTCCCGTTCTACCAAAACCGACCATTACCTCATCAGCTATGAGATGTACATCATACTCATCACAAATGGCGCGCACAAGAACTAAGAATTCAGGATGATACATATGCATATAACCGGCACCTTGAACTAATGGCTCCAGAATAATTGCACTTATATCATCTGCTCTATTTTTACACAACTCTTCAAACTTGCCTGCTGCTATCTGTGCGGATTCTATACTCATATCACTAGGAACCGGAGTCTGTATCGTTTTAAGCAAAAGTGGCTCATATGTTTGTTTGTAAAGCTCTACGTCACCAACACTAAGTGCTCCGATGGTTTCACCATGGTATGAATTTGTTAGTGATACAAAGATGTTTTTACCGACTTTTCCATCATTTTTGTGTGCATGATAACTCATCTTTAGAGCAACTTCCACAGCACTTGAACCATTGTCTGAATAGAAACATTTCTCTAAGCCCTCCGGTGTTAGTTTTACCAAACGTTCAGACAGCCTAACCACAGGCTCATGTGTAAAACCGGCTAAAATAACATGTTCTAAAGTATCCAACTGTTCTTTCACTTTTTTATTTATATAAGGGTTAGTATGTCCAAAGAGATTAACCCACCAACTACTTACCGCATCTATAAACTTATTGCCTTCAAAGTCTTCAAGATATACACCGTAAGCTTTTTTTATAGGAGTGAGCGGTAAGGTTTCGTGATCTTTCATTTGGGTACACGGATGCCATAAGACATCCAAGTCTCTATTTTTAAGTTCTTCGTTTTTCATACTAACTATCCTCATAATATACTTAATGCAATTCTATATGAAATATATTAAAAAGTCGAGTTTATAATGATATTGTCTAACCATCATAGTAAGTTTATGTAAACTTTAACTAAAATAACAGACTCACATTTATCAAGGTTTAATACGAATTTACATAGAATTACAAAAATATCATACATAAGGTAATAAACTAGATGATTACATGGATGCAAAGACATAAAAAATACCTCATAATTACTATCTGGATTTCAACTATAGCTTTTGTTGGAGCTGGGTTCGTAGGATGGGGGCAATATAGCTATGGTGACAAAGCCGGTGCCGTAGCAAAGGTCGGAAATGTTGAGATCACTATGGGTGAATTACAAAAAACATATTCAAATCTTTATGCTCAGTATAACAAAATGTTTCAAGGAAACTTTGATGAAGAAAAAGCAAAAAGCTTTGGACTACAGTCTCAAGCACTTAAACATCTGACAGATCAGGCGCTTATTATAAATCTTGCACTATCTTATGATTTAGAGATTAACGACGCTGAACTCTTAAATGAGTTAAAAACTCAAGAATATTTTTTTAAAGACGGTGTATTTGACAAAGAGATATACAAACAAGTTTTATCTAGAAACAATATGAGCATAAAAGAGTATGAAGCTGATGTAAAAAAACAGCTTCTTATTCAAAAAACTTTAAAACTGCTTCCTGTAGATGTTAGTAAAAATGAACTAAGCATTGTTGATACAATAATCAACATTGCAGATAAAATAGACTACAAAGTGTTAAGTGACGAGAAAATAAATATTGACACTTCAGATGCTGCTCTTAAGCCTTACTGGGAAAATAGAAAACAAGAGTTTATGAATGAAGTAACATATGAGGTCAAGTACATTAAACAAGCTAGACTATCTAACAAATATGAAGATGCTAAGATTAAAGAACATTACTTAGCTAACAAAACTCACTTTAAAGATGTTGATGGAAAACTTTTACCTTTAGAAGGAGCAAGAGCTTCTGTCATAAATGAATTAGATGCAAAAGCTACTAAAGATTCAGCCCTTAGAACATACATAGCATACAAAAAAGGCAAACTAGCTTCTGATGTAGAAGTATCCAGTGCTATTATCTCAGCTTCAAACAATCCTTACGGTGAAGAAGTTTTACAAAAAATTTCAAAACTCTCTCCTACCTCTCCATACCTAAAACCTGTTTTAGTGAATGATCAATATTTTATATTTGAACTAACTAAAATAAATCCGGCTAGTGCAAAATCTTTTGAAGAAGCAAAAAAAGACGTTTTACCTATGTTTGTAAAAGAGCAAAAAAATGCTAAACTTCTTGAGTTGGCAAAAAAATCGGCAGCAACGTTTAGCGGGACAAAAACAGACTTTATAACAAGTACAGATGCAGATAAACTAACAAAACTCAACGCAGCAGATGCAAATGAATTTCTTGGTGCGCTTTTCTCTTCAAAAGAAAAAAGAGGTTTTATTACATTAAAAAATGGAAATGTTGTTTTATATAACATCTTGGAACAAAAACTGCTTAACAAAACTAACACTAATCCAGACAACCCGATTGTTAGATTAAAAAGTGCTATGTTTAACGAGGGTCTAATCAAAAACCTTCAAAACAAGTACAAAACTGAGATATTCATCAAAGGACTCTAAGTTGAGCAGAACTGTTTTAGCCATAGATATTGGCTCTACAAAGATATGTGCTATCATCGCAGAAATTGCAGATGACAACTCAGTAGCTATAACAGGGGCAGGAATTTCCAAAGCGCAAGGTTTAAAAAAAGGAAGCATAACTAACATAGAGTTAGCTTCCAAGTCTATTAAGACTGCTTTAAATGATGCAAAAAGAGTATCGGGCAGTGATGTAAAGACCGCTATTGTTTCTATTTCCGGTGCCTATACAAAAAGTTTAAATTCAAACGGTATTGTAAATATTCAAAATAAAGAAGTTAGTTTTAAAGAGATAGAACGTGTTATGCACACATCTCTGTATAATGCAAACATTCCAAATGAATACGATATTCTTCATGCACTTCCATTTAATTTTAAAGTTGATGATCAGGATTTCATAGAAGATCCACTTGGTATGAATGCTTCAAGACTTGAAGTAGAAACACACATAATCACTACTCAAAAATCAAACCTTAACAACCTGAAAAAAGCTGTTCGCGGAGCCGGTGTTGAAGTAGAAAACGTAGTATTAAACGGCTATGCTTCTTCTATAGCTACGCTGAATGATGATGAAAAAGAGTTGGGTGTAGCTGTTATAGACATGGGCGGCAACACTAGCAATATTATTATTCATTCAGGCAACTCAATCAGATACAACGACTTTTTAGGTGTTGGTTCAAATCATGTAACAAGTGACCTCTCAATGGCTCTTCATACACCGTTAAATATAGCCGACAGTGTAAAACTCAGCTACGGCTCACTTTTAACGCCAAGCAATGAGCTTATAGAACTTCCTATAATCGGTGATGAAAATACTACTCATGAAGTATCTCTTGAAGTTGTTCATAATGTTATTTTTGCAAGAGTTGAAGAGACTTTGATGATTTTAGCCCAGTTTATTGAGAACAGCGGACTTAAAGACCAATTGGGTGCGGGAATAGTTCTAACAGGCGGTTTTTCAAAGATGGAAGGAATCAGAGACTTAGCAGTAGCTACTTTTGGTTCTGTACCTGTGCGTCTTGCTCGTCCGATAGAGATGGACGGTCTGTTTGACAACCTCAGAAGTGCTGAATATTCAAGTGCCATAGGTTTAGTCATGTATAGTGCTAATTCATTTACTCCTTATGAAATAGATGTAAATAAAAGAGTTAGACACGCTAACGAGACTCCAGTATCTCACAGCAATGTTGATTTCTCAGATGAGCCTGAAATACCTATCGCTCCATCTATTGAAGAGAAAATAGAAACAATGGTTACTCTACCATCGAAAAAAGAGAAGAAGAGTGACGAAGCCGGAGCTTTTAACAAGTTTTGGAACTGGGCTACCCAGCTATTTTAAAGGAGTGAGATTATGGAACCATTTTTAATTGAAGAAGCAAGCAACCTGAGCGGAGCAAGAATTATAGCAGTCGGTGTTGGCGGCGGCGGCGGTAATATGATCGGTCACATGATCAAAGAAGGTGTCAGCGGCATCGAAATGATTATGGTCAATACAGATGCGCAGGTTCTTAAAGAAGCGGAAAATGCTTCTAAAATCCAAATCGGCACTAAACTTACAAAAGGTCTCGGTGCAGGAATGAAACCTGCGATAGGTAAAGATTCGGCACTAGAGAACTATGATGAAATCAGAAGTGCTTTAGAAGGTGCAGACATAGTATTTATCTCCGCAGGTCTCGGTGGCGGTACGGGAACAGGTGCTGCTCCGGTTGTTGCTCAAATAGCAAAAGAAGTTGGTGCTTTAACAATTTCAATAGTTACAAAACCTTTTTCTTTTGAAGGAAAGAAACGTCTCAAACTTGCAGAAACAGGGCTTGAAGAGTTAAAAAAAGAGAGTGATTCTATTGTCGTGATTCCTAATGACAAACTTCTTTCTATTATAGACAGAAGACTCGGTTTAAAAGATAGCTTTAAAATAGTAGACAGCGTATTAGCTCAAGCAGTTAGCGGAACCTCAGGTGTTATACTCTCAAGCGGAGAAAATGACATAAACCTTGACTTTGCCGACTTACAGACTGTTATGAGTCATAAAGGCATGGCACTTATGGGTGTAGGTGAATATGAAGGTGAGAATGCTGCTTATGAAGCCATTAAAGCTGCTATTGAATCTCCACTGCTTGACAATATGACAATTAACGGTGCAATGGGTGTTTTAGTGCACTTTAAAATGCACCCTGACTTTCCACTAATGGAAGTATCAGATGCCATGAATGTTGTACATGAGAGTGCGCATGAAGATGCAGAAGTAATCTTTGGTACTTCTACAGATGACAGTATAGAGCCAAACTATATCAAAATCACTATTGTTGCAACAGGTTTTGAAAGAGATATAAGTAATAAAACAAACAATGAAGACTTTGTAAACGACACTCCCGCTCCAAAAGCAATTCTTCGTCCAAAGCTCGTGGTTGGCGGTGATTTTGACGATAACTATTTAGATATTCCCTCTTATATGAGGCAACAACAAGACTAAGAATCTAATTATTAGGTTCTTACTCTTATAATAAATATTATTTTTACTTTATATTGTGTATAATACTTCAAAAAAAAGAGTTTACATGAATAAAATAATTACTATCTCACTCGCTCTGTGCTTTTCTTTACTTGCTTCTGATACACCTACAAGAACAGGTACGTTTCCTGATAAAGAGATGAAAGCACAAAATAAAAAAATAGCCAAACTTGTTGCAAAAGAGATTTCAAGCACTCTTCCACAAGTAATAGACAAATATACAACTTTAGCTTCTGTAAAGAATGCAGACACAACTCTTGTTTATACGTTTGAGATAAACACAGGTGTAAAAAGTGATGAAGCTGTCCAAAAAGAAGACAGAACAAGAATGAAACAGGCTGTAACTGAAGGTGTCTGCCAATCATCAAGAAAATTTTTAGAAGCTGGAATAAATACTTCATATGTATATGTAAGCGCAAAAACAAAAACTCGTCTATTTCAGTTTGATATTGCACAGAAAGATTGTTCAACGAGTCTTAATTAGGTCTAGCTTTGTCCATCAAAAGCATAATAGAGTCTTTAAGTTTTTTTTCCGCTTTAAGCACTCAAGAAGTTGAGCTCTTAGCCTCAATTTCTGCCATTCATTCGTACAGCAGTGATTACGTGCTTTATTACGAGAAAGATGAAAGTAATAATCTTTTATTTTTAATTGATGGATTGGCTAAAACATATAAGATAGATAAACATTCAAATGAAATATTTCTATACTATATATATAAAGAGTCTCTAATATCAGAGATTACAGATATAAATGATGAGACATTAACATCATTTTCAAATGTTGCACTTGTTGAAGACTCGCAGATTTTAAGCATTGATTATCAACAGTTTAAAAAACATTTTTTAGAAAAAAACCTGCTTTGTTTGGAACTTGTCAATGAGATTAGTTCAAGGTCTCAAAAAATTGAATCTCTCATAAATAGAGAATTTATTTTTGACTCTGTAGAGAAAGTAGCAATGATGCTAGACGCTGATCTGGATATGTTTAACAAACTAAAACGACACGATATTTCACTTATTTTACATATTCAACCTGCAACTCTATCCCGCGTACTAAATAGGTTAAAGCGAAACAAAATTATTGATATAATGCAAGGTAAAGTTACAATATTAGATACAATAGCATTAAGGGAGATAGGAAATGACTAAGATAAAAGTAGCCGGGCTACTGATTTTTATACTCTCCATTGCCTTAGCATCTCTATCAAGCTATATATCAAATGAGAACAGAATAAACAATAATATTTTAGATACTATCAATGCACAAAAAGGTTTTACACAGGAGATATCTAAAAATATTTTCTACATCTACAGAAATAACAACGCTTCCTCGCAACAGTTAGATGACTCTATTCGAAAATTTATAAATAATCTAAACAATAAAGATGAGATATTAAAAAACATAAACTCTGAATCTATTAAAAAAGAGAGTGACGAGATTGTCATTTTATGGAATCAATTCTACCTATATGTACAAAACTTCAGAGACCAAAGAAAAACAGTCTCAGCATATTCAAGTATTCTTTTAGAACAAGTCGTAAATGATATTTACAACACAAATATCAAATTAGTCGTAGAGTTCAATAAGCTTATAAAGATGCATAACCAGTATTTTGAAAAAACTTTAAACAGCTACAAAAACTTGCAATACACACTATTTTTAATTTTAGCACTACTGCTTATATATTTATTCTCACAGATAAAAAATGTAATCTCCTTTATGCAAAAATTTATACAAACTTCAAAAGATATTATTACCAACTCAAGCATTAAAGGCTTACAGCCTATCAGTGTTCACAACAACAGCAGTGAACTCTTAGAAGCAAGTAATAATTTCAATTTTCTCGTAGACAAGATTAACAATTCAATAAGAAACTCCAGTCAATCTATAGAACATTCTTTTATATCACTGCAATATTTAGAAAGCGATATTGAGAATCTGCTAGAATTACTCTGCGTAATGGATGACAGTGAAAGTATTGACAAAGAGTTAACTAAAAAAGAAGATACTTTGATCCAATCTTTAGAAGAGTTAACATCATCTACTATAAAACTGGAAAATCTAAAATCTGATTTAGATAATCTTGTTTCCGCTTACAAACTTAAATAAACTTAAATTTTAAAATTAATCTTATAATTTGACCTTAGTCAAATTATTGACCTCCAAAATGTACTAATATTTTGAATCATTTGGATATATTTTATATATTCAAAGGAATATTAAGGAGAAGAAAATGACTAAGCATTTCAACAAGCTTACTTCACTTATTTTAGGTACAACACTAGCTGCAACAGTTGCAACAGCTGCTTCAGGTGGTGAACTACAAAAAGTAATGAAGGCAAGAGGCTTAACAGAGATCGATGTAATTCGTGCTGCGAAGACTTACAACCCTACTGGTGGTAGGGATGAGTTTATCGTATTTAGTTCTGGTGGTCAATCTGGACAAGTAATTGTTTACGGTGTGCCATCTATGAGAATCTTAAAATATATCGCTGTATTTACACCTGAGCCATGGCAAGGTTATGGTTACGATGTTGACAGTCTTAAAATTTTAAGACAAGGTAACATTCGTGGTCGTGAAATCAATTGGGGTGATACTCACCACCCTGCTATTTCTGAAAAAGACGGTAAATATGACGGTAGATGGTTAGCAATTAATGATAAAGCTAATCCACGTATCGCTATTATCGATTTACATGACTTTGAGACAAAACAAATTGTTTCTAACAAAGTATTCAAATCGGCTCACGGTGGTGCATTCTTTACACCAAACTCTGAGTATATCCTTGATGCTGCACAATATGCAGCTCCATTTGATAACAACTATCACTCAATCGAAGAGTATAAGGAAACTTATAGAGGTGGTGTTACATTATGGAAATTCAACCATAAAACAGGTAGGATTGAAGAAGATAAATCTTTCACTGTAGAAATGCCTCCATATATGCAAGATTTATCTGATGCAGGTAAAGGTGCAAGTTACGGTTGGGGTTTCACAAACTCATTTAATACAGAGATGTATACAGGTGGTATCGAAGTTGGTATGCCGCCAAATGAAGCTGGTATGTCAAGAAACGACACTGACTTTTTACACGTATATAACTGGGAAAAATTAGCTAAATTGGCTAAAGACAAGAAAAATGTAAAAATTGTAAATAACCATAGAATTATTCCTATGGATATTGCTGTTAAAAATGAAGCATTATTTTTAATTCCTGAGCCAAAATCACCTCACGGTGTTGACGTTTCTCCTGATGGTGAATACATCACTGTTTGTGGTAAGCTAGATACTCATGCCTCTGTTTATAAATGGAGCAAGATTAAAAAACTTATTAAAAGCAAAAAATACGCTGGTAAAGATCCATACGGTATTCCTATCTTAGATATGAAGTCATCTTTACACGGTCAAATCGAGCTAGGTCTTGGGCCATTACATAATCAGTATTCTCCTATAGACGGCGAAATATATACTTCACTTTATGTTGATTCTCAAGTTGTTAAATGGAACTACAAAACTCTTAAAGTTTTAGATAAAGAGAATGTTCACTATAACATTGGTCACCTTTGTGGAATGGAAGGTAAAACTGCAGATCCTCAAGGTAAATACATCATTGCTCTTAACAAACTTGCAATCGATAGATTCCAAAATGTTGGTCCTCTTCACCCACAAAATCACCAGTTGATTGATATCAGTGGTAAAACGATGGACTTACTAGTTGACATGCCTTTACCTCTTGGTGAGCCTCACCAAGCTGTAGCTATCAGAGCTGAGAAACTGCACCCACACGTAAGATACAAAATGGGTACTAATGCTAAAACTGGTAAACAACATGTTGGTAAAACTTTAGCTGGTCAAGAAAGAATCGAGAGAAAAGGTAATAAAGTTACTGTTTACGCTACGCTTGTAAGATCTCACATCAACCCTGAGAGAATTACAGTAAACAAAGGTGACGAAGTTACTATTTACATGACAAACCTAGAGAGAGCTCAAGATGAGACTCACGGTTTTACTGTAGATAACTTTGACGTTCACGCTTCATTAGAGCCAGGTGAAACTACAGAGATAAAATTCATTGCTGATATTGAGGGTGTTTTCCCTTACTACTGTACAGAGTTTTGTTCTGCACTACACTTAGAGATGATGGGTTACCTTATGGTTAAAGATCCGAACAAAAAATATGTTTCGGCTCAAAAACTAAAAATGAAAGGTATGTCTAAAGATCAAATGATTGCTGAATACAAAAAAACTGTTGCTGTAAATGATGCTACAGACGCTGTAATTCAATCAGTTGTTGCATTCTTAAAAGAGAACAAATTCGGAGATCATAAAGTTGTTGCTGATCTTGTAACTGATGCATTCGACCAATATGGTCAAATTCCTGCTCAGAAAAAGAAAGCTGATGAAGCCTTCAAAAAAGGTGATATTGAAAAAGCTATCCTTTTTGAGAACATGATTTGGCAGCTAATGGTTAAAACTGCAGACGTTGGTATTAGAGCGAAAGACACTCTAGTAAGACTAATCGCTACTAAACAATCTACTTCAGCTCAAAGAGGTGAAAAAACGTTTGGTGAAGGTGGTTGTTCTGGATGTCACGTTATCGGTAAAGTATCTTCGGGTCCAGACCTTACAGGTGCACTACAAAGACATGAAAATGGTGAGAAATGGGTTAGTAACTTCATTTTAGATCCAGAAGCAATGTACGAAGACCCATATGTTAAAAGCATGATTGATTACTTCAATCTTAAAATGCCTAACCAACATATGAGTAAAGAAGAAGTTAAAGACATTGTTGAATACCTTAAATGGGTAGACGAGAATGCAAACTTATTCTAGAAATAAGATTTAGCTTTATACAAGAGAGGGTTTTCCCCTCACTTGTACATACTTTTTCCTATAAAATAACAGAAAAAATACCACTTTTTAAGTGAATTTTGTCACTTTTTTCACATAAATGCCTATATCATTTTTTTTATTAAATCTCCTTGACTTACATCAATTATTCCATTATAATTTCCCACTTTTTATTATAGTTTTTAAATATAATAAAGTTTATTATTTATTATATTACTCAAAATTGATACAAATCTAGTTTTGTAACTAATCTTTTTGATATAATCTATTAATATAATAACTATAATAATTAGAGATTTGTTTACATCAAATATTATTTTCACAATAATTGGAGATTTAAATAAATTTAGGATTATTTTTAATAAGGAAACACACATGCATCCAAGTATAAAAAAAGCAAGAATCTTTGCTCTTTTAGCTTTACTTATCTTAACTTTCTCGTTCACCTTTCCAATGATAGCGTTTAACGGTGTACTTACTCAGATCGATCATCAAGAAGGTGATCAAGTATCTTCGTTTAGCGCAAAAGTATGGAACTTTTACAACAAAGGTAGGTATAAGAGTATATCTACTCCTAAAGAGGCTCACAATAACTTAGAACAGATGATTGAGTCTGCATCTGAGATTGGCGTGGCTTCATTGCCGATTTGGGCTGTTTCACTTGAAGCACCAAACTACCCAAAAGAAGCTTTTCCAGAAGGTATACCCGTATTTTTTCACTTTGATGGATTTAGTGGAGAGATTCATGAAATGAATACAATCAACCATTACGTAGGAATGGATCCTATGTGGATTGGCGGAGTATTTGAGAGAGAAATCGGCATCTATGCGTTATTGTTACTATCTCTTGGTATAATTTATTTCATAGCTTATAACAATAAGTTATTAAACTATGTAATGCTTGTCCCTGCCTCTCTACCTATACTGTTCATTGCTGATTATTCGTATTGGCTATATTGGTTTGGACATAATCTACATGATTGGGGAGCATTCAAAATAAAACCTTTCATGCCGACGGTTTTTGGGGATGGTAAAATAGCTCAGTTTATTACACACTCATATCCGACAATTGGTTTTTATATGATTATATTGATTGGTTTACTTAGTCTACTTGCATTTTTTGCAAAACAAAAAGCATTTAAAGAGATGCAGTTATAAGTTAAAAATTAAGGCTTTTTATGTTTAGAATCTTTTTCGCATTTGCAATTGTTTTATATGTCCAACTTAGCGCAAATATATTGCAAGATGCAATAGACAATGCTCCAGAAGGTTCTATATTAAAATTACCTGCCGGAATTTATAAAGGCAACATCAATATTACAAAGCCAATTACTATAATTGGTAAAGAAGACGGCGTAATTATTGATGGAGAAGGCTCAGGAACTGTTATACATGTTAAAAGTTCTTATGTAACTCTTAAAAACCTGAAAATTACAGGAAGCGGAGATAGACACGATAAAATAGATTCGGCTATTACCGTAGTTGAGAGTAAAAATTGTGAAATCAGTAACTGTATTATTGAGGATTCTTTATTTGGTATAGATTTACAGATGGTAAGCAATTCTATAATATCCGGAAATAAAATTACTTCAAAAGATTTAGACCTGGGTATGCGAGGTGATGGACTTAGACTTTGGTATTCAAACGACAACATTGTAAAGAAAAATTCTCTTATCAAATCTCGAGATATGGTTATATGGTATTCTCATGGAAATGAGATAGTCGAAAACTATGCAAAACATTGCAGATACTCTTTGCATCTTATGTATGCCGGTAAAAATATCATTAAAGATAATATGTATGAGTTTAACAGTGTCGGTATATTTTTTATGTACTCCAAAGATACAATAGCATCCGGAAACGTTGTAAAAAGTTCTCTTGGTGCCACGGGTATGGGTATTGGACTAAAAGATGTTTCAAACTTTACTTTAAAAGACAATACTATAATTTATTGCGCACAAGGCATCTATATAGACAGATCCCCTTTTGAACCAGATACACATAACTGGTTAATAGGAAACAAAGTACTTTATAATTCAGAGGCTCTTCACTTCCATTCATTAAGTGAAAACAATATTATTAAAGACAATACGATAATGGGAAATATAGAAGATATAGTAAATGACAGCAGAGGTGCGAAAACTAATCAAAATGAGATAGTTGGAAACTTTTGGGATAACTATACCGGATTTGATAGAGATGGTGACAATATCGGTGATACTCCTCATAGAGTTTATCAATACGCAGATCAACTTTGGGTATACAATCCTGATGTAAAGTTTTTCTATGGTTCGCCTGTAATTTCATTGTTAAACTTTTTAGCTAAACTGGCTCCATTTACAAAACCGTTATTTTTACTAGAAGATGAAAAACCTAAAGTTAGGATTAAAGGATAATTATGGCAACTGTACAAACAGATAGAAGAGAGTTTGTAAAATACTCTACACTTGGGATACTAGGTCTTGCCCTTGGTGGTGGAATAGTATTTAGCCCATACACGCTTAGAGCAGAAAATAGACTAAGACCTCCCGGGGCTGTTGATGAGAAAAAATTTCTTGCTCTATGTATTAAATGCGGTCAATGTCTTCAAGTATGTCCGTATCACTCAATAAAACTCTCGGATATGGCTAAAGGTCATGGTCTTGGAACTCCATACATAGATGCAGACGAGCGTGCTTGTTATGCATGTAAGGCTGTTCCTTGTGTCTTGGCATGTCCAAGCGGCGCTCTAGATCATCATTGTGAAAAGCCCGAAGATATTCATATGGGGATCGCTGTGTTGGAATTTCCAGACACTTGTCTGGCTATCAGTAAAACTGTTGTCCCTAAGGGCTACAACGATCATATGCTGGCATATAATGATTCTGTTACAAACATTACCCAGCTTGAAATTGACCTTGCCGAGAAATTCTCAAAGTTTGAAGGTGAGCAATGTACCCTCTGTGCAGATATGTGTCCAATTCCAAATCCAATCAGTGCAATTGCAATGATTCCTGATAGTAAGGGTGGTAAACGTCCCGAAATCTACGATGGTTGTATTGGATGTGGGGCATGTCAAGAAGTCTGTCCAACTACTGTAGCGTCTATAGTAGTCAAACCGAGAGTTACCTATGAAGAATATTACGCAAGTAAAAACTAGGAGAAATCATGAAAACACATAAAATTCAAGGCGTTGTATATGCGCTAAGCTTTTTACTTATTGCAGCATTTACAGGTTGTAGTGACAACGGTGAAGATAAACAGTCAAAAAAAGACACTTCAGCTAAGGTAGCAGATGCTTCGAAAATTGAAGTCGTGAAAAATGAAAATGCCCACGCTATCAAAGTCGAAGCAAAAGAAAATGACAAGTCTCAAAGTAAGTCTTATTATTATGATTACAACGTCAAAAGTGCTTATGATGAGAACTCAAGACCTGCAAATAAAGATGCATCAGTGCGTACTAAACCTAGAACGAGCATTGAAGCAAATATGAATGTTAGAAGTCCGTATGAGAAGGTACAGGTTTCTATGCTTGTAAGAAAACTCTCCAAAGAATTTATAGTAAAGTGTTCTGCATGTCACAATGACTACGCAAATGGAATAATCGGTCCGTCACTTCTTGGTAAAGACTCTTCTTACATATACAAAAAAATTGTCAGTTTTAAAACTGGAGAAAAATCAAATCCATTGATGAGTGACTTAGTAAAAATGATGGATGATAAAAAAATTAAAAAACTAGCTGATGAGATTTATCAGTTCAACAAAGAGATTAACGAAATGAGGAATAAATAGTGAAAAATATAATAGTAGGTGCTTTAACACTTGTAATAATTGGATTGATGGTTTTTACAGCGATGGATGATGCTGTATATCATGGTGGAGAACATTCAAAAGTTATAAAAGATTTCGGTACAGGTGACGGTAAGAGCCAAACAACTTCTACTTCTGCAGATCCTAAAGAAAAATCTGATAGAGAGAAAGAAGACGAAGCACTTAGTGCTCTTAGAGACAAAGCAGGAAATGCAGGAGCTTTTAAAGTAAGTAATGAGTATAAAAGTAAATGTTCATCTTGTCACGGCGTTAACGGTTCAGGATTTCAAAACGGAAAACCTATGATGGGGCCTAAACTGTTTGGACAGACTGAAGAAGAAGTATATAAAAAATTAATCGACTTCAAAGCAGGCAGAAAAGAGAACATGATTATGAAAGGTCTTTTAATCAAGCTTAATGATGATGATTTAAAAAGATTTGCAAAAGAAATCGGAGAGTTTCCAGAGAGAGCTAAACAACAAGCGGCAAAGCAACAGTAATAGTAAATAAAACGGAGTTTTTAAATGGATAAGTATAATAATAGAGAAACCATAAAGAAATCAACTTTCTTCTCTACATTTTTTGATACTACAAAAGATGGCAAAAGAATTTTCAGCTATAGAATGAAGAGATGGATACTTGTTATTTCTATCCATCTTCTTTTCTTCTTGTCATTTTTCATTGACCTGCAGATGCTAGAGGGAACGCTTAATGGATCTAGATTTCTAGGTTTTCACATGATAGATATATATACGACTATGCAAATGTATTTAGCGACTCATGAATTGCCGATAAACATGATAATAGGTACAACAACTATTTTGATTGTTTACCTGCTTGTAGGCGGTAGAAGCTACTGTGCATGGGTATGTCCTTATGGAATATTAAGTGAGATAGGTGAAAAGTGGCATAACACTTTGGTAAATAAAAAAATCATCAAAGAACGTAAGTTTGACCACAGGGTCAGACACATATTTTGGGCAATATTTTTAATTTTATCTGCGACAAGCGGCTACTTGGTTTTTGAGACATTTAATGTTGTCGGAATTTTAAGTAGAATGATTGCTTACGGGTGGTCTTTAGCACTTCTGTGGGTTGTAGTTGTATTTGCTATAGAAGTTTTTTATTCTCGTCGTGCTTGGTGTACTTACATCTGTCCTATAGGTACTACTTATGGCTACATAGGTAAAGCTTCTGCACTTAGAATCGAGTGGAATGATAACTGTGACCACTGTATGGTTTGTAGCGATGTTTGTTTTGAAAATCAGGTATTAGAAATAACAAAAGCAAAATATGACAAACAAAGAGAAGAAAAAGGTATTACAAGAGAGTATATCACAGGTGCTGATTGTACACTTTGTGGAAGATGCGTAGACGTATGTCACGTAGATGCTCTTAAATTTGACTTTAGATTAAAAAGCTTGGTGTAGATAATGATAAAGATTAATAACTTAACTAAAAAATTTGGTTCTCATGTTTCTCTAGACAATGTCAGTTGTGAATTTAACAAGAATGAGTCTATTGCCCTTATGGGTGCAAACGGTGCTGGTAAGACTACTCTTATCCGCTCCATACTCGGTTACTATCATGCAGATTCAGGAAGTGTTTCCATCAATGGTCTTGATCCTATAAAACAAAGAATCGAAGTTTTAAAAGAGATCAGTTTTGTTCCTCAACTGCCTCCTCCGATTAAGCTAAACATCGAAGAACTTATCCAGTACATCAGCATAAGTGCAGATGTGAGCAAAGAGAAGATCATGCATTACTCAAACGAGATGAAACTTGATCTTAAATCAAATATGGGCAAATCTTTTTTTAAACTCAGCGGCGGAATGAAGCAGAAGCTTCTTATAGCTATCTCACTGGCTAAAAAAAGTGATATTATCATCTATGATGAACCGACGGCAAACTTAGACCCAAAAGCCAGAGATGACTTCTACAGACTGCTAAAACAAAACGAAGAAGAAAAAGTTCTTCTTTTTGTAACACACAGACTAGAAGAAGTTAAAGATCTTGTAAACAGACAAATATATATGGATTTAGGAAAAGTGGTTTCCGATGATAAGATTTAATCTTCTGCTCATTGTAGCACTCACATTTTTCACTGCTTGTAACTCTTCAGAGAGTTCATCAAGTCAAGCATTAAAGAGTGAAGTCAGGATTTGCCCAAAATGTCATATGGAAGTTTCAAAATCGAACGAATATAGTGCCAGTTTAGTTAATAATGGTACCATACACTACTTTGATGATATTGGATGTATGATTTTATGGGGTAATGAATACGACGCTAATATAGAAAAAGCAAAAGTCTTTTCTAAAGATACTGCTCACTATATAGATGCTGCAGGTGCAAGTTTTAAAATAGGTGAAAGAACACCTATGTCATATGGGTTTTGTGCCTATGAAAACGGTTTTGAAGGTCATATAGACTTTGATGAAGTTACTATGAAAATGTTAAGAGGTGAGCACATGGCTAACCCAAAAATTAGAAAACAGATACTAGGACATTGATGAAAAATTTATATTTAATCGCATATTTGGACTTAAAAGAGTCTCTTAGAGCTAGATGGTTTGTAATTTACTCTCTTGTATTTGGAGGGCTTATCGCTCTATTTTTTATTGCAGGAGTAACCGAGTCTCAGGTTATGGGCTTTAGTGGTCTTAGTAGACTGCTTTTGATGTATATACAGATTACGATTGTAATTCTGCCTATATTTATACTCATAACTACTGTCAGGTCTATCTCTGGAGACAGGGATAATCATATCTTGGAGTATATGCTCTCTTTTCCGATATCACTTAAACAGTATTACTGGGGTAAGATAATAGGTCGTTTCATCACAGTCTATCTTCCTGTACTTTTTGCAATGGTTATAGCTGTGATTTACGGAGCATTTAAAGGCGCAGATATTCCTTGGAGCATCTTCTTCTTGTATACAGGTCTTTTGTTTGCGATGAGCAGTGCTTTTTTGGGCATAGCTTTTTTTATCTCTTCATTTGTAAAATCTAGTGAGGTAGCACTTGGTATCGCATTTTTTGTATGGATATTTTTACTTGCATTTATAGATATTGCTCTTATCTCACTTATGATGCAAAACAGATTTAATGAAGAGCTTATTATCTTTATAGCAATGGCAAATCCTATGGAGATTTTCCGTGTTGCAGCCATATCTTTGTTTGATCCTGAACTTACTGTTATGGGTCCGGTAGCATTTTACATACTTGATTCGATGAGCCAGATGGTTTTTGTACTTGTATCTATAGGTTACCCTCTTTTTATAGGTTTGCTTTTTGCATTTATGGGTTACAAAATTTTTGAGAAAAAAGATTTAGTTTAATATTGGAGAGAAATAATGATAAAAATAGTTTTAGCGGTAGTTTTAGCAGCGAGTGTTTTGTTTTCATATGAAATGGATTATACAAAGGACACAGTTGGTCTGGTTAGACATTTAAAAGTATATAAAGACCCGAAATGGGTAGCAAAAATAGAATTAAAAAATGGTAAGAAAGTATTTTTCTGCAGTCCTAAGTCTATGATAGAATTTTACCATAGACCCGGAAAATGGTTTGATGTAGGTGTAAAAAGTGAAGATGACTTTAAAGAGATACTTGTTACAGATTTTGCAACACTAAAACCGATCAATGCCAAAGGTGCTTTCTATGTTTACGGAGGAAGCCCTACTTCTCCTGCCGGAGATGACCTTCCTGCGTTTGCAACATATGAATCGGCAGAAGATTTCTCTAAGACATATAACGGCAAGAGAATCATGCACTTCAATGAAATATCGGAAGCACTTATCAGACTTTTAAACGGAAGGATATAAAATGACTAAGCCTACACCATTAGATGTTGAAATAGAGTTAGACCCAAAAAGATATATAGTAAGCGAGACAGATGCCAAAGGTAAGATTACATACTGTAATGACTACTTTAAAGAAGTATCCGGCTATTCGGAAGAAGAGCTTATCGGTTCTCCGCACAGCATCGTACGTCATCCTGATATGCCAAAAGTTGTTTTTAAACTACTCTGGGAAACTATATCTGCCGGTAAAAATATAAATGCAGTTGTAAAAAATCTTGCAAAAGACGGCAGATATTACTGGATATTTACAGAGTTTGAAATTCGTAAAGACACTGACACTGGTAAGATTATCGGTTATCATGCATCTAGAAAAACTATATCTAAATTTGTTATAGACACTATTGCCGAGCTATATGCCGAACTTTTAAAAATAGAAAAGAAAGACGGTGTTGAAGCTTCTCAAGAGCATTTAGTTAACTTCCTTAAGTCTAAAGGTGACGATGTAGATTTTTCTAATATTATGGAAGAGATTCACAGGTTTTACTAAAAACCCACTTTAAGCAGATGAAAAAACTTTTACTATTTATATTTTTTGTCTCTGCCCTACACTCAAATATTCTCCAAGAAACTATAGACACTGCTCCTTTTGGAGCAACCATCAAGCTTCCCGCCGGCATCTACAAAGGCGGCATCATTATAAACAAACCTCTTACTATACTTGGCAACGAGGATGGTGTTATCATAGACGGTGAAGGCATCGGAGTAGTCATAACCATAAACAGCTCAGACGTAACTCTCAAAAACCTTACTATTACAAACAGTGGAAATGAGATGTACAACTTAGATTCTGCCGTATTTATAGAAAAAGCTAAACACTTTGAGATAAGCAACTGTAAGATTCTAAACTCTCTTTACGGTATAAACATGCTGATGGTTGAAGACTCCATCATCTCAGATAATTTTATAACATCAAAAGAGAATGAGATAAGCCTAAGAGGAGATGCTCTAAAGATCTGGCACTCTCACAACAACATCATCAGCAATAACATCATAGATAAAGCAAGAGATGCAAATCTAAACTACTCAAACAACAACAAAGTAATCAATAATTTTGTCACAAACTCCAGATTCGGTATTAACATTTCTCACTCAAAAGACAACATCGTAAAAGAGAACACTTTTAAGTATAACTCAGTCTCATTGATGCTGATGATGACACAAAACACAAAAGCAACAAACAACATCATACAAAGCTCTAAAGGAGCTGCCGGCATCGGAGTAATGCTAAAGGGTGGCTCTAACCTTATTTTTAAGAATAACATACTCAGATACAATGCTAAGGGAATGTACATAGACTCAAAGTGGACAGAGATGGGAATGAAGAGATATATAACTAACAATGAGATATCTTACAACAAAGAAGCCATACACTTCCACCTGACTATAAGAAACAATACATTTACAGATAATGAATTTGTAGGCAACATTGACGACATAGTAAAGAGTACGGCAGGATTTGAGACTAAGCTAAATGTAGTAGAGCATAACTACTGGGACAGATACACAGGTTTTGATAAAGACGGCGACAACATCGGTGACACTTCTCACAAGATATACCAATATGCCGACAGACTCTGGCAGTACAACAACAAGGTAAAATTCTTCTACGCATCTCCAGTCATGGCGCTCTTGGACTTTTTAGCTCAAGTAGCCCCGTTTATAGAACCGATACTGCTTCTTGAAGATAAGAAGCCTATCGTTAACCCCACTGTGAATATGGATTCTCTAAAAGATTAGAGTTATAGTATCTTGCATCTTCGGTGACTTCTTTCAGTATCCACTCTGGAAGTTCTACTGTTTCATCTTCGCTTTCAAGCTCTACTTCTGCAACTATTAAGCCTTCATTTTCTTCGTGGAAAACATCTATCTCCCAGGTATGCTTTTTATGCAAGATAAGATATCTAGTCTTATGTATGATAGGTTTAGTACAAAATTTCTCTAGCATCTCATTAGCATCCTCTACAGGTACAGAGTATTCATACTCAAGTCTAGTAGCACCAACATTTCCGCCCTTGATGGTAACAAAGGCTCCATTACCCTTAATTCTAACACGAACAACAGTTTCATCTTTAGTTTGGATATAACCTTGTTTAATCTCATAACCGTTTTGCAGTTCTTCCAACTTGTTTATGTCTATTAAAAATTTTCTCTCGATTTCTAGTGCCATTATTCTGTCCTTTTATGTTAAGTAAACTAGTTTAATATATAATCAACGACTTTTGATTCAAGTGTAACTTCTTTTATAAGCTCAACAACCTTTAGATGCTCTTCGTGAACTGCATAGGCTTTTAAGTCTTCTTTTGTCTCAAAAGTGCTGTAAAGTGAAAGGTCAAATGATCTCTCAGATTTGTTAAAGTCTATTCCTACTTCCATTGATTTTAGAGTCGGTATCAAATCAACCAAAGCGTTTAATCTTTCAGTCACTTGGGCTATATTTGCGTCTTTATTTTCATCTTTAAACTTGAACATTACTATATGTACTATCATTTTTATGCCTTTTTTAGTGAAAGTTTACCATAATAGCTTTATGAAAAAAGCTCTTAAAGATTTATACGGAAGTGCCATACTGTTTTTTTATTTTTTGAAGTGGCCGTATCTTGTAGGCTATCCGTTTCTTTACTTAAACGGACTCAACCAAAACTACATACTCAACGCTCTTTGGTTCGTCTGTGCAATTTTAATCATAAAAGACATATATACTATGATAAAAAACAAAAAAATCAACAGATGCGATACTAAGTAAGAATCCCTTTCCAGAAAAACTCGGCTATCATAACTATCAAAAATATTCCGACAAGATTTAAAATGATTCCATACTTGATCATACTCTTTACATTTACGGCACCGCTACTCATAGCAATTGCATTTGGCGGGGTGGCGATAGGGAGCATAAAAGCATAACTGGCGCAAAGAGTTGCTACCATCATAAATAACGTGGTATTTATCCCTGTCTGTTCTGCTACTGAGTAGATAACAGGAAGCATGATTGATATAAGCGCAGTATTTGATGTTATCTCTGTTGTAAAAGTTATAAGCATTGCAACTGAAAAAAGTAAAAGTATAGGAGAGAGATGCGTCATCGTAATGAGATAAGATGCTACTTCGTCTGCAAGACCCGTACCGCTAAATGCTTTTGCTATAGAAAAACCCGCTCCAAATAAGAACATGATTCTATAAGGTATTTTTGCTTTATCTTCCATCCATTCCAGCACGTTAAACGGCGGCATAAACAAAAGCAGTCCCGCAAATAGTAAAATTCCTGCTTCACTTAGCCCAAGACCACCCCAAAACGGTTTCATCGGTGCATTTAGAAGAAGAAGAAAAATCAATCCTGCTATTATATAAAGGACTTTTTTCTGTGCCGTGTTTAAAGGTATCTTTTCTTCATCTCTATGAATAGCCGTATTTGGAATACCCAAACTAAGCAACATACTTACTGCTATAAACATTACAAAAGCAAGTGGAGCAACCATCCAAATCCACTGAAAAAACGGTATAACATTCATGCCTTTGTCATACATAATCCCAAGCAAGATAAGGTTTGGAGGTGTTCCTATTGGAGTCATTATTCCCCCTACACTTGCACCGTAAGCGATAGCAAGAGCAAATCTCATCTTTAACTTTACATCGTCTGTGATAAAAAGAGCAATAGACATAAGAAGCAGTGTTGTTGTAGTGTTTGAAAGGATTGAACTTAACAACCCTGATGTAATAGCCAGAGAAAAAATCATTCCTCTTGGAGTATTTGGAAAGATCCCCAGCATCTTATCCGCTATCCAAGTATGCAGGTTACTTTTCTCAACCGCTATGGCAAGCATAAAACCACCCAAAAACAAAAATATGATAGGGTGAGAATAATTAACAGCCGTAGCCTTTGTGTCTAAAATGGAAAAAGCGGGAAAGAGTATGATCGGAAGAAGTGACACAACTGCAAGCGGTAAACCTTCATTTGTCCAAAGTACGACCAAGAGTGCTATAAGCCCCAGAAGTGAAGATTGTGTGGCATTAAATAGAATCAATGAAAAAGAAAATACAATCATCCCGATGACAACACCGATTCCTATTTTTTTAAACTGCTCTTGGTGTTCTCTCATCTATACTCACTTAAGTTAATATAAAATTATTATACATGATGATTTGATTAAAGTCAAAGCTAATAAAATAATATTGAATTATAATACCTATTAAATATTTTTATAAGGATTTAATTATGCGAAATTTATTGGTTTTACCTTTGATTATTGCTACATCACTATTTGTACAAGCATCTGATGATATAGAAAGTTTGGCAGAAAAAAAATGTGGAGCATGTCATCTTATGGGCAAAGTAACCAAAGAAAAGCTTAGCAGAATGTCTGCACCGCCATATTGGGCTTTAGCTAAAAAAATTAAAATGGCTTATCCAAATAGATTAGACGGAGTTACTTTTCTTGTAAATTACGCACTTAATCCATCAGAAGACAAAATGCTTTTTCCAAAAGAGACTAAAGAACGTTTTGGTTTAATGCCTTCACAAAGAGAGGTTGTTACCAACGAAGAAATTAAGGCTATTGCTGAGTATATATTAGATAAATAATATTTAATTAGCCAAAAAATCTTTTAAGCTGACATGAGGGTCTTTTCCCTCTAACATTTCATATACTTCTCTTGCTATAGGAAGATAAAGATCTTTATTTTTAGCAATTTTATTAAGAGCATAGGTAGTTCCTATGCCTTCGGCAACTTCACCCAACTCTTTTAGTATCTCTTCTTGACCTTTTCCGGCTGCTATTCCAAGCCCTACGCGAAAATTTCTGCTCATTGTAGATGAAGCGGTTAAAAACAGATCCCCTGCTCCGCTAAGCCCCACAAAACTCTCTTCTTTTGCTCCGTAAACGTAGCCAAATCTTTGCATCTCAACCAATCCGCGTGAGATAAGAGAAGCAGCTGCATTTTTACCAAGTTTCAGTCCTTCGCATATTCCTGCAGCTATTGCGATCACATTCTTATAAGCTCCAGCAACTTCAGCACCCATAACATCCGTTGAAGTATATGTCTTTATAAATGACGGAAAAAAAGTAGCAAATTTTGCACTTAGTTCTTCGTTATGAGAGTTAATAACGAGTGCAGTCGGCAAAGATTTTCTGACTTCAGTGGCAAAAGAGGGACCTGAGAGAAAGGCTATATTTGCATCTGGAACATAATCTTTGTAAATATCATTTAAAAACTTTCCTGTACTAGCTTCTATACCTTTTGCGGCTACTAAGACTTTTTGATTATTAAAAACAAAATTTTCTTTTAGCCATGATGAGACTTGCTGTGCCGGAATTGCTATAACTAAATACTCTAACTTTAAGATCTCATCCAATGAAACAAAATTCTCAATATCTCTTGGTGTTCTTGAAGTAATATATACTTCATTGTTTTGTCCCAATGCAAAAGCCAATGCAGAGCCCCATTTTCCAGCTCCAATTACTCCTATTTTACTCACTCTTACTCCCTATCAGTTTTTCAAACTCGTTTATGTCATTCTCATAACCAACTACAACAAAGATATCACCACTTTTTATAACATGATGTCTTGCCTTTGTAGAATGAATAAACTCACTGCTCATATCTTCATGGACGACAGATATTACAATAATACCGTACTGAGAGCTCCATTCAATGTCTGTAGGATGTTTTCCTTCGAATATTGTATGATCTTCTATCTTTATTTGAGCTATTTTTAAGGCACTCTTTTCATATAGTATATCATGAAAGACCTCTGTAACAATTGGCTTCTCAAGCATCTCAACAATAACATTAGCCGTTGTTTGAGTGGTAGGAAGAACTCTGGTAGCACCTGCTAGTGAGAGCTTATCTGCACTCTCTTTGTCCTGTGCCAGTGCAACAATAATTAAATCTTTAAATGCTTCTCGAAGCGATATCGTTAAAAATATGTTCTCTGCCATATCTTCAAGAATACAAAATGCGACACAATCATTCATATCGACTCTATTACTTAGATTATCCCAATTATCACTTAAGTCAAAGCCGTCTTCACCGTCTTTACCAAGTTTTAAAATATGTATTTTTTTATAATTTGATGATATGTTTTTCTCAATCTCAAATGTATATTCGTTATATCCAAATATTAAAGCATTATTCTCCATCACTTGAGCCTTTTTTATGAAGATTAGTAGTGAACTCTTTTAGGAATTGGGAATTTCCTATTACTAAAAGATAATCTCCAACTTCAAGAACAGTACTTTCAATAGGATTAAAGAAGAATCTTTTTTTAGCCTTTTTATAGATACCCAATAGTACTATTCTATATTTTTTATTTCTTAGTTGGTCAACCGTTACAAAGCTCTCAAGGACTCTGTCACTTATTAATATTTCTTGAACATCAATACCGTTATAGTTCGTGCGAAGAGCGTGTATTGCTTCAAATGCAACAGGCTGTCCTGCAAATTCCTTTGCGATTATTCCAACCAGCTCTTTCTCATAAAAAAGCTCATTAACACCAGCAAAATTCAACTTGTTTCTATTTTCTTTATTTATTAAAATAGAGAGTATAAACACATCCTTGTTAAATGACCGCACAGTCAGAGCAGTATATACATTCTCTACATCCGAGTGGCTTAAACATAAGATAGCCTTCACCTGAGACTCTATATCTATGCGAAGTTTTTTATAGCTTTCTATAGATCCAGGATCATAGTTAAGTGCAGTAAAACCATCTTTTTTTGCCGATTCTACTTTTTTCAAATCTTCTTCTAAAATAATTACCTTATTATGCAGACTAAGTTTTTTAGCTACTTCTTTTGCCACGTTTTCATACCCGCAGATAAGATAAAACTCTTTAATTTTTGATATATCATCAATGAGTTTAAGGTCTTTTATCTCATCAAGTTTTTCCGTAAAAGAAGTAACTATAAGTGAAGTTGTAAATGAAAAGACACCTATACCCGCAACAATCACGAACATTGCTACAACACGTCCTTCCTGTGTTACAGGCACTATATCTCCAAAACCAACTGTAGAAATAGTAACTATTGACCAGTAAACTGCTTCAAAAAGTGTATTTATAGGAGAATCGGGATTATTGGCTTCCATAACGTATATCAAAACCGATGAAACAAATATAATGATAGAAGCAAAAATAAGCAGTGTTAAAAACTCAAACTTTTTAGCTGCTACTACAGAGGTAAACGTCTGAATACTTTTTGCATATCTAAATAGTTTAAAGACTCTAAAAAGTATAAATATGCGAAGTAGTCTTAACTGATGAAAAAACGGAATAATTGCAAGTAAATCGATAATGGCTTTTACTGATGATATATATTTAAACTTAACAATAGTTATGTCTTTGAGAGCTTTTACAAGTCTAAACTTATCTCCAAGCATAACATCATGTTCACTCTGATCTATAATTATCTGAGTAACACTACTGCTAATCCAAAGCCTTAATATATACTCTATAAAAAATATAATAGAAACGATATAGCTGTTAAAAAAGAGTAAAGTATCATTTACAGGTGACTTAACTTCCCTGATCAGTATGATAACACTCATAAAAATAAGTGTTATCATAAATATGTCAAAATATTTTTTATATTTATAGTTACTATTTTCTAGTAAGTTGTAAAAAAAATGTTTTTTCTTTTGATAAGCTTCTGATGTGTTTATAAAATAGGCTAAATCAACAATCAATCGCTTTATCACTGCTCTCTACCCAAGCTTTGCTTTTAATACTTCGTTTACAGATTGCGGGTTAGCACTGCCTTTACTAGCTTTCATAACCTGACCGACAAAGAAACCAAAAAGTTTGTCTTTACCGCCTTTGTATTGTTCAACTTTCTCCGGATTAGCGTTGATTATCTCGTCACACATAGCTTCTATTGCCCCTGTGTCACTAACTTGTTTTAATCCTAATGCGTCTATGACACCATCAACATCCAAGTTTTCCTCCATAAGCTTATCAAGAACTTCTTTAGCCGCCTTACCGCTGATCGTATTGTCTTCTATACGTTTAACCAGATGACCAAGTTTTTTAGCATCTACAGGTGAATTAGTAATATTTACCTCACCCTTTAAACGTCCTTGTAACTCAACCGTAAGCCATGTAAGAGCATTTTTGGCACTAATGCCCTCTTCCATCATAGTCTCAAAGAAATGAGCCATTTCAACACTTGATGTGACAACGCTGGCGTTATAATCATTCATTCCGTAATCTTTTACAAATCTAGCCATCTTTTCATCCGGTAGTTCAGGAATTTTTGAGTATACCTCCATCATCTCGTCAGTAACTATCGCTTTTAAGAGATCCGGCTCAGGAAAGTAACGATAATCTGCGGCTTCTTCTTTACCGCGCATAGAACGAGTCTCTTGTTTTACCTGGTCAAATAGTCTGGTCTCTTGAGATATCTCATTATCGTAAACACCGTCTTCCCAAGCTTCAACCTGACGAGCAACTTCAAGCTCTATGGCTTTTTGAATAAATTTGAAACTATTGATGTTTTTAATCTCAACACGGGTATAAAGCTTTTCATCACCTTTAGGGCGTATTGAAACATTTACGTCAACGCGGAAACTTCCCTCTTGCATATTTGCATCGCCGATATCTAAATAACGAATGATTGAATGAAGCTTTTTAAGATACAAAATTGCTTCTTCAGCACTTCTCATATCAGGTTCTGAGACAATCTCTAAAAGAGGTGTCCCTGCACGATTTAAGTCTACTTTGGAGATGTCACCGTCATGTATGTTTTTACCTGCATCTGCTTCAATGTGAGCACGGTTTATTCTTATGATCTTATGAGTTCCGTCTTCAAAATCTATCTTTAATTTTCCATGTTCTACTATTGGGGTATAGAGTTGAGTGATCTGATATGCACTCGGAGAATCAGGATAAAAGTAAGACTTTCTATCAAAAAAAGATGTCTGGTTTATGGTCGCATCTATTGCAGTACCTAACATAATCGACTTATGTAGAACTTCTTTATTTAAAACCGGTAAAGCACCTGGAAGTGCCAGACAGGTTGGACAGGTATTTGTATTTTGTTTGTGATTAAAACTCGTAGGACACGAGCAAAAAAGTTTCGTTTTTGTGTTTAGCTGTACATGGACCTCAAGCCCTATAACTACCTCAAACATATATTTCCTTGGATAAATAATAATTAGTTATCCATTTTATCCAATTTTTGCTTTAAAGGTTTTTATGAAGTGTGTTTGGAGTAAATCTTTTCTAATAATTCCGTCTGTTTTTTAGCTTCTTCAAGTCTCTGTCTGTTTGTGGCAAATGCATCTAGAGTCAAAATCAAGAAAAATGAAATAACAATAAAAACGATTGTGATAAAAAGAGCTAATGAAAAGCCGAGAAAGAGAAAAAGTTTAAAAGTTATAAGAGCACCAAAGATGACAATTGCCCATGATGCCCCAAGCAAAAAGCTTATAATTCTATCGAATTTATCTTTTTGCATATTATCTCAAGTGAGACTTAGTGTTCTTCTATAGCTACTGCAGAACCTAGGTAGACAGTTGTTAGCATCATGAAGATAAAAGCTTGTAAGAAAGCCATAAAAGTAAGCAGTGCAAATGGAATCATTGGAAGTAACCAAGGAGCCAGCATCAAGATTACCATTAAGAACATATCATCACCTTTTACATTTCCAAAAAGACGGAAAGAAAGAGAGATAAGACGAGAAAAGTGAGAAACAATCTCAATCGGGAACATTAACCAGTATAACCACCAAACAGGGCCCATAAAATGTTTAAAATACTTGATAACACCCTGGCGACGTATACCTTCGTAGTTGTAATAAACAAATACTACTAATGCAAGTGTTAAAGGCATTTCTAAAAATGCTGTCGGAGCTTCAAAGCCTGGAACCACACCTATTAGGTTAGCAATAACAACAAAAAGACCGATTGTTGCAACAAGAGGAACATAACGACGTGCATTTTCTGCACCCATTACATCTACACCCATTTGAAGAACACCGCCGAGATACGCTTCCATTAGGTTTTGAGTTCCTTTAGGAACAAGTTGAAGGTTTGACATTGCTGCTCTTACAATTAGTAAAGCGATACCGGCAGATAATATCATGTGTGTTAAGTAGATAAAAGTCTTATCGTGAGATATTAGACCAAAAAATGTGAATAATTCACCCATAGGTGTACTCCCTGTCTCAAATAAATTGCGTGATTATAATCTAACTTGCATTAAATTATTATAATAAAAGATATTTTTTTACAAATTATCTATATTTACTACTTTTTAGCCTTAGCTTTTACATCTTTGGCACTATAATTTTTTCCGGCTATTGATTCTAAAAACACGGTAGCATAAGAACCTTTAGGAAGTGTAAAAGAGATATTTAGAAGTGTCTGTTTTTTGACATAGTTGCACACTATATCTTTTGGATATATTACAGCTTCTCTTCTATAACCTTTTTCTTGTAAAAATTCATCGTCATACTCTTTTTCTATCTCTCTTGCATCTGAACGTGCACGAAAAACATCTCTACCGCATAAAAGACCTGTCGGAATAAGTTTTCTGCTCTGATACTCTTTTATCGGCATAATTTTTGGAGTAGAGAGTTTTCCTTTATCATCAACAAAAACATCACCTTCAACTATCTTAAGTACCGTTTCATTCGCATCTAATGTAAGTTTTACTCGCTCTCTTAACCACTCATTGAAAAAAATGCTTTGATAGATAGATATCAAAAAGTTTTTCACTTTATTATCTTCTATAAAAAGTTCTCCTTGAATCATCTCTTTAGCCTGTTTGATACTATCTGCATCGCGACCGAATCTTTGATAACCGAAATAGTTAGGCAAACCTTCTTTAGCTATTTTTCTCGCAACTTTTTCTATCTTGCCGGCATCTATGTTATCAACAAAGTGAAGATTAATGCTAAATCTGTTACCTGCTAAATCACCCATACGAATAGAGTGAGAGTGTCTCGTGGTACTCAGTATTTTTATCTGCTTATGGTAAAACTTCTTAAGCAGTTTCTCATAAGATGCTTCCACAGAGATATACTGCGTAGTAGTTGCATGCTTGTCTTTTAAACCTGCATAACCTATTTTTTGTGCAGGAACTCCCATATACTCAGCAAATATGGCAATCATATCCCAAGTGGTAAGTTCAACTTTTTTAACGTGCAATATCAGGTAATTACCCTTGCCCTTGAACTCTGTTGATGGTATTTCATCAACAATAAAATCTGTTGGAGTCTGGTAAAATTTAAAATCTATATCGTCACCGACACTCTGTAAATATTCTCTTTTTCTCATAATTGTAACAACTTTAATTTTTGTGAAGCGATATTGATGTCACTCTGTATCGCTTTTTTCAACTCCGCAATGGAGTCAAACTTTTTATTGTCTCTTATAAAAGAAACAAAACTTATTCTGGCTTTCGTATCACATAATACTTCACCATCTAGAATATGTGACTCAATGGCAAATGAGCCATCTGTCGTAACTCTGTGTCCGACAAAAGAGACAGACGGATGATAATGTTCTTCATCGTCTATACGAGTAAGAGTTACATAAACACCCTCTTTTGGAGTTAAAAAGCCCGTAGCTTCTATGTTTATAGTTGCAACCAACTCTTTTTTACCTATACCTTGTCCGGCTACTAAAGCTCCCTTTATAGTGTAGTTATGCCCCAAAAAGTCATTTGCGCCTTTAATATCACCGATTTGCAGTTTTGCTCTAATCTTGTGAGAGTGGACTGAATCACCATTATGTGTGACCTCAGCAACAACTTTTACCTCTCCGCTAAAAAGAATATCTAAATCTTCAAATGAATACTTTCTGTCTTTACCAAAATGAAAGTCATAACCAACAACTATCTTTTTAAGTTTTGGAAATTTACTCTCAAGCAAAGATATAAACTCTTCTCCACTCAAGTGACGGATCTCATCAAGCTCAAGATACATAATTGGGTAATGGGAAAAATGCTCTCGCTCCCTTTTAGGAGTGAGATTTGCATATCCTGTCTCAATAACAACAATAGTCCCGTTATCATCAAGCTCCGCGAAGAGATGCTGATGACCTATATGCATACCATCGAACCCGCCGATGGCTATGGCAGTACTATTTTTCATAGCAGTAGCAATACTCAAGATTACCCTCCTTGCCTGTCAATTTTGATGGAGATTTCATAATAAGTTTCCATCCTTTTAATTTAGCTGCATCTTCAAATCTTATCATCGCCTTTAATATAGCCTTTTCATCTGTTACTACACCATGCTTGTCTCGTTTAGCTTCGCGTCCGACTTCAAACTGTGGTTTAAACAGAAGTATGATTTTCTCAGATGCAAGTCTGTCTATGTCGTCTATAATATTAAGCAGTGATATAAAAGCAACATCACTGACAACTATGTCAAATATTTTATTGCTTTTAAACTCTCGTATATCACAACTCTCATGTGAGAACACACGTTCATCTTCTAGCAGACTCTTGTGAAGTTGGTCACGTCCTACATCTACTGCACTTACTTCTTTAATTCCACATTCCAAGAGAACCTGAGTAAATCCACCTGTAGATGAGCCTATATCCAAAGCTACTTTATCTTTAACATCCAGTTTTAACTCTTGCAAAAATAAACTCAGTTTATGTGCCGAACGAGAAACATACTCTTTATGCTCTCCTACACTAACCTCATAACCATCTTCTATCCTTAGTGAGCTCTTGGTAGTTACTTTTCCATTGACACTGACAAGCCCCTCTTTTATTATGTCTTGAGCCTTTGTCCGAGTCTCGCTAAGTGCATTTTGGACAAGATAGTTGTCCAATCTCATTAAAACTGAACCTCAAATGCTGCATATAATACATCTACATTCATCTGTTTTTCTACTGTTGCTTTATTATAATCTATCAAATATCTGTCATATGCTAATTTCATACTGTACGTCTCATTAAACCTGTATCCGACACCGGTACCAAAAAGCATGGTAAAACCACTTGTGCCTGCACCGCTTGAACCAACTTCGCCAACACCGAACTTCCCGTAAAAATCCAAAGTATCATCAAAAAAAGCGTAGTGCGCCAAAGTGCTCACATTTAAAGATGTAAAACTAATCTCTACTTCTGTATTAGTATCGTTTACGACTTTATATGCATTTCCAGCATTAAAATTTACATAAGCCAGCTCTACCGATAGATATTTGTTTATATATGCACCGCCATAGAGCATAAGCGATGTCGAACTGCTCATTTTTTGTTCTTTATAGACGCCATCATCATTAAATTGGGAAAGTCCATAGCCTAAGCCTATGTATGGTCCGCCATCTCTATCTGCCAGTAAAAGTGTACAAAAGAGCAGTATTGATAAGATTATTTTCATTTATGTGTTCTCGCTTATTAGTTTTCTCATCTCTTGTTCTGTTAAACACTCTACACCCAAAGAGATAGCTTTGTCGTACTTGCTTCCCGCATCTTCACCGTAAATCAGAAAGTCCGTCTTTTTAGAGACAGAACCTGATACTTTTGCACCAAGCTTTTCTAGCATCTCTTTAATAGCGCCTCTAGATTCACTCATAGTGCCTGTTAAAACTGCCGTTTTACCTTTGAAAGGGTTTTCCGCCGCTTCAGTTTTTTGTGCCGGCTCAAGCGGTTTTAAAATCTCTTGCAAGTTTAAGATAGTATCACGGTTTACTCTTACAAACTCTAAAACAGATTCGGCCATCTCTTCACCGATGCCATCACATGCGACTATTTCTTCTTTTGTGGCATCTATAAAAGATGAACCGAAATTTTCGCTTAAAGTCTTAGATGCTACCTCTCCGATATGCTCAATACCTAAAGAGTTTATAAATCTCCAATAATCACTCCCCTTTGCAGCTTCCAAAGAATCTAAAAGATTTTGAGATTTTTTCTCTTTGAAACCTTCAAGAGCTAACAACTTATCCAAGGTCAAATCAAACAGATCAACAACACTCTTTACAAGCCCGGATGCAAAAAGAGCTTCTACTATTTTGTTTCCCAGACCATCTATATTCAGACACGGCTTAGAGGCAAAGTAGATGATAGAGTTTACTACCCTTGCCTCACACTCCAAGTTTTGGCACTTTAATAAAACTCCTTCATCAAGAAGCTCACTGTTGCAGACAGGACAAAGTGTAGGACGCTGATACGGGACTTCACTTCCGTCTCTCTCATGACTCAATACTTTAATGATTTTAGGAATCACATCTCCGCTTCTAAGAATGATCACTTTATCGTTTATACGTATGTCCTTTCTGTCTATCTCATCAAAATTGTGAAGAGTCGCGCGCTCTACTATGACGCCGTCAATATCCGTAGGCTCAACTTGAGCGACAGGCGTTACAGCTCCGCTTCGTCCCACTTGAAGAACTATCTCTTTGATGGTAGTAATCTTCTCAACAGCGGGGAATTTATATGCAACAGAAAAACGAGGATTTTTAACCGTATAGCCCATATCTATCTGAGATGCTATTTCGTTGACTTTTATAACCATACCGTCAAGCATCATCTGATAGTTGTCTCTACTGTTTTTCATCACTTCATATATGGCTTCTATCTCATTAAAGCCTTTGCACGTTGAACGATCGGGCGGCTTTCTAAATCCTAGCTCATAAATATACGCCATTTTTTCACTCAGTAGTTTATGCTCCAATGAGTTCTCGCCTACACCATAAGGCAAAAAGACCAGGTTTCTGGATGCAGTGATGCTGGGATCAAGCTGTCTAAGACTTCCTGCCGCGGCATTTCTCGGGTTTGCAAAAGGTGGTTCGTTTTCTTTTAATCTTGCTTCGTTGATTTTTTCAAACTCATCTTTAAAGATGACTACTTCTCCGCGAATCTCTATACGTTCATAATGATCTATTGTAAGAGGAATAGAGCGGATTGTTTTTACATTTTGAGTAATTAGCTCACCTACGGTTCCGTCACCCCTTGTAATTCCTTGAGCCAATACACCGTTTTCATAAATAAGGTTTAGAGATGCTCCATCAAATTTTGGCTCACAATAAAATGAGATATTCTCGTCAAGTTTATATGTTTTAGTAAGCCACTTTTGCAGTCCATTTGAATCAAAGATATCTTCCAGACTCCACATGCGAGAGAGATGCGAAGCTTTAGTAAATCCACTTGATATAACATCACCGACTCTTTGAGTTGGTGACGAAGCCAATATCTCATCGGCATGATTATCCTCATACTCTTTTACTTGGTGATATAATTTATCATATACTTCATCTGTTGTAAGAGGATCATCAAGTACATAATAGTGACGAGAATAAAGGTTTAGTTTTTCAACTGCCTCTTCATAACTTTTTTGATTCATCTTAGATTCTCTGTTTTTTCGATATCAAGGCTTTTACGAGCGACTTTTTGATTGATTGATATGATTTTTCATTTTGAGCCAATATTTTTTCTGCCGCTTTTTGTTCTCTAAGAAGAGTATCCATTTCTCTTTCTAGTTTTTGATACTTGTCAATAATAGTCTTTCTAATCTCTTTTTTAGACAATTTATCTATGTTTTGCGTCAATTGACTTATGCCTCTTTTGATTCTATTGATATCATTATTTAAAACTTTTTTTCTCTCTTCATCTTTCGTTATTTTAAATGTATCCATATACTGTTCTAATTTTTGTTTTTCACTTCTTAATTGTTCAGTTATTTTTTGCTTCTCTTTGATAAAAATATTATTATATTCAACAGGTGAGAGATCATTGATATACAATTTTAAAATATCTTCATCAAGTTTGTGTATCTCTTTATTTAACTCTCTGACAGAAGTCCTTGTTCTGGTGTATATTTTAGCAATTGACAACATGGAGATGACATTCCATCTTAATCCATCCTCTGTTTCTAATTCGGGAACTTTATATTTTACTCCATTGACTATAACAATATTTAGTGAGTAGTATTTTAAAAAATCAATTATGTACTCATTTGAGAGAGAAATTTCATTTAACATAAAATCAGCAATTAGTTCAAAAACATCATTAAAATGTATTCTAAGTATATAGCCGGAGAATCCTTTATAAAACTCTTCACTACAGTCAAATTCATTCATAAGCTGTTCTATAATCAAAGACTGAATGTACCCAAACACATTAGTTTCATATGTAAGGTTGTCAATTTTTTCTTCAATAAAATATGTCTCAACAAATATTTTTACAACTACCTTAAAAAAGTTTCTGCTCTCTTCTTTTGAAAAGTATTCATCATAAAAATCATCCAGTTCTGCTTCTTCAATCCCGTTAAAACGTCCTGCTATGGTATTTTGGTCACTTGAAGACACTTCGCGCATTTTTTTATCATTAAAAATTTTAATAAATATCTGCTCTTTTTTTATTATGACAATATCATTCTTTTTAAGTCCCAGGGCTTTTCTTACTGCAAACCTTGCCAACTCTTTTTTGTTTATCTCTTCATTATCAATATTATCAACAAAGTTATAAATATTTTTTCTTAATTTCTCTTTTATAACGACTCGGTTGTCAACATATTTTACTAAATCTAGGTTATCCTGAATCATTTCAATTATTGAAGATAAATTCACGCTATCCTTTGGTTCTAGAGTATATGGAAAAACTTTTAGGCGTATTCGATTGTTCTTAATTTGTATTAATATATAACCCACCGGTTCAAAATAATTTTTAAAAGCTTTTTTAATATCTTCCTGAATCTCATCTTTTTGAATATCTTCTTTTGAAAATTTTTCACCAATAAAAAGAAATAAATTTTTATTATCTGCATCACTCCACTTAAAATCTAGCGATGGTTTTGGTAAATTTGTTTCTAAATAAATCTTTAACTCTGAACTAATCACGTTCTTAAATCCTTTCGTATTTAATCATTTAAAAGATCCGCAGGATGACCAAAATAGTATCCCTGAAATTCATCTACGCCATAATCTTTTAAAACATCAAAAATTTCTTTACTTTCTACGTACTCTGCAACAGTTTTAGTTCCTAAATCTTTAGCAAAATGTATAATACTTTTAACCAGTATGATTGAATCATCATCGGTTAATATATTTTTAATCAAAGAACCGTCAATTTTTAGATAATCCGGTTTAATTCTTAAAATATGTGCATAGTTGGCATAACCGCTGCCAAAATCATCAATAGCTATTAAAACACCGAGTTTTCTCAACTTTCCGACAACTCGCTCTAGTCTGTCAAAATCTTCGATTCCCTCTTGTTCTGTAATTTCAATTACTATGTTTTGTGGTGAATCAAACTCACCTATGAGATTCATAAATTTATCCATTAGCGTGTAATTGAAAAAATCATTTGGCAATAAATTTACAGAAATCTTTTCATCTCGTTTGGCAAAAAACGGAAGTGCCTGAGAGAGCATCTCAAGCGCTACGTCAATATATAATCCGCTCTTTATAGCTACGGGTAAAAAATCATCCGGATAGATTATATTTTTCTCACCATGCTCAAAATCTACGATACGCACTAAGGCTTCATATTTGATAATTTTACCTTCACAATCTGTAATGGGCTGAAAAAACGGAATGATATTTTTATGTTCTAACGCGTGTCTAATGACTCTTTTCATGCCTAATATGCGCTCAGAATTCTTTTTAGTATCTACACTCTGCGAATATGCAAGGTATGGCAATGATTTCTCTTTAGCTTTTTTTAGTGCCATCTGAGCTTCTTCGAGAGAATGTGAATGATCAAACGCAAGACCGGAATATATTTCTACTCCTAAAGTTTCATCTAATTCATTTATATATATAGATAATGAATTGATTTTACTGTGAAGTTCATCTAAAACATCATTATAAACATCTGCCTCGAAGTTATCATCTGCTTTGAACAATACATACTCATCAGATGAAACTCTATATGCTTTCATTTCATATTCAGATGCAAATTTTTCAAATTCATTTGCAACTTGTCTTAAGACTTCATTGCCAATATCAACACCGTACAACTCATTCAAAAGACTAAACTCTTTTATATTACTTAGTATAAGAACATTCTTCTCTTCTGAATATACCTCATCGTTAAGCGCCTGTCTGTTTTTTAAACCTGTTAGATGGTCCGTATAGACTTGCCTTGTTAAATGATTTAACATCACATTAAAGCCCTCATGCAGAACTATAACGAGAAGTAAGGCTACAAATATTCCGATTAAAAGCAATTTATACATAAACGCTTTATTGTTTTCTACAATATTTGCTATATCAAATCCAACTACTAAAAAACCCAATGTAGTAGATAGATGATTTTGCAGTGGTATATTCATTTTAACTTTAAAATCAACTAATTTCTCTGGTTCAACAAAATAATGTTTTAAACGCTTTGAAGCCCGAATTAAAGCATATTTGTCGTTTATAGATAATGAATCTTTCTCAAGCATAATATCTGCCAAAGATTTATCTATGGCAATTCCAGCGTCAATATTAAAAATAGAGTTCAAATCTTTTATAAAAAGATTAGGAGAAACACCAAGCTCAACATTTCCGACATATTTGTCTTTATAGAAAATTGCTTGCGTTGTACGGTAAGTCATCTCCAACTTACCTACTTCAAAACCGCTAAAAGATCTCTGCACAGTGTTGGTATCTAAAATAAGTTTTCTTTTTTTGTTTAATGAGTCTCCATAAAAGTCAGGTTTATGCGCACGATAGAGTGTTATGCCATCTGGAGAACGAAATGTAAGAATTTTTACATCACTGTTTATAATTTTGTAGCGATTATAATAAGGAGCAACAATAGAATCTATTTTTTTATAATCAGCTTTTGCCACAGCTTCGGCCAAACCGTCTGCAGAGACTATTGTATCTAATTTGAGTTTCATAATTCTATCTTCTTCTTTGATTTTTATGTCAAAAAGTTTTTCTGTAGAATCAGATATATTCTTAAATTGTTCATCGACAGAAATTTTAAACTCGTAATCTAAAAATATATAACCTACTACCCATGATATAAGCAATACAATTATAGATATCAAAAGTGTCTTTCTTTTTGTCTGCTCAGGAATGCTCAAAATTACCCATTATTATAAATTTTTTTGATTATAACATTTTAATTTTAAACTTTGGTGTTTAACCATTCTTTTTTTTGATATATGTACCAATATATCAAGCCTTTGAGAAGTGTTTCCACATTCATTATGATAAAAATTGTAATAATTCCATATCCAGTTTTATAAGCAATATAAGACGGGATAACTCTAAGAATCCATAAAGACAGAACATTGACTTTCAACGTAGTCTTGGTAGCTCCAGCACCCCTTAGTGCTCCGGAATACACAAACATAATGGCCAATGGAATCTGAGCCAAGCCTACCAATATAAGATAATACGATGCGACTTGTATAGTAGCTGCGTCTTGGGTAAAAAAACCAACTAAAATTTCCGGAAAAACAATTAAAAATACACCTACGCTTCCCATAAATACATAAGCAATTCTTCCACTAATCACACCCATATTATAAGCTCGGTCACTATTGTTTGCACCTAGATTCTGTCCAACTAAAGCCATTGCAGCTATTGCAAAACCAAAACCAGGCATAAATGCTATGCCTTCTATGCGAAGTCCTACTTGATAACCGGCAAGTTCTGCAGTTCCGTAAGCCGTTATAATTGACACAAAGACCAAAAACGACAAACTGGAGATGCCACGGTCAAGTGCTGCACTCCAGCCGATATTCCAAACTCTTATCATGTCTTTTATGCGTATAATCGGTATAAGATTCAGTTGAGAATCTGATTTTTTAATAAGCAAATAATAAGCGATGACATTAAAGCTATAGGCTATTACGGTGGCATATGCTGCACCTTCTATACCGTATGCTTCAAAGCCGAAATGACCGAAGATAAGCACATAATTTAAAAAAGCATTTATGAGTGCCGAGAAAAGTTTTATATATAATGAACTTTTAGTATCTCCTGCAGCTGAGAGTGCATTGTAAAGAAGAGTATCTATAAAAATAACAACTAGACCAAGAGAAAGTATTTTAAAGTACATAGAGCCTTCAAGCACCACATCAGCAGATGCTCCCATAATGCTGTATATATATGCACTTCCAAAGTAACCGCCGATAGTCACAAAAACAGAAAGAACAATTGCAAATATACCAAGCGAATACAAAAGAGCAGATGCCCGTCTCTTTCTGCCCTGCCCTATAAACCTAGAAATCAGAGCATTCCCTCCGACTACATAAAGAGTCATCAACACATTTATAATCATCATAAACTGCATACTCATACCAACGGCTGCAAGTGCAGACACGCTGACCATCCCTACCATAAGCATATCTATAAGAATCTGTAAAATATCAACCAGATGTTTAAGAGCGGCGGGAAGTGCTATTTTAAATACACGTCTTGTATCGTTTGAAATCAGTCTTGAAAAAATTGTGCTACCTCTGTCATAGTCTGAATAAGTTCATCTTTTGTTTCAAAATGCAAAACTTTCTTATCTTTAATCTCTTCTTTTGGCGGAGTGAAATCAAAGACTAAAATATACCCTCTTAGGTTTACTTTATCCTCATTCATCTCTATCCATTCCAAGCTCATCTCAGCCACTTCACCCTGCATCTCTACGACCGCAGCCGGATAAAGTCTTGTCAGCTTTGCTAAATCTATATCTCCGATTTTTGATTTATATATCATTTGATGTCCTTAATATTTTGAGTTTTTAAAATCCATGCAAAATAGATTCCGCCGATAACAAACCCCATTCCTATAATGACTGTTATAAATTCTAAAGAGAAACTAGCAGTTGCCAAAAAACCTATCATAAACGAAGTAAAAGCTGCTGAACTTAAAAACAACATATCGTTATATGCAACTATTCTTCCATAATATTTTTCTTCTATATTTTTTTGAAGCAGTGTATATGTATATGACCAAAGTGTTGTAGTAAACAAGCCGACAATAACACTGGCAAAAAGAGACAGATAAAAATCCCTCATCATAAAAGCCCATAGCCAAACAGCAAACGCCTGCATAATAAAAATATATACAATTCGTCTATTATTTATCCAGTTACCGATAATTATGGGTCCAATGACTAAACCAACAGCACGAGATGCATGAAGCAAGCCAAGAGCCAAAGAAGTTGCTATCACGGATGCATAATATTTATCAACCATAAGAGCGACCAAAGCATCAAAAGCTGTTAAGCCAACAAAAGAATGAATAATCATCAGATGCAGTGCCTGAGGAGTTCTTTTAATGTATCTAAAAGTATCACGCATCATCTGTAGCAGATTTTCACCAGTTTTGATTATCTCCACTTTTATATCTAAATTGTAAAGCAGTATAAATCCAATAACAAACATACATGCATCCAAAATAAACGCTACTTTAACACCAAGCCAATACACTACAAATCCGCTAATCGCCATTCCCAAAGTATATGAAAATGACCATATAATAGAGTGAAGTTCATTTGCTTTTTGAAGTTTATCGCCGTGTAAGATTTTTGGAAGCAGTGACATCTCAGTAGTAAAATAAAAACTTGCCGCTGCCATTTTTACAAAAATTAACATATATAAAAGTAATAAATCCGCTGTAGAATTTACAAAAATCAGACAAAAAGTTGCAATTATTTCTGAACTGATAAGAATTAGTAAAAGTTTTTTCGGTCGTACACTGTCAATAATTGAACCAGAAAAAGGTGCTTGAACCACACCTGCTAAAAAATGTAACATTGCTACAAATGCCACTACAGATGCTGATACGTTTAAGTCAAGAAGCAACGTATATATCGCCACATTACTAAACCATGCGCCAAAATATGCAATAAGTTGTATTGTTGATAGTCTTCTTAAAATTGGTTCTGATTTTAATAGTTGTATATACTCTTTCATAAGTGAAAGATTATCATATTCTACAGCACTTAAAAAAAAAATTTAAAAATTTTTATTTATTTATTAAAGTTATTTTTTTTTGTGCCGATATGCTGTGTACTAACAATATTCTTTTAACAAGGAGTGCGTCATGGATGGCATAGCAAATGTTGCAAGACAACAACAATCACAACTAAGTTCGCAAGAAGCTCAGGGAAGAGCGGCTCAGCAAGTTCAGCAACCAAAACAGGCTGATGTTGTAAAAGAAATTCAAAAAGAATCTTCTGATACAAGTACTAAAATTAACTCTAAAGAACAAGTGCGGGAATTGGTAGATCAACTTAACAAAGCAATGGCACCGATGAATACAAATTTAAAATTTGGAGTTGATTCACAGGATGTTTTTTATGTCTCTGTAGTTGAATCAGAAACAAGTAAAATGATTCGAAGATTTCCGGCTGAACAGGCAATGGATTTTCTTCCTAAAATGCAAGAGATAACGGGTATATTATTTGATTCAAAAGGGTGATTAATAATTACCCTTTTGAGCATATACCATTTCTTTAATTCTATTCCTCTATTAACAATTAAATGTCCTACTAACCGTTTTTTAATATCTTTTGTAGTAAAATCGCGTCAATTATTTTGCTATAAGGAACTCTCTATATGAAAAAAGAAGTAAAAAAAGTAGTTCTTGCCTATTCTGGTGGACTTGATACAAGTATCATTTTAAAATGGTTACAAGACGAATATAATGCTGAAGTCATCACTTTTACAGCCGACTTAGGTCAAGGTGAAGAAGTAGAACCTGCACGTCAAAAAGCGCTTGACAACGGTATAAAACCTGAAAATATTTTTATACTTGACATTCAAGAAGAGTTTGTAAAAGATTACGTTTTCCCTATGTTTAGAGCAAATGCTATTTATGAAGGTGAATACTTGCTTGGCACATCTATAGCCAGACCGCTTATTGCTAAGAAACAAATTGAAATAGCAAGTAAAATGGGTGCAGATGCAGTATCTCACGGAGCGACAGGAAAAGGAAATGACCAAGTAAGATTTGAACTTGGTTACTTAGGTCTTAACCCTGATATTACAGTAATCGCTCCGTGGAGAGAGTGGGATTTAAACTCTAGAGAAAAGCTTTTAGCATATGCCAGAGAACATGGAATAAAAATTGATCAAAAGCATGTTGATGCAGATGGTAATCCAACAGTAAGCCCTTACTCTATGGATGCGAATCTTCTTCATATCTCATATGAAGGCCTTCATTTAGAAAACCCGATGAATGAACCTGAAGAATCAATGTGGTTATGGACTACATCACCTGAAAAAGCTCCTGATGAAAAAGAGTATATCACTATTGGATATAAAAATGGTGATCCTATCTCTATTAACGGCGAAGAGATGTCTCCTGCAACAATACTAAGAACTTTAAATCAATATGGAAACAAACACGGTATCGGAAGAATCGACATTGTTGAAAATCGCTTTGTCGGTATGAAAGCTAGAGGTTGTTATGAGACTCCGGGCGGAACGATTATGTTAAAAGCTCACCGCGCCATAGAATCAATCTGTTTAGATAGAGAAGAAGCTCATATGAAAGACGGTATGATTGCTAAATATGCTGAACTGATATATAACGGTTTTTGGTTCTCACCAGAGAGAGAGATGCTTCAAGCTGCTATTGACACTACACAAAAATATGTGCAAGGTAGTGTTAAACTAAAACTTTACAAAGGTAATGTTGAAGTAGTAGGACGTGAATCAGACATGTCTTTATACTCTGAAGCACACTCGACATTTGAAGAAGATGAAGTTTATAATCAAAAAGATGCAGAAGGTTTTATTAGACTTAATGCACTAAGAAGAATCATCGCCGGTAAAAAAAGAAATCAAAAATAAAGTTTAAAGGGAGCTAAGATATGAGTATAATTAAGATAGACATGAACTCAGATGAATTTCAAACTGAGATGGAAAAAACAGTAAAATTTACTGATAAGGTTTGTGAATCTCGTGGATGGGTTTATAATCCTCAAGAAGAAGTAAACGAAGGCGTACAAATGGGTCTTGCTAGAAACAAGATGATGTACAGCAAAAGATTTTGTCCATGTTTTATGGTTGATACAACTGGTGAAAAACCTAAAAGTGTTGACGATAGAATATGCCCGTGTAAACCTGCTATAGAGCGAGAGATTCCTGAAAATGGAGTATGTCACTGCGGTATTTTCTGTACTCCTGAATTTGCTGAATCAAAACGCATAGAGATGGGAATGGAAGAAGTAGTTCATACTCATTCTCGCGGTCTTACTAAAGAAGAATGTGCAGTGCTGGTTGGACAATCTGAACTTGACGGAGATGAAGTAGTATCACTTCTTGAAGCTAGAGAACTTGGTATGGTTGATTTTAAACTTGTAGATGTTAGAGAGCATATGGAATGGCAAATGGGTCATATCAAAGGTGCGGATGTTCTAGTTCCTACTAGTAGTTTCTTCCAAGTGCTAGATGATGCAAAACTATCTAAAGATGAAAATATAATTCTTTACTGTCATGTTGGTAGCCGTTCGGCTCACTGTGCAAGAATACTAACAGATATGGGATACACTAAAATAGGAAATCTTACTCACGGTATTGTCTCTTATGGCGGTGAAATAGAAAGATAATTACAACAATTGCACTAGTTAAGCAGGCTTTATTGCCCAAAAAAATATAGTGTAATAAAATTAAGGAAAAGATGATGAAAGTATTACTGATTAAAGATGTTAAAAGCCTTGGAAAAGCTGGTGAGGTAAAAGACGTAAAAGACGGTTATGGAAAAAACTTTTTAATAGGAAAAGGTTTTGCTAAACATGCAACTGATGAGATTTTAGCACAACATAAGGCTGACGAATTGCAAAGAGCAGAAGATGAAGCAGCAGAAATCGCAACATTAAAAGCTATGGCTGCAAAACTTGACAAAGTTGAAATCATCATCACTAAAAAACTTGGTCAAAACGGTCATCTTTTTGGTGCAATAACAAAAGATGAAGTTGCTCAAGCACTGCTTGAGCAACACAATATAGAAATAGACAAAAAACATATTATTGATAAAGTAGCTATCAAAACTGTAGGCGAACACGACTTAGACTTAAAACTTGGTCACGCAATTCACGCAACACTACATGTGGATGTACAAGGCGAATAATGTTTGACGCTACTACAATACTTGCTTACAAAGGCAAAAACAAAGCTGTAATAGGTGGAGACGGACAGGTTACTTTTGGAGATTCGGTTCTAAAAGGTAATGCAACAAAAATTCGTACACTTCACAAAGGCAAAATACTAGCCGGTTTTGCAGGAAGCACAGCAGATGCTTTTAATCTTTTTGATATGTTTGAAGAGTTTTTGGAAGATAAAAAAGGCGATATATTAAAATCTGTCATAGAGTTTTCAAAAGCTTGGCGTAAAGACAAGGTTTTAAGACGCCTTGAAGCGATGATGATAGTACTCAATAACGATCATATTTTTATACTCACAGGAAACGGCGATGTAGTTGAACCTGAAGATGGAGAAATAGCATCTATAGGCAGTGGCGGAAACTACGCTATTTCTGCAGCGCGTGCACTTAAAAAACATGCAGACTTAGATGAAGAAGAACTCGTACGTGAGAGCTTATCTATTGCAGCAGACCTGTGCATCTATACAAACCACAGCATAAAAACTCTTACATTAGAGGATAATAAAGAATGAATTTAACTCCAAAAGAGATAGTTGAATATCTAGACAAATATGTAATATCTCAGCGTGATGCTAAAAAAACGATTGCTCTTGCTCTAAGAACCAGATATAGAAGAATGCAACTCTCCCAAGAACTACAAAATGAAATCATGCCAAAGAACATCTTAATGATAGGCTCAACAGGTGTCGGCAAAACAGAGATATCAAGACGACTAGCAAAGATGATGAAAGTTCCTTTCATTAAAGTAGAAGCAAGCAAATATACAGAAGTCGGTTTTGTCGGTCGTGATGTTGAATCTATGATACGTGATTTGGTTATCTCTTCTATTGCTATTGTTAAAGAAGAAAAAGAAGAAGCAAATAAAGAAAAAATAGAAAACTATATTTTAAACAAGATAGTAGAAAAACTTTTACCTCCACTTCCAGAAGGTGCTAGTGAGAGTAAAAAAGATGATTATCAAAGACTTTTAGAAGCAATGGAAAAAAGAGTTCTCAGCGGTGAGATGGATGATAAAATCATAGAACTTCAATTCGACAAAGTACATGTAGAATTCAGTGATACAAATCTTCCACCTGAGATGCAAAAAGTCCAGGAGTCTTTCTCTAAAATCTTTGAGACAATGAATAAAGAAGACAATAAAAAAGAAGTTACTGTAAAAGATGCTAAATCTATACTAAAAGTTGAAGCCGGCAACAAGCTTCTAGATATGACAAATATAAATACTGAAGCACTAAAACGTGCCGAAGACGGCGGCATAATCTTTTTGGATGAAATTGACAAAATTGCTATTAGTGCAAAAAGTCAAGGGCGAAATGATCCAAGTAAAGAAGGAGTTCAAAGAGATTTACTTCCTATAGTTGAGGGCAGCAGCGTGACTACCAAATACGGTGTCATAAATACTGACCATATTCTCTTTATTGCCGCGGGTGCATTTCATCTAACAAAGCCAAGTGATCTTATTCCTGAATTACAAGGTAGATTTCCCCTAAGAGTAGAACTTGAATCATTAACGGAAGATACACTTTATCAAATACTTACACAGACACATAACTCTCTACTTAAACAGTATGAAGCACTTTTAGGTGTTGAAGGCGTAAAGCTTGTTTTTGAAGATAAAGCTGTTAAAGCCATAGCAAAACTTTCGCACAGAGCAAATGAAATTACTGAAGATATTGGAGCCAGAAGGCTTCATACAGTTTTGGAAAGAGTTCTTGAAGACATCAGTTTTGATGCTGACGAATATAAAGACAAAGAGTTTATAGTTACGGATAAACTAGTACATGATAAACTTGATATTGTTGTCGAAGATGATGACTTATCGAGATATATACTTTAATAGTCCCGTAAAGGAGCTAAGCCCCTTTACTCCTCTTGCGCCGCTGTGGCGACTAAAAGCAGATACTTGTATCTGCAAATAATTATAAAATAAGGCAATATTATGACAAAAGCTGGTTTCGTATCTCTCATTGGACGTCCAAATGCTGGTAAAAGCACACTAATGAATTCTCTTCTTGGTGAAAATATAGCAATGGTTAGCCAAAAGGCAAACGCAACCAGAAAACGTTCAAATGCCATAGTAATGTATCAAGACACACAAATCATCTTTGTAGATACTCCAGGACTTCATGAAAGAGAAAAAGTTCTTAACCAATTTATGCTGGATGAAGCTTTAAAGGCGATGGGTGATTGTGATTTAATAGTTTACTTAGCTCCTGTAACTGATTCCGTAGAGCATTATGAAAAGTTTCTAAAACTAAATAACTCCAAAGTAAAACATATAATAGTTCTTAGCAAAATTGATCAGGTAAACCAAGAAAAACTTTTTAAAAAAATTGCCTCTTATAATCAATTTTCAGATAAGTTTGAAGCATTAATTCCTGTTGCTGTTCCAAAAAAAGTAGGTCATGAAGATTTACTAAAAACCATATCTAAAAATCTGCCTGACTCCCCGTTTCTATATGACCCAGAAGATTTAACAAGTGAACTTGTCCGTGATATATATGCCGGTTTTATTAGAGAAGGGATTTTTGAAAACGTAAGTGATGAAATACCTTACGAGTCTGACGTTCTTATCGACTCGATCGAAGAAGAAGAAGGCATCGACAGAATTTATGCAACTATTATTATAGAAAAAGAGTCTCAAAAGGGAATCATTATTGGCAAAGGCGGAGAGTCAATAAAAAGGATCGGCAAATCTGCAAGAGAAAAAGTAGAGAGACTAAGCGGTAAAAAAGCATATCTTAATTTACAAGTAAGTGTAAAAAAAGGCTGGTCTAAAGATAAAGCATTTTTGGAAGAAATAGGATATAAATCATGAAAATAATTTTTTTACTACTAATCACTTTATCTTTATATTCTAATGACATACTAACAAACTATAGAATAAACGGTATTGACAATATTGAAAAACAGATGGACTTGGAACTCACAAAAAAAGAGTACTGGAGCAATTATATAAAAGACATCGACACAACATTTGGTTATATAGAGTCTTATCCAAATATTTTAACATGTAATAAAGAAAAATCAACTCTTAATTTATATAGAAAAGATTTAAATAACACATACTCGTTTAAAAAAGAATATAGTGCTTACACAGGGAAAATAAAAGGTGATAAGATAAAAGAAGGAGACCTTAAAACTCCTATAGGAATCTATCAAATAACAAAAAAATTATCCAAAAAGACTAATCTTGACTCATTTTACGGTCCTTTGGCTTTTGTAACATCTTACCCAAATACATATGATAAATATAGAGGTAAAAATGGCCATGGAATCTGGATTCATGGGCTTCCAACCGAACAGACAAGAGATGAGTTTACAAAAGGCTGTATAGCTATTGACAACACAAATATAGAGTGTTTAAACAGAAACATAGATATTGATAAAACCCTTCTTATAATAAACAGTAATGAAGTACAAAAAAATATATCAAAAGAAACACTTGCAACTATACTTTCACAACTCTATTTATGGAGATATTATTGGTTGTTTGATGACATTGAAGGATATTTGAATTTTTATTCTGATGAATTTCTCAGGTTTGATGGAATGAATTTTAATAAATTTAAAAATTATAAAACCAGAGTATTTAAAAAAGTTGAAAAGAAAACAATTATTTTCAATGATATTAATGTACTACCTTATCCAAATACACAAGACACTTATTATATTACATTTAAAGAGTTTTATAAATCTGACACTTTTAAATTCACTGGGGACAAAACATTAGTAGTAAGAATTGATGAAAATAAGACCATGAAAATAGTTACAGAAAAATAATATGCATAAAATTACACTTATTCTTCTTTTAATATTTTTTAGTGTAAATATTCATGCTTCTCCAAATGTACAATTAATAAAAAAAGAAAATACCGATTCAAATACAACTCTCCTTGTTATCGGTGGTATTCACGGTGATGAGCCGGGCGGCTATTTTGCCGCTTCTGTATTGGCGACTCATTATAAAGTAAATTCAAAAAATCTTTGGATAGTACCCAATCTAAATAAATCCAGTGTTCAGGCAAACAGAAGAGGTATAAATGGAGATATGAACAGGAAATTTTCTGTTATTAAAAAGAACGATAAAGACAGTTCAATTGTTAAAGAGATAAAAGAGATTATTCTCTCAAAACAGGTCTCATTGGTATTAAATTTACACGATGGAAACGGCTTTTACAGAAAAGAAAACAAAGGTAATATATTTAACCCTAATGCTTGGGGGCAAACATGTGTTATAGATCAATGCCAATTAAAACAAAATCAACCATTTGGAAACTTAAATTCTATAGCTTCTACTGTTACTGAAAAAATTAATAAAAAATTACTAAAACAACACCATACACTAGATGTAAAAAATACTAATACAAAATTCGATGATGAAGCGATGCAACTCTCCTTAACATATTTTGCCGTAACTAACAATAAACCGGCATTTGCAATAGAAAGCAGTAAAAATTTATCTTCACTCTCAAAAAAAGTATTTTATCAACTATTAGCAATAGAAGAATTTATGAAAATAATGGAAATTTCATTTGAAAGAGATTTTGATTTAAATGAAAGAAACCTAGATGAAATACTCAAAAACTATGGAATTTTACGAATAAATAACAATATTTCATTAGATTTGTCCGATATAAAAAAATCTTTAAGCTTTATTCCGATAAAATCGAAGAGTAATGTATTTGACTTTTCGCATCCATTGGGTAGCGTAAAAGGTGTTAATGGTAATATTGTTGTTTATATCGGTAACAAAAAAATAACAACTTTAAAACCTCAATACTTTGAGATTGCACAAAATTGTAAGCAAAAATTTGATGTTAAAGTTGATGGAGAGATAAAATCTATCGATTCATCTTCACCTTTTGTTGTAAATGACGATTTCAGTGTAATACAAAACAGTAATTTTCGTGTTAATGTTATTGGATTTAAAGCGAAAAAGCAGCTCTCTGAGAGTGGAATTGCTATAAATTACAAAGCATTAGATAAAGACTTTTCTGTTGATAAAGGTCAAAAGATTTATAGGGTTGAATTTTACAAAGACGGTGGATTCTGCTCTATGTCAACGGCCTACTTTAAATAGGATTATAGTTTATGAGTAAAAAACCTGAACACTCTTTTTCAAGTGTAATTTCTGTTAATCCATATAAAGATACATATTTAAGCGGTATCTCAAGTTTCCTATCTCAGACTGATTCTCCTGAGTACAATAAAGAGCAGTATGCTATATCATACTTAAACTCAAAGGGTTTTATAAACGCTCAAATAGCAATAACGAAGAACATTCCTCAAGAAGATTTACATGATGCTATTAGTAATAAAGTATATGATGAGCTAGCTTTAGACCAAGCTGTTACTTACCAAATACAATTTATTGAAACTTTCAACTCTCTTGATGATGAGAATAGAAACTTCCATGTGTTTATTCTTGATCCCCTAACGATTGATGAAACATTTTCAAATGTAGTTTCTAAAATAAAATACATAGACACTATAATTCCTTCTCCTTTACTGTTAAAATCACTATATGAAAAAGAAATTATAGAGGCTAGCGGTGTTCATTGTTTTATATATTTTCAAGAAAATGATGCATTTATTGCTGTGTACAACGAGAAGGAATTTCTTTATACAAAATCTATAAACTATTCATTCTTACAAATGCACGAAAGATTTTGTGAACTATATGGTGAACGGGTCGAGTTTGAGGATTTTATTAAATTTTTCTCAAAACACAATTTAAAAGATACAGAAAGTGACTATAAAGAATACTTCATTAAGTTATATAAAGAAATTTTTGCAAATATTAACGATATATTAACATATGTAAAAAGAGCTTTTGAACTGGAAAAAATTGAACATGTATATATAGGTTCGCAAATTCATACTGTAACAAAATTAGATGAAATGGGCGAAGTTGAACTTGGTATTAAATCAAGTGTCTTTGAATTTGACTATGGTTTCGAGAGTGACGGTGTTTATATAGATCAACTACATGCTCTAATGCATGTATACACTACACTACCAACAGAAGACAAATATGACTGTAACTTTACAACATATCATCGTCCTCCTAAATTTACACAAAGAGAAAGCGGCAAACTTATACTGCTTGGTGTCGCTTCACTTATAATTGCTTTTATATACCCTGTTACATATTGGGTTCTTACATATGCTCAAACCTTACAATATGATCTTTTAAGTACGGAGTATACAGAACTGCATAATATAAAGATAACCAGAGAAGCAACAATTAAAAATAAAGAAGCTGATAAAGCTAAAGTTTTAACTCTGCTTAATCAAGAGAAAAAAGAGTATGCAGAGAAAAAAGCAACTCTAGTCAAAATTCACGATGTAAAAGTGAACTATCCAATGAAAGCTAAACTCTTGTCTATGTTTACAAAAGATTTGAATAAATTCAATGTAAACGTTGATTCTTTATCGTATAGTGAAGATAATAAGTCAAAAGCTTTTACACTAAACTTGATATCAACAAAAGATAAAAAAATAACACATATGATAGAGTATTTAACTAAAATCTATGAAGGTAAATTTGAGTTTTCTCTTGAGCATATAGAATTCAAAGAAGAACCTAAAAAGTACTTTAGTGAACTAAAGGTGAGTATATTATGAAAATAAATATAGAAGATTACCTGCAACAGATAGATGCTACTTTTAAGGATAAAAGTCAAAAAGATATATATATGACGTATATTATGATTTTTGGCATTATTTTTGCCTTTTCATATCTGCTTTTTTGGGAAAGCTCTTTAATAGCCTTTGAAGAAAAGAGGAAACAAATAACTGCTATTACTTCTAAAATAAACGCAGATAAAATGTTTCTTCAACAAAATCCTGAGACAAAAATCACCCAATTGGATATGGAAATAAAAAGGTTTGAAGCAGAATTAGCTCAAAACAAACAAAACAATGCCTATATCAAGAGTAAAATAGAAACCATATCTTCACTTATATATGATGAGAGAACTTGGGGAGAATACTTACACTCAATATCAATAAATGCAAAAAAATATGGTATTAAGATTATAGATTTTACTAATAAGTACTCTGACAACAACAACTCATTTGGCCATATACTTGATATAACTCTAAATACAACAGGAAACTATAAAGATTCATTGAAATTTATTAACTCACTAGAGCAGAGTGAACTAGTAGTTGATATTCATGATTTAGGTATTAAATCAGAAAAAACTCTTATTACAGATTTAAACATCTCAGTTTGGGGGATTACTTACTAATGAAAAAATATCTTTTTACAGTTTTTGTATTATTTTTAGCAATAACTCTTAGTTCAAATGAGCTTTCGTGGGTGGACGCACAGGTGGAGGCTATTAAACCTCCAAGAGAGGGTATGAATATTTCTGATATTTCTAATATCACAAGCCCTTTCATCTTTTTAAATGCTAAAAAAAGCAAAAAAAGATACACTAGAACTAGATCTACCGTAAAATACAAAAAACGTGCCAATAACACAACAGCAACATCAGATGCCAAAAGCATTATTTTACAACAGCCCACGAAACCTTTAGTTCTTAGTGCAGTTATTAATGACTCTGCATTAATAAATGGAGAATGGTATAAGCTAAACGACAGTGTTGATAGCTTTAAATTATCAATAGTAAATAGGACATCCGTTGTTTTGACAAAGGGCAACGGAAAGCTAGTCCTATCTACCAGCGATACAAAACGAAGTTTAAAATTCAAATAAATAGGATAAGAGAATGAAACATATAAAAAAAATAGTTTACGGATCACTTTTAGCACTTCTTTTATCGAGTAATAGTTATGCGGATTGTGCATACGAGCTCTTTAGCATAAGTTCAACAAAAAATACTAAAATCATAGATTTTATAGAGCAACTCAGCGATGAATGTGAATTTAGTATTATTGTCACAGACCCGCATGCTGAAAAATTTCTGCAAACTCAACTAAATAAAACTCATCTTAAAAACTTAACCATTGATGAAGTTCTGAGCATAATATTAAAAGAGAATAATCTCTATTATAATCTTGAAAATAATATTTTAAAAATCTCGTATCTTAGTACTAGAATTTTTCCTATTGATTATATCCTTTCACAAAGAAAAGGTATAGGCAGCACAAATATAACACTCAGTTCTTCTTCGGCAACAAGTACTCCGGGGGCAACAGGAACAACATCAACAACATCAACAACAGCTAATGCGTCAGCAGGCAGTTCTTCGGCGGAGTCCGGCAGTAAAATAGAGTCGACCGATGAAGTGAAATTCTGGGAAGAACTTGATTTAGAACTTCAAAGAGTCATCAACACTCCTCAAGATGTTTACCAAGCCAATGCACCGATAATTAATAAGAATGCCGGTCTTATAACTGTAACAGCTACTCTAAAACAGATGAACAGACTTGAAAAGTACTTAAAACAACTTCAAGACAAAGTGCAACTGCAAGTTTTAATAGATGTACAGCTTTTATCAGTAACTATGGAAAAAGGGAAAACCACCGGTATCGACTGGAAGCAACTTTATGCACTCCAAAATATAGAACTCAGTGTACACCACTTAGGCAATAAAAATGTATCACAATGGGATAGTACAGGAAATGTTAATATAACAGAAACACAAATTGCGGCAGGTACTATAGATGGTGTTGCAAATATCTTCAGTGTTAAAGCTGGTGGTTCACTAAATGAAGTTATTAAATTTTTAAAAACACAAGGCGATGTTGTCTCTATCTCAAACCCAAAAGTTTTGACTCTAAATAATCAGCCGGCACTTATAACTGCCGGAACAGAGTATTTCTACAAAATTAAGTCTGAGACAAATCAGCAAGGGACAGGTGGTGGTGTAGCAGCTACTACACAAAATGACACTGTTCAATCAGTGTTTGCCGGTGTACTTTTAGATATAACACCTGAGATTTCCGACAATAAAGCTATTACTCTTAAAATAAATCCTTCACTATCTGAAACAGCCCAAGATATATCACAAGAAAGTTCTACTAACAGAGTTATGCCACCTGACCTTAATCGTCGTCAATTATCTTCTGTCGTAACGGTAAATGACGGTAACAGAATTATCCTTGGTGGTCTTATTAACACAAGAAAGTCCAATGTATCTAATAAAGTCCCTCTACTTGGAGATATTCCCGGACTAAGTTATCTTTTCAAATATGACAAAATGGCAACACAAATTCAGGAACTTGTTATTGTAATTGAACCACATATAATCGATAAAGCCAATAATAACTTATCTTTGCAAGATTTAGGATATAAAGGCATTACAGATGAGGTTATAAGGGTAAATAGAGATTCTCTTACAGACCAAAATGTTGATAGCAAAACTAAAAACAAAGAAGAAACAAAGAAAGAGAAAGAGGAAGATGAAATCTAGCATCTTTGAGAGTTCTAAAAATGTCTTTCTTGACAGTGTAAGTGCACGAGACTATATTCAACTTGATCGTGTATCTACCATTTATCAATCTCTTAAGAATTCGGTAAAAAAACCACTTAAGATGATACTTTTATTTGGTAAGCCCGGAACAGGCAAAAGTATGTTTCTAACAAAACTACATCACGACTTATCAGCTTCTCAAAAGGTATATATGTACCAAACTCCTATTTTGGATGAGAGTGAATTTTTCAAATCTCTTGCACGAGATATATTTGATGTGAAATATCAAGGTGAGTTGAATTTTACTCAATTCATGCTTATAGTAAATAAAAATATTCTTACACAAAATGGTCAAATTCCGTTGGTGCTTTTAGATGAAGCACAATTATATTCTGCTGCATTAATGGAAAAAATAAGACTCCTCTCGGATACAAGACGCGTTAAATTTGTGATTACTCTTCACAAAACGGAAAAAGAGGATTTAATAGCTAAAGAACACTTTCAAACAAGGATTTGGGAGACAATAGAGCTTGAAAATGCTTCTAAATTTGAACTAAAAATATATATACAAAAAAAACTTATGAAGGCAAACTGTTTTGACAGTGCGAATATGTTTTCTCAACAACCTGTAGATTTAATATATAAATTGACAAAAGGAAATTACAGAGAAACCAATAAACTCCTATATACACTTTTTGACATATATTCATGGTATGATAAAAATAATCCGACAAATTTAAATAGAAACATCGTATCAAAAAAAATAGTTGAAATGTCAGCAATACATACCGGTTTGATCAATGCTTAATGTAAATGAACTTGAAAATAAATGGCGCAAATATAAGATTAAATCTTATACCCCGCATTTTATTATTACACTTAGTATTAGTCTTGTTTTTCTACTTATATATACTCTGTACAGCTCTAAAACTATTTCTAAAGAAATTGAGCCTATGCAAAATAAAGAAACAGCTTCAGAAAAGCAAATCAGTGAACCTAAGAAGGTCAATAGCTTAGATAAAAACACTATAAAAACATCAAAACAAGAAAATACAATCAAGCATAATGAAGTAACTGAAATGAAAAAAACCACTCTTTCTCCATCCTTAGACTTTATGTCAAATATGAAGCACAATGTTATGTCAAGCTATGAGGATAACGACATTTCTGTTTCAAAAGTAAAAAAGATACCTAAAAGGAAAATACTCAATAAACCTGTACCAGAACAAATTAAATTAATGGAGCCAGAAAAAAAACAAATAGTACAAAAAAGTTCCATCCATATAAAAAGACAAGATACACAAGAAGATATAAGTCATGTTATTAAAAGATTTAAGAAAAACAACAATCCCGCTCTTAGCTTGTTTGTTGCCAAAAAATATTATGAACTAGAAGAATATGATAAATCTTATAATTATGCATTAATGACAAATCAAATAAATGACAATATAGACGCCAGCTGGATTATTTTTGTAAAATCTCTTGTAAAACTAAATCGAAAAGATGAAGCTATAAAAACTCTAAAAAAATATATTAATCATTCACATTCAAATCAGGCAAAAATGCTTTTAGAAGAAATACTATCAGGAAAATTCAAATGAAGATATTACTAATACTACTGCTTTATATTGGTTTATATGCGGACATAAAACAAAATATGTTCAATTTGTATCAAAATAAAAAATATGAAGATGCATGCAGAATTGGTTTTAACAGTCTTAAAAGGCATTTGAGAGATGAAGAGTTTATTTCTTTATATGCTTTTTCATGTTTAAATTCTGACTATATAGACCGTTTAGCAGCACCTGTTGCCTTACTTAAATTTTCTCGTGAATCTCGTGCAAATTCTGCATATTTTTCAATAATACTAATGCAAAAAAAATTACTTTATCATGCTTTAGTTGATAAGTACGATTTATCATCTCTAAACCTACCTACAACTGATTATGTTTTATCTAAAGTTTTTGATTTTTATGCAAAACTTGGAGCACACGAACCAAGAGCCTTCTATCTTTTTGAAGATAAAGATGATAAAAAACTAACATACAAGTTATACCTAGATAAAAAGACTAAAGTCAAAAAAATGGTTATTGAAGAGTTTTATGATACAATAGCTCTAAGACGACATGTATATTGGTAGAATGGAACTAAAATCATGGATAGAATAACTAATGATTTACTTGCTAATGGTTCGATTATGCAAGCTCAAGTTGACAGACTTTTATCAAAAGGTTTAAGCTCAGATCTTATATTAAGGGATATAACTCTGTCCGGCTTCATGACCATGGATAGATTAATCCGTTTTATAGTTGAGCAAATCAGAAATGGTGTTTATGAACTCTCTATCATAGATAATTATGATTATATTGATGAAAAAGAAGTTTTACAAAAGTTATCTGTTGAGTTGGAATTAGCTTTTTTAGATTTAGACTCTATTGATATGGATTATCAGTTAACTAATAAGATTCCTCTGGCACAATTAAAAAAATATACAGTTTTACCGATTTCGCAAGACGACATGAGTGTTACAATTGCTTTTAGCGATCCACTAGATATTGAAGCTCAAGAAGCAGTTCAAAGGCTTTTTCCAAGAAAAATTGTTAAAATTGCCGTTGCTACAAATAAACAAATACAATCATATCTTTTCAAAGTAGAACTTAAAGACAGTGTAAAAGGCTTAGTTAAAAAGATTCGTGATGAACTAAATTCTATTAATTCAATTGAAGAACAGCAAGAAGCTTCTTCTATACTTTTACTTATTGATGTTATTTTAAAAGCTTGTATACGCGGCAGGGCAAGTGATGTACATATTGAACCTACTGAAAAGAACTGTGTTGTTCGCGGTAGGGTTGATGGAAAGCTGGCAGAAATATTTATTTTTGAAAAAGACATATACCCGCCTCTTGCTTCTAGACTTAAACTGTTGGCTAATCTTGACATTGCTGAAAAAAGAAAACCGCAAGACGGCCGTTTTTCTACGGCTGTTGGAACCAGAGAATATGATTTTCGTATATCTACTCTTCCTATTCTTTACGGTGAATCAATTGTTATGCGTGTTCTTGACAAAGAAAAGGCACTCGTAAAACTTGAAGATGCAGGTATGGATTCCGTAAGTTATAATAAACTCCTAAAAGGGCTAAAAGAACCTTTTGGTATCATATTGGTAACAGGCCCGACAGGAAGCGGTAAAACGACAACACTATATGGTGCTTTAAATGAACTTAGAAATGTAGAAGATAAAGTTATTACGGTTGAAGATCCGGTAGAGTACAGAATGAATCTGATCCAACAAGTTCAAGTAAACCCTAAAGTTGGCTTGAGCTTTGCTGATGCATTGCGCTCAATTCTTAGACAAGATCCAGACAAAATAATGATTGGGGAAATTCGTGATCAAGAAACATTAGAGATTGCCATTAAAGCAGCTTTAACAGGACATATGGTAATCTCTACACTGCATACAAATGATTCTATTAGTGCTATCCCGCGTATGGTTGACATGGGTATCGAGAATTATTTAATTAGTGGAGCTTTAGTTGCTATACAGGCACAAAGGTTAGTGAGAAAAATTTGTTCTAAATGTAAAGAAGTAGAAAAAGTTCCTGCTTCAATCTTAGAAGAATTAGACAACTTTATTCCTCCAAATTCTATTTTTTACAAAGGTAAAGGGTGTAAAGAGTGTAATGATACAGGCTATATGGGTAGAGAAATGATTTGTGAAGTTTTGAATGTAACGGAAGCATTATCATCTCTTATTGCAAAAGGTGCGCCAAAAGATGCCTTGTTAGCTCAAGCTATTGAAGATGGGTTTATAGGTATTTTTGAAAATGGAATTCAAAAAGCTCTAGATGGTATAACAAGCATAGAAGAAGTATTAAGGGTGGCTAAAGGATGAAATATTTTATTGCAACAATTCTTACAAAAGGCAAAAGAGAAGCATTTCCTATTTATGCAAAAGACAGAAAAGAGGCTAATGATTATGCAAAGTTAAAACACTCTGGATTAATCATCAAAGTAGTTGAAGAAAAAGAACCTCTGGACGCACAGCTAAAAAGATTTAAGGCTAACTTCTTTCAAAATATTAAAAAAAGAAAAATCAGACCAGATGCTCTTATAGCTGCTATAAGACAGCTTGCTGTTATGACAAATGCCGGTATTTCAATACATGATTCACTAAGCGAGATTGCCGACTCTACCGATGATCAAGCTTTAAAATATGTTTTTGGAAAACTTGCAGATGATATAAATGCAGGTCACTCATTATCAAGCTCTATGGAAAATTTTCGCTTTGAGTTAGGCAATCTTACAATAGCTATGGTTCAACTTGGTGAAAAGACAGGTAATCTAGATGAAGCGCTATATTCATTGGCAAATATGCTTGAGGAAATTCGTGCAAATATCATTAAGTTTAAAAAAGCAATGGCGTATCCTAGAAATGTAATGATTGCAATGGCTATTGCTTTTACAATCCTAATATCATACGTCGTACCGCAATTCAAAGCTATTTTTGAATCACTAAATGCAGAGTTGCCTCTACCGACACAGATACTATTAACGCTGGAGCATATTTTTAACAACTATGGACCTTATGTATTGGCCCTGCTATTTTTAGCGTTTATAATCTTTAAATACCTTATTAACAACTATAAGAACATAAGATTTAAATGGCATCAGTTTTTATTAAGAACATATCTTATAAAAAACATAATTAAATTTTCAACACTAAGCCGTTTTACACTTGTATTTTCCGAGCTTATACGCGCCGGTATTCCTATTGCAGAGGCACTGGATACGTCTATTACTATGATAGATAACTTACCTCTTAAATTAAAGCTTTCATCAGTAAGAATGACTGTTGAAAAAGGTGGAACATTAAACACAGGACTTAGTGAAACAAAACTTTTTGAAAATATGATTATTCAAATGGTTAGAGCCGGTGAAGATAGTGGTACACTAGATTCTATGATAAAAAAAGTTGCTGAATACTACAAAATGAGATTTGATGCTATCATTGATGGACTTTCAGAAGCTATTGAGCCAGTTATGTTACTAATCATTGCTGCTATGATTATCCTTTTAGCTCTTGGAATATTCTTACCTATGTGGGATATGGGGAATGCTGTTCAGGGTAGAGGGTAGATATATATATATCTACTCTACAACTTTCACTGACCTGCCTACTTTTTTTAAAAATTCATCCATATCCGCTGTGCTTGCCTTTAAAGTATAAATAGTACCTATGTCAAAAGTCTTTTCCATTATTTTAATACTAAATTCTTCACATTCATATTCAACTAATCTAATATTTGAATATTCAAAATAAATCTTAACTTCTATTTCTTGTTTATATTCAAAAAGTTCAGCTTTTTGGATAACCAAATTCACCGCATCACTGTATGCACGGACTAGTCCGCCGGTACCAAGTTTAGTTCCACCGAAATATCTAACTATAATAACGGCACTGTTTATCATCTCTGCACCTTGAAGTACAAAAAGTGACGGTTTACCAGATGTACCTTTAGGCTCTCCATCGTCACTAGAGTGCTCTACAACTTGGTTAAACTCGTTTAAATACCTATATGCTACTACAAAATGTCTAGCCTTTGGATGCTCTTGTTTAAGTCCCTCAAGAGTAGTGTTAAAATTTTCATATGGAGTGAGGTAAGCAATAAACTTAGATTGCTTTACCTCAAGAGTGTCACTGTATATTTTATTGATAAATTTCATTATGAATTATGCTAAATTAGTAAACACCTTCTGCACGTCTTCATCATCTTCTAATCTTTCTAAAATCTTATCAATCTCTGCTTGTTGTTTATCATTGATGCTTACCGGTGAATTTGCCATTCTTTCCAAGTTTGCTTTTGTTATTTCAACACCCATCTTCTCTAATGCTTCTGTCAATGTACCAAAGCTTGTATAATCACCTGTAACAAGACAAACACCGTCTTCCGCTTCTATGTCTTCTAATCCGGCATCTATCAGTTCAAGCTCTAATTCTTCTATGTCCATATCATCTTTTAAAGAAAACTCTATTAATGCCTTTCTATCAAACATGAACTCTAAAGAACCATTTGTAAGCAGTTCACCACCGTGCTTTGTAAGTATATTTTTAACATTTGCTACTGTTCTTGTATTATTATCTGTCATACACTCAATAAATATCAAAACACCGTGTGGTGCCTTACCTTCAAAGTTTACTTCCAACATACTTGCAGTATCTTTTGCCGACGCTCTTTTAATAGCTGCTTCGATATTATCTTTTGGCATATTCTCAGCTTTTGCATTTAATATTGCCGTACGAAGTTTTGAATTCATATCAGGATCACTACTGCCCTCTTTTGCCGCCATTGTAATAATTTTTCCCAGTTTTGGAAACAACTTTGACATTGCTCCCCATCTTTTCAACTTTGATGCTTTTCTATATTCAAATGCTCTACCCATAATTTCTCCCTAATTAATTTGCGAGATGCTAAGTGCACCATCTTCGCTATAATCTAAAACTATTCTACTAGATACGTCTTCTTTTGTTAAATTAATTGTAAGTTCTCTTGTCTCTAAACTCTCATTTTTTAAAAGCTCAATACCGTAAGTATCTAATGCTTCACTTAGTGCGTCAACTATCTTTGAACTAAGTGTTAACCAATGTCTCTGCAGTACTTCTTCCTCTTCGTAAAACAAACCGCTTTCATCATATTCAAGCTCATCTGCTTGATTAGCTACATTGTTTAACTTATCAAAAAGCCTTTGCGAATCTATAAGATTCTTCTTTAAAACGTCATAATCTTCGTCATTTAACATTTTTCATACCTATAAAACTATATTTTAAATTCAAAAATGTATAATACCATATATATATCAATTATTTGTATTGTAAAAGGGATTTAAATGAGACTGAGTTTTAAACTTAAACACCATTTTTTCAGTGCCTTTCGTGAATTTTTTGTTCATCATCATGGCTCTTTGGAATTTCGTGCAAAAATATTTGCACTATTAATAGTTTCCAATGAAGAGATAAATGAAGAGTGCTATCAAATAGTAAAAGATATTGGTATGAAAATCTATAAAAATGATGAAGATAGAGCAAATCTTTTAATGCTATCTACAAAAGAACTTGTAAAAAAAGTCCTAGATAACAATGGCTTGGATATTGACACTTTAATCTTACACATACAACAAGAGTTAAAAATAATCCCAAGATATGCAAAAAAGATAGATACAGAATCCTTAAAACCAATTATTGAATTAACAAGAGATAGAGACACTATATCGTATCAAGAAAATATTGTAGAGTTTCTGCAAACATTGAAAGAAGAGACACTTCATAATAAAAAATCTCAAATTGAAAAAGATGAAAAAAATCTAGAGTCTAAATATTAAACTTCTCTTTATCAAAAAAACTATCAACTGAAATATTTTTAAACGCAGCGTTCATACTGACAAAAAGTGATGGAAACTCTTTTTCCATTTTAGAGAGCTTCTCTTTCATACTGGCACGGGCATGTGGCATTTTAATATCAAAACGCATAGCCGGACATGCTTCATCACCTATTGCCGCTATATTATTATCAAGAACGAATGCAGATAATTGACGCTCGCGCATCTGAATAAGCGGACGAATGATAATCAAGCCGTTTTCTGCTTTATATTTAGGTGCTAATGAACGCATCTGCCCGTTATATATAAAGTTCATAAAAAAACTCTCAGCGGCATCATCCATATGATGACCAAGGGCTAACTTGTTACATCCATGTTTTTCTGCAATCCCGTAAAGTGTTCCTCTTCTCATTCTTGAGAAAAAACTGCAAAAAGATGAATTTTTTCTTATTTTTTCTTCTGCTAAATCATATATTTGAGTGTCATGTATAATATGCTCTATGTCGTACTCTTTACAATGGGCACTTAAATTATCAAAGTTTTCACCCATGCCATAACCGACAGTTACGGCAATAAATTCAAATTTAAAAGGAGCACGGCGCTGTTGTTCTTTCATCGCGTGAACCATAGTAAGAGAGTCTTTGCCGCCGCTAAGTCCTACTAATATCTTATCACCCTCTTCTATGAGGTTAAACTCGGCATTTGTCTTGCCGAGTTTGGACATAATTTTCTTAGAAATTTTAATCGACAATCTTATCTACCATCTTCATAACAAATTCTGCACTCTCAACTGCACTTGTCTCAAGAAACTCATCAAAAGAAAAACTTGCATCCATATCGGCTGCATCACTGATGGCGCGAAGTATGAAAAAAGGTATATTTAACGCTTTGCAGACAACAGCAACGCTTCCACCTTCCATTTCCAGTGCATCTGCATTAAATGTATCGCCAATCCAGTCCTTTCTCTCTTCGTTTGCTACAAACTGATCACCTGTTGCAATAATTCCTTCTTGAACTACTTTGCCCATCTCACGTGCTACTTCTTTACTTAATGCTATCAGGTCACTGTCAGCTTCTACAAACACAGATCCCTCAGGAACATATCCAAAAGGGTGTCCAAAAGCCGTTATGTCTAAATCATGCTGAGACAGCTTTGTAGCAACAATTAAATCACCTACTTTTAAACTTGGTGATATTGCACCTGCCACACCTGAAAAAAGCAATTTCTCAGCACCAAAGTGCTCAATCATCGTTGTTGCTGTTAAAGTTGAAAAAACTTTTCCTATTTTAGAATATGCAATAACTAAATTTACACCTTTATATGTTGCTTCATAATACTTATTGCCTGCATACTCAGTAGTTGTATAATCACCTAATTTTTCAAGTATTGGAGCTACTTCTTCTGGCATTGCACCCATTATTGCTATTTTCATTTTAATTCCTATATTTCAAATGTATTTATTACTTTATCGTAACGCGGGAGTTGATTTGTGATGTGTCCTTTTTCATCAATGGTGCAACTAGCACCCCAAAAACCAAGTCCATCTTCAAAACCTACACGATTGACAAAAGTTAATTTTGCATTGCATTCACGCGCAACAATTTTTATTATTGAGTACCATTTATCTTCAATAGCCAAACCATCGTCACTAAACCCACGAGCCGGCGATGCCACAAGAGCTATGATTAAATCAGGATTTTCTTTTATAAGGTCAATATGAACAGACTTATGCCATAGGTCTTCACAGACCAACATAGATGTTTTGCCAAATTGACTTTCAAAACTTTCAAATATATTTCCGGCTTTGAAATATCTAGCCTCTTCAAACATACCGTAGTTTGGAAGATGTACTTTATTGTGTTGACTTAAAAGTCTGCCTTTAGAAAAGTACAGAGCTGCATTTCTGAATGAATTTTCATCTTTTATAGCAGCACCCACGACAATATCAATATCTTGGCTTAGAGCCTGAAGCTTTTCAAGTTCATCGATATTCCATGCATCCTCAAATAATTTGTCTTGCAGCAAGTAGCCATTTAAGGATAACTCACAGAAGACTATTAAATCACTATCACATTTAAACTTATCTATTATTTCACAAACTTCTTCTAAATTTGAACGATTCAGCTTTGGAGAAGTTTGAGCAAGTGTGACTCTCATTTTAGTTGCATACTTCCTCTACAACTTTTTCTAAACTGACCATGTCTGATATGTTCAATGTATTTAACTCTTTAGCAATTCTGCGGTTTAAACCTTTTAGAGTAACACCGTTACCAAACTCTATAGCCATATCAACATCATCAGCAATTTCTAAAATAGATTGCTTATATTTTACAGGTTTAACCAACTGATCTTTTAAAAGTGAAACTGCCACTGCTTTTGTACTGTATGGTGCTGTTGTTACATTTGAGATAACAGGTGCTTCAAAGTTCTCTTCTATCATTGATTCCATTAAACTCTCTAAAGGAGCTTGAGCAGATGATAAAAGTTCACAATGACTCGCAACTGACATATTTAAAAGAAGTGCTCTTTTAGCACCTGCTTCTTTGAAAGTGTCTTCTAGTGATACTAAATCTGCTTTCATTCCGGCAATAACTAATTGACCGTCTTGATTATAGTTTGCAGGCCAAACTTTTTTACCTGCTTTTTGAGCAGTAGCGCAGATCTCTTCTATAGAACTATCATCTAACCCTACTATTGCCATCATACCTGCATCAACATCTGAACAAGCGTCTTGCATTAATTGCCCACGTCTATGAACAAGTTCTACTGCATCAACATAATCTATTGCACCACTGGCACATAAGGCAGAAAATTCACCGAGTGAATGTCCCAAAAAAAGCGTAGCTTCAGTATCTGGACATGCTTCTTTAAAAAGACGGTAAGCAACCATTTGTGTCAGTAATATAGCCGGCTGAGTATATGCTGTTTGACCAAGCATATCGTTTTCTTTGAAGATTAACTCGTCAAAATTAACACCAATTCTCTCTCCAGCTCTTAAAAACATCTCCTTTGCTATATCTGAATTATCATAAAAATCTTTACCCATTCCTACAGCTTGACTGCCCTGTCCTGCAAAAATCATCGCAATTTTTTTCATTTTTTTCCTTATGTATTATAAATATTCTTTATTGTCAGCTATCTTTTTTCTAAGTGTATTTCTATTTAAACCCAACTTATCAGACAATTGAAGTTGTGATTTAAATCTACTAAGTCCAGCTTTTATTAATGGCACTTCATACAAATATAATAAGTTCCTATAATCACTTTGTGAACCTAATTTATCAACAAAATAATTTTCAATGATATCCATTAGCTCTACATCTTTTATATCTTGAAGTAGAGAGTGAATCATTACTTGTCTTTTAAGAGAATTAGCATTTTGAGACAAATCCGGAGTAAAATTTTCAGTATTAAATTTCGTACCGCTACAAAATAATGAGGAAGCTTCATTGATAAATTTCTCTACTAACTCATCTACATCTTCAAGCCTGTCACGAAGTGGTGGAATACCAAATTTTACACTAAAAATCTCATCTATATATTCATTTGCAAAAGAGCTTTTAGCTGTTGCTATAACTCTTACAGAATTAGCTTCAATTGCGTCAATAAATCTTTTAATGTTGGGTGAATTCTCTAAATTGACTATTATGATTTCATTAACACTTTCCAATGTGCTAATAATTTCATCTAAATCAGATGCTTCTATAACAGTTGCATCTGGAAGTATATATTTAGCAAGACTTTTTTTTCCCACTCCAACTTCTCCCAATATAAGAGAATTTACGCTTAGTGTTTTTAAAAGTGTCGCTGTTTTAAATGCCTGAGCCGAAGACTCTGAGGCAGTTATAAAATTAGTTGCATCCACAACCAGTGCCGCCACCAGTGTCACAACACTCATCATCTTGTTGGTTTTCAGCAGGAATACCTGTCATTGCTTCTTCAGCTGATGCATCTCTAACATTATTTACAGTAACTGTGAACATTAAATCTTTTCCAGCAAGTGGATGGTTAAAGTCAATAATAACTGTTTCTTCGCCTATCTCTTGTACAATAACTTGTACAGTTCCGCCATCTTCGCCTTGTCCATATAGAGTCATTCCAACTTCTAAATCAATTCCTGCAAATTGATCTTTAGGAACTTCTTGTTTTGCATCTGGATTGTGAGTTCCGTAAGCATCTTCAGCTTTAACCAAAACATCGCCTTTTTCGCCAATAGCCATATTTGCTATTCCATTTTCCAAACCTGGGATGATTTGACCTTTACCGAACATGAATACTAACGGTGCTCCACCAACATTGCTGTCTACTATAGCTTCTCCATCACGTACTTCATATTCTATAGATACTATTTGATTTGCTTCAATTGCCATTTTTTAGCCTTTTTTTATTTTTTGTGATTCTAACATATTTATTTATGAGATTGCTTAATAAGCACTTCTTACTTTATCTTACTAAGTTTATTTTTTGCTGTTTTAGCCTGTTCAGAATTTGGATACTTTAAAATTATACCTTTATAAAACGTTTCTGCATTTTTTATATCACCTGTTTCTTCCATGGATATTGCTGTATGAAGCATAAGAGAAGACATATAAGAGGCTTTAGAATATAGCGTTGCACTCTTTTTAAAATATGCTATTGCATCACTATAGTTTTTTCTTTTATAATTCATCTCACCAATCATATAATGAGCATAAGCCGGTTTGTACTTATTTTCAATCAATTGAGTGTAATATTCTATACTTTTAGTATAATATTTTTTATCATAATTCTGTTTTGCCAATTTTGCTATTTCAGCATTTGACATTTTAGACTTAGCAGGAGCAGCACCACGTTTAAGTTCTTTTGCAACCAACTCTTTAAAAACATTAAAATCATTAACTAAATTATTAAATTCATCTTTAGAAACATATTTTGTATTGATAGTATTTAATAGAGCAGATAATTCGTTAAGCGTAAGTTTTATATCTTTAATTTCTAAAGAATTAGCCTGTGATATCTCACTTAACCTTTTTTCATACTCATTTGTGCTAATTAATTCTTCAGTATTCTTTTTTTCTAACTCTTTTAAGTTCAATCTGTTTTCTTGAGATTTTCTGCTTAGTCCTTCTATGATAGTTTGTAAACCATCGATTCTCTCTCTTAATGAATCAACTTTATTTGCTTGATTATTACTGTTTACAACAACTTTATTGAGTTTGTTTTTATTTTGAAGTATAACTTTTTCGCTTGGAGTTAAGCCATAAGGCTGAGAAGTCTCTAGATTACCGGCACCAAACGCTGAAGGTTCGGCACCGATTAAGTTAAAAGGCACAATAGCTGCAAGAATAACAACTAAATAAATGCTTTTCATGGATTATGGAAGAAGTTTAAATTCTACGCGGCGATTTTTCGCCCAACAGTCTTTAGTTTTATCGTTACATACAGGGTTACTTTCACCATAACTTACCATTGTGATACGTGTTTCATTTACACCTTCAGCCATTAGTGCTTTTTTTACTGTAGAAGCTCTTTTTAAACCTAATGCAAAGTTATACTCATCACTACCCCACTCATCACAGTTACCTTCAAGCTTTACAGTAAATGCTTTTGCTGCATTATTTGCAACAGTTGCCGAACTTGTAACTTTTGACTCCATATCTGGACGTATAACAAACTTATCAAAGTCAAAATATACAGTTGATAATTCTTTTTCTAGGTTTGCCATATTCATCTCGTTAGAATCTGATTTGTCCATAACGCTTTCACCAACTGTTGCATCTTCAGCAGATACAGTCTCAGTTTTTACAGCTTCAACTTCTTGGGCAACTACTTCTTGTTTTACTTTTTCATCCACTGCCGGTTTTTTATCCGCACATCCGCTAAAAACTAAAAGTGCTGCAACAACACTTGAGAATACTATACTTTTCATATTTACTTACCTTGATTTTGAATTAATTGATTGTACCAAAAAAATAGTAATAAAGTGATATATCATGCATAAAAGTGATAAATTCGTTCTATATTACTACTTTTGTTACCAATCCATAGCTTGCAGTCTTCCATATTTTAAAGGGAAAAGATAGTTTTTGTTATAATTTAATCTTATAATACCAATAGAACTTTGAGCTTTGTAATTTTTTATAAACAATATTGCATCTCCATCTTTTGAAAAACGCGGAAACTCATTAATACCGGTAGCTGTTAATCTTCTGATAAAGTCTGTTTTTGTTGATATTAAGTGCAAGTTAAACGTATTTGCAGAAAAAGCATTTGAACTTTCTCTTGCCTTATAAACTATATATTCACCATGGGTACTGCATGCAGAATTGCTTTTACCGTAATATACCATCTGTTCTACGCTGTTACTTCCTATTTTTTTAGAAAAAACATTTGGATAGCCCAGTCTTCCAGATATAAAAACTATAGTCTTACTATCCATAAACTGTGCATTAACGTCAATACCGCCGTAGTTAGTGATTTTTTGAGTTTTAAAACTATCTACATCATATAAGTATACGTCAGGTTGACCTTTTGGAGCCATCGTGAGCAATAGTTTTTTTGAATCTTCACTGACATCTGAACAAACCATCATTCCGTCAGAAGATATGATTGCCTTGCTTTTACCGGTTTTTATATCTACATATTTTAACGTCGGTTTTGTTGGATCTAGAGATGTATAGTAAAATGCGTTTTGATTTTTATTTGCCCATTTTGGAAAAATATTAAAACCGCCTTTTACGACTGTGTGTTGATATTCAAGGGTGTAATCTGCTATAACAATTTCAGTTTTTCTAGGAGCTACTACTCTTGAAAATATAACTCGTCTTTTCATCCACTCAACTGATGAAGCTCCCATAAACTCATTTATATCATAAGCAATAGTATGAGAAACGAACATATATACATTTTTTCTGCTTATTCTATATTTTTTATTTAAAACAGTGCTGCCGCCACTAATGAGTTTCAAATCAATGTTTAAAGCACCATTATCATCCTCAGACATCTTATATCTAAGAACATAGTCCATATCTTTGTTTTCAACCATGACATCGGTATCATTAAAGTGTGTTTCACGATGATGTCTATCTACATTAAAAAGCGATATAACATTTAAGTCTGCAATTAAAGCCTTAAAAAACCTTAGTCTGAATGTATCGTCATAACTGATGGATGAGTCTTCGACTGCCATAGTCGGAAGTGATTCAACCTTCTTAATAACCTCTATAGTTGCATCATTTGCATATGACAAACTAAAAATAAATAAAAGTACAAATAATATTCTCAAAATCACTCCTTGGATGTTAACATAACTATATAACTACCGGTTTTGTTTTGCGGATTTGCAGGGAACAACACTCCAATAAGTCTATCTTTTATTTTATCACACTCATCGTTTAACGCGTTGTTAGCGGAATAAGTTAAGATCCTGAAATCCATAACTTTCCCAATTGCGCTCAATTCAATCACAGCTTTGACACTATGACCTTGTGAGTTTTGAGGTGGAACAAAATTTTCATAAACTAAAGCCTGAATTTTAGCCAAATATTCATTAACCGCATTTCCGCTGGATACTTTTTGTGAATCATCACTTTTCTGAGCAACATTACTCTCTGTAGATTTTTCTACTACAGGTTTATCACTTTTTTCATCTATTTTTTTAGATTTTTTACCTATTTCAAGAAATCTTTTATTATCAATTTTCTTTTCTACAGCTTTAGATTTATCAATTTTTTTGGTCCAAATATCGCTAAATAAATCATCAATATTTACATCAGCTGGTTCTGCAACACTATCTTTTTGCACAACTGTGGCAACACTTTTTTTTGAACTTGTTTGTAAACTTGGCATATCAAGTGATATAGATATATAATTATCTTTCTTCAAAGCATATATATCTATGTTTGATTTTGAAAAAAGCATATAAATAATAAGAGATGCAAAAAAAGAAAAAAGTGATAGCGAGATAATACCACTTATATAAAAATATGAGCTGTTTTTACCCATTTGTAGCTAATGAAACCTCAGAAAAGCCTGCTTGTTTTACTGCAGCCAAAACTGACATTACAACACCGTAGTCCAAAGTTTTATCTGCACTTATAAGTACAGTAGCTTTTAAATCTAATTTTTTAGAATAAAG
>NZ_JBFFMZ010000006.1:0-145600 GCF_041563495.1 Sulfurimonas sp.
AAAGCTTCAACTCGAAGTCTCTATTAACCTCTTTTTCAAGGTCTCTTTGTTTGTGGATGGGAATTATAGGAGGATGTTGCTTAGAAGTTTCTTAATAACTGAAGAAGTTTTCGCAAAGTTTGAAAGTTGTTTTTTGTTGTATACAATTTATACCCTAAACTTCACAAATCCATCCACCGCCTATTAGTTTATCATTGTCATAAAATACAGCTGCCTGACCTGTTGCAACACCAAATACACTCTCTTTAAGAGTAACTATAGCTTTGTTGTTTTCTATTTTGACATGACAAGGTACAGCAGTAGTTCTATATCTTAGCTTTACTGTTGTATCGAATTCATCCAAGTCATTAAACATATTAAGATGTTCTAGTATTACACTGTTACATGCAAGTTCATCTTTTTTACCCACTGTGATTTGATTTTTATCAGCATCTATACTTAATACATAATGAGGTTCATGCGCACCTTTTACTGTAAAGCCTTTTCTTTTACCTATAGTGTAATGCATATAGCCTTTGTGCTCTCCGACTACATTGCCGTCTCTATCCAAAACGTCACCGATATTATCAACATTTACATAATCTTTTAAGAGGTCTGTGTATGTAGTCTCAACAAAACATATCTCACTGGATTCGCCCTGAGATGCAAAAGACTCTAACCCTTTAATTGAAGCAGCAAAATCTTTGATATCACTTTTTTTTCTATTTCCCAGAGGAAAAAGCAATTTTGGCAAAATATCTTTTTGAACATAAAAAAGAAAATAGCTTTGATCTTTAGTATCATCATCAGCTTGATAAAAGTATTTTCCGTCTGTTTTTATATAGTGTCCTGTTGCCACATAGTCTGCACCGATTTCATCTGCAAACTTGACCATCTCTCCAAACTTTAGGTTTCTATTACATAAAGCACATGGATTTGGAGTTTTGCCTTTTGCATAAGTGTCAATAAATGGCTGAAAAACTTTTTCATTAAATGTGTCTTGTAAATCTAAAACATGAAGTTTCATTCCGACAAAATCTGCAGCTTTTTGTGCGCGTGCGAGATGTATTTCATGATAACCAGGTTTTGAGTGAAGTTTCATATATAAACCTTCTACATCATAACCATCTTTTTTTAACAGCAAAGCAGCGACTGTTGAATCAACTCCGCCACTCATTCCTACTAATACTTTTTTAGGATTGTTCATATTTATGTGTCTTTATATTTTATATTTTGATTTAATGAAAATTCTGAAAGTGATTTACAGTAACTAGAATCTCCTAAACCAGCCTCTTTAAGAAGTTCAATCTGTCCTAAAAGTGACTGTCCTATCTCTTCTACTACTAGTTTTAAATCATCTGTTAATCTGATTATCTGAAAATCCTCTTCATCTATCATACCATTTTTAACCATCTTAGTCTCAATAAAGTCCATAAGAGGTTTGTAAAAGTCAACACCAACTACAAATACCTTTACTCCGGTTACTTTTCTTGTTTGAATAAGTGTCAACGCCTCAAATAATTCATCTAATGTTCCATATCCACCTGGAAAAATAACGTATGCTATAGAATACTTAACCAACATAACTTTTCTTGAAAAAAAGTAATCAAAACTCAACTCTTTAGTTGTATATGGATTGGGGGTCTGTTCAAAAGAAAGATCGATATTTAAGCCTATAGAATCAACATCGGGATGTTTATGAGCACCTCTGTTGGCCCCTTCCATAATTCCAGGACCGCCGCCAGTCATTATATTGTAACCTCTTGAGCCAAGCATTGATGATAACTTTTGAGCTTTTCTATAGTAAGGATCATTCCTCTTAGTTCTTGCACTGCCAAAAATTGTAACAGTCGGACCTAACTCACCCAGTTCATCGAATCCTTTTACGAAATCGGCAAGTATTTTAAATACACTCCAGACATCGGCTGACTTTATGTCTTTTATGTATTTCTTTGCTAATTCATCTTTATCAGCTCTCACATCATGCCTTAAGTTGAGTTAATCTCTCTCTTTTAGATCCGATAGAAGTTATTTGAACACCAAAATTTCCATCGACAATAACAACTTCTCCTTGTGCTATCACATGATTATCAACCAAGATCTCCAATGGGTCGTTTGCCAGTTGATTTAACTCAATTACAGAACCTATATCCATATTCAAAACATCTTTTAGAAGCATTTTCTTCTTACCTATTCTTACTCGTACAGGTAGTTTGACATCCATAATAAGAGCGATATTATTCATCTCTTCACCACTTAATTTCACATCAGACGTATAATTACTAGTCATAAAAGGTACGCCTTGTGAAAAGCTTTCGTTAGTTTCTTCCGCAGCATTACCGCTGAGAATATTATTAAGCTTTTCATCAAGTATGAACATAAACAGGGAATTTAATTCGCCGATTAAAAATTTATATACATACATTTTACTGTATTCTTCAAGGCTTACTTCTGCATCATCCCCAATAAACTTTATATCTTCAATTTTAAACGAAAGAACAGGTATTTCTTTTTGTGCAGATAAAGAGTTTCCTATAGCTCCAAAAATATTAGAAATTATTTCTTTTGCCGCATCTAAATCATCATCGCTTACATCTTCTCTATCACTCGCATCTTCACCCATCATCATATCAGAAAGTGAAGCAGCCAGATTAGGAGTAAGTGCAACCATAGCCGTAGCTTCAATGTCACCGCTAATACTAAGTTTTGCAAGTACAATTGGAGGAATAATATTTGAGATGATACTTAAATTCTGTTCCTCTTTCAGCTCTAAAGTCGGTGCTTGTCCAACAAGTGCTTCAACTGTACCAATCGTTTCATCTTCAAATAATTTCATAAAATCATTCATCTATTGACTCCTCCTTATTCTTATTCATATTCATACTTTCATTATCCTCTACCATTTCTCTAACGCCGGATATTTTATCATGTCTCATATTTTCAAAATTTTCAAGTGCTCGTTTAACGGCATCTTTTTCTGTATCTATAATCTCTGTAATTTGAATCGATTTTCTAAATCTTCTCAGTCCTATCTCACCTTTAAATCTTTCTTTGCCGTCAATACTAACAGTAACAATATCATCAGCTGCACTTGAGAGTCTTACAACATCACCAATTTGCAATTCTAAAACATCAGTCATAGTAAGCTCAGCGTCTCCAAGATTGGCTTCTACATTTACCTTCGCACCACCAAGTAAAACTTGAAGTTCTGTATTTCTACTTTTTTTAGAACTTGTTTCATTTAACATTAAATCTCTACTTGCCAACTTAGGCAGAATCGGCTCTAACGATATAACAGGATAGCATATATTCATCATACCTGAACTGTGTCCGATTATTATCTCCATAACAACCATAACAACAATCTCATTCTGAGCAACAATCTGGACAACATTTGGACTTGATTCTTTAGACTCTATCGTAGGGTAAATTTCCATAACGGGTCCCCAAGCCTCTTTTAGAGTGCTCATCATAACGCGTAATATAGTCTCAAAAAGGCTTAGTTCTATATCTGAGAACTCTCTGCTGGCATCAAAAGGTTCTCCCTTCCCTCCCAAAAGACGATCTAACATAGGAAAAGCTATAGAAGGATTTATCTCAATTACACCACTGCCTTCTAAAGGTTTTACGGAAAAAACATTAAAACTCGTTGGGTTTGGCAGAGACATTAAAAACTCACCATATGTCATTTGGTCTACTGAGTGTAGTTGAATCTCTACGATTGAACGCATGATAGAAGAAATTTGAGATGCCAGTGAACGTGCCATTTTATCGTGGACACCTCTAAAAGCACGAAGTTGTTCCTTTGAGACCCTGTTTGGTCTCTTAAAATCATAAAGTGTTACCTGTCTTTGCGGAAGCAGATTGTCATCTGAATTCTCTAAGACATCATCACCCTCATCTTCAACGACATCGAGTAAAGCATCAATCTCTTCTTGTGAAAGTATATCTGCCATGTTATGCTCCTACACTCTCTTTAATTTTATAAATAACTGATTTATGAATTTGTGATATTCTGGACTCTGTAATATCCAAAATCTCACTTATCTCTTTAAGTGTCAACTCTTCAAAATAGTAAAATTGAATAATCAACTGTTCCCTTTCATTATAACCTGCCAGAACTTTTTTAATCACATTAACAAGTTCTTCTTTTTCTATCATTGCTAACGCTGCACCTTCATCGCCTACATGAAGCTGGTCATGCAAAGGCATGACCGTATAGATAGTAGATGCTATTCTGGCTTCATGAATTTTATCTTCACTCTCATTCAATATCTCTGCAAGTTGAGCGTCTGTTGGTTCTTCTTCATTTGTTAGTCTATACTCTTCTACAGCATAGTCTATAGCTTTTACCAACTTTCTGCTTGCACGAGACAAGACATCCAAACTTCTCAAATAATCGAGCATTGCACCATAAACTCTTTTTTTTGCATAACCCCAAAAAGAATCGTTCAATTTCTCATCATATCTTCTTGCTAGTTTTATAAGTTCTTCAGTTCCAATAGCAGATAAATCCATATAATCGATAGAGCTTGGAAGTCTTTCTTTGAGTCTAAATGCCATTGCCTTTACGGCAGGCAGATACTGAATAGCCAACTCATCTTCTTTATGCTTTATATCTTGTTCATATGCGGCTATCATGATTTTTGTCCAGGCATCTCTTGAGAATTCATTTTTATTGCGGCATCTGTAATCTTATACACAGAATCAATAAGCTTTTCTCTTTTGTTAATTTCTTTAACAAACAGGTCAAGCTCTCTTTCATGTGCCTCTTTAGGAAAAGAATAAGTCTTTGTAGTTATGGTTCTAAAATACATTGCGATTATTACATGAGAAAAAAGGTAAAAAAATGTGGTAATAAAAAAAGTGTATAAAAGCAATCCTTCTGCATCAAAAGATTTTAGCACACCAAAAATTATTCCGACAAAAAAGCCTTGAACTGTAAAAAAATATACAAAGTTTTCACCTAACATCCGTGTACCCCAAAAATAAGCTTAAAAATGTTCCATTAAGCGTTTAAACAAACCAGTTAATCCACTTTCATTTGAAGTTACCAGCATATTTCGTTCCAATCTAGCCGCTATCTTGTTCGCTATTTCCGTAATATCAGTATATGGTTGAGAGTTTGGATAGGCAACACTAAATAAAGCTCTTCGTTTTATTGAAGAGCTTACTTTAACATCGCTGTTTATCTTACCCATCAGTTGTAAATCTAAATTTCCACCGATATTTGCCAATGCGACTTTACGAATTTTTTCAAAAACAGCTGCCGCTTCTTTTTCATTTTTGACTTGATTCATTATTAGACCAATATCATTTCTCAACGTTGCGACAGTTTTAATGGTTGCATATGCATCTGTAATTGCCGCCGGATCTGGGACTGTGACAACAATCACATCATCTGCCGCATTTAAAAACATTTGAATATGTTCACCTATTCCCGCTCCTGTGTCTATTATCATTACATCAAGTTTATCAAGGACCTGAGCTTCTTCCATAAACCTTTTAAATAGTGCCGCATCTGCATATTTTAATATCTCGTTACCACTCTCTCCAGGAATCAAGATAAGATTTCTTGTTATTGGAATAAGAATATCACTTACGGTAGCTTCACCTTTTAATACATGTAAAATATTTTTCTTAATTTTTACATTAAACATTACGTCCAAGTTTGCCAGACCAATATCAGCATCGAATATGCCCACATTCAAACCACTTTGAGATAGAACATAAGCCAGATTAGAACTTATAGTACTCTTACCAACTCCGCCTTTTCCACTTGTAATAGCAATAAATCTAGTTTTTTTAGATTTTTTTTGAGTATTTGAAGCAATAAGTTCTTCTAACTTTTCAGCCTGATGTCCCATCATGCTTTACTCCTGTTAAAACCGTTTAACAAACAATCTACTAAAAAGTCACTGCTTGCACAAACCAAATCTTCAGGAACTTCCTGTCCTACGGAGAAATAACTTATAGGACTTTTTGTCTCATAAGCAAGTGAAAAGATATTTCCAAATCCCATAGTCTCATCAAGCTTTGTGAACATAACCGTATCTACATTCAGAGTAGAAAAGTTATCATAAGTAAGTTTTAAATCTTCATACTTAATGGAACTAGGCATAACTAAAACAACATCAACTTGATATTCCGTGTCATTAGCTTCCAAGCACTCATAAATCTTCTCTATCTTGCCCTTGTCATACGGGCTTGAACCCATTGTGTCTATAAGTATATAATCACAATATCTCAATGAGTTTAGAGCTGTTGAGAATTCCGGAGGATCTACAACTGTCTCTATTCCAAGTTTCATCATTCTAGCATACTGCATCAACTGCTCAACTGCACCTATACGATAAGTATCTAGGACAACAAGCCCTACTTTATACTTTTTTTGCATCAGATATGAATATCTTGCCGCAAGCTTGGCTATTGAAGTTGTTTTACCGACACCTGTGGGTCCCACAAGCATAATTACCTTTTTGGTCCCTGGAGCAGGTACACTCTCTCTTCTGATAGGTATCATTTTTCTAAGAAGTGTTTGAAAATATCTTTTGACCGTTCCTGAATTTTCTCTCATCTTTGCAGGCATATGTTCCAACGTCATTCTCATAATACCGTCAAGATGCTCTCTATCCATACCGCTTTGTGATGCAAGTCTGTATATTTCAGCAAATTCTGATGGTATTTGATTTTCCATATCAGGCGCTTTTTCATTCCAAAACATATTTTGAATAAGCTTAACTTTGTCACCAAGTTTATTAATCTCTGATTTTATCTCTTTTAGCTCTTTTGGCTCATATGAACTAGGTGCTCTTTTAGGAACTCCATATTCATATAATGGATCCGTAACGTTTGCTATCTCAGATATCTGTGCAGCAGCACTCGAGATATCATAAAGAACATCTTCACTTTCCTGTCTTAAAGGTTTTTGCTGATTCAATGGTTTAGGTTTATTCGGGTAAGTGGCATGAACATCATTACCGTCTATACCTATGACGATTTCATACAAAGCTTCCCTGCCCAATGCTTTTTTGTGAATCTCGCGAGTTTCAATAAGCATGCCATCATCACCTATTTCAAGTTTGGCTTTTTTTAGAGCTTCTGATGGTGTACGACCTGTAAATGTGAGTATTTTCATCTTCTTATATCCATCAATGGAATCATTACACTCTCTCTTTTAAACCAGCTCTTATGCGGTACGTTAAGTCTGTCTGTTTTTATAAATCTATTATCAAAAAAAATGATATCCAAATCTAAAGTCCTGGGAGCATTTGCAAAACTTCTTTTGCGTGCAAATTTTTTCTCTACTCTATGTAGATATTCCAAAAAAGCAAGGGGTTGCATGCTTACTTGGAGTACTATGATTGAATTAAAAAAATCATCTTGGTCCATAAAACCAAACGGAGGATTTTTCAAAATCAACGACGTTTGTAAAAGTTCAACTCTTTTATCTCTTTTAAAAAATGTATAAAGATGCTCAAACCTTCGTTTCACATCTCCTACATTACCGCCTATTCCAACGGTAACTCTATATCTATGAGAACTTTTGGGTATAGATTCAGACCCAAAGCGTAAACCTTTAAAGGTTGTTAAACTATTATTTAGCTTACGTTTTAAGTACATATATACTACTAATTTATTAGTTGGCCGCTGCTTGTTGTTGAGCTTGCATCTCTTGTGCTGCTTTCATTTCATTCATGATTTGAAGCATGCCCATCATTGCTAAATGGTAACCAAAAGGACCGAAACCAACAACAGATGATGTACAAACAGGTGCTATCATATTTTCTTTTCTAAAATCTTCACGACGGTGAATATTGCTTATATGAACTTCGATTGCAGGAAGATTTACAGCTGCAATTGCATCTCTGATAGCTATTGAAGTGTGAGTATATGCTGCAGCATTAATAATAATACCATCAGCATCTCCGTAACACTCTTGAACTTTATCTACGATCTCGCCTTCTAAATTACTCTGAAAAAATTCAATTTCTAAATTGTTTTGAGACGCAAATTCTTTCATTTGTGAATGAATCTGCTCCAATTTCATTGGACCGTATATATGTTGTTCACGAACACCTAGCATATTTAAGTTTGGACCCTGGATAACTACTATTTTCATTTTTTACCTTTTTTGTAAATATTAAGACTTTTAAGGGGTTATTCTATCAAAAGTAATATTAAAAAGAGTTACACTAAATCAATACTGTTCTTTTTTCTCGATTAAATTTCTACAGTCCATTATCATGTCATACAGATCAATTTCTCTACCCGAAAGGCTACACACATTTTTACCTGTAGAATCAACAAAAATAAAAGCTTCAGAATCATGAAATTTTTTATTCATATATTTTGAAAAAATAACATACTCAGCTCCTTCTAACTCGGGCATCGCTTTTGATATACGTTTAAACTTATCGCAACTTTTCACAAGCTTTTTAATAGACAAAACTTCACTTTGCAAACTATTTTTAAGAACATCCGTCAAATCAACAAGTTCTTCTTCAAGGTTTTCAAATTTAATAAACTGACCCATGACAAACTCCTTATTCAAGTGAATCTCTTTTTTATCAATTATATCATATTTATATATTTTCTTCTTAGTAATTTAAGAGTATTTGAATTTATATTATCGTAGTATCATACAGCAATAACAATAAATTATGTAAGATAGTAAGAGGAAATCATGACTCAAAACCATTATAATGTCATCATTGTCGGAGGTGGCGTTTCCGGAGCTGCTCTTTTTTATGAGCTTGGCCGTTATACCAACATAAATAATATATGCCTCTTGGAAAAATATGGTTCTCTAGCTTCATTGAATTCTAACGGGTCAGCAAATTCACAGACTATTCATTGTGGTGATATTGAGACAAACTATACCCTGGAAAAAGCTGCAAAAGTTAAAAGAACAGCAAAAATGGTAGAAAAATATTGCCTTCAACACTCTTATGAGAATAAAGTAATTTTCTCACATCAAAAACTCGCTTTAGGTGTCGGGTATGAAGAAGTAGATTACATAAAAAACCGATATAAAGAGTTCAAGTCCCTCTATCCGTATTTGGAATTTTACACAAAAGAGCAATTAGCTGAGATAGAACCTGCCGTTATATTTGACAAAGACGGCAAAGAACGTCCAGAAGACATAGTAGGAATGGGAGCGCAAGGAGAGTATACAACAGTTGATTTTAAAGCCCTCAGTGATACTTTTATAGATAATACTCTAAAGATAGAAGACAAAGTAACTGATATTTTTTTCAACAATGAAGTTAAACACATTCAAAAGATTGGAAGTACATATCACATACAAACAACTATGAGCCAGTTCACTGCTGATTTTGTTGTTGTAGATGCCGGTGCGCACAGTCTTTATTTGGCACATAGGATGGGTCACGGTCTAGACTATGGATGTCTTCCGATGGCCGGAAGTTTTTATATGGCAAATCGTAAGATTTTAAACGGTAAAGTCTATATGGTTCAAAACCCAAAACTCCCCTTTGCCGCACTTCACGGTGACCCGGATATCTTAGTAAACGGTTTTACAAGATTTGGTCCGACAGCTCTGATGCTACCGAAGCTAGAACGTTTTAAACCCGGTACATATATAGACTTCGTTAAGACTTTAAGGCTTGATTTTACCGTAATTAAAATATTTTATGACCTTTTTAAAGATTCAGATATACGAAATTATGTACTTAAAAACTTTATGTTTGAAGTCCCGTTTATCAACAAAAAACTTTTTCTCCAGGATGCAAGAAAAATAGTCCCTTCTCTCAGCGATGAAGACATCTCTTACGCAAAAGGCTTTGGCGGAGTAAGACCTCAGATTCTGGATAAGAAAAACCAAAAGCTAATGCTTGGTGAAGCTTCTATAAATACCGGTGAAGGTATTATCTTTAATATGACGCCATCACCTGGGGCTACATCTTGTCTTGGCAATGCAGTGCGCGATGTCGAGTCAATATGTGAGTATCTTGGATTTACTTTCAATGAAAAACTTTTTAACGACGAGTTAGTAGAAGAGCAACCTATACACGGAGACGAAGTATGACAACTCAAAATAAAACAAAAAAGAAGCTTTTATATATTACAGATCAGCAGGAATACACTGATCATGGAACTATAGGTCCACTTTTTAACGGTTATCTTAAAGAGTATTATGATGTAAATGTTGTATATTTTACAAAGTTTAAAAATAGTTTTCAGACAAAAGGCACGGACTATGTAGTTCCACAGCAACACAAAAAAGAGATATCCTGCTATATGGATTCCAAAGGTGTTGATTTATCTTCGTATGACTATGTATTTGTTCGTAATAAACCTGATATTTTAAAAAATATTCTTGAAAATAGAAATAAGTATGGGTATAAAGTCGGCTATAGACTATCTTTTCCAAAAAGAGAAGAGGTATATGAAGCTCATAAAGCTAAAAATAATACTACAATTATAGACAGAGCTAAAAACTATTTCCAAAAACAGAGCAAAAAAAATCTTCTTTCTCAATGTGATTTATTCATGCCAACATCTAAAGATATGGAAGATGCTTTTTATGCAAACAGCGGTGTTAGAAGTTTTCCTCTGCCTGCAGGACTTGACCCTGCTAGAATCACTCCTCACCGTCAGTCGGACGGAGATGAATGCTACTTTATATATGTGGGAACCCTTGATACTCTTAGAGAATTTGAAAAAGTCTTGGTTGCTTTTACAAAAGTTCATTCAGATAAATGGCATCTAAATATCTCTACGCTTGATTCAGCCTTTGCAAGAGATGTAATGCAGAAATACCCTTCAATCTCTGATAAAGTCAGTATTATAAAAGCAGATAATCTTGATGAACTTATGGTTCAGATTGATGATTGCGACGTTGGTATTGCCCTGCTTCCCGATATCCCTATCTATTCGACTGCAATACCTGCAAAAGTTATGGACTATTATACTTGTGCAATTCCCACACTCATGACAGACAACCCAAAGAATCGTTCACTTTTTAGTGATTCTGATGCCCTTTTTTGTAAATTTGATGTCGATGATATAGTAGCAAAACTTGAAAAAACAATAGATATGTCACAAGATGAAATTGCTAAAATGGGACATGCGGGGCAAGACAAACTACTTGCCCATAAAAGAAACTACAAAATCATGGCAAAAGAGCTTTATGAAGAACTAAAATCGCTTTAAAGTGATTCTAAAGGAGCTTTTCATCCCTTATTCAATATAATTTGCCACTTTATAATAGAGATAAAAAATGCAGATAATTTCACCAAACTATATACTGACGCCGGATGCCGTACTTTCAGACTTAGCAATTGCTTTTGACAAAACAATACAAAAAATTGCTCCGCTTGATGAGTTAAAAAAAGAGTACCCTGATGCAGAGATAACTGAATTAGAAAAAAACTCACTTGTAATGCCTGGACTGATTAATGCACACGTTCACATAGAGTTTAGTGCAAATAAGACAAGCCTGAGTTACGGTGATTTTATGAACTGGCTCTACAGCGTAATTGAGAACCGTGAAGATCTTATCGGTGGCTGTGATGCTGCTTGTATGGGTAAAGCCATAGATGCTATGCTTGAATCAGGAATCACAACATTTGGTGCAGTAAGTTCACATGGAATGGACTTACAAGCTTGTGCAGATGCTCCCCAAAATGTAGTGTTTTTCAATGAACTTATCGGTTCACAGGCAACTATGGCAGATGCACTCTTTGGTGACTTTATATCAAGACTTGATGCATCTAAAAGCGTAATAAGAGATGGTTTTTATCCGGCTGTCGCTATCCACTCACCATATTCAGTTCATCCGGTTCTGATTAAAAAAGCTCTTGAAATTGTAAAAAATGAGGACCTGAAACTTACAGCTCACTTTATGGAGAGTGAAGCTGAAAGAAACTGGTTAGATTCAAATGAGGGAGACTTTAAAGATTTTTTTGAGAAATTCTTAAAGCAAAACTACGCCGTTAGCGATTCAAAAGAATTTTTAGAACATTTTAACACTCAAAAAACACTTTTAACTCATGTTGTAAAAGCAAATGATGAAGAGTTAAAAACCATTGCTGCAAATGAACATACAGTTATTCACTGTCCTATCTCAAACAGACTTTTAGGAAACGGTGCAATTGATTTGAATGCTCTTGAAGCGCAAAATATCAACTGGGTATGTGCAACAGACGGTCTTAGCTCAAACTATGTGCTGGACCTTTTTGAAGAGATGAAATGTGCTCTTTTTATGCACTCGGAAATGCCTCTGTTAGACTTGGCAAAAAAACTTATTAACAGCGTTACAATAAATGCGGCATCTGCACTTAATCTAAACACAGGTGAAATAGCAGAAGGTAAAAATGCCGATATGCTTGTCTTAGACTTAGATAAAGAACCCAGTGAAGAGTTAGCAATCCATTTAATATTACATAGATATAATATATCTAAAGTTTATATAAACGGAAAAAAAGAAAAAGGTAACTGATGCAATTTTTAAAAAAACTGTTTTCTCCTATAACTGCTACACTAGGTTTTATTCAAAATCATTTCAAAGCTATGATCTTTGTACTGATTTTATTTTTGATCTTTGCTCCTGAGAGTGAGCAAGACCTTACACCGAACAATCTTCAACAAATCAACCTTGTCGGACCTATCATAGATGTATCGGAAGTGGTAGATCAAATAGAAAAAGCCGAGTCTAACAATCACATAAAAGGTGTTTTACTTGTCGTTGATTCTCCAGGCGGTGCTGTTGCTCCATCTATAGAAGTAGCTTATGCCATAAAAAGATTAAGAAACAAAAAACCTGTCGTCGTTTATGCTAAAGGGACTATAGCAAGCGGCAGCTATTATGCGAGCATCTGGGCGAATGAGATTGTAGCAAATCCAGGTTCTATGGTTGGAAGCATAGGTGTTATCATGCAAGGTGCGGATGTGAGTGAACTTATGAACAAGATAGGAATCTCTTCTCAAACCGTTAAAGCCGGTAAGTACAAACAAATCGGAACTCCAGATAGAAAATGGGAACCTTATGAAGTTAATGAGTTAAATAAAGTCATTCAGGGAACTTACGATATGTTTACAAAAGATGTTGCAGATGCAAGAGGACTTGACATTAAAAAAAGAGACCAATTTGCAAACGCACATATCTTTACCGCACAACAAGCTAAAGATGTCGGTCTGGTAGATTCTCTTGGTGTAAGTCACAATGCGAAGATGAAACTCATTTTATTAAGCGGAGTGCAAAATCCTGTTTGGAACAAAGAAGATAAATTTGATAGACTAATGAAGAAACTCACAGCATCTACTGCTGTAACACTTCACACATATTTTCCAGCTATGATTTTAAAATAATTTACTGAGTAGAGGTCTTAAACCTCTACTACTTTTACTACACTCTGAGTATTTTTAAAGATTCTTTTTACTCTGTCTTGCCAAAGTTCACCGAACTCTTTTATCTCAGAAGGTTGAGGCGTTCCACCCATCATCTTTTGCATCAACGGCTGCATATTGGGACTAGGCATTACAGATGAAGGATCATAAATCACGTCAACACTTTTACCATTATCAACTCTGGTAAATCTAGCAGATGAGTTTATGTTAGCATCAAAACTCATCAAAGAGTGTCTAGCAAACTTTCCTGCCAATCCTTTAAAACCACTCTTGTCTGTTGCACCTGTAATCTGAGATACAACATTACTGATAACTCCTGCAACACCATCTTCAAGTGACTCTTTGAACTCTACTTTTATATTACCGCGAATAGCTACTTCACCAGGATAAAGAGCTTTTAAAGCTTCTGCAGTTATAAGATAAGCACCTGCTACAGTTGGGCAACTGTGTCCTGCAGATTTAACAACATCAAGATAATTAAATTCATATTCACCCATTAAAAATACACCTAAAACAGCAGAAAGAGGATCTTTAACTTTTATAACTTCTACTTCATCAAAAAAACTTGGATAACTCATATTATATTTTCCCTTTTAATCACTTTTGCACTTATACTGACTTCATCACTCTGTGCCGTAAATTCATCTCCGACATTAAGTGTAGAGATATCTATTACTTTTGAGTTTTGTGATATTTGTGCAAAACCTTTTTTACTTTTAAATTTTGGATGGTTAGATTCTAACATCTTTTGAAGATTTAAAACTTGATTTTGCGCAACATTAAGCCTCGTAGTTATGGCATGAGAAAAAGACTCTTTTAAAGCTTTTACCTCTTGCATTTTCTGCTCTAATTTTTTTTCTATGGAGTGAGTCGAATATAGACTATACAGATGAGAAAGTTCCTGTTTTGAACTCTGCAGTTTTTGAGATATCAGTTGTGTATGTTGGGATGAGAGTGAATCTAGCGTCTGATATAGTTCATTTGTATCAGGCAGTGTCATTTGCATCGCAGCACTTGGAGTCGGTGCTCTGAGGTCCGAGACAAAATCGCTTATTACCCAGTCTATTTCATGTCCGACTGCTGAGACAATCGGTGTCTTTGCTCTAAAAATCGCATCTGCGACTATCTCTTCATTAAAAGCCCATAAATCTTCGATGCTTCCGCCGCCACGCCCTATGACAATAAAGTCATAATCTCTTGTGTCACTTACGATGATGGCGTTAGCTATTGAAGAAGCTGCGCTTTCTCCCTGGACTAAAACATCATATATATCTATCTCTAAGGCTCTGTATCTAGTGTTGGCAACTCTTAGCATATCTTGCAAGGCTGCTCCGGATGCAGATGTGATTAGTGCTATCTTAGAAGGAAATTTCGGAAGTTGTTTTTTTCTGCTTGGCTCAAAGTAGCCTTGAGATGCAAGCTTTTGTTTTAATTGCTCATAAGCTAAAGCCAAAGCTCCATGACCTGCTGGTTCAATCGAGAAGCAGTTTATCTGGTATTCACCGCGGGGCTTATACAGAGTTATAGCACCGTCTAAAATGACTTTAAGACCCTCTTTTAGTTGAAACTTCAGTTTTGTTGCATTGCCCTTAAACATTACAGCTTTTAAAGTCGATGTGGAGTCTTTTAGCGTGAAGTAAATATGACCGCTGTTATGAAAAGTGATTCGAGAGAGTTCTCCCTCGACAAGAACACGAGAAAAACTGCTCTCTAAAAGAGTTTTAATCTGCTCATTTAGTGATGAAACGTTTAAAACATTCAAAGCTTCACCTTTTGTATAAAAATTATTTTTTTCTAGCTATTAAAAGTGTTGAGATATCCATAGAAAAACTTTTTGTATACAGCATAAGAAAGCCTGCAGCTTCGAGTTCTTTTTGCATATTCTCTACAGTTGAGAAATCTTCTATAGAGTTTGGAAGATACTCATATGCTTCTAGGTTCTTAGAGATAAATCCACCCACTTTAGGCAGTATTTTGTTCATATAAAAATCTCTGATTTTACCAAGAAGAGATGGATTTTCATTTTTCATAAACTCCAATATTACTACAAGTCCGTCTTTTTTCAGGACTCTGTTAAATTCGTCTAAAGCCTCTTTTCTCTCGACAACATTTCTGATACCGTAAGTGATACTTAGAAAATCCGCACTCGCATCTTCGAGAGGAATCTCTGTAGCTTTTGAAATATGATAATTGAATTTAGGGTATTTTTTACGGGCAACATCTACCATTCCAACAGACGGGTCAACCCCTACAATCTCACCGACTGCAATGCCGGACACCTCTGCACGAGAGCGCCAGAAATCCATCATATCACCGGTTCCACAAGCTACATCTACAATCTTGTCAATAGAGTCTTTAGCGTAAAACTTATAAGCCAAATCACAAGCTTTACGTCTCCAGCTTTTATCTACGCCCATGCTCATAACACGATTTGCAGTGTCATAAGTCGGAGCAATATTATCAAACATTGAGACAATTTTTTCTTGTTTTTGTGTTTCTTGTTTTTGCATCTTATTTTTCCCTTTTCATCCACATGATTATATCTTGGTCATCTTGGTCTATATTTAAAATCTCAAATTTTTCTTCATTTTTTTCAAATCCGGCAGTTCCACCCATAGTCGGAGCTAAATAACATAAATAATAATCCACAATATCCTTACTCAGCTCAAACATTTTTGAACTGCCTTCTATCATGATATTTTTATAATTATTTAAACGTGAAAAATTGTCTTCAACAAAGACTTCTCTTTGTTTAACATCAAACAGCGGTATGCTCTTGTCAAACTCTTTTTCTCTTGATATGATCAGAATATCTGGAGCTTTTCCATTGACAAGTCTGGCATCCAGGGTAGGTCTGTCCTCTCTTACTGTATTACCGCCTATAACAAGCAGATCGCAAACATCTCTCATAGCATGAACATTTGTTCTGGATTTTTCAGAGCTGATAATTCCTGCATCTGTAGTGCCGTTTAATCTCTGTGCCCATTTAAAAAAAACAAATTTTTCTTGATTCCAAAGATTAAACGGTGCTATCAACTCTTGTGATTTTTTTTCTTCTATGGAGCTTTGAACATCTGCTCCGCTATTTTTCAGCACATCGTTTCCACCGGATGCCACATCATTGATATCATTAAAACCTACAAATATTTTCTTAATTCCAAGTTCACTGATAAGAGATGCGCAAGATGGTGTTTTTCCTACATGAGAACATGGTTCTAATGTAGTGTAAAGAGATATCTCTTTAAAGCAGTTATTATGGTTTTTTAAAAGAAATGTGTGGATATCACTTGAAGATGTAAGTTTTAATATTTTAGAATCATTTGTTAATTTGAAATATGCACTTTGAAATGCCAAAACTTCGGCATGAGGCTTTCCTGCTTTTTGGTGTGCCTCAATTGCTAGAAGTTCATTGTTTGAACCTACAATTGCACAACCAACTGCAGGGTTTGGATAGGTTAGACCTTGATATTTCCAAGCTTCTTTTAAAGCCAGGTTCATAAAAAAGCTAGCGTCTACTACCATTCAAAGTAAGTTTTAGCTTTTGAAATGTCATTAAACTCTAATTCTACTGTTTCATCTTCAGTTTCAACAAATATTTTAGAGCCTTCGACTTTAGCTAAAACACCTCTGATTTTTTCTTTATTTACATTAAGTGCTACTTTTTCACCGACGGATTTTTTAAAATGATTAATAGTTGTTAACTTTCTCTCAATACCGGGACTACCGACTTCAAGCCTATAATCGCCAGAAACTGGAGGAGTAACATCAAGCAGTGGAGAGATAAGATGTGTTAGCTCAACACAACTATCAAGTGAAACGCCAGCTCTCTTACCATCATTAATTTCTTTTGAAATCACACTTACACGATAAATAGTTTCATCATTTTCATTAAGAATTACAGTATCGTAAAGTTCTAAATCAACAGATGCTACTAATGAATTTATATCACTCTCTAAACTCATTCTTCATCCTTTTTTGCAATTTTTTTAAATAGTTCTTCGATATCTTGCGATTTTTTTATCTGCGTGTCAAATTCAAAAGTAAGTTTTGGACAACGATACCAGCCTTGGTCTTTAAGGCAGAATGTCTCAACTATAGGTCTGGCTTTTCTTAAAAGTTTTAGATAGTCTCGTTTTTCTTGTTCGCTAAATTCACTTGGATTTATGTAAACTTTGGCATCACTTTTACCACGAGAACATTTAACTTCCAAAATCTCTAAGTCATGAAGTCTTTTATCGTTTAATGAACCTAATGCTTGAGGAATCAACTCACTAAGAATCGATTCCGTTCGCTTTAGTTTTATTTGAGCTTCTGTCATTTATAAAGAAACTTTTTGCTCAACTTTTTTGAATGTTTCAATCGTATCGCCAACTATAACATCGTCATAACCGCTGATTACAACACCACATTCATAACCGTTTCCGACTTCTTCTACATCATCTTTGAAACGTTTAAGTGAAGTTAGTGCACCCTCGTAAATAACAACACCTTCACGAATAACACGAACCATACCGCCGCGAACAAGTTTACCATCAACAACAACACATCCGGCAACCATACCTTTAGGTATTTTAAATGTATCTCTGACTTCTGCCTGACCAGTGTTCTCTTCAGTATATTTTGGAGTCATCATACCCGTAAGCATTCCGGTAATATCATCAATTAGCTGATAGATAATTGAGTAAGTCTTAATCTCAACACCTTTTTGTTTTGCAGAAGCTTTTACTGCACCGGTAGGACGAACATTAAAGCCAAGTAATACACAGTTCTCAGAATTGTTAACTAACTCAACATCATTTTCTGTAATTCCACCGACACCAGAAGAGATAACATTTACTTTTACTTCTTCATTTCTAAGTTCATTAAGTGAAGATCTGATAGCTTCAAGTGAACCGTGAACATCAGTTTTAAGAACAACTTTAAGAGATTTCAGTTTACCCTCTGCAATCATAGAAGTCATATCTTCTAAAGTAGATTTAGTACTAACAGAAAGCTCTTTGTGTCTATCATATTCATGTCTTTTTTGAGCATACTCTTTAGCTTCTTTTTCACTATTCATAGCCATCATGATTTCACCAGATGATGGAACTTCATTTAATCCTACAACTACGGCAGTATGACTTGGAAGTAAAGATTTAATCTGTTTGTTGTGTTCATCTATAAGAGCTTTAACACGACCGTAAGCACTACCACAAACAACATAATCACCAACTTTCAGTGTACCGTTTTGAACGATTACGGTTGCAACAGGACCACGACCTTTTTCTAAAGAAGACTCAACAACAGCAGCTTTTGCCATCGCGTTTACATTTGCTTTAAGTTCAAGTACATCAGCAGTGATAAGAATATTTTCTAGTAAATCATCAATCCCCATACCGGTTTTTGCAGATAGAGGAATAAACTCTATATCTCCGCCCCAGTCAACAGGATTCATACCATGTTCAGCCATTTGACCTTTAACCATATCCGGTTGAGCAGTCTCTTTGTCCATTTTATTTAGTGCGACAATTACAGGAGCACCTGATTCTTGAGCTAATTTAATAACTTCTAAAGTTTGAGGTTTTACACCGTCATCAGCAGCTACAACAATAATAATAATATCTGTAACATCAGTACCGCGTTGACGCATTGATGAGAACGCAGCGTGACCAGGAGTGTCTAGGAAAGTAATAGCTTTACCGTGTTGTTCAATTGTATAGGCACCGATATGTTGAGTAATTCCGCCTGCTTCACCTTCAGTTACTTTTGCTTCTCTAATGGCATCTAGAAGTGAAGTTTTACCATGATCAACGTGTCCCATAATCGTAATAACAGGAGGTCTCTCAGTAGCATCCGGATCTTCTTCAATGTCTTCTACTGCCTGAGTAAATTCATCTTTAGGATCAATGATTGTTACCTCTACACCAAACTCTTCTGAAAGAATTTCTATCTCGTCATTTCCTAAGAAATCATTTTTAGTCATCATCATACCAAGGTCAAAGAGAACTTTAATGATATCTGACATCGGTCTTTTTAGTTTTTCTGCAAACTCATAAACACGAATATCCTCAGGAATTTCCACATGAGTTACTATTTCATCTTCTTGAGTAACTTTTGCATATTTTTTTCTCTTATCACGAGAAACTTTTCTACCGCGAGGTGCCTGTTTCTTATTGGCATTTCTACCTGCAGGTTTTGGTGCACGAGGTTTTCTAGGCTCTTCAACAGGAAGAGGCGCTCTCTCTGTAGAGTTTAAGTCAAGCAGCGTGACCTGGTCATCCATATCCATGGAGACTTCACTCATTGATCCACCAAAGATATCAATCTTAGTACCGGATTCTTTTTTTCTTGTAGGTGCTGCACTACTCTGTTTAGATTTTTTCTTTTGAGCTAATTCTTCTAAAACTTCAGCACTGATCTTTCCGTAAGAAGAAACTGCAGCCGCCTGTTTTTGAGGAGCACTGTATATCTCTTCTACTTTAGGCTTTTTCTTCTTAACGATCTTAAGTCCAGTTTTCTTAATTTGACGAACAGCAACAGGTTCAACAATCTTGATTGAACTCTCTTTTTCTTTTGACTCTTTTGTTTCTTCTATTTTTGCCTTAGGCTCTTCTTTTGAAGTTTCTTTAGTCTTCTCTTCTTTAAGAGTTTTATCACTAACTACTTCATTCTTAGAAGTTTCTTTTGATGTTTCAACATCTTTTTTCTCAACAACTTTTTCTTCTACCTTAGGAGTTTCTTCTTGTTTAGGAGTTTCACTTTTTGCTGTAATAGGTTCTTTTTTCTCCGGTTTAGCCGGTTCTGTAGCGGGCTCACCGTTCATAATAAAGTTTGCCAATCCCTCAGCTTGCTCCATTGTTACTACGCTCTGTGCCGATTTTACTTCAAGACCCATTTTTTTTGCTTTATCTAAAACATCTTTAGAAGCTATTCCTAGTTCTTTTGCAATTTCGTGTACTCTAACTTTTTCTATCATCAGCGATGATCTCCTTTAGTTTGTTCGTAAATTTATCTTTATCTCCACTTTTGCATTGACGCATAAGTGCTTTTAAACCTTTTTTTTCTTCAAAGATACAATTTTCGCATAAATAAAAACTTCTTCCACTACCTTTGAATACTTCTAATGAACCATCAATACATTGAAGTCTCAGTAGCTTGTTTTGTGCGTCTCTGTCTCTGCAAGAGATGCACATTCGAAGAGGTTGATTAAATTTTTTCGCCATTATATCTAAATCTTACTTTATTTAATAGAGGTTAGCGCTCTATCACAAGTCCATTGTTGTCAAAATCCAAAGTTTTCACATTGAAATCCGGAAATTTCTGCTTTAATTTGTTTGCTATCATAGCTGAATCTTCATCATATACCATTGAAAAAAAAGTTGAGCCACTGCCTGAAAGTGTGCTCATAAGGGCCCCACTTTCATATGCTATCTTTTGCACGGAAAAAAGTTCCGGTAAAACTTTCATTCTTGCTTTTTGATGAAATCTGTCTTGAGCTGCAAGTTTTAACATTTCCCAATCTTCATTAAAAAATGCTCCAACAGTCAAAGCGGTGTGAGATAAATTATATATTGCATTCTCTTTTGAGTAAGACTTTGGTAAAAGTGTTCTGGCTTTTGAGGTATTTATAGGCTTGTTTGGTATAGTTACCACTGCCTTTAAATATGTCGGAAGGTGCTTTCTTTGTGAAAAAACTTTATTTTTCTCAACTGTTGCAGCATTAAAACCACCCATAACTGCAGGAGTAATATTATCCGGATGCGACTCATAAAAAAGCGCATGATTTAGGATCCTTCTTTTTGAAACTTTTATTCCTGCTGCTTCATGTGCACTTGCAATTGCACTAACGATTACTGCTGATGAACTTCCAAGTCCTCTTGACATTGGAATCTGATTGTAAAAAGTAAATTTGAAATTTTGTTTTTTTTGAGTTAATCTATTGTAGTGATCATTAAAAATACTGACAAAAAGATTATTTCCCTTAAGTCTAGGGTTGTTCTCACCTTCACCTTTAATACTGACACTAAAAAATTTTGATGGATGAAATTCTACTTTATTTCTCAAATCTACTGCTAAACCTAAAGAATCAAACCCTGGTCCTAAGTTGGCACTTGTTGCCGGTACGCTTATTGTCAATTATTTTCCTATCCAACAGCCCCTATACCATAAAGAGGAGTGACTGCTGTGTTAAACTCATTATAATCAAGCACATCTTGGAGTTTAAACTCCATACTTGGCGCTATTTCTAATTTTTGAGTTTTTATTTCTGATGAAATTCTAACAAAATATAGCTTTCCAATCGCTTTTATAGGTTGATTTTTATTAAAATAAAATGCATCTGTGGCAAAAAGCGGTATATTTTTAAGTACACTGAATGATTTTAACAAGATATACGCGATTTTTATAGCCATAAAGCTACCGGGTCCGTTTGCATAAAAAAGATTCTTTACTTCATATGTTTTAAAAATTTCATCATATATCTTTGGCAGTACTTCTGAACTTTTTTCTTCACTTTTTATTGTTTTTATGAGTTTTTTGTTCTCATATATGCCTACTAATATCGGAGAAGAAAGAGCGACTAAAACAACATCAACAGCTTTAGGCATACGCTTTTTCTAACTCTGCAGTTTTTTCACCCACAAGTTCTATGACTTCATAATTCTCAGGATTTTTTAAAAGTTCTACAGTTAACTTATGATTTAAATCATGGCTTCCTGCCATGGCTTCATAGTTACCTATAAAATTCATGCCGATGAGAGACATATCTCCAATGGCATCCAAGATTTTATGTCTTACAAATTCATCAGGAAATCTTAAACCTTCAGGGTTTAATATCTTTTTATCATCTAAAACAATAGCATTTTCCAAGGTACCGCCAAGTGCCAAACCTTTTGAACGCAAATATTGGACTTCGTGTAAAAAACCGAAAGTTCTGGCTCTTGCTATCTCATTTTTGTAGCTCTCTTTAGTAAACTCTAGTACATACTCTTGTTTATTAATCACAGGGTGAGGAAATTTAATTGTAAAATCATATTTAAGATCAGGAGATGGTGATAGTTTTACATACTTTTCACCCTCTTGAACAATAACATCTTTTTTTATACGCATAACTTTTTTAGGCTTATCCAACTCTTGTATCCCGGCCTCATCTAAAAGCATACAAAAACTGGCACTACTTCCATCCATGACCGGAACTTCGTCTGCATCTACTATAACTTTTAGATTGTCGATTCCATAAGCATAAACTGCTGAGAGCATATGTTCTATGGTAGAGATAACTATTCCGTCTTTTCCTATCACAGTTGCCATTTTTGTATCTACGACATTCTCAGGAATCAAAGCAATTGCAACATCGACATCACTTCTATAAAAAACTATACCGCTATTTGACTCTAATGGCTCTAATTTTAGACGGACGGGAGTTCCCTTATGCAGTCCAATTCCAACTAACTCAACAGTTTTTTTTATAGTAGTTTGATACATTAATCTATTTCCTTAACTTCTATCTATAATTTCTTTAGCGCTTTTAATAACGTCACCGATATTTAACTTCATCCACTCTTTGTCCATCCACTCTGCCGGGCGAACTTCAACACCTTGTATCAAAACACCAAAATGAAGATGGTCACCCATAGCGTAGCCGCTTTTACCTGTATTTGCTATATTTTGATTTTTATTTGTAAAATCACCGTTATTAACCTCTACACTCGAACAATGTCCATAGAGAGTATAAAGACCAAGTCCGTGATGAATAATGGGCATATTCCCATAAATACCATTGTAATCGGCATATACTACATCACCGCTATTTTGCGGTCTTATCTGAGCTTGTGCATTACTAGCCATATCAATACCTAAATGGTATGATTCACTTACAGGTTTGCCTTCATAAGAGTATTTTCTATGATCTCCGAATGAAGCCACCACTTGTGCATTTTTGAGCGGATACATCTTATTGATTTTAAAATCACTGATTATTTTATCTGAAACTTTAGAAGTTATCTCATGAATAAGTTTTTCATTTTTGGCTCTTACATTTTCATTTATTATTTTAAATTGTTCTATAGGCTCTTCAACACCTTGTGTTTCTAAAAACTCTTCTGCTAACTGAGTTATTTTGCCTTTTAAAAAACTATCACTTAACTTGATGTTAGAAACTCTATATCTTTTTTGTTTTATATATAAAGGAACATACATTTTTGAACTATTGTCAGCATAATCATTAGCAACTATGGTAGCTTTGAAGTCTTGACTCGTAACCGGCCATGCTAACAAAGAGATATAATAGCCATCTTTATAAAATGGCTGAGCTTTAAATTTTTTGTCAAAATTTGTTTGAATGTAAAAGTCTTTTAAATTATCGTCACTTACTTTAAATATGACAAGAGCCGCACCGCCTTGTTTTATCTTATATGAGTGACTGATTATAGACAATTCCGGTCTTTTTTTGTCAATCTTAAGTTCAAATTCTTTGATTGCTGTATTACCGTTTAAAAAATTCCACTTGCTTGAGTCCGTAGCTTGAACAATAATCTTTATTTTTTTATCTTTCATAGCATAAGCGCTTCTTGGTGGCTCAACTTCTATGTTTAAAGAACCTTTTGGTGTAATGAATTGCTCATAATGCAGGGTGTTTTCATCATCTTTGCTTTTTAATATCACACTATATGATTTTACACCGCTAGCATCATCAATATTTATTTTAAGTGGTTCTTTCAGGTTCCAATAGCCATTATTACTCATACCTATATTTGGAACATCTCTTTCAAACATTGCAGAACTATACACATATACAGCACCGGCTATCACTAAAGCAAATATTAACTTAACACCTAACGAAGATTTACCGTTTCTTCTTCTCAAACTATATTTCCTTAACTTTTAATTTTAACACTTCATACTCATTATCCAAGTTCAGCAAAACTGACAACTCTACATAAGGAAGCATTAATGCCTCTTCTAAAACCTCATCACACTCTTGAAGTATTGCACCAGTTCTTTTTAAATCATCATCACAGATATAAAAAACAGCTGCTTTTGCAGAGTTTTGAAGAATCATTTTCTCTAGCATTATTGCTTTTAATCTAAGCGCACACAAAGTCGCTCTTTTCATTATGAAATCAGTGCAAATTTTGTAATCTGCACCACACTCTATTAATTCTTTTGCAGCAGCAAAAATTGTACCAGAGACACTGCTATTTAAAAAGCCGCTAGTCTCAACCAACAGCCCTGAATACAATGCTGTTGCCATTTTGTGATTTATTTTTATATTACTGTTGTTGAATAAATCATAAAGTTCAAGACTACTGATATTAAGTTCTATAATAAAATCTGCAGATGTAATTCTACCTGACTTTATTTTTTCAAACCAAGGTAAAAAAGAGAACTTATTATCTATATTTTTACTTTCACAGACCAAAGATACTTTTTTATGCATCCTGAGTAAATGTGTATATAATGCACTGGCACACGAAAGATTTTTCGCATCTGCAACTATCATAACATATTTTGCGTTATCAATTCCATCTAAAATATTATTCATATTTCTCTCACATTTTGGTGATTATACACTATTTCTTATTCATTTTATAAACGTATGCCAACACTTCCGCAACAGCCGCAAAAAGTTCTTCCGGAATCTGTCTATCTATCTCAACTTCTGCATATAGACTTCTTGCCAGTGGCGGATTTTGAACAATATGCACATTATTTTCTCTGGCTATCTTTTTAATCTGTTGAGCAATATTATCCATCCCTTTTGCAACTACTATCGGTGCACGCTTTGTCTCTTCATATTTAAGAGCAACCGCATAGTGGGTAGGATTGGTAATTACCACATCTGCATTTGGAACTTCCGCCATCATCCTTTTTCTGGATGCTTCCATTTGTATTTGACGAATTTTACCTTTTACTAACGGATCTCCTTCCATGCTTTTCATCTCATCTTTAATCTCTTGCTTACTCATCTTTAGACCGTCAAAGTACTGTTTTCTGACTATTATAACATCGATGATTGCAAACACAAAAATTATCAACAGCATTACAAAAGCAATAATTAACATCTTATCTTTGAGCCAATTTAACTGATCGGCAAGCCCAAACAGAGCTACAGTCGGGAGTTCAAGTATAAAGTAGAAGAAAAACACAAAGCCTATGCCCAAAGTCGTAAACGATTTAAAAGTAACTTTTACCGCCTCAATTAGTTTTTTAATGGAAAACAAGTTTGCCATGCCCTTTATCGGGTCCAACTTACTAAATTTAGGTTGTATAGCATCTGCTGTAAAGAGAAATCCAAATTGTGAAAATGCAGCAAGTACCCCTGCAACAGCTACAGAAACAGCCAACGGAAGAACCACTAAAAGAACTTCTTTTATAGTCACGATAGCAATATCAAGCATAAAAAGTTTATCTAACGGCGTACCTATAAGTGAAAAGTAGTACTTGAATAACTGGGCTACATGTTGGGCCATATATGGAAATAGCATCAAAAAGGCAAGAATTGCCACAAAAAGGGTGACAACTCCGGAAGCATCTTGAGATTTTGGAACATTGCCTTCTTTTCTGGCGTCTTCTATCTTCTTGGAGGTGGGTTCTTCTGTCTTTTCAGCATCATCAGCCATTTAAATCTCCTAGAAGGACACAAAAAAATCTGTTAAAGATTTTTCTTTAGTATCAAAGCGGTTAGCGTAGAAAAAGGTACGTGTTCCTTTTTCGTTCAAATTGTAGTAATCTTCAGTCATTTGGGCATCATCAGCCATGTATTATAACTTTAGTCCATTTTCATAGATATGTCTATCCAATTTGCCTGATGGATTAATGATCCACTGCTTATAGCGTCTACACCACTTTTGGCATATGATTCGATTGTTTCAAGTGAAATATTTCCACTTGCTTCTAAGAGGATATGTGTAAAGTTTTCATCTCTATAAACAACAATATCTCTAATTTGCTCAGGAGTCATATTATCGCACATGACAATATCAGCACCGCTAGCCATTGCTTCTTTTGCTATTTCAAAACCTTCAGCTTCCACTTCTATCTTAGCAGTAAATGGGATTTGTTTTCTGGCTTTAGCTATGTAGCTTTTTAAATCTTTTATCGTCTTTAGATGTGTATCTTTTATCATCAGTGAGTCATCAAGCCCTATGCGGTGATTTACTGCACCACCTGTTCTTGTAGCATATTTCTCAAATACTCTAAGCTGTGGCCTAGTCTTTCTTGTATCTAAAAGCTTTACACCATATGGCTCGATAATATCTACATATTTTCTTGTAAGAGTAGCAATAGAGCTTGCATGCAAAAGCATATTAAGTAGAGTTCTCTCGATGCGCAAGAGTGTATGTGAGTCTCCACTGATCGTAGCTATAACATCACCTTTTACAAAAACTTCAGAATCATTTTTTAACCAAACGAGCTCAAAGTTTTCTAACTCTGCCAAAACATCTATGTATTTTACTCCCGCAACGACACCTTCACTTTTTGCAATAATTTTTGCACTAGCGTCTACACTTGGTTCGACTAAAGCATATAAATCTCCGCGACCTACATCTTCAGCTAGTGTGTCTATTACAAATTTTTTTATCATAATGCCAACATTCTCTCTAAAGCTATTTTTGCCCACTTTTGAGTTTTTTCATCAACAAGTATCTCATTGAGAGGTTCACCGTCATCAATAGACTTAAGAGTAAGATAAAGGTCTTCAAGTGTAGTCTCATTCATAGTAGGACACTCAGGTTTTGTAGAAGAGAGTACATAAGTGTTTTTATCTCTTAGACGATTAACCATGTTAAACTCTGTACCCACTGCAACTTTTTGATCCTCTGGTAATTCTGTAATATACTTAATAAGCTGAGAAGTCGAGCCTACAAAGTCCGCTGCATTACAAATTGCCGGGTCACATTCAGGGTGTACGGCTATTAATATGCCTGGATATTTTTTACGGTAAAACTCGATATCTTCTACGGTAAAGAGCTGGTGAACCGAGCAAAAGCCGTTGTAGCAGATAATATCTGCATCATTTGGGTCTTTCCCGTCTCCGATTACACAAGAGTTTAGTCCCATTTGGTTTGCTATATTTTGACCCAGGCATCTATCAGGAACAAAAAGGATCTTCTTTCCTTCACCTAAAGCCGTCGTAATAATCTTCTTAGCGTTTGAACTCGTACAGACCATACCGCCCATTTCACCGACTTTAGCTTTTACATCAGCATTCGAGTTAATATATGTGATAGGCAAGATATTCTCTTTTGGTATTCCGTTGTCTTCTAAAAACTTTACAGATTCGTCATAATACATCGAGTCAATCATTCTAGCCATGGCACAACAAGCTGCCTTTGGCATAACAACTCTTTTATTAGGCGAAAGAACCTTTACGCTCTGCCCCATAAATCCGACACCGCTAAAGACTACAAACTCTGCATCATCATCTCTTGTTCTGATAGCGAGTTCCAAAGAGTCGCCCGTGATATCTGCCATTTCAAAGACTTCATCTCTTTGATAGAAGTGTGCCACAAGAGTTACGCTTAACTTCTCTTTTAATTCAATAATTTTTTGTTTTAATTCTTCATTTGTAAACTTCAACAAATAACCCTTAATTTATAATTTTGTAATTATATCGAATTTTATATACTTATAACTATATGTAAAGTAAAATGTCATTATTAATATATAAGGTGTTCAATGGAATTTTTATTCAATACAAACGTACAGTTTTTTATAGCAGCTTATCTAGTCGGAGGCATCCCATTTGGTCTGCTTCTTGCAAAGAAGTTCGCCGGTGTAGATGTTAAAGCGAGCGGAAGCGGAAGTATCGGTGCGACAAATGTACTTAGAGTTGTAAAAGAGAGCAATCCTGATTTAGCAAAAAAACTTGGAGCTGCGACTTTAGCTCTGGATGCCCTTAAAGGTATTTTAGTTTTAATTGTTGCTTATTTCATAGGAGTAAGTGAATCTACAATGTGGGGAATTTCCGTTCTTGCAGTTATTGGGCACTGCTTTAGTCCTTATTTAGGTCTTGAAGGAGGTAAAGGCATAGCAACAGGCATGGGTGTTATGATGTTTATGCTTCCTATTGAAACTATCATAGCTCTAGTTGTGTGGGCTGTTGGTGCTAAAACTATTCGTATATCTTCTGTCTCATCACTTACAGGTGTAGCCGCACTTTTAATATCCAGCTTCTATATTCACCCTGATATGGCTCACGCTCCTGTTGTATTTATTGTCTTTATACTTTATTATAAACATATTCCAAATATTATTCGCCTTATTAAAGGCCAAGAAAAAAGAGTAGTGTAGTGACCATTCATGTCGAAGATCTAAAATTTCAATGCATTATTGGAATTTTAGATTTTGAAAGAGTTACTCCGCAAGATGTAATAATCAATATTGATATAGACTATTTATACAAAGACATCTTTATAAACTATGCCGAAATTGTTCAAAGAGTAAAAAAAATTATGATTAAAAGTGAATTTTTACTCATAGAAGAAGCTTTAGATAGCTTGAATTTAAAGTTAATTAAAGAATTTTCTTCCATAAAAAGCATGAAAATAAAGATAACAAAACCATCGATTTTACCCGACTGCAAGGTAAGTGTGAGCAATCATTACAAATCTCAATCTTAATTATAAGTTAAAAAATTATTAAAAAAAATTGAAAAAAACTTTAAACTTAGCTAAAATTATGATATCATTCCGCCAAAATATTCACTTATAGGACAAAATTAATGCGTATTCTTATTATAGAAGATGAAGTAACATTAAACAAAATGCTTGCTGAGGGACTAAAAGAATTTGGTTACCAAAGTGATGTAGTAGAGACTCTTAAAGATGGAGAATACTATTTAGATATCCGTAATTACGATTTAGTCTTAATGGACTGGATGCTTCCGGATGGAAACTCAATAGATATTATCGGTGATATAAAAACAAATACTCCAAAAACTGTTGTAGTTGTTTTATCTGCAAGAGATGATAACGAAAGCGAAATAGAAGCGCTTAGAAGCGGTGCTGATGACTACATCAGAAAACCTTTTGACTTTGATGTTCTTATAGCTCGTATTGAAGCTCGTCTTCGTTTTGGCGGAAGCAACATTATTGAGATTGAAGATTTAACAATCAATCCTGAAGAAGAAAAAATCACTTATAAAGAGCAGGAAATAGAACTTAAAGGTAAACCTTTCGAAGTTCTTACTCATCTAGCTCGTCACCGCGATCAAATTGTTTCTAAAGAACAACTGCTTGACGCAATCTGGGAAGAGCCTGAGCTAGTTACTCCAAACGTAATTGAAGTCGCTATAAATCAAATTAGACAAAAAATGGATAAACCGTTAAATATAACAACTATCGAGACTGTTCGTCGTCGTGGTTACCGTTTTTGTTTCCCAAAAGAAATAAATTAACAATATTTATTTAAGGTAAGAAGGAAGAGCTTCCTTCTTACCTATCTCTACTTAAAACTACAAATTTATTAACAAAAACTTCAAAAACACTTTTTTTTATTTTAATATACTAGGATATAATTGTATATAATTTATATCAAGGTCATAAATGCTTACAAAACGAAGTATTAGAAGAAGTTTCTTAATCCAACTGATAGTTGCATCTGCATCTCTAATTTTTATATTTTCATCTTTTTTATATCTATATATAGAAAACTCAATATATGACGAGAAACACCAAGAGTTAATTCAATATGCAAAAAAAATTGCAAACAATCAAGCACTAGTACAGATAGATCCGGATGCTCCCGATACAGTTCTTGGTATAGAAGTCGAGATAATACAAATCAATAAATTAAATCAAGATATAGATTTATATGAAAGTACAAAAAAAAGACGCACATACTTGACTCTTATATATCCGTTTAACTTTGATGAGCTCAGTTATTTAAAAATAACTAAAGAAATTACACACACTAAAAAACTTTTGGATAAGATTCTTCGTTATATATTTATCATTAATATTGTTGGCTTTATACTTGTAATCGTATATGCGATTGCTCTATCAAAAATGTTAATAACACCAATACAAACTATTAGTTCAAGACTATCAAACATGAATGAACATCTCATGAGACCTATAAAAGTAGAAAAACTTCCACAAGAGTTTGAACCGCTCGGAAGCACAATTAATCACTTAATTGCAAGAATACAAAACTTCGTTAAGTATCAAAAAGAGCTTTTTATAGGTACTGCACACGAGTTAAAGACACCTCTTGCCGTTATAAAATTAAAAAATCAAGTCACCCTGATCAAAAAAAGAACTCCCGAGGAATACATAGAGGCTCTTAAAACAACAAATAAAACTATAGATGAGATGAATATCATAGTCTCTAATATTCTCAATATTGGTCGTCAAGAAGGCGCTCAACTTGAAAAACCTGTAGAAGTAGATGTTATTGCTTTTCTTCGTGAAAAGGCAAATGATTTTAGGCTTTTAGCAGAGAATGAAGGTAAAAATCTTAATATTAGTTTTGAACCAAATGGATTTATGGCAACAATGCAAATTTCATTATTAAACCAGATTGTTCAAAACTTTTTACAAAACGCACTCAAATTTACCGAAAAAGAGAAAACTGTGACACTTCGTAGCTCTCAAAGCGAATATGGACTGCTTATAGAGATAATAGATGAAGGTTGCGGTATCGATGAGAGTGTAGATCTTTTTGCACCGTTTAAAAGGCAAGGAAACAAATCTGGTGTAGGATTGGGATTGTTCTTGGCTAAAAGCGCTGCAGATGCACTTGGTGCCAAGATAAAAATAACGAATAGAACGGACGGTATAGAAGGAACAATTTCATCACTTGAAATAAACTCTAAATTGTCTTGTATACTACCAAAAAAATAATCGTTTAAAAAAAACTGAAGCTATAATTTGATATAAATCGAGCATGTAAAATATAGATAAGAGATTCTATAAAAAAACAACTATAAAATATAAGGTTTACTAATGGCTCTATTAATTAATGATGAATGTATTGCGTGTGATGCATGTCGTGAAGAGTGTCCGACAACTGCTATCGAAGAAGGTGATCCTATTTACTATATAGATCCAGACAGATGCATCGAGTGTGTAAGTGTTTATGATGAACCGGCATGTATTTCAGTTTGTCCTGTTGACTGTATTGTTTTAGACAAAGATAACGTGGAATCTATTGCCGAACTTCAATTCAAATATAAAAATCTCCAAGAAGAAGAGTAAAGTACAATTACATGGCAAAACGTGTAGCAGTTATAGACATAGGCTCTAACTCAGTAAGGTTAGTAGTATATGAAAAAACTTCTCGTTTTGCATTTCACCTACTCAATGAGTCAAAAAGCAGAGTAAGACTCTCAGAGAATGCTTACAAGAACAATGGCAATCTTCAAGAAATTCCTATGCAAAGAACCATTGATGCACTAAAAGATTTCCTAAGCATAATAGATTCTTATAAAGCAAGAAAAACTCTGTGTGTCGCAACTTCAGCACTTAGAGATGCTCCAAATAAAAAAGAGTTCCTGCTTAGAGTAAAAAAAGAATTAAAATTAAATATTAAAATAATAGATGGCGAACGGGAAGCTTACTTTGGTGCCATTGCTTGTGCAAACCTACTTCCTCCTCAAAAAGAGGCTCTAAGCATTGATATCGGCGGTGGTTCAACCGAGTTTTCTATCATTAATTCCAAAGATATTACAAATACTGTCTCACTTGATCTTGGAACAGTAAGACTTAAAGAACTCTTCTTTGATAAAAATAAGAAAAATGAAGCCGTACACTACATAGATACAAAACTAGAAGCTCTTGATGACCTAAATGCCACTTCTCTGATTGGTATAGGTGGAACATTTAGAGCAATATCAAGTGCTATATTAAAAAACAAAAAACATCCACTTAATAAACTTCATGCTTTTTCCTACACTGCTTACGAATTGGAAGAATTTATCTCATACATTCTAGAAGCAAATGAGCAAGAATTAAAAAATTTTGGTATCAAAAGTGAACGATTTGATATTATCAAACCGGGAGCATTGATTTTACAAAGAGTCCTTAAAAAACTATCTATTAAAAAAGTTATTACTAGCGGTGTCGGGGTTAGAGAAGGTCTCTTTCTCGCAGATCTTTTAAGGGGCTCTGCAGATAAATTTCCAGTTCACTATAATACTTCGGTAAGATATATATTAGACAAACACGTTGGTGATATATCTTTTTCCAATCAACTGAATTTTCTTGCAAAAAAAATCTTTGATTTAACACATAAGCACTTAAATATTGATGCATGTTACCGTCAAGAATTATCTATAGCCGCAAAACTATATCCAAGTGGTAACGGTATACATTTCTATTCTAAAAACAAACATAGCTACTATCTGCTTCAAAGTGCACTGGAATATGGATTTACACATCACCAGATAACACTTATCGCAACTTTGTGCAAATATGCCAAAAATAAGCTGCCATCTTCTACGCATGTACAAAAATATTATCAACTACTTCCTGAGACTAGAGTTATTAATACACTTAGCTACATGCTATCTCTTTGTGTCTCTCTTCTTTCGCATAGACCTAGAAATATAGACTTTGAATTAACTTTTGATGAGGGTGTATTACAAATAGATTCTAAAGAAAGTATGCGTCTTAGCAAAGAAGCTGTAGCTAAATTGGTAAGAATAGAGGATTTTAAAATTAAATTTTAAAATCTCTGTCCCATTGTAAATTCAAAAGATGATGTTTTATCTCCATCTTGCGAGTTAAGCGGTCTTGAGAACATTAACTGTATGGGACCAACAGGGGAAAACCACTCTAATCCGGCACCATAACCACCCCGAGAAAACTCAGTTAAAGAATCATCACCGATAAATCCCCAATCCAAATATGTAACAAGTCTCATCTTGGCTTTAGGGACAAGCGGTAAACTTAACTCTACGTTATTTGAAAAAGTCTGTCTTGCACCAATACGTCTGATAGTTCCGTCACTCAAGGTTTCAGTCGGAGAAATAGAGTATGACTCATAACCTCTGACACTTCCCATTCCACCCATGTAAAACTTATCTGCTACAGGAAGGTATCCCGTATCCGCTGCATAGTAGAACCTTGCTTTATATCTGAAGATAGCATCAAAATCTATGTAATCTTCCAGCCCTATATACTTGCCGAAAGTCGTTCTACTTTTAAAGAAGTCGGCATCTCCGCCTACTCCTGATTTTTCAAAACTCTGACCCATCACATATCCTTCTCTTGGAAGGTAAAAATCATCGGTATTGTCAAAATTCATACTTATTACAATAGAACTTTTTGCATAACTCTCAAAATAATAGGTTGTTGTAGTATTTGTATCTACATTACTATAGCTATTATCGGAAAAGCTATAACCCAAATATCCGCTAATATGTCTTGAGAACCTATGACCTGCCCCAACACTTATACCATCTGAGTCTACACTGTAATCATTATATTCATAAAATGATTTAAAGATAGAGAAGTTACCGCTAAAATCACTGTCGTTTAATCTGGGATTAGAAATATTATAGGAGTAGTTTTGTGTCTTTTCAGATTTTTCAGCCTTAATACCCATATTTATCCCAGAACCCCAGATATTTCTATCATTAACGGCTACTGTAACTAAAAGTCCGCCATAACTTCCATATCCACCGCCAAGCTGAACATTACCTGTAGGAGCTTCTTTAACTTTAACAATGAGATCCATGTTTGAATTATCTATTCTTTTCTCTTCAATAGTGTTACCGTCAAAAAATCCAAGTCTTCCAAGAGAGTTACGAGAATCTTTAAGGTCTGTGAGAGAGTACATATCTCCAGGTCCAAGATAGAGTTCTCTACGGATAATTCTATCAAGTGTTCTATTGTTTCCGGAAATCAAAACATTTCTAATCTTGACTTTATCACCGGGTGTAATTTTAAAAACAACTTCAACAGTATGGTCTTTTTTATTTTTTCTAAGATCTGGAACAACTTGTACAAAGGCATAACTCAAATCTGCAATAATTGTTTTAATTTTTTGTGCATCATCACGGAATGTTTTGATATTAAAAGCTTCGCCTTTTTCTAAACTGATGACCTCTCTTATCTTTGCATCATCAACAACATGCTCAACCTGATTGATGGAGATACCGCTTATGTAGTATACTTCGCCCTCTTCAATCTGATAACTCATATCTGCCGTATAGTGGTCAAAGTTTACTCTAACAAAAGGCTCATCCACCTTAGCATCCAAGTATCCGTACTGCATATATAAATCACGAATCCTTAGCGGGTCGTACGCTAAATCCGAGAGTTTCATCTCTCCATCATTTCGCCCCCAGAACCAACCCATGAATTCATGTTCTTTATTTGCGATGACATCATCGAAAAGATCACTTTCTAAACCTACTAAACCGCTGTACTGAAGTTTTTCGATAATTATCTCTGCACCCTCATTTGCAATGAAAGTCACTTTTATACTTCCATTGTCAAGATGCTCTTCTTCTATCTCTACAACACTGTCGATCTTTCCGTCTTGGGCTATTGCTTCTTTGATTCTTTTTTTAGCTGCTTCTAGTTTTTTCTTATCGTAAAGAGAACCTTTTTTTATCTGAACAACGCTGTCTAAAACTTCTTTGTCGTTTTCTTTCCAACCTTTTAACTCAATGTTTGAGATAATTGCCTTCTCTTTAAAATGATAAGTCAAGTTTCCATCATCAAACTCAGCCCAGACATCGTTAAAGTAACCTTGTTTAAAATATTTTTTAATTGATTCGTCGAGTATTTTGTCATCTATTGTGTCACCGACTTCGAACTCCAACATTCTCAATGCCACCGGCTTGGAGATGTGCACCATTCCATCATAATTAATAGACTTTATAGTCATAGCAGACAGGTTAATTGTTATCAGGGCTAGCAAGATTGCTAAAAATATTCTCATCAAAAGTCCATAGTTGTAAAATAAGAAGAGATTTTACCCGTTATGAGGTTAATGTTAAGTAAATTGTGACATAATTTTACAACTAAATACAAAAGAATAATATGAACATAGCAATTGTTGGACTTGGACTTATGGGCGGCTCACTTGCACTAAGTCTGAAAAAACTGAATTTTATTGATAATATTGTAGGAAGCGACCATAACCAGAAGCACCAAAAAGAAGCACTTGAACTTGGTTTAGTCTCTCAAATAGTAGAGTTTGAAGAAGTCAAAAAATATGATGTAATTTTTCTGGCTATACCAGTAGACGGTGTTATCTCAGCACTTAAAAACCTTGAAGAAGTAGGCGAGAATACAACTATCATTGACTTGGGAAGTACCAAATCAAAAATAGTCTCCTCCGTACCGCATTCAATACGAAAAAACTTCATCGCGGCACATCCGATGACCGGAACGGAAAATTTCGGTCCTTCTGCAGCGGTAGAAGGTCTCTATGAAGATCAGGTTGTAGTTTTATGTGACTTGGAACACAGCGGAAAAACGCAACAGCAAGTCAGCAGAAAAATATTTAAAGCTCTTAAGATGAGAAAGTACTTCATGGGTGCAAATGAGCATGACCGCCATGCCGCCTTTATCTCACATATGCCTCATGCCATATCTTTTTCTATTGCCAACACCGTTATGAAACAAGAGAACAAACATAATATTCTGGCTCTTGCTGCCGGTGGTTTTCGTTCTATGAGCCGACTTGCCAAAAGCTCACCTAATATGTGGGAAGACATCTTTAGACAAAACAAATCAAACCTGCTTGAAGCGATAGAGATCTTTGAAAGCGAACTTGCAATGCTCAAAAAAAGTATAGAAAATGATGAATGGAGTGAAGTAAATAAAACCATGAACGATGGCAATAAACTTCACGATATACTAGATTAGATTATACTTTTTAATTATCTCTTTTAAGAGTTTTTTATCTATCTCCACTTTGCCATCTGAGTAGAGATTCTTCTCTAAGATATCTATGATATTTTGTACCTCTGCGTCATATTTATACGGAAGCAGTTTTATCAAAAGAGTCTTCGGCTCTTTTATCGATATGCTTTTTTCTTTTTTTGCAAACTTCCACGGTTTAAAAAGCATAAGCAAGATTCCAGATATCAAACCTAAAACAAATATCGCTGCAATCCAAGAATTTGATAATCTACTCTCACTGACAATGACAGGCTCTTGAACTTTTTTTTCTTCTCTTTTTATAGTAATTTCTTCTTTTGGTTTTGCATTTTTAACTTTAACGTTTATCTCATTTGTAGAGACAGTCTTTATCTCTTTAGTCTTTGGATCAAAATACCTTAAAGTAAACGGAGCTATCACAAAATCATTTTCTGCGACAAAAGCAATCTTTTGAGTAAGTTTATTTCCATTTATAGCTATTTTTTCATCAAATACACTTACTCCGTTTATGTAAGGTTTAAAACTTTTTATATCTTCTAGATTACCATCTCCTAGCACTTCTATGGTAACGTTTAGCGCTTCATTTGAGTTTATTTCCGTCTTGTCGGCAGTTGCTAGAATACTAAAGTTTCCGACTAAGTCAACACCTCCTGGCAGAGCTTTGACATCTAGGCTTAACTCGTTAGAGAAATAAGTCTTCCACTTGATTTTTGGTATCCATGAACCCCAGCTGTCACGAATATGTGCTCTTGAAGCTATTCGCATCTGAGCCTTGGTGATATCTAGTTTTCCTACCCTTTGAGCCGCCATTGTATATATGATTTTAGTGACTGAGTATTCACCGTCTTGAGTCGTAGTCGGTTTTGACTCGCCTTTTATCCAAAAGCCTTTTAACTCAGGCGGTATAAATTTACTGTCTACTGCTTCAGTATTTCTTTTTTGCTTAAAAAGAAGAGTTACCTCAAACGGTTCACCGACAAAGACTTCTTTGCTTGGAGTCTCAAGTGTTAAGACAAAGTCGGCATCTTTATTTGCAACTACTTTTTTTACTTCTATTTTTACTGAGTTACTTTTCTCTGTTTTTCCGTCGATTTCAATTTCAATAGGTTCAACCGTACAACTTTTTTGAGGTATGAACTTATAACTAAGCACATTGCTTCTGGAAATATTTCCGTTTATCATCTCAATAGAAGTCTGCGAGCTTGTTGAGATTACGTCAGTTCCACAAAGAGAGTGGATATTTGGTCTCTCTATGTCTACTCCCGATACATGCAGGGAGTACGTAACCATCTCTCCTGCTTCAACAGTTGAAGCATCTACTGTAGCTCTTACGCCGGCAAATACCGTATACTGCGCTAGAAACAAAAATAAAACTATTTTACCAAGGTTTTTCATTGCCCGTTTCCTTCATAGGTTTATGCTCACCCAGTTTATATAGGTAAGTATTTTTTTCCAGATTTAACTGATTTAGCCATTTTCTCTCTTCAGCCTCGCTCATTTTCTCTTTTGAGATGCCCTCAGCCTTGCTTTTGGAGTTTGAACTTTTGTTATCATCATTTTTATCAAGCTTTTCTAACTGCTCTTTTTTTTCTTTCTCTTTGTCTTTATTTTTATTCTCATCTTTAGCATCTGAGGGATCTTCTTTTTCACTTTTCATATCATCAGATTTTTGCTCTTTGTCTTTAGACTTTTTACTCTTTGAGCTGTCTTTGTCATCTTTGTTGTTATCTTTTTTGTCCGAGTCTTTGTCGCTATCTTTAGAGTCTTGTGAATCTTGTGACTTATTTTTATCGTCTTTGTTTTTATCTTTTTTATCGTTTTTTTTGTCGCTATCTTTAGATTGCTGCTTTTGTTTTTTTAGAAGTTTTTTAACCATTTCCAAATTCTCTCTGGTCTCTTTGTCTTCTTCTATCTCCAAAGACTTTTCATATGACTCTACGGCTTGTTGAAGATTTTGCCCTTTTGCATGCGCATTTCCCATATTTGAAAAGTTCTTCGCTTTTTGGCTTGCATTATCAAAAGTCGCTTTTTCGTAAGCGTTTACAGCCTCTTCATATTTTTTTTGTTTGTAAAGAGAGTTTCCTGCATTAAAATAACTCTCTCCTTTTTTAGACTGCTCGCCATAGTTTTCATAAAGTTTTGCGGATTTTTCATAATCTCCTGATTCATAAGCTTTTTTAGCTTCTTTTAAATCCATAAAATCCAACAGACCCGCCCTTGCATCTGTAGCTGCAAAAGCAAGTGCACTGAAAATAAGAAGAGATGGAAGTTGAACTCTTACTCTCTTACTCATAGAACTTGTGGCAATGAGAAGTAAAAGAAGTGCCATCGCTACAGGATAGTAAAAAAGAGGTATATATTTGTGAACTTCCTCACTCTTTAACTCTTTAGCTTTAGAGATGCTTTTTATCTCTTTTAGCATCGCACCTATATCCGAAGTTGAAGTCGTGTTTTGGATGTAGACACCGCCTGTTTTTGTTGCCAGATCTGCAATATTTTCATTTAGCTGTGATACAAGTATCTCCCCGTGCTGTTTGATGAAATTTCCGTCTTTGAGTTTTATCGGAGCACCTTTTTTTGTACCTACCCCCAAAATAAAAACAACTATCTTATTCTTTTTAGCAAGTGCTATCTCATCTGAGAAGTCTTTAGCATCTCCGCCGTCACTTAGTATGAGAAGATACTTTTCTCCTTCATTTTTAGATGATTTTGAAAAGACATCCAAGATAGATGAGAAGTCTGTTCCCTTTTGGGTTATAGAGGTAGTGTCTAACTGACTCAGAAGAAAACTGACCGCACCCGTATCAAAACTAAGAGGAGAGACAAGATAAGAGTTCTTTGCAAACGCCATAATCCCTATGCGCTCATTTGGAGCATTTTGCAAAAGCGTAAGTGCTTTTTGTTTTGCCGACTCCAGACGATTTGGGTAAACATCCTCCGCAAGCATAGAGTCTGAGATATCAAGAGCTATCATGATGTCTGCACTTTTTGCTTTTACCACAACAACCCCGTCATCTATTACAGGTTGTGCAAGTGCCACGATTATAAAAAAGCCTACTAAAAAGAACAGAGCATTTCTGGCACGAAGGGTCAAACTGTTTGCGCTCACTCTGAGCTTATCCATCACCTCTTTTGAAAAGAAGTGGGCTTGCGACTCTTTTTGGGTAAGCAAAAGTGCAAAAAGTATGAAAAGAGGCGGTAACATGTAGTATAGAAATTCAGGATGTAAAAAACTCACGCGTGCCCCCTTTTATTTCTCAAAAATACATAAAGCATCAAAGAAAGAAGAGATATAAAAAGCGGATATATATAGTAGTATTTCAAGTGTGAAAAAGTCTCTGCTTTTATCTCTGATTTCTCCAGCTCGTCTATTTTCTTATATACCTCTTGCAACTCTGCAGCACTTGCAGCTCCAAAAGCTACACCGCCGGTTGCATCCGCTATCTTTACCAAAACCTGCTGGTTATACTCATTTGGCATGCCGATGCCTATAGGATAGACTTTTATACCCTCTTTTTTTGCCATTTCGAGTGCCACGTCAAAAGGGATTCTGTCAATTTCAGGTGTGCTGTAACCGTCTGTGAGTAAAATAGCCACTTTTGATTTAGACTTGCTCATCTTTAAAAGATTCACACCCTGAGCCAAAGAGGTATAAAGTGCCGTGTATTTTCCTGCCATTCCTATGTAGAGTTGTGAAAGTATTTTATTTAAGATATTTTCATCATAAGTAAGAGGAGATGCAATAAACGAGTATGCTCCAAACACGACTAAACCTATGTTATCGTTTGTTCTTTCTTTGATAAAATTACCTACGATATCTTTGACAACGTCAAATCTTGTCAATGCAGGATTATTAACATCAAAGCCCTGTGCTTTCATAGACTGCGATGAGTCCAAGATAAGTGCTATCTCATAGCCCTCTTTTGGTTTTAACTCATACGGCTCATCCTTAACAGGTGACATAAGTGCAAGAATCAACATGATAATGCCCAGCCATTTTAAAAAAAACAACAGCTTAGACGCTGAGACCGAGTTTTTCATAAACTGACCCGTATGAGGAAAGTACAGCGATGGGAGTTTCATTTTGCACAGACTCGCACAGGCTATGAAAAAAAAGATTACAAACAGAAGTCTTGGGAACTCAAAAAAAAGTCCATCAAACATCAATCATGCCTTTATAAACTTCTATGTAACCCATCACTTCAGAGTCAAACTCATCGACTTCTTTTTTGTACTTATATGATTCAAGTCTATGCACCAAGTTATCATACATCTCTGAGTGTCTCTCCGAGTCGTCCTTAAAAGTAAGCCCGAGTGAGGTTATTGTATATGCGGCATTTTTTGTATCACTGAGGTTCAACTCATTTATGATTTTAAAATGCTCCGCTCTTACGTTAAAGGCTTTTTTTGCCTTTAACCATTTATATATGAAGTAAATAAGTCCGGATGCCAACAAGAGAACAACAAGAGTGATTCCGATAAAGTAATAAAGAGAATACTCTTGTATATCCACTATGGGCTTAATATCATGCAGTGGAATGTCAAAGTTTTGTTTAGTATCTACCATCTATCTACCCTCAAACAATCTGCGGAGTTCTACGCTGGCTACACTGTGTGTGTATATCTTTGTAAACCTGATCTGATGTTTTCTGAATGTGTTATAGAGTTCATGATCATGTGCCGTGACTTTTTTAGCATAGGCATCTACGCTTGAAGAGTTAAAATCACCCTCTAAAATAGCTCCGCTCTCTGGATCGACCAAAGATGCAAAACCCATTTCAGGCGGTTTTTCTTCAAGCATATCTCTTACTATGATTGCTACGACTTCATGTTTTTTTGCAAGCAGTTTAAAGTCCGGTATTTCAAAAAAATCCCCTATGACCAAGATAAGCGATTTTCTTCTTAATCGTTTAAATAGTGTGTCTGCTATGACTTTAAAATCAACCTTCTGATTGATTGCATTGAAATCTAAAATCTCTAAGACATTTTTTTGGATTTGGTGGAGTTTTTTACTCGGTTTTGAAGTTGATATCATCTTGTCCGTAAATATGTATGAGCTTAACAAATCACCGTTTTTGAGTGTTGAAAAACCAAGAAGTGCCGATATCTCGGCTATTGTCTCTTGTTTAAATTTCTTCGAGCCAAAATGAACACTTCCGTTGAGCACGGTTGCTATCACAACATTAAGCTCTCTCTCTTCACGAAAGATTTTGATATAAGGTTTTTGCATCTTAGCCGTGATATTCCAGTCAATATGACGGATATCGTCACCTGCCATATACTCACGCAGCTCAATAAAGTCATAACCTTCACCTTGAAAGATAGAAGGATTGTTACCGACCATTTCGCTAAAGACCTGACGCCTTGCCCGAACCAGGATTTTTTGAAGTTTGCTCAAACTAACAACCTACGGGATTGCTACAGTTTCTAAAACTTTTTGTATTATTTCATCAGTCGTAACACCTTCTGCCTCAGCTTCATAAGTCAAGACTATACGGTGACGCATAATCTCTTTTGCGATGTAAGCGACATCAACAGGAGTTACAAAATCTTTACCTCTTAAGTATGCCATTGCTTTTACAGCTTTAAACATGTCTATACTCACACGCGGAGATGCACCGAACTGAATAAAGTCTTTGAGTTCATCAAGTCCATAATCAGCAGGATTTCTGGTTGCATTTACAAGTTCTATGATATATTCTTCAACTTCGGCATCTACATGTATTTCTTTGATGGCTTTTTTCAACTCTTCTAAATCTTCATGAGTTATAACTGCTTCTATACTTTCGAACTTGCCACTCGAGATGCGTCTTGCAATCTCAAGCTCTTCTTCTTTTGTATTGTAATCAACCACTATCTTTAACATAAATCTGTCAAGTTGAGCTTCTGGGAGCTGGTAAACACCCTCCTGTTCCACAGGATTTTGAGTAGCCATTACAAAAAACGGAAGGTCTAACTTAAATGTAGCATCTCCTAGAGTAACCTGCTTTTCCTGCATTACTTCAAGCAGAGCAGATTGCACTTTTGCTGGGGCACGGTTAATCTCATCTGCCAAAAGAAGATTTGTAAAGATCGGTCCCTTTTTGATTTTAAAACTGTTGTTTTGCGGATCGTAAATCTCAGCACCAAGAATATCGGAAGGCAACAGGTCTGGAGTAAACTGAGCTCTTTTAAAGTTGAGTCCCAATGATTTTGCCAATGCATTGACAGTTGTGGTCTTTGCAAGTCCCGGAACACCCTCTATAAGGATATGCCCTTCACATAAAAGCGCGATAAGCAACCCGTCTATCATCTTATCTTGCCCTACAACTACTTTAGAAACTTCTTGTTTTATCATTTGTATCTTAGAAATCATATGTTGATGACCTTATGTTTAATCTGACGTAAGTATATCTAAGCGGGGTTAATGATTGGTGAAATTTTACTCTTGTTCCATCTTTTTAAAAACTCGTTTCTTTCATAGACTTTACATCCGAGTTTTTTCTTATATTCCATATGAGAATGGCCAAGATTCCAAAAAGAAAAACCTCTGTTTTCTAAGTACTTTGCCAGTAAGACAAGTTGCAGAGTTCCGTAATTGTTATATTTTTTTTCTTTTGAGCTGAATCCGCTCAGGCTTGTGTATGTAGTGCCGATGACGTAACCGACTTCTCCTGCTATCAATTCATTTGAATCTTTGTATATTATCTCCACTGAGATGATTTTAAAGTTTCTCTTTTCATTATCGTTTACATGTAACTCTTTAAGAAGCTCTAAATACTCTTCTTTTAACCAATTGTATTTATGTTGATTTGAGATTTTCTCAACTACTTCGTAAAATCTGTTGTTTATACTAAACGTATAACTATCATCATTGATGAGTTTTTTTACTTTTTTTGAGATATGCAAGTCTTTAAAATCTAAAAGTGCATAATCATACTGAAGTTCGGGAAGCAGAACCAATCCGCCTTTTGTGTCATATGAAGTGCTTATAAAACCGGCATCTGCCAACTCTATGTAAAAATCACTAGACCAGTCGTCACTCCAGTAGTAGCTGTTATCCATGTCGGCACATATCTGCTCTTTAAAATAGAGTTTATCTTTTAGTTTTTCACGAGATAGATAGTATATTTGAGGTTGTTTATACATAGCAGAAGTATAGGGCAATTAATCTATGTTAAGATTAATGCCTATAACTTGATTGATACCTTGAGATTTGATGTCTTGTTCTAAATGAATTGAAGCATTTTTATATACGCTGGCAATGGAACCGTTGTATCTCTCTTTTACTATAACCGATTTACCGCCGATGCGTTGTTCTTTGTCAAAAACGCTTACATCCACTGTTAAAACAGCTATTCTCATAGAGTTACTTCCACTTATATTCTCTGTAGTTTTTACTTTTATCTGTACCGCATTTTTGTTTGAGTTTGTAACGTTATAACCGTTTTGTGCAAGATAGTTTTTAATACTCCCTGCAAACTTGTACGATTTTTGATCACCTTTTACGAAAAACTTAAGTTTTTTAGACTCTGCTAAAAATTCTTTTTGTTTTTTAGTTATGAAGTCTAAATTTTCCTTTTTGTTAAAACTTCTATCAAGCTCTGCAATAATCAAAACTTCAGACAGTAGTTCAGAGGCACTCTCTGAGAGTTCTTTTTTAGTGTTATATCTAGTTAGAGAATCTCTGCCTTTTAAAGAAGCATACTTTTGAGATATACTGGTTTTCTTTACTTCAAGATTCTCTTTTAAACCTTTAACTAGCTTTTGTTTATCTGTCTCGATCATTACGGCAAATTCTCTGTAACTCACTTTATGAGACTTGATAATCTTGTAGTTATTAATCTTTATCTTAGATACGTCTGATTTGATTTGATTTTTAATATTAGAGTTTACAAATGCGCCCCGAACTTCTTCATTTGACTCATATGAAGACTCTATCGTCGTACCAAGTTTGGCAATCATATCGCTTAGTGCCGCTTTGATTGCAGACTCTCTGTCAGACTCTACACTCATACCGTACATAAACTTATCGTTGTCACTTGGAAGCGGTGCGTTAATCCAAGCAGGCAGTACTTTTGGAGTTGGTTTTGCGGCAGGAGCAACAGATGACGAGCTGCCTCCACAACCACTAAATATAAGGGCTGTAGAAGTTAATAATAGTAAACTTTTAATTAATCTCGTTTTACTTGGCATTCATCTGCTTCTTTGCTTCTTCTCTCTTAACAATCGATCTGTCAATTCTAGAAAGTGCTAAGTTAATCTCTTCGACAGGCTCAATTGTTAAATCATCAGCCATTGCATACATTTTTTTCGCATCATCAAGTTTGCCTTGTGCTTCTTGTACAACACCGTATACAAATGCTACTACATAAGATTTACCGTTTAACTCATCAAGAAGTCCTTGCAACATTGATTCAGCTTTATCCATGCGTCCTGCTTTGATATATGCCAATGATGTTTCGAAAATCTTCTCTTGTTTGTCAGTTACTGTTTTAAGTTCTATTTTGTCAAGCAATGCTACATTAAAGTAGATATAGTGGGGAGTCAATTTGTATACAAACTCACTAGCAATCGCGTCCGTCAATCTATTTAAAGCCTGACCCTTAGAAAGAATGGCTTTTCTACAAGAATCTCCACTATACTCTTTATTGATTGTGTCACCATAGATTATTGAACCTGTTTCAACATTTACGATATTAAGATTTGCAGAGACTTCAGCCTGAATTGTCTTACAAGTGACTCTGTAGTGCTTATATCTGGCACAACCCTCCTTAGTCCATTTAAGACACTTTTCTCTGTCTTCTACATACTTATCGGTAGTTGCAGTTGCAGATGCTATTTCACCGTTGATAACAGCCTGAGCACCTATTAGTTTACCGACTTTAGTAGCTGTCGCTTCATCCATCAACTCTGATGATTGAAGTTTTTGCTCGGCCATAATCTTGTTTAAATCTTTTCTGCTTACAACAGTAAAATATCTTTTTTTATCTAGCTTGTGTCTCGCTATTTGAGACTCAATTTTACCTGATAAACCATGGTTATCATTTTTAAAACCGCTTATTGCAACTTTTTTCTTCGTAGCCATTTCTCCAACTTCTGCCGGGTCTAAGGCCTTGATTCTTACTTTTTGAGCACAACCGCTCATTAGTAGTGCTACAGCAGATGCCGTTAATAACAGTTTCAATGATAATTTCATTTATCTTCCCTTTAAAAAAATTTAATCAATTTTAGTTAAAAAACATTTAACCCAACTTTAACTTTATGACATTTTTCGCCTCTTTTAGAGATTTCATCTCTTTATTCTCTATTTTATTTATAATATTTTCATATTTTTTTGAGTCTTTTAAAGCTAATATCATCATAAGTTCTTCTAATGATTTTGTATCTTGTATTTTCGCGCTAAAGGAGGCATCTGCGGAATTTGTCTTTTTTACTTTTTTAAATTTTATCTTTGCAAAAAGAAATCCCGCTATGAATGTCAGTATGTAATATATAAAGCCGTAGCTAAAGACAAAGCTCTTCTTCTGTTCATCTAGGAGTTCTTCTTTTTTATATGCTTTTGTGACTTTTATCTCTGTCTCATCTATTATCAGTTTTTTTAGCTTTTTATCTTTTAAATCAAAATATTCCATGCTCAGCCTTGGAATTTTAAAATCATTCTCGCCGACAAAAGCAAACTTCTGACTCCAGACTCCTTTATATCCCTCTTTTGTCAGTTGTGTATCTTCTATAACTTTTTGTGAAAAGACTTTCACTTCCTCTATATTAAAAGTTATAGGTTTTAGAGCTTTAAAATTTCCTTTTCCTTCTATGGAGACTTCAAGGTGGTAAGGCTCATAGGCTTTTACTTCAGCTTTATCTTTTTTAACTTTTAAAGTAAACTCTCCGACTAAGTCTGTACTGCTTTGCTTAACGTCGATGATTACGGCTTTTTGTTTTATAACTTTTTTTGAAAACTCTTCATAGTCAGCGTTGTCACGGCCCAAAACAGTATTTTGAATGGAGTCTTTGTTTGTTTTTTTCATTGTAGTATCTAAAACAATCTCTATTTTCCCCGGCTTTTTTACAAGGACTACAAATTCATAAGTGTTTATTTTTTTACCGTTTTTAATTCTCTCGTTCTCACTTAAAATCTCAATAGAGTATTGTTCATTGTCTATTACCGGATTGAACTCAATGACGTAAAGCCCTGCGGTATCATTGTACTCACATACATATTTCAGGTATACAGCCTCATTTGTCATTGCAAGACCTTTATCTGATTCTACACTCCATTTATATGTAGAAGCTAAAACATCCAGATGCAAAAATATTAAGAGCGTTAAAATTATTCTACCAAGGTTGTTTCTCATTAACTCCCCTTTTATTAATTAGTTCGTACTGCTTTGAGCTTAGTTTCGCCTTACCCGAGTTAAGGTCTACTTTTGCCTCTGAAGAGGTTTTTTTACCTTCATCTTCAGCACCGCTGCTTGCACTGGCACTCACTTTCATATTTGAACTTCCTCCCTCTTTTTTCTTTTTATCTAAACTCTCTTTTTTTGCGATAGATGATTTTTTAGCGCTTTTTTGCTTACCTGTCTTCATCTGCATCTGCTCATCTACATCTTTGATATAGTTCAGATTTTCATCAGCTTCTTTAGAGTAACTAAGAGTAAGTGATTTCAGGTAAGCATCTCTTGCTTTTTTAAACTCTTTGAGCCTGACAAGTGAATTGCCCATGTTGTAATAAACCACAGACTTAAACTCTGCATCTGCTGATTTTACTCTTTCATAAGAGTTTAACGCTTTTTCGTACTCTCCACTCCTATAGTAAGAGCTGGCTTTTTTAAACTCCACTCTGTTTTCATCTTCAAAAACATCTAAAATATTTGCATTCAAACTCACACCAAAAAGAAGTAAAAAGGCTAAAACATAACGCTTTAAAGTTGTCACGCTTACTAAAAATGAGAGAATCGCCAAAACAATAAGATAGTAAAAAAGTTCCAGATTTTGAATGATTGTCGTTTGAGATTTTTTATCGTCTGTTTTTTGATTTTGCAGGGCATCTGTGAGTTTATTAAAACTGCTTGTATATACTCCGCCTGTGGCATCTGAGATTATTTTTATAGCGGAGTTTTCTCTGCTTACTACTATATCGTTAGTCTCATCTTTTAAGAGTTCCCCATTTTCTAAGCTCAGTGTTCCGCCTATCTTTGTAGCGAGCATAAACACATTTACAACCATTGAGTTCTCTTTTGCAAACCTTGCTTCATCTTCGTAACTGGCTTCATCAGCCCCATCACTTAATATCACAACACTTAGATCTTTTGACTTCGACATCTTTCTTGCCAGCTTTAAAGCAGGCATCACTGAAGAGCCTTTTGTAATGATAAGTTTTTCATCCAGTGAATTAAAGAGATGCTCAAGCAGTTCACTGTCTTGTGTCATCGGTGAGAGGACTATGGCATTTGTAGTAAAGCCCAAGATGCCAAATCTACTTTTGTGCTCACTTTTTATAAGATCTTTTAGTACTTCTTTCGCACGTTTGAGTCTTGTCGGTTTTATATCGTTTGCCTGCATGGAGTAAGACAGGTCAACCGCTATGACAACATCACTCAGCAGTTGCTCACTTTTTATGGGTTCTTGTTCTATTACAGGACGAGTAAGAGCCAGTACTATAAAAACAAATGTGACTATATAACCGAGCGAGACAACACTTAAATCTCTAAAATCTTTTTTCACAAAACCTGCAGCTAAAAATAAAAAAAGCCAAAAGTACTCAGGATATAAAAAACTCATTTTCTTATCTCTCTATAAAGCAGGTAAAGAAGCAGTCCGGATGCCAAAAGTAAAAATATCTGATAATAGTACTTTTTTAAAAGATACTCTCTACTCTTAATGTTAGATGATTCAAGTTTATCGATCTCATCATATACTTTTTTTAACTCTTTTGCAGAACCTGCACTAAAAAACTTACCCGCACTCTCTTTTGCCATAGCCTCAAGAAGTGCTTCATCAGCCTCGCCTTTGTTGCCTATGGCGATAGTATATATTTTTATATCTTTGTCTTTTGCCATTTTTACCGTATCTTTTGGCGAGATGCTTCCGCTGTTGTGTTCTCCGTCACTAAGAAGGATGATTATCTTTGTTTTTGCTTTAGAATGTTTAAAAGAGCGCACACTCATAGCAATGGCTTCACCTATAGCTGTGTTCTGCCCTGCCATTCCCTGCGTGAGATATCCCAGCATCTGAGATACTATCTCTTTCTCATATGTTATAGGCGAAGCTATAAAAGCAAAATCACCGTACAGGACTATTCCAACATTATCACTTACTCTTTTTTTGATAAACTCTGTTGCTATAAGCTTCGTTATCTCAAATCTGCTGAGCCTTTTGCCTTCACTCACTTCGTCTTCAAAATCAAAACCCGATGAGTTCATAGACCCACTGGCATCTATTGCTAAGACTATATCTTTACCGTGTCTGTTGTTTGGACTTGATTTATCTACAACTATAGGAGAAGACAGTGCTATACAAAGAAAAATAAAAATCAGAACTTTTATAATCCACTCTATCTTTAAAAAACTTTTTTTTGCAGCCAAAAACTGAAGATGCACAAAATAAACAGGCTTCATATACTCTTTACATCTATATAGACAATAAATTATAGGTATAAGTAAGAAAATTAAAAAAGGATATTCAAAACTGTAATAATTCATTGTTATATTTTACCTAAAATAATGTTTTATATGAGTAATTACTACAAATTTAAAAATATTTAGAAATTCCTTGTGAAATATCTTGACATCTAAAACCTATTTGCCTATAATTTCGACCTCTTAACAATAAGAGGGAAAAGTCTTGTTAGCTCAGCTGGTAGAGCACGTCACTTTTAATGATGTGGCCGATGGTTCGAATCCATCACAGGACACCATTCTATACAAATTGTTGGCCCCGTCGTCTAGCGGTCAGGATCCATGGTTTTCATCCATGTTACAGGAGTTCGATTCTCCTCGGGGTCACCAACTTTTCTCTATAAAACTTTCTTTTATTTTACCCTTATTCTTTCTTTAGTATCAAATAACTTTTTTTCATGTATAATAGTCCAATATTATTTTTGAACAGGTTGCGGCTATGCAGATAGATTTTTATGCTAAAAATATTTTAGTAGTAGATGACAACCGAGTAAATATAGTTATACTTCAGAGTCTGCTCGAAGATGAAGGCTATACTTCTATTTTCAGTGCTACATCGGCAGTTGAAGCATATGAGATATTAAAATACAACAACATTGACATGATTCTTTTAGATGTAATGATGCCTCAGATAGACGGTCTTGAAGCTTGTAAGACTATTCGTCAAAGTCCAAATTGCAATAAAATCCCTATTATTATGATTACGGCAGACAATAGTGACGAAACACTTGAAAAAAGCTTTGAAGCCGGAGCCAATGATTTTGTTACAAAACCCGTCAATATAACCAATCTAAAAGTACGTATTGAATCTCAATTTATGAATGCACATAAAGATGCTCTGATTTTAAATCAAAACAGACTTCTTACGGTAAATGAGACGGTTCAAATGCTTGCACATCAATGGAGACAACCTCTTTCTGTTATAAATATAATAGCCATGGATATTGCCATAGAAAATGAGTTAGGGAAGATAACTACTGAATCATTAGACAAATCACTTACTAAGATAAACGGTGCGGTTATAGAGCTGTCTAATACGCTTGATGAATTTCGTCAAATTTCACATATAGAAAAAGAAACTTCTCTAAACAATATAAACAACAGCATTGAAAAAAGTTTACAATTAATTCAAGACCGTTTTAAGTCAAACAACATTATTCTTCAAACTGATTTTAAAGAGCAAAAGGATATTTTTTATTTTCAAAATGAATTAATAAAAATACTTATAAATATTTACACTAATTCTATAGAAGCTTTTAAAAAAAACCCTGCAAAAAAAGAAAAACTTACTAAAATATCTACTAAACAAACCGATCTTTTTACCTATATAACAATAGTTGATAATGCAGGTGGTATAGAGAAAAGTCTACTGCCTAGAATTTTCGAACCATATGTAAGCACAAAAGAGGAACAGAACTCCGTAGGTTTAGGTCTTTACAATGCTTTTAACATACTAAAAGAGTCTATGAACGGCACTATTGAGATATCTTCAGAAGATGAAGAGACGACGGTAACTATAAAGCTTCAAAACAAATATGAAAAGGAGAAAATATGAAAAAATACAAATGTGTATTTTGCGGATGGATATATGATCCTGAAGTCGGTGATGCGAAGGGCGGTATACCTCCTGGAACTGCATTTGAAGATTTGCCTGAGAATTGGGTATGTCCAGGCTGTGGCTCAGCTAAAGAGTATTTTAATCCTGTAGAATAAGTTTATATCATTGAGCATGCAGTGAAAAATTTATCGGGACATGTAGTATCAACTCTTCATTTGGTTTTGGAAAATCTCCTGAGAGATTCTCAATAGTTTTTATAGCGGCACGACTTAATATTTCACTATTTGAAGAAAGAACTTCAATCGAATAAACCGTTGCATCTGTTGATAGTGTAAACTTCACCATAACATCTCCTACTGTACCGCTTTTTCTGGCTCTTCGTGGATAGTATAGATTATCTTGTAAAAGCTCTCTTATCTTGGCTAAATGCTCTTGCATATACGTTTGTTCAAGACGCACTTGTTTAGTCTGTGCATCTTCAATTACGATATCTTTTTCAATGACTTTTTCTTGAACTGTCTGAGTAACTTCTACAGACTTTTCTTCAACGACTTTTTCTTCTTTTACTTCCTCTAACACAACTTCTTCTATTTCAGGAACAACTTTAGGTACTTCTTTCACTACTTCTATTTTTTTTTCAACAGACTTTGGTTTTAATTTTGGTTTGGTTTTTACTTTTTCGATTTTTTTTGGAATTGGTTTTGGTTTTAATTTTGGCTCAATTTTTGGTTTATCAAGCGGTTTTTTAGTTATCACATCACAAAGTTTGATAGAAACTTTATCTTCACAATCAACCTTATTTATAGATGGAATATTTTTCCATGTAAAAAATATGACAAAGAGTAAAGCCCCATGAAGGATTAGTGAAAAAAGAAATGAACTGCTGTGTCTAATCATAAGTATGATAATAACTAATTATGTGTTATATAAGAATTAAAGCCCAAAGATATTTGGGCTTTGTATGATGAAGGTAGATTGTATCGTTAAATGGCTCTTTTAAACTCCGGATAAGCTTCAACACCACACTCATTAACGTCCATACCTTCGACCTGAGCATCATCTTCAGCTCTAAATCTTGATACTTTATTAATTAGATATAAAACAACAAAAGAAACGCTAAAAGCAAAAACTGCTACAACTACGACTCCTTTTAGTTGATCCATAAAAGAAATGCTGTCAACAAAAATACCAACAGCAAGTGTCCCCCAGATGCCATTAACAAGGTGAACAGAAAGAGCACCAACAGGATCGTCAAGTTTAAGTTTGTCAAAAATAGGAACAGCAAAAACAACTAATGCACCACCTATTACACCTATAAGTATAGGAGTGTGCATATCATACAAGTCAGGAGCAGCAGTTACAGCAACCAACCCGCCTAATGCGCCGTTTAAAATCATAGTAATATCAAAAAGTTTATATCTTGCATGCATAATAATTCCGGCAATAATAGCACCTGCAAGACCCGCAGTATTTGTATTCATGATAGTCTTAGCTACGGTATTTGCATTTTCGACACTAGAAATTGAACCTACAGAACCACCGTTAAAGCCAAACCACCCTATCCATAGTAAGAATGCACCCAGTACAACTAAAGGAATATTTGAAGCCGGTATAACTTTTATTTTACCGTTTACATAACGGCCTTTACGAGAGCCCATAATTATAATTGCCGCCAACAAAGCCCAGCCGCCTGTTGAATGAATAACAGTCGAGCCCGCAAGGTCATACATATTTAAATCTAAAAATGTATCTGCGATCATATCAGCACCCCAGCTAACGTTTACAACCAACGGGTAGATTACGCCACCCATAATAACAGCAAAAATAGCCAAAGGGATAATACGGACACGTTCACTTACACCACCACTCATAATATTTATAGTCTTCCCTACAAATGCCATTTGAAACAAAAATGCAGCCCAGATGCTCATACTGTCATTCTCCCATGAGCCAAATGCAAGTGAATAACCAATAAGCAAGAATGCAATAGATGCAACTGCGTAAATCATAACATTGATAGTTAAAACGGAAGTAACGTTTTTAGTTCTGACCAGTCCAGCTTCAAGCATTGCAAAACCGGGAACCATGAAGATTATTAACACCATTGCAAACAATGAAAAGAAAGTGTCAATAATGTATTTAAAATCAGCTTCTAACATATAATATACCCCTTTGATATCTTAAAAGGGGCAATTATAGCCTAAAAAAAGTGCAGATATTTTTTTGATTGATTAATTTTTAATCAGTTTGATAAATTTATACAGCCTCGTTGTCTGTTTCACCAGTTCTAATTCTGATGATTTGTTCTATGTCACTGACAAAGATCTTACCGTCACCGATTTTACCGGTTCTTGCCGCTTCAACAATAGTGCTTGTCACCTGCTCAACCATATCATCATTTACAACCATTTCCATTTTAATCTTTGGTAAAAAATCTACAACATACTCAGCACCGCGATAAAGTTCACTATGACCTTTTTGGCGACCATAACCTTTAACTTCACTGACCGTCATACCCGTAATCCCGATTTCAGCAAGTGCGTCTTTTACATCTTCTAATTTAAATGGTTTTATAACCGCTTCTATTCTTTTCATAATATCTCTCCAATTTAATTTTAGCATTTTAGCTATTTTTATAGTTTTAAGCAAATACCAATAGTTTTACTCCCAAAGGGAGCATATAGCAATAGGCTTTGCTTATTTCATGTTATAAGTTTATAACCTTTTCACCATGAACAGTTTCATCAAGACCGCGACTTTCAGTCTCTTCATCAACTCTACCGCCACCAGTGATTGCAGAAGCTATAAAGTATACGATTGCAGTAACTATACCACTATAAACTATTGTCAAACCAATAGCACTAAACTGAGCTACTAATTGTGAACCCATGTTGTAGTTTTCAGGTAGTGCATAGTCAGCTATAAATATTGCCGTTGCAATCGAACCCCAGATACCTACTAGACCGTGAATCCAAAATGCATCTAAAGAGTCATCAACCTTGAACATAGTTTTAAGTTTAGCAACACCATAAAAACCTAATGCACCACCGACAAGACCGATAATAATCGCACCTTCAACACCGGCAGAACCAGAAGCAGGAGTAATAGCGACAAGACCAGCAACTGCACCGGAAGCACCGCCAACCAATGTAGCTTTTTTATACACTAACCACTCAACAGTTATCCAACCTATAACACCAAGAGAAGCAGCAACGTTTGTAACTAAGAATGCAGATGCAGCAGTACCGTCAGCAGCAACTTCACTTCCGGCATTGAAACCGAACCAACCGAACCATAACAGAGCAGCACCAAGCACAACCAATACAGGAGAAAAAGGTTTGATTGCAGCTTTACCGTAATCTTTTCTACGTCCTAGTATCATCGCAACAACAAAACCTGCAACACCAGCATTTAGGTGAACAACCGTACCTCCGGCAAAGTCCATTTCTCCAAAGTTAAGTGTCTCACCACCACCCCATGCCCAGTGTGTTACAGGTGCATATACAGCAACTATCCATAGTGCCGCAAATATCATAAATGTAGAGAATTTAACTCTCTCAATCATAGAACCGCTGGCAATTGCAACGGCAATCGCAGCAAAAGTCCCTTGAAACGCGACAAACAGTAGTTCAGGGATAGTACCTGTTAATGAACTTGATGTGATTCCAGACAACATAACTTTACCAGTACCTATTATATCACCGTCACCAAATGCGATTGAATAACCGACTAAAACCCATACCAAAGTACCAACTGCGTAAGCACCTAAACTCATACCTATAGTATTAAGCACATTCTTACTACGAGTAAGACCACCGTAAAAAAGTGCTAACCCCGCAGGTGTCATTAACATTACAAAAGCCGTAGCAACTAACATCCAGGCAGTATCACCACCGCTTAATGTATCCTCCGCGAATACCAAACTCGGTAACGCTAATAGAGCAAGAAAGAATCTCTTCATCATTTATCCTTAATATTTAATCTACCAAAAGTATACTAGTTAACCGAAACATATTAATCAAAAAACTGATTAATTTTTAATCAACTATTATTAAAGTCTCACATATTCACACATATTAAATTTCTTACAAAAATAATCTTATTTTTCTAATATATTAAGGGTTAATCAGATATTATAAATGAATTTTATTTTACAAAACTAGGTGGTTTATATGAGCGATTTGCTAAACAACGACGAGATACAAACTATTAATATAGAAGAGACCCTTCAAAACAGTTACCTTGATTACTCTATGAGTGTAATTGTAGGTCGTGCACTTCCTGATGTTCGTGACGGTCTTAAACCTGTTCACAGAAGAATTCTATATGCAATGGACAAACTTAACCTTTCACACGGTGCAAAATTCAAAAAATCAGCTCGTATAGTTGGTGATGTTATTGGTCAATACCACCCTCACGGTGATACAGCTGTATACGATGCTCTTGTTCGTATGGCTCAAGACTTTTCAATGAGAATGCAACTTGTCGACGGTCAAGGAAACTTCGGTTCTGTTGACGGTGACTCTGCTGCAGCAATGAGATATACGGAAGCCCGCATGACAAAATATGCAGGTGAACTTTTAAAAGATCTTGAAAAAAATACTGTAAACATGATAGATAACTACGACGGTACTACTAAAGAGCCAGACGTAATGCCTACTCGTGTTCCTAATCTTCTCATTAACGGTTCATCAGGTATTGCTGTCGGTATGGCTACAAATATACCTCCGCATAATCCAAGAGAAATTTTAACTGCCCTAAAAGCGCTTCTTGCAAATCCGGACATCTCATTAATGGAGATTATGGAACATGTAAAGGCACCAGATTTTCCAACCGGCGGTATCATCTTTGGTAAAAAAGGAATTATGGACGCTTATGAGACTGGCCGTGGACGTATCAAAGTTCGTGCAAAAACTCATATAGAGCAAAAAGCTAAAAAAGAAGTTATCGTAATCGATGAACTTCCATATCAAGTAAACAAAGCTCGTCTTATTGAAAATATTGCAAATCTTGTTAAAGATAAGATGATTGATGGTGTTTCAGAAATCCGTGACGAATCTGACCGTGACGGAATGAGAGTCGTAGTTGAACTGAAAAAAGATGCAATGAGCGAAATAGTCCTAAACAATCTTTTTAAACAAACAAGCATGCAGACTACTTTTGGTATCATCATGCTATCTATATTAAATCAAGAACCTAGAATCTTTGGTCTTATAACTATATTAAAACACTTTATAAATCACCGTAAAACTATTATTATTCGTCGTACTATTTTTGATCTTGAAAAAGCAAAAGCTAGAGCTCACATATTAGAGGGTCTTAAAAAAGCCATAGAAATCATTGAAGATGTAATCAGAGTAATCAGAGCTTCTAAAAGTGAAGAAGAAGCAAAAAACAATTTGGTAAGCGAATTTGACTTTAGTGAAATTCAGGCAACAAGCATTGTAGCTATGAGACTTGGTCGTTTAACAGGTTTAGAGATAGAAAAAATTGAAAATGAACTTCGTGAACTCATAGAACTTATTGAGTATTTAGAATCTATTCTTAAAAGTGAAGAAGTTTTACACGGAATTATTGGTGAAGAATTTGATGAAACTCTTGAGATTTACGGTTCTAATGAAAGAAGAACAGAGATTGAAGACGACTATGATGACATCGATATCGAAGATTTGATTCCTAACGAACCTATGGTAGTAACTATCACTCACAGAGGCTATATAAAAAGAGTTCCTCTTGCTCTATATGAAAAACAAAAACGCGGCGGAAAAGGTAAAACAGCCGTTACTACTTACGAAGATGACTTCATAGAAAGATTCTTCACTTGTAACACTCATGATACTTTACTCTTTGTAACAGACCGTGGTCAACTACACTGGTTAAAAGTCTACAAAATTCCTGAAGGAAGCAGAATAGCAAAAGGTAAAGCGGTTGTAAACCTTCTTAACCTTATGGCTGATGAGAGAATCCGTTCTATCATCCCTACGACAGACTTCAGTGAAGAGAAAGGTTTAGTATTCTTTACGCAAAAAGGTGTTGTTAAACGTACTAATCTAAGTGAATTCTCTAACATCAGAAGCAACGGTGTAAGAGCTATCGTTCTTGATGACGATGATGCACTAATCACTGCAAAAATTGCAGACCGTTCTATTAAATATCTATTCATTGTCACTAAGTTGGCTCAGTGTATTAAATTTGACATTGAAAAAACTCGTGAACAGGGTCGTAGCACTCGTGGTGTTAGAGGTATCAAGTTCAAACATGAGTCTGATGAAGTAATCGATGCTAACATCATTGCAGATGATGAACAAGAGATTTTAATCATAGCTGAAAAAGGTATCGGTAAACGTACGGATGCCGGTGAATACCGCTTGACAAACCGCGGTGGTTCAGGTGTTATTGCGATGAAGATGAGTCCAAAGACAGGTAAACATGTTGTCGGCTGTCTAATGGTAGATGAAACAATGGATATGATGGCTCTTACTAAAGGCGGTAAGATGATAAGAGTAGATATGCAGACTATCTCTAAATCTAGCAGAAACACATCTGGTGTATATATTGTAAAAGGTGACGATGTTGTAAATGTTTCTCGTTGTCCTAAAAAACCGGAAGAAGATGAAGAGGATGAGACAACTCCACCTACAACATTAGAAGTGGAATAGTATTTGCTATTCTTCCTTCATTAAATTAATGGCACATTTTTTAGTGCCTAATAAAAGGGATACACCATGAAATATTCTCTGCTTTTAGCAACACTTTTAAGTGCTTCTGCATTAGTAGCCGGAACACCTCAAGAAATAAACTCTCTAGAAACTCAAATATCTTCAGTTGAAGAAAAGCTTGCTTCTATGGAATCAGATATGGCTGATATGAAAGCAACAAAAAAATCGGCTGAGCAAGAAGAACAAGTTCTAAAAGAGAATTCAAATGTTCTTATAAGCGTTACAGGGCAAGGCGTAGCACCGATGAACACAACTTCTCCTGCTCAAGCTTACGCACTTGCAAAAAGAGCTGCTACGGCAGATGCTTACAGACTTATTGCTGAGAAAGTTAAAGGTGTTCGTATTGATGGTCAAGACCTAATCAAAAACATGATGGTTAAAAGATCAACTATTCGTACATCAGTAAAAGCAATGATTAGAAATTCAAATATTGTTGAGACTACTTTTAAAGAGGGTCTATGCGAAGTAGAGATGGAAATTGTTCTCTCACACGCGCAATTTGCTCAATAATCCTTCTTAGCTCTTTAGCATCTGCGGATGCCAAAGAGTTTCTTATCTCGTATCGTTATGTGGTCAAAGATGCCACACTCTATAATGAAACTCTTTATATCTCAGACTCCATGAAAAAATGCACCGGAAAACCTCAAGAAGCACTTATACTTACGAGTTACGGCGATGAAGATTTAAAACAGACCATCTCAAAAAACTCTCAGGAATTTATAGACTACATTCACAAACTCGGGCTTCATGTTCAACATAAAGAGCGTACAACAAATTACAAAAACACATCTACGACTATCCTCACACTTAAGACTACATGCTTCAAAGTCGATTTTAATGAAAATTTCGCTAGAATTGCACCTTTAAAATAAGGGCTGATTTCGTGAAAATTGCAATAGTTGAAGACGATATAAATATGCGTAAATCTCTTGAAATCGCTATGAGCGATTATAAAGAGTTTGAAATCATCACATTCAAAAATGCAGTAGATGCTCTTAAAAAACTAGATGCTACATTTGACCTTATTATTACAGATATCAATATGCCAAAAATGGACGGTATAGAGTTTGTCAAAGAGTTAAACGGCAAGTATGAAGTGATTATCATGACAGGTAATGCAACGCTCTCCCGTGCTATAGAATCTATTCAGCTTGGAGTGAAAGACTTTTTACTGAAGCCTTTTGACGTAGACACTCTGGTTGAAGCTATAAAAAGAGAAGACAAAATACAAAAAGTACAAAAGTCTGCTCCTAAAACCAAAAACGATTCGAGCGGTTTTTTAGGAACATCTAAAGCACTTGAGTCTGTTATAAACATTGCCGATAAAGCTTGTAAGACAGATGCAAGTATTTTGTTACTTGGTCAAAGCGGTGTAGGAAAAGAAGTATTTGCTTCTTACATACACAAGAATTCACCTAGAGCGAAAAAACCTTTTGTGGCTATAAATATGGCGGCGATTCCCGAGAATCTGATTGAGAGTGAACTATTTGGTTTTGAAAAAGGTGCTTTTACGGATGCACAAGAAGCAAAAGCGGGACAGTTTGAACTTGCTAACGGCGGGACACTTTTTCTAGATGAGATAGGAGAGATGCCTTACGCTGTTCAGGCAAAACTGCTTCGTGCTCTGCAAGAGAAAGAAGTAAGACGTCTCGGCTCTTCCAAAAGCATAAAAATAGATATACGTGTTATCTCCGCGACAAACGCAAACTTAACAGACAAGATAAAAGACGGAGAGTTTAGAGAAGATTTATATTACCGCCTAAACACTATACCTCTTAGCATCCCGCCTTTAAAAGAGAGAAAAGATGAGATACTGCAAATTGCAGATGCTATGATTGATATCAACTGTAAAAAGTACGGCTTTGATGTTAAAACATTCAGCCATGATGCTCAAGAACAGCTTTTATCTTACAGTTGGCCTGGCAATATTCGAGAGCTTATCTCAGTTGTTGAGAGAGCAGTTATTCTTAGCGAAGGTCAAGAGATAACGGCAGATGAACTTTTTTTACAAAATAAAATACAATAAATAGGAGAAAATATGTCTAGAAAATATAATGTAGCAGTAGTTGGAGCAAACGGAGCAGTTGGTGAAGAAATTTTAACAATTTTACAAGAGATAGATTTTCCGATAAACAAATTAGTTCCAATGGCTAGTTCAAGAAGTGCCGGAAACACTGTTGAGTTTAATGGCAGAGAAGTAGTTATAAAAGAACTTACTAATGATATTTTTAAAGATGAAGAGATAGAGATAGCACTTTTCTCAGCAGGCGGAAGTGTTAGTGCCGAGTTTGCTCCGGATGCGGTAAAAGCAGGTGCGGTCGTTATTGACAACACTTCTCACTTTAGAATGGATGCAAACGTCCCTCTGGTTGTTCCTGAAGTAAACCCTGAAGATATTGCAAAGTGGAAAGACACGGGAATCATCGCTAACCCAAACTGTTCTACTATTCAAATGGTTCAAGCACTTAAACCACTCGATGAAGCATATAATTTGATTAGAGTAGATGCTAGTACGTATCAAGCGACTTCGGGCGGTGGAAAAACTGCTATGGAAGAGTTAGTAACTCAGATGCAGGACTTCTTTGCGTTTAAACTAAGTGACTCTGAGCATAAAGCTTTTCCTCATCAAATAGCTCTGAATGTTATTCCTCAAATAGACGTATTCATGGATAATGGTTACACTAAAGAAGAGATGAAAATGGTTAATGAGACTACTAAGATCATGCACAAAGAGATTCCTTTAAGTGCTACTTGTGTCCGTGTTCCTACACTTCGCGGTCATGCAGAAGCATTGACACTGACATTTGCTTGTGATGTGGATGCAAACGAAGCTAGAGAAGTTCTTGAAAAAGCTCCAAACATCGTAATAGTTGATGACCCTTCTGATAATCTTTATCCAATGCCTGCAACTTGTGTGGATATGAACGAAACTTTTGTAGGTCGCATCAGAAATGACAACTTTGCAAAAAACATGATTCATATGTTTATAGTTGCAGATAACCTAAGAGTAGGTGCTGCTACAAATGCTGTTCGCATCGCTCAAAAATGGGTAGAAATGGAAGGAGGAGAATAATGATAGAAAGAATGTTCGAAGGCTCTTTATGGAGTTCAAGATTTATAATTATACTTGCAGTAATCTTTGGTCTTATAGGTGCTGTCGTTCTTTTTATTGTAGCTTCATTTGATATATATGATACTGCAAAGTTTGTAATTACAACATATATAAACCATGCTCATCCTGCAAATTTTCATGAAGATGTAGTGGGTGGAATCATAGGAGCAGTTGACCTTTACCTTATCGGTGTCGTTATGCTTCTTTTTTCATTCGGTCTTTACGAGCTTTTCATCTCGGATATAGATGTTGCTAAATGTGAAGAAGGAAATGAAAATAAGATTTTAACTATTCATTCACTTGACCAGCTTAAAGATAAAATCTCAAAAGTTATCGTAATGGTACTTGTTGTAGGATTTTTTCAAAAAGTTGGTCATACACAATACAATGGCGCGCTAGATATGCTATACTTCGCGCTATCTATAACTGCAGTAGCGGTTGGTTTATATTTTTTAGGGAAAGTAGGAAAACATTAATGAGTAAAATATTTGTAGATGCATGTCTAGGTAAAGAGACTCCGTACACTCCGGTTTGGATGATGAGACAAGCGGGTCGTTATTTACCTGAGTACATGGAAGTTCGCGCACAGGCAGGAAACTTTTTAAACCTTTGTCATGATCCAAAAAAAGCTTGTGAAGTAACACTTCAACCGGTTGATATCGTGGGCGTAGATGCTGCTATTTTATTTAGTGACATCTTAGTCATCCCTGATGAGATGGGAATGGACTTGGAGTTCATCAAAGGTTTCGGACCGAAGTTCAACGACCCTATCAAAACCAATGCCGACATAGACAGACTTATCGGCGGTGAAGAGGCTGCATCTAAACTTACTTATGTTTATGAGACTATTGAGCTAATCAAAAAAGAGCTTGCAGATGACAAAGCTCTAATCGGTTTTACGGGTGCTCCGTGGACACTTGCTACGTACATGATAGAAGGCGAAGGCACAAAGACTTACAACATTTGTAAAAAGATGATGTACTCAAACCCTGCACTTCTACACAAGATACTTGCAAAAGTAACAGAAGTCGTAAAATTTTATATGGAAAAACAAATCCAAGCGGGCATCGATGTTGTTCAAATCTTTGACTCATGGGCTGCTGCTATTGAACCGTCAAAGTATGACGAGTTCTCATGGAAATACATGGTAGAGATTGCAGACTACTTAAAAGCAAAATATCCTCATATCCCAATCATCATGTTCCCTAAAGGTATCCCTGCATTTTTAGACAAGGTTTACGGAAACTTTGAGGTGTTTGGTGTTGACTGGTCAACTCCTATGGCACTTGCAAAAGAGAAACTTGGAGACAAGTATGTTCTTCAAGGAAACATGGAACCGTGTCGTCTTTACTCAAAAGAGATGACAACTGAATGTGTTGAGTCTCTTCAGAAGACTATGGGAACTAAACGCCACATCTTTAACCTTGGTCACGGAATCCTTCCTGATGTACCTGTAGAAAATGCTATACACTTCGTAAAAGAGTGTCAAAGAGTTAGTAAGAAATAAATGCAAACAATTTTCGGTCCTATAAACTCAAGAAGATTCGGTTCTTCTCTGGGTGTCGACCTCTCCCCTGCCCTTAAACAATGTAACTTCGACTGTCTTTACTGCGAACTTGCCCCGACGGCCACCGTAGATGCACAGTCAAACACCGTAACAGTAGAACAAATCATAAACGACTTGAGGGAACATCTAAGTGATAAAATAGATGTCATAACGCTGACTGCAAACGGAGAGCCTACTCTATACCCGCATCTGAGCGAACTCATTGATGAGATAGACAAGATAAAAAACAAGACTGAGACTCTCATACTTACAAACAGTGCTACGCTTGTAGATGATAAGATATTTAACACACTTCTCAAACTGGACCAGGTAAAACTATCTCTAGATGCCATAAGCGATGATGTCTTTAAAAGAATAGACAGACCGCATGCAAATATAAAAGTAGATGAAGTCGTAAAAAAGGTGCAGGAGTTTAGTAAAGTCTATAAAGGCAAGCTCTTTATAGAGATACTTTTTGTTCATGGACTAAACGACACAAAAGAAGAGATAGCAAAACTTAATGAAGCTCTTTTAGACATAAATGCATCCCGTGTAGATTTAGGCACCATAGATAGACCTCCGGCATACCCTGTAGTTGGAATCAGCTATAAAGAGCTACATGAGGCCTCTTTAATGTTTGACAGCTCTATACCCATCCATATAGCCTCTAGAGTTCATGCAGAGCCAAACAACTCTTTATACAGCGAAGAAGATATACTCAACACTCTGGATAAAAGACCACTGACAATGGACGACATAAACCTGCTTTTTGATGAAACAAGCAAAAATAGATTAAATAAGCTCATAAATGAGCAAAAAGTGGTAAAAAAAGCAGTAGGAAATCTAGAGTTTTTGCTACCAGATGCCAATGTCAAAAGAAAACGCAAAAAGTAGCCTAAAAAGCTTGACTTTTGCACATCTGTTAAGTATAATTTCGGCTCAATAAATAATCCGGATTAGCTCAGCGGTAGAGTAGGTGACTGTTAATCACTTGGTCACTGGTTCGAATCCAGTATCCGGAGCCATTTATCGAAACTTCTTATCAACATATTCCGGATTAGCTCAGCGGTAGAGTAGGTGACTGTTAATCACTTGGTCACTGGTTCGAATCCAGTATCCGGAGCCATTACTTTTTAAGCAATCAAAAAAGAAACAGATATAACTTAAGTATTTTCAATATCATCAAACGGGTTTATTTCGTTAATTTTTTCTATATTCACTCCACTATCTTCAATCGCACTAATTAATTCTGTAGTTTTGATCTTTTCAAAATTATCTAGCATAACTTTTTTTAAGAATTTTTTTTCTGCTTCTTCCGCTTTCCTTAAACTAGTAGCAAAAATACCTTTTTTATTAACAATTAGAGATGTAATGTCTGGATCCATATTTATATGTTGTATCAGCTCTTTTGTATCAGTATCAAAAATAGAACTTAACATAGAAAACATCCCAGCAAGATAAGCTTTTTCTTTATTGTCCCTACTTGCTTCATGTTCCATTCTCTGAGCTCTTTTTACGGCTAGTTCTAGCATTGTATGTGAAGTGGGATTTTTAGAAACTTCAGAATATAGATAGACCATTAACCATCTTAATAGTTTGTCTCGTCCCATTAAGGTAATCACTTGTGTTATCGATTCTACTTTTATATTTAAACTTTTAGAGTTATTAAAAAATTGAACAAGTCTGTAAGATAAGTCTGCTTGTTGTTTTATAAAATACTCTAATTTCTCAGTAGTGTCATTTTCTTTTAAGATTTTTATTAATTGTAATACAACATATTGTGCAGGTTCTTTTGTCCCAACTATTTCTATTAGTTCAGGTTTGTCTAAATAGTAACCTTGGAAAAAATGAAAACCCATCTCTACAGTTTTTTTATAATCTTCTTTTGTTTCAATATTTTGAGCTAAAAGTTTGATTCTAGTGTCTTTAAATTTCTTAACAACTTTTTGTAAATTTTCTGGTTCAGATGAGGTAATATCCATTTTAATAATATCTATAAAATTGAATAAAACACTAAATTTTTTAATCATCTCGGCACTTGAGTCAAATCCTTCAATAGAAATTTTAAAACCTCTTTTCTTGTATTGAATTATCTTATTCATAACTTTTTTATTGAGGTCGATGGTATCTAGTATATTTATAATAAATCTATCTTTATCTAAAACATCCAAAATGTTTTTTAATAAACTAGTTTCATCTACGCTAATAAAAGCTAAGCCTCTTTGGTGTAACAATTTATTTAACTCTTGATTCGAAAGTGAGCTGATGATTAACTGGGCAGTTTCTTTAGCATTGTTAGATAAACCTATTTCTTGATTTGTACTATCATGAAATAAAAGCTCTGTAGCATATACATTTCGTTTAATATCAAATATTTTTTGTTTCGAAATATTAATTATATTCATTCGTATATCCTTAATGTAATATATGATTATAGCATTCTCCATTCAATTTAAGATGGAAAATGCACACTGTTCTTTGATTTAACGATTTATTTTGTTTTATTTACAACTATACTAATGTGATTTCCATTATTTCAAGTAAGAATAGTGCCTCATATCGGTCGAAGGTTGCTTTCTTGAGATGGTTTCTTCGTATGTCTATGTAGGTATTTTGTGCATCTCTAAAGTTAGCATACTCCAAGTTAGTATTTTCAAATAGTGCTCCCTTAAAATCCGTACCAGAAAAATCAGCTCTTTTCAGTGAAGCTTCTCTAAAGTCTACTTCTTTCGCACGGCACTCTTTCATGACCAGATCTTCTAGTTCTAAACCATAAAAGTTACTGTCATTTAAGATGGACTCTACAAAGCGTAAAGGCTCAGCACTAAGCAAACTTTTGTAGTCACACATCGTCCAGTCAATCCCAACCATTTTACACGATACAAAAGTAACATCGCTCATTTTAGTGCCTGTTAGTTTCACAAGACTCAGGTTACAGTTTTCAAAGCGGCACTCAATAAACCTACATGACAAAAAGAAAGTTTCACTAAAGTCGCAAGACACAAATGTGCATGCTTCAAACTCTGCTCTTTTAATCTTTGAGCCATGAAGAGTGATGCCTTTAAAATCCTCTGCAAAACAGTCTAACCCATCAACAATACTTACTACCGCCATTTCTGTCCTTTTATACTTATGATGAGATTATAACCTTATAGAAGTGGATATTCAACCTTGTAGGTGTAAAATAACGGCTACTATTTAAAAGGCTCAGAATGAAATACATCATTGACATGATAGATGATATACGAGAAAATGTACAAAACTCAAAAGACTACACTCTTTTAGCAATGCTCATAAAAGAAGATGAAGAAAAAAATTTTCAAAATGCAGGTCAGAAGGTCATAACATCTATACACGTAGACGATGAAGCTCAAAAGTTACTCTTAGGCTTTTTAGATGGAAATGCAACTACAAAAGAGCTTCTGGAGTGTGTAAACTCTTTAGATATGAAAGCTATGATGTACGAAGTAGTGGTTAAGATCTCAGATGAACATCCACTGATGCCTGTTGTTGGGTTTGGAGAAAACAACGAACAAAGAGCGTACACTTTTTTTGTGATGACATAAAGGATAGTGGAGTCTCCCCTATAAAGTAGACATTCCAGGGTGTATTTGTTTTGTTTTAAATATCTCAACAGCCTTTTTTGCAGCTTCTTTATGTGATACTATTGGCTTAGGATATCCTTGTATATTTGTGCTAAAGAGATACTCTTCATTATGTATGTTTTTTGATTCTACATGTAAAAGCTCTGGAACATATTTTTTTATATAAATCGCGTCCTTGTCGAACTTTTTACTTTGCAGATATGGATTAAATACTCTAAAGTATGGCTGTGGATCTACTCCTGTTCCTGCACTCCATTGCCACGAAAGCACATTGCTTGCTTTGTCATAATCCAGCAGATGCTTTGCAAAAAACCTCTCACCCCACTGCCATGGCAAAAGCAGGTCTTTAGTAAAAAATGAAGCTATTATCATACGTACCCGGTTATGAATATTTCCAGTTTGAATCAGTTCACGGACTCCTGCATCAATAATCGGAACACCCGTTTTGGCACTACAAAAAAGCTCATATGTTTCATTGTTTTTGATTCCATTAAAGCTGTACTTGTAGTTTTGATATTCTACATTTGGAAAATGAAATAAAAGATACGCATAAAAGTCTCTAAATATAAGTTGACGAATAAAAGGTTCAACATCATTTTTCTTTAATGATAAAACAAAACGTAGTACTTCTCTTATGCCTATTGTTCCAAACCTTATATCCACACTTAGATTTGAACTCGCATCTTTACTAAAGTAATCTCTTTTCTCTTTGTAATCATTTATCTTATCTTTGAATACTTCCAATTTATGATGAGGATCAACTATCTTTAACTCGGCATGCTCAAATCCTATATTTTCTATCTCAATAGCAACTTTTGTAACATTCATAGCCTCATCGACTTTTGTAATCCCATCATAATCGGTTTTTATTAAAGTATTTTTTGCTCGTTGATATTCTTGAATATTTTTAGATTTCAAAAGAACCGTTGCTTTTTTGTAAAACGGGGTAAATACAAGGTATGGACTACCGTCATCTTTTAAAACTTCATCAGGTTTAAAAATGTAAGTATCTTCAAGATAATGAAAAGTCAGCTTATGTGAGATATGTAAATCTCTCTCTTTTGCATAACTGTCATAGTCTGCTGATGCAATAACCTCATCAAAGCTATTCTCTTTTAAAATATATTCAAAAACACTCTCTGGTCTACCATAATAAAGTTTTAAATCTAGTCCATGTGCCAAGAACTCTTGTTTGAGTTTTTTTACATAATGAAATATATATGACACTCTTTTATCATCTCGCTCCAGAGTCTTCAGTATGTTAGTGTCAAAGATAAAGATTGGTAAAACATTACCACTTAATGACAATAAAGGGTTGTCTTTTACGCGTAAATCGCGTCTAAACCAAAGAATACGTTTCATTTAATATCTTCTATTTTCATCAATACAGTTTAATACTTGTATCACGAGGATGCCTGAAATCACTTGGATGCTTAGTCTTATAAAATAATCCGTAAATTATACCGGTAACTATTATTGCCAGCAGTAAGTACTTAAGAACTCTTTTCAACTCTTAACTCCAAAGTAAGACTTTTTACAACTCAATCTTACCAAAGAAAACTTCATAAGATGTTTTATAATAAAAACTATATATACTTAGTAAAATGCTTGGAAGGTTTAGCAGATGAGATATATGCCGTTATTGTTGTTATTCATTTTGATTTTGGCAGGCTGTTCGCAGCAGAAGGTTGAAGAGAAAAAACCTGTGCCGCTCGAAAAACCTATCCCTGGCATCATTCCTGAGTCCATCATGGCAAAAGCCGAAAAAAAGTACGGTGTATATGCCCGTAAAAGATATGAAGCATATAACACAAAACTGCGTGAACTGCAACACAGTTCAAGTGAAATAAAACTTGAAGAAATCAATAGGTTTTTCAACAAAGTACCTTATGTAGAAGATACGGTAGTATGGGGTCAAAAAGATTACTGGGCTACACCTTTGGAGTTCTTGGGTAAAGACAAAGGAGACTGTGAAGATTTTGTCATAGCAAAATATTTCTCTCTTCGAGACCTTGGAGTAGAGAGTAAAAAGCTTTTTTTCTCTTATGTGAAATCTATACACCTTAACAGACCGCATATGGTTCTAAGTTATTTTGAGACACCCTATTCCATTCCGCTCATTCTCGACAGCATAAACTTTAAGATTTTTCCTGCTGATAAAAGAGAAGATCTGATACCTGTTTACAACTTTAACGGAGAGACTCTATATCACGCTATAAAAAAAGGGCAAAACGGACGAAAAGTCACAGATGCCAAAAGCAATGAAAAAGCTCATAAAATGTGGGACAAACTACTTAACGATATTAAAGCAAATAAATTATGACACTTTATAAATAACCAATATTGTTCGATATATAGTTCAACTCTATAGATAAAAGGATTTATCATGTTTGTATATATCGATGACAGAAAAGACGAAGAGTTAGAAGATGATTACGGTTATGATTATGGTTGTGAAGAAGAGTATGACTATGACTACGACTCACAAAAGACCTCCTACGACTATGTAGAGAGTGATGAGAGCTATTTAGGCGATTATTAGCCTATTACTTTAGCTTCTCTCTCTTTAATCTCATGAACCATGACTCTGTTGCGTCCGTTTCTTTTTGCTCTATATAGAGCTTTGTCTGCGGCATTAGTTAAATGGTAGTGACTGTATCCGTGCAATGGATAAGCAGCTATACCAAGACTTATAGTCACCGGGTGAATATTTGGTAGTTCATGCTCGCTCCACTCTACGCTCTCAACAGATTCACGCACTCTCTCACCAACTTCAAAAGCAAGATCAGTGTCGCTGTATGGAAGAACTACTATGAACTCTTCTCCGCCATACCTTGCAACCGTATCCCCTTCTCTTACTGATGTCTCTATAGTTCTTGCAACGATTTGTAAGACTTTATCACCCACTTTATGTCCATACTCATCATTAAATCGCTTAAAATTGTCAATGTCAATCATAAATACGCTCAAAGGAGATTCTTTACTTTTAGATATATTAAGTACCCCGTAAAGATACTCTGTAATATAACGTCTATTGTATATATTTGTCAGAGGGTCTGTTAAGGCTTGGTTTTTGTAGGCATTGAGCAAGTTGATATTGCTAATAGTTAAAGAGGTAAGATCTATGTATGATTTTAAATAACTCTCTAAAAATCTAATCTTTGATTCTTTTGAGCCATCTATATCTGAGTTGTTATGCAATTTATTATTATCAACTATAAACTTGATTACACCTGTCTGTTTCCCGCTAGACATCATCGGTTTACATATTATTGTGTCGTCATCTGCACGTGCACATCCTGTACAAGCAGACTTTTTTGATTCATCTAGCAAAACTCTGTTGCCCGTTCTATATGCCAGACACTCCATTGGGTTTGAGAGTAACTCTTCAGAATAATCTTCTTCTTCATTTCCAACAGTTACCGTTAATGGTTCAAAACGATTTAAACTATGGTTTATTTCAAGCAGAGTTAACTTTTTTACAAAGAAGTCATCTTCAACAGCGGCAAAAAGATTGTTTACGAGTTGGTTTTTATCGCTCTCTGCAACCGTCATTTTTAAAAATTCGTCAAAATGTATCTTATAACAAGACCACTTTTGAAGCATTCCAAAAGTGTTTTCTATTCTGCTTTTTAGTCCTTTTGGAAGCATAATATTTTCAATGGATTTCATATTTTTACAGTCTGTGTAAGATGCAAGAATACCGTTAATAAATTCGCGCAGGTTTGAGTCAAAAAGGTTTTTTAGAGGTTTGTCTATTTTTACTCTGGTGTAATAAACAATAAAGCCTATATAACTAAGCACACAAAACAAAACCCATATTGAAATATAAAAATTTTCATTAAATATAGAGCTTGAAAGGGAAGCTGTCGTAAATCCGGATAATACAAAAATTGATTCGGGTACTTTTATCTCTGCAAGCATAAAGACATTGCCTTTTTCTTCATAAAACTGAGTGTATCCATGACTATCAAAAGTATGTTTTTCAAACGAAAGATTTTTAGGAAGATTGTTTTGAGAAATCAAGTTTCCGTTAGCATCCAAGAATGCAAAGAAAAGAGGTACATCGTTAGAAGAAATATGTTTGTTTGTTATCTCGTTTAAAACTTTATTGTTTATCTCTTTTTTTTCATTAAGCTTCTCGTTTATCTGCTCTACTCTGCTGGTTACATACTCTTTCATATCCTGTTCTACATGAGCTTTTTTATTATTGTACATAAGTGAATAATTAAAAGCTAAACTACTTATAGCTATTAAGACAACGAGGATAGAGATTAAAAAATTAAGACGGGTTGTAATCATTAAAGAGACCTTGGATTGCTGTTTTTGTGATATTTAAAATATAATGTTATCTGATTAAAATAAATTATTTCTTTTGCTAATCAAAAATATAACATTTTATATAGTTTATATGTTTTGTGTTACTTTAATGTTAAATAGTGTAAATAACACTCTTATTTCTACCTGTATTTTTTGCCTCATACAGAGCGATATCTGCTTTTTTAACTAGATCTTCGGTTGAATAGTTTTCTTCAAATTGGGCGATTCCAAGACTGATGGTTTTTTGTCCGACCTTATCAAAAGTATAATCACAGATTTCTTTTCTTAGCTTTTCTGCTAAAGCAAAAGCTTCTTCTTTGGATGTCTGTGGACAAATGATTAAAAATTCTTCTCCGCCGAATCGTCCGAATATATCAGGTTTTCGAACCAACTTAGATATCATTTTAGTCACTTCAAACAAAACCATATCGCCGGTTTGATGCCCATAAGTGTCATTAACTTCTTTAAAATGGTCAATATCTACAATAATCAAAGATAGATTACTTAAATATCTTCTTGCTACTGCTACTTCATACTCTAAAAATTCATCTAATTTTCTTCGATTGAGGATTCCCGTTAATTTATCTATGGATGATAATATCTCTAACTCTTTTTTGATAGTTATATCTTCTCCGACAGAGAAAAATGAATCTATTTTACCATCATCATTTAAAACAGGGATTATATTCTGGTCTAACCAAAATTCTTCCCCATTCTTTCTTCTGTTTTTGATCTCACCACTCCACTCTTTTTTATTTAGTATTGTTTTCCACATATCTTTGTAAAGTGACTTTGGATTACTTTCATGCCGAATAATGTTCATAGGCTTTCCAATAAGTTCTTCTTTTATATACCCGCTTGACACCTCAAACGCACTACTTACATCAATAATTGTACTGTCTTTTTTTGTTTTAGCACTCACAACATATCTATCTAAGATAGACGCAAACCTCTTTAACTCTTCATTCGCTTTTAAGAGTGCTTTTTGCAGTTCTGAAGGTTTTACCGAAGCATAAAAAGCCATAATAAAACTTGCTGCCATACTTAAAAGAATAATATATAAAGTCGATTTCAATTTATTTTTTAAAAGTTCATCTTTATATTCTGCTTTTGGTTTCAATATTAAAAGCGCACCATCCTCATTATTTAATACATCATTTAAAGTATACACGTAGCAATAGCCACACTCTTTTTTTAAGGATAATATCTCTGAAGAATACTTTGGAAAATCTTCTGTAAACACTCTAGACTCACCTGTATACTTATTAAAAGAATATCTTTGATTTGGATGAATTATAAAATTGCCTTCTTTGTCAATAATATAATGTCTGAAAACAGCTGAAGTTCTGATAGAATCAAACAAGTTGTTTGTAAGCATATTTGCTATGACAATTCCTGCAAACTCATGTTGTTTGTTAAACAAAGGTATACCCACTCTAAAAGTAGGTCGATAAGGAACCTCGATTTTTCCTTTTTCCATATTTAAGTCAAACTTTGAATGCCAAATCTTTACCTCTTGCATCGAAGATATAGTTTGAAAATAGTTTCTTTTTTCTTTATTTTGCAATTGCTCTTTTGCTATTAATACAGGTTCGTTTTGTTCACTTGTTCTATCGACTCTGACCTGCTCCATCCCGTCTTTATCTATGTATCTTAGCTGCATGATTTTTGAATCAACACTCGCTATGGCAAAAAAGATATTCTTGAGCTTTTCAAGTTCATGCTCATCTTTTGTTTCAATATAAGATTTCATAATAGAATTTTTTGAGATACTGCTTACAATATGGTCCATATCTTCAATCTTATTTTTTAAAACTGTAAACTTCTTGATTATCATTGTTTCATTTGCTTTAGTATCCAAATCATTTTTTAGATTACTAAGCTGAATATTATAGCCGATAGCCCCGCCTACAAGAGAAATGACAAATCCAAATATTATAAAATAGATAGTAAATAATTTTTTGAAATTTTTTTCTGTCATAGCGTAAAACCTTATCATAGTCATACAATTTATAACACAATATTATAAAAAGTTTATTTAATCGGCACAATTACTTTAAAACAATTTTATAGGTAATCCTGAACCGCCGCCTGATGCCGGAGAAAAATTTGTTTTGATACTGCTTAATGCATTTTGTTTAGAATTTAGCAGTGAACCTGTATCTCCAAGGTTTGAAGATAATCCTTTACTTGAACCACCTGCTTTAGCCAAAATGCCGGCTTTTAGCTCTTTCTCAAATCCTTTGCTTGCTTTTGAGAGCATAGAACTCATGCCTTTTGACAACTGCTTATCAAGGTCACTTGTTACTGTTATGTCAGGTTGTTGTATTTTCCCATTTACGGAGATATCCACATTAAACTTCGAGATGCCAGAGAGTAAATCATTTACAAGTGTTTGTGATGGCATCTGAAGTTTTACCTTGGTTACGTTTACCTTGCTTTTTGCTTTTACGCTGGCATCTTCTAAAACACCTTTTAATGTAGCATCTGTGATTATATCGTTCATGCTTAGAGACTGCATATCTAAAGCTGCTGTTTTAAATCCTGTGACTTTCACGTCAAAACTTGTGTTTGCTTTATCTTTTCGTCTGTCATCAACTACATCTGCGACTATGTGTTTGTACTGTTGTCCTTTGGCGTCTGCATGGACTAAAGTAGGCTTACCGTAAAGCTTTTGATTGCTGGACAAATCTTTTACGGCAATATCCAGAACATCCTCTTTGAGTTTTACATTTATCTTAGCCTCTTTTATCACAAGCTCCGGAATCTTTGAAAGATTTGCATACTTTATCCATCTTCCCTGACCGCGCGGAGGAGGAACATCTTGTGCCTCTTCTTTTTTGGCACTGTCACTTATATACGGAGCTAGCATCTCATAGTATTTAATCCCTTTTTTCATATATCCGCCTATCTCGTCACTCATAAGAGTCCCTATAAGATTAGCTCCGCCTCCGGCACTTAAAGAGTATTTCTTTTTGAGACGTTCTATGTCTTGCTGAGGAAGGTTTTTAAGAGCATATATCTGTTTTTTAATACGCTTTTGGTCTGCATCGAAATCTTTTTTCAGTGATGTATATTTACCTTTTAAAGAGTTTATCTTAGATTTTAGTTTGTCGATATCGCCTTTAGCAGATGCTATTTTTATTATGTCTGCGTTTTGGAGGCTCTTTTGCAGTTTGTCTGCATCTGCTTTTATCTCATCAACTTCATTTTTGCTCTTTAGCTCATCGGATATCTTTGCCCATTTCTCTTTTGTTTTTTCTATGTCTGCTTTTAGTTTTTGTGCTTCTGTCACAGACTTTAGCTCTTCTTTTGCCAAGATATCATCTACGTTTGGAATGGCAAAAGGAGTAGCATCTTGAGATGCAGACTTCTTCTCTGCAGTCTTTGCTTTTAGAGCTTCAGTTTTTGGAATATAAGAGTCATCATAAGCTTTTGCCGCCGTTGCCCTTTTTTCGTTAAAGGCTAAAGCGTTTACGTTTAGCTTCTCTACCATCGCTTTTTTCTCCATCAAAGCAGAAAAACCGAGGTCAAATTCTACATCACCGACTTGGACAAGATTATGAGTAAGCTTGTCTTTGTCTGCTATCTGGATGCCTGTAATCTTTACACGCAAATCTGAAAAACTAGAGCTGAAATCTTTTATATTTACTTGTGTTTGCAGAGAATATGCAAGAGACTTTTCTATGGCGACACGTGCAAGCGGGTCGAAAAGAACCATAAAGATAAGTGCAATACCTACAGCCAGACCGCCAAATACACCTACTCCCCACCAACGAAAAAACGAGCTTGATTTTGCTTCTTCGTTAAAGAGTTTCATCCAGCGGGTAGCTTTCCATTCGTTTAGCTTATTGCCCATCTGCTCTCTGTAAAGAGTGATGACTCTGTTTAAAACAATAAGCATCGGAATAGCCAACACTACTGACACTATAAGAGAGCCGGTAACAAGTGTGTAGTTAAACGAACTCCATCTAAAGAAGGCTGAGTTATACAAAGAGGTAAAAAAGCCGTTAAGGGTGTCATTTGTTAAAACAGCATATCCTATGGATTCAAAGACGGGATCAAAAATGTACCCTATTCCGCTAAAAATTGCACTAAAGAGAAGAAACAGCCCAAAGTTTACATTTAAAATAAGTGCTATAAAAAGAATATCTAAGAGGATGAGAGACGTAGAAGGCAAAAAGCCTGCAAACATCGCTAAAACTATGGCACCTGAGAGCTGCCATGACTTACCTGAAGAGTTAAGAGCTTTAAAAAGCTTACGTACAAAATTAAACATAATACACACCTTATAAAACATATATTGAATATTATACTGCATTTAGCCAATATCTAAAAATATTTAAAACTTATAGATAGATTCAATAAAGAAGAATATTTTTGGAGAAATAGTTGAGATTTTGAAGGATAAGAGAGACTGCAGTTTAACTAATTGTAGTAAAACTGCAGTTTTTGCATTTTTATTTACTTGTGAAGGTTATGCAAAATATTTATGATATCATCCATTTTATGACTGATAAGACTTACTTCATCTGAGATGTTGTTTACTTCGCTTGCGTTTGTAGTAAGAGCTTCTGAACTATCAGAGATTGATTGGATAAGCACATTAGTAGTTGCTGCCGTCTCTGCTAAAGATTTTTGTGTACGTTCTGCAAGTTTTCTTACTTCATCAGCAACAACTGCAAATCCTCGACCGTGTTCACCTGCACGTGCTGCCTCAATAGCTGCATTTAGTGCAAGTAGATTAGTCTGTTCTGCAATCTCACCGATAGTTGATAAGATCTCTTTGGTCTCATTTGCACTGGAAACCAGATTTTGAAGATTTTCAACCATCTCATTTTCTTTTTCAGACACACTATGTATACGATTTACAATATTATAAATCATATCTTTAAGCTCAATAATAGTAGTATCTGTAACTTCACTGATTGTTTCATTTAATCTATTTGATGTTTCCAAAATATGATTTTGCGTGTCTTTGTTCTCTTGTTCCATATTTTGCAAAGATTGTCCTAAAAAATTGATATTGTTCAATAAATCAGCCATTTTTGCTTCAACATCCACTTTACTTCTTGAAGTGAATTTTCCATCGGCATAACTTTGTAGAGTAGTTATAGCGTTGTCAAGATTCCTCTCTGAAGAATCAAGCATGTTATTCATACTGTTTCTAAGAACATGTACGTATGGTGTTTTACTGTCAGCATCTATTCTGCATGAAAAGTGTCCCTTTGATACTTTGTCTGCCATCAAAACCATTTCACCTGCAACTCTCGTGTCATCCAAAGTTGCTTTTTGATAACTTGTGACTATCTTGTTAAAATTTTTCTCTGCTTCATTAGTTGTATTTTCATTGATATCGACTTTGTTTCTTTTGAACTCCATCATTTCGATTAAGTCCAAGCGTTTTTTATTTAAACTGTCTGTAGACGCCGATGTTTTTTGTGCATTTACAGCTATTACAACGACAAAGACTACAACTGTTAAGACTGCCTGAATAACATTTGACTCAGTTAAAAACAGGGATGCCGCTAAAATAGCAAATGCTATTGATACTATTATTGTTTTTTGTAAATTATTCATCTATATCCCTATCTTAAAGTTTTATACAGTTCTTGAGCTGCTTGAATCTCTTCTTGTGAAGGTTTTCTTCTGCATGACATATAACGAGTTTCATTTGTAACAGGGTCTTTCATAGGATAAACAGTGGCATAGACCCAATAGTATCCACCATCTTTGGTTCTGTTTTTAACATAGCCATCCCAGACTTTTCCACTTTTTACAGTATCCCATAAATCTTTAAAAGCAGCCTTCGGCATATCTTTATGTCTTACTATATTATGTGGTTTTCCAACTAACTCGTCAATTGTATAGCCTGCGATTTTACAAAAATCATCATTCGCAAATAATATAATACCTTTGTCATCCGTCTGTGACACCAGAAAATCATCATTCTTTAGTACAAGTTCTTGCATAATATCTCTTTTGTGTTATTTGGTCACTATTATACCATATCACGAAAATATAATGTTGTCAGTTGTCAACTTCTTTCTTTTATGAAGTTTAAATTTATAAATCAAATATTTTTAAACTAAATTTATTTAATCGAATTTAGGCATAATATGACAATATTCAATTAAATAAGGAAAAATATTATGGATGCCAACAATATGAGCACAATATATAGTCAAGCTGTTTTATTTTTTGCTCTTTTTGGGACGATGTCAATCATTTCTTACATCTTTTCTAAAAAAAGTGCTAAAAAATATGAGGTTAATTACCCGCTCAAAAAAAGAATAGAAGAAGCAAGGGAAGAGGAACTTGTCAGCAATTTTTTAAACACTTCTGCAGTAAAAATAATGGGCAAAAAAGCCACACTGTCTGAGTTATCTAAAGAGTTAAAAGACGGAATAATAAATGAAGAAGAATTTAAAATACTAAAGAGAAACCTAAATATGATTAAAATTTAGAGTTCAACCCTGTTTCGACCATTTTCTTTTGCCCTATAAAGTGCATTGTCTGCACGGGCAAAAGCAGAATCGCAGTTCATATCATCGAATGTTAAATCTGTTAAACCTATACTGACTGTTACATTTACACTTATTCCATCAATTACTATAGACTGATTTGAGACCTCGTCTTTGATTTTATTTGCTAAGATCAAAGCATTTTGAATTTCGGTATTTGGTAATATCAAGGCAAATTCCTCACCGCCGATTCTTCCTGCAATATCTGTTTTACGCGAGTTATCTCTTAATATATCCGCAAATTTTTTTAGTACCTCATCTCCTGCTAAATGACCTAAAGTATCGTTGATCTGCTTGAATCTATCCAAGTCAAACATCATCAGCGAGGCCGTTGCATTTTTATTACGTTTTATTCTAGAGAGTTCTTCTTCTAGTCGCTCTGCAAAATGCCTTCTGTTGTAAAGTTCTGTCAAATAATCTGTAGTCGCCTGTGCTTCAAGTCTGTTTTGTAACTCTTTTTGAGTTGTAATATCCAGTATACTCCAAATAACACCTTGAGTATTTTTTGTCAGTTCTATAGATGAACCAAAAAATTCACACCATATTTGCCTACTATCTTTTCTTTTTAGCTGGTACTCGATTTTTTCATATGAATCATTTTTAATCTTGGCAAAGTTATCCGTCATAGTTTCGTAAGTGGTACTGGCTATATGAAAAGTTCTGCTGTTTTGTCCGATTAGCTCTTCTTTAGAAAACCCTACAATATCGCATAGACGCTTATTTACCATAACTATTTGACAACTCTCATCTACTAGCATAATACCTGAGGCATTATTTTCAAAGATCATCTCAAATCGTTTTTTTGCCAGTGACAATTCATCAAGAGCAATTTGTCTCTCCATAAAAGACCCAGCCCATCTTGCAAGCAGTCTCATAAACTCATCATCCGTCGAGTCATATTCAAGTTGTCTTGCTTTTGGCGATGAAAAGTTGATGGTACCGTATATTTTAGAGTTCACTCTTACAGGCGCGCCTATATATGAGACAAGATCAAAATCTCTATGACAAGGATGTCCTACATATTTTGATGTTGTTACATCTTTAATCGCAAGGATATCATTCAACTCCAAAGTGGTCTTACAGTATGTTGAACCAAGGGCGAACAACTGTTCGTCATGCAAAGTATCAGGAGGTGATGATTGAACATCTACGGTGTAATCTTCACCGACAATATGGCTGACAATACCAAACTCCAAACCAAAATGCTCTTTCCCAATTGCCAATGCTTCTCGTAATGTCTCTTTAGGACTCATATTAGAGATAGATGCAATTTCATTTAGTCTTTGTAATGTAACGTTTTGTCGTTCAATTATTTTTAATTTATTCCCCAACAAGCACCTCATTTCACGCTATCATCTTACATTATTATTGCATAAGATACTTAAAATGAGCCTAAAAAATACTTTTACTCACAAAAATAAATAAGTAATACTTTATAACGCTATACTGTAAAACTTCAGTAATAAAAATCAAGGAATAAATTGATTCTTTTTAAGAATCTTCATAAAAGCCTCAGCCATCATGTCGTACCCTCTATCATTGGGATGCACATAGTCACTTTTAAGATCTCGATGTAGCTCTATATGGGTCAACACCTCATCTTCTAAAAGTATTCCTGCCTCATCTGCCACTTCTTCATACAAAGACAATGTTTTAAAACCAAAAATATGAAAATCAGGCACAGCAACAAGTAGTACTTTTGCCCCGCTCCTTTTAATCAGTCTTACCATCTCTTGTAAATTTTTCTTTAATTGTTCATGCGGGAGTTTTTGCAGTATGTCATTTCCTCCATGACAGAGAATGACAAGGTCAGGCTTTTGTTTCAGATATTTTGGTAACCTGCGTAAACCTTCAGAAGAGAGCTCACCATTTACTCCTGCATTTATAACTTTGACTCCGCTTCTGAGCTCCAAACGCACAGGATAACTAAAGTCGCTTGAAGCCCCAAAACCATATGTCAGGCTATCTCCAAAGGCAAGAATAACAGCATCTTTTTTTAAAATGTTTTTAGACAAATCCACCCTGCTCTCTTTTACAAATATCATCAACGCTATAAATGAAAATACTAAAAAAGCCGTTAATGTAATTCTGCTCATCTATAATTGCCATCTCCTAAAATAAAGTATAATCAATAAAATAAGCTCTAGTATTTGCTACAATATGTTCATACAAAAGGAAATCTTATCATGAAACCGTTAATACCACTATTTGTTGTCTCATTCGCTTATGCAGAGGGCATAGACCCTAACGCATTGGATTCCATATACAATGAAGCTATTTTATATCTAACAATTTTTTCAATTATGTCTATAGTCTCTTATGTCATTTCTAAAAGAAATGCAAAAAAATATGAACAAGAACACTCTTTAAAAGATAGAAAAGCTGCCAATAAAAAGGAAGAGCTGGAAGATTTCTACTTAAGTACTATGACAAAAGAGAATGAAGATAAGATTGCCAAACTTAAGGAACTCTCAAAGCTGCTTAAAGACGGAATAATAACTAAAGAAGAGTTTGATATACTAAAAGAAAGTCTAAATATCAACGGGGAAAAATAAACTTATCACGATTGTCTAAAAAAAGAGTTCTTACAAACTCTTGCTCCGAATCTTTAAATTCACCGAGCGTGTATGTAAAATTTAATTTGCTTTTTATCTTTTGTATAAAAGTTAAGGAGCTTTTATAATCTGTATGTGATAAAAAGACTATCAACAATTCTGAATTTAGTTGCTGAACTATATCTACCTGTCTTGTATTTTCTTCAAGTATATCAAATGCTCTGCGATTATCTGAGTTTATCAATAATACAGACAATGGAAGTCCATATCTTGAAGCTCTATAAAACTCATCAACACCTATGTTTAAAACATTATCTATCATCAGTTCCATTACAGTTTCCCTACTTCTTGAAAAAACTCTAATTATTATACTACATCAAAGTTCAGATTATCCTATTTGCTCATTTAGCAGGTAAACCCAAGCTGTCTCTTTTTTGCCGTCTTCAAGTACAATCTGTTTTTCCTGTCTTTTGAAAAAATGCGGCATATTCTCATAGTCATCTATCTCATCAATCTCATCTTGAGATACTTCAAAAAGAAGTCCATTTATTACATTTGTCCCCTTGTGCATCTCCTGAAGCAGCGGAAAATCACCGCTCATTATTTCGTAGGCACCGGTAAGCGTTCCAGGTTTTACTTCTTTTCCTCTTGTAAACTTACTTTTTTGTAATGTTCCGTAACTAAATATCTTTATACCCATTTCCTGCCTTTAAAATAATTTATTCTTCCATATACATTGTATAGTACTTATATAGCATGGGTATAGCAAAACTTGTTTTATAAAAAATCTTGTATAATGCCCTTATGTTTAAACTATTTATTTTCTTATTTTTATTGTCGTCTATGCTTTATTCAAAAGATATCTCTCCTATTTTTAAACTACGTTCTGTCGGGTTTGTAAGTGACTTTGTCGTATATGCAGACAAACTATATGCTGCAAATGACATGGGAACCGTTGATATTTTTGATCTTAAAAGTAAAAAAATCATAAATCAAATAATTCTTCCGCCCGTTACTACCGCAATGAACAAACTTATTGCCGCAAATATTCTTAGTGTTGATTATCTAAACTCTAAAGTTCTTATAGTCAGTGTTGGAAGGGATTCATTTAGAAATGTTTGGATTTATGAAAACAATGAGCTTAAAAACATAGTTGATGAACGCAAAAAACTCTCAATCAAAGAGGCCCGTTTTTTAAATGATGAGCAGATTATCTTTGGTACTCTTGGCTCTGAGATTATTCTTCATGACACACATGAACAATACAATATTTATAAAAGCCATATATCTCAAAGCACTTTAGGTGATATGCAACTGAGTTTCGACAAGACAGAAATAGTCTTTGCTGATGAAAGCGGTGCTGTCAAACTCCTAGATGCAAAAAGCTCTAAAGTAAAAAAGAACTATACCCCGCAGAATCTTGACAATATTTACCATGTTGCACATAATAACGGTGTCATAATAACTGCCGGACAGGACAGACGTGTAGCCGTATATCAAGAAGGACAAAAAGGCTACTACATAAAAAGCAATTTTCTAGTTTACTGTGTCGGACTAAGCCCAAGTGCAGAAATAGGTGTTTTTACGAGCGGTGAAGAGAATTATCTGCAACTCTTTAATCCAAAAACAAAAGAACAGGGAGACCGTTTAGTCGGACATAACAAGTCCGTAAACCAAATAAGGTTTATCAACGAAAAAGAACTCTTTAGCTCTGAAGGTCGCAGAGATATTTTTTACTGGAGGTTAGACTGACTTTTCACATGTCTGGCTAAAAAACTGTTTAACTGATTGGCAAATTCATGGGCATCTTTACTTGAAAACGGTTTTGGCCCTCTTGTCATTTCACCACTATCACGAATCTTTTCCATTAAGTCTCTCATGGCTAGGTATTGCTTGATGTTATCAATGCTGTACAACTCTCCGCGATGGTCTATTGCATGAGCATTTTTACTTATAACCCTGTCTGCCAATGGGATATCTGCAGTAATCACCAAATCACCGACTTCTACCATTTCAACTATTTTATGATCAGCTTCATCAGCCCCCGCATCTACTATAAGATAACTGATATTTTCTGATTTTCCAATATCTATCTTTTTATTTGCAACTACAAAAGTTTTAAGTCCAAGTCTCTCTATGGAACGAAATAAAATCGGTTTTAAAAGATTAGGGAATGCATCCCCGTCCACATATATACTAAGCATCAATCAATTCCAACTTCTCTTTTCGTTTTAGTTTTTTTATAGCATATTCTCTTTTAGAAGCACTGCTTCTATCTTCGCACTCTTCACTGTAGACCAACATCACAGGACGGCGTATTTTTGTGTACTTTGCACCTTTGTCCGAATTGTTATGCTCATCGAGACGCCTTTGAACATCTGTCGCTATACCGGTATATAAAGTATTATCGCTGCATTGGAGCATATAAACAAAGTAAGACATAAAGTAATTTTACTATAATAATGCTAAAGGATTTATCTTGGCATATAACTTGCAAAACACTCTCGTAATCGGAATATCTGCTACAGCTCTTTTTGACCTCTCTAAAGAGGATAAGCTTTTTGAAAAAGAATTTAAAAACAATCCTGAGAATGCTATTCAAATGTATCGGGAGTATATGCTTAAAAATGAGCATCTGCCATTAAAAGAAGGAATAGCTTTTCCTCTTATAAAAGCTCTTTTAGATTTAAATAAGTATCAGAAAAAAAATGATTCACCTCTTGTTGAAGTTGTGATAATGTCAAGAAACTCGCCAGATACAGGAGTTATAGTTCTAAACAACATAAAAAAACTAAACCTAAATATAACACGCTCAGCTTTTACGGCAGGAGAATCAACTGCTGATTATCTAGAAGCCTTTGATGTTGATCTTTTTTTAACTACAAATGAATCAGACGCACAAAAAGTCATTGATAAAAAAGTATGTGCTTCTGCTGTTTTATCTACCCCGCCCGAGTATAAATGTGATATACCCGACGGTCAAGTAAGAATAGCTTTTGACGGAGATGCCGTACTATTTGATGAGAGCAGTGAATTGGTCTATAAAAACGGCGGATTGGAAGCATTTCATGAAAACGAACATAATGCTCAAGACATTCCTATGAATGAAGGACCTTTTGCAACATTTTTAAAAAAACTAGCTCGCTTGCAAGAGAGACTTCCCATGAAGATGGAGCTTTCACCTGTTCGCATAGCTTTAGTAACAGCGAGAAACAGCCCTGCAGACATTAGAGTTATAAAGACTTTAAGACACTGGGGAGTCTATGTAGATGAGGCATTTTTCCTCGGTGGTATAGAAAAAAGTGAAATTTTAAAAGCCTTTAAAGCACACATTTTTTTTGACGATCAGGATGTACATTTGGCGACATCATCACTAGTTGTACCATGTGGAAAAGTGTTATATCCTACTTCTTCCGCACTAAAAAAATAAAAAATATGTGTTAATTCGTAACACCACCTTGATTCACACTATCTGCTATTGTAAATAATAAAAAGTTACATTATAATAATAACTAATTTATCACAAAATAGTCATTATTTTTTGATACGAAAGGGGTTATTAATGGTTAAAAATAGTATTATTGTTGTAGAAGATGATGAAATTACAGCACTAAATCTCAATTTGTCACTTCAAAAGCATGGCTATAGCGTCATTGCGGTATGTGACAATGCAGTTGCTGCAAAAAATAAGATTCAAGCTTATAAACCTGATATTGTAATCATTGATATATCTCTTGATGAGAGTAATGACGGTATAGAATTAGCCAAAGTGATCCGTAAAAAATATAATATCCCTTTTATTTTTCTAACATCTTACAGCGATGACGATATCATAGCACAAGCGAAACTAACTGAACCCTACGGCTATATTGTTAAACCGTTTGACCCAAATTCACTTCATGCTACTATTCAAATGGCGATTTTCAAATATGAAGTAGAAAATGAAAGAAAAGATAATATCGATTCTTTAAAAGTAGATAAGCTGAATCTTGAAAAACTGCTTTATTCAAAAAGAGCTTCTGACAAACCAATAGTCCCGTTTGGTGACAAATACCATCTTGATATCAGTGTATGTGAAACATTCTATAATGGCAAGAAAATCAAGCTTACTAAAAAAGAAAACGCATTTTTACGTTTACTTGTGGCACAACTTGGACTTGTCGTGAGTTTTGAGCAGGCGATGAACTATGTCTGGGATGAAAGCGGAGCAACAGAAAACAGCGTTAGAACATTAGTTTGGAGACTGAGAAACAAACTTGAGACAGATATTATTAAAAATGCCTCCGGAATAGGTTATTATATAGAGGAATAATACTCGACTACAGCATCGAAACTTTTTAAGAGATATCTATCTCTTGAACCCTCTTTTTTATTGTTTTAAAAACTTTCTCATAATCATAATCACTATTTTCAGACTTAGCCATTTGCTCCATTTCACTTGCACTGTTTTGCAGAACTTCTATTCTAAAATTTCCACTCGAACCTTTAATGCTGTGCGCTTTTAAAGCTATTTTTTTATAGTCTCTATTTTTTATGGCACTGCTTAATTCCGGTATCTGTTTTTTCATTTTTTTAATAAAGAGAGTAAGAAGCATAATAAGTTCATCTTCACTAAGCATAAGTTCTTCTTTTAGTTTTATGGCATCAAGACCTGTTATACTGCTTTGGAAGTTCTTAGTTTCTACTTTAAGCTCACTATTTGTATTGATTTTTAAATACAGAGCAAAAACTCTTTCTAACTCTTTTAAAATGATCGGTTTACCTAAAAATGAATCGAAACCACTCAAAAGTCCTCTCTCTTTAGCACCTTTGATTACATTAGCGGTAAGTGCTGAAACAGGAGTGTGTCTAAGCCCTTTTTTTATCTCATATTCCGTAATCTTTTTAACGGCCTCATTACCATCCATTACCGGCATCTGCTCATCCATTAAAATCATGTCGTAGTTATTTAGTTTATATAATTCTACTGCCTCATAACCGTTAGATGCAAGATCAAAAGTTAATCCATATTTTTGCAATAGTATTTTGATCAACTCTTGATTCGCTTCATTATCTTCTGCTACTAAAATATGTCCTATAAATTTAAGTCCAACTTCATGTTTGTGAGGAGAGTATGAATCAGGATTTAAGAGTTCATTAAACGTATCTCTGATTTTAGAACAATACATAGGAAAAGAGATAGACGTGACATTATCATATTTATCATACTCATCATTTGGTTTGCTAACCATCGCAATAAATTTTTTACCTGAATTTAGCGCTTTTGTTTTAAACGATTTATCAACATCTTCATCTACAAACAGAGCTATATCAAAATCATCCTCTAAATTATCGACAATCTTTGCATTCATGCCAAATATGTCTGCATATCTCATAAAAGATTCTTCTTTGTAAAAATGTTGTGAATTTTTTGAATAAACAACAATCTTTAAAGACTGGAACTCACTTACATCTTCATATATTGGGCATAATTCACTATGAGCATCCACCGGCATCTCTATCCAGAACCTGCTTCCCTCTCCATATGTTGATTCTGCATGTACACTTCCGTTCATGTGATATGCCAGCTGATGACAAATAGACAATCCAAGACCTGTTCCGTCACAACTTTTTTGCTCACTGTGTTGAGCTTGAGCAAAAGCTGTAAATATATTTTGTATGTCTTGTTCTGCGATGCCGATACCGTTGTCGGCTACACTTACATTTAAAACTCCATTTTTACAAGAAGCTTCAACACTTATATGCCCACCCTGCGGGGTAAACTTTATAGCATTACTTAAAAAGTTTGAAAGAATCTGCTTGATTCTAAGAGCATCTGCATATAACTCTTTTGGAATATGAGGATCTATAAAAGAAGTTATTGTTATATCTTTTACATTCGCACTTGCAACAAACAATTCCATTGTATGACTTATTTCATCATGCAAAGAAAATATTTTAGGCTCGATTGTAAACTCACCACTTCTAAGTTTGGAAAAATCTAAAATATCATTAATAATACTTAGTAGGTTTTCCCCGCTGTTTAAGATAATATCTAAATATGTTCTATGTTTTTTAGATACATCTTCGTCTATTAAAAGATTTACAAAACCTAAAATTGCATTCAACGGAGTTCTTATCTCATGTGACATATTTGACAAAAAGTATTCTTTAGCTTGAGAAGCTTTATCTGCTTCTAACCTTGCATTTATAAGTTTTTGAAAAATAGTATCTGTATAATACTTTAGAATCCCTCTAAAATTTTTATCAAATATATATGAGATTTCATTTGCCATCTCTTTTGAGTCAAGACCTTTATCATAAGAAAAATCAATCATAGAACGGCGGAAATGACTACAGATCTCAAACAGTTCATCTGCACTTATTTCTCTGTTTTTTAAATAGGCCATCAAATTTTGCATAATCGGGCAATTTCCTATCTCCACTTCACCTGCTATTATGCCCATAAAATAATCAAAAACGCCGTTGGCATACTCTGCTAAGAAGAAACTTCTGTCTATATCGTGTTGTTTCAATATTTTTTGTGGTGAATCATATGAAAGCCATTGAGATAATATAATATCTTTTGAACTTATAAAAATTTCTTGTGTTTGTGTTAAGTTTGGTACTTGTGTGTTCATGTCTTTACCTTCTATACTTTAAAACTATACTATAAAGTAAGAAACAACCATTATAAGTGTTAACTTTACAAGATTTATAACGCTTGTACCTATAATATTTCCTATCTGACAACTTGTACAAGATGTAAACTGTTTCCCCTCATACTGTGCATAAAAGAAATAGACAATAATAAAGCCAAGAACACCGTAAGAAGCATAGAGTTGATAAGACCACATACTCTTTAATGTTGATTCATCAGAAACAAAAAAAGATACTGCGACTAAAGCGACCATTGCTATCATAAAAATATTTATTGCTTTTAATATATAGTCTCTTTTAAAAGTTGTCGGACAGCTCTCAGATATAGCTATATCACTTCCAAAATCAAGTTTTTTCTCAAATAGTTTTTTTTCATCTTTTGATAGTTTATTTATAAAAGAAGATCCAAATGTATAGTCTATTTTTCTTTGGAGTAAGATTGCCTCTTTTCCTGTTGCTTTTAAACTGTGTTGTTTAAAATTTCTATCTTCATAAATGATAGAGATATTGTTGTGTCTCTCAACATTTGCACTTAGACCCGGAAAATACGCTGTTTTCTCAACAGTAGTAACTTTGTCGCTGCTGCTTATTATTCTGGGGTTAATTAATTCTAAATAACCATCATCACCAGCCACAAAGGACATATCCCCTTTTTTTATAACAATTATATTGTACATCTCACCTATTTGAAATGCTGCAAGTGCCTCAAGAGAATTTGCCTCTATTGTATCTTTTAAATCTTGGATAATAGAGATTATATCTTCATTAAAAACTCTTACATCTGTTCCGTACTCTACACTTGGTGGTGCTGGATAAGTAATAATATCTCTTACCATTAAACTGCCTTAATATAATTTATTAAAAAATAGGATTTTTCCTCTTTGGTTGAGGGTGATTGTCTTACCCTCCAAGATGGAGGGTTGAAGAATTAGTGACTTTTTCTAACCACTACTAGCATTTTTAGATTGATTGCTAAAAATCTAAAAAATTGGAATATTACACAAGTTCTCATCCATTTTGCAACTGGACCAGGTGTCATTGTTGTAAAGTTATTACCGTAAGCTTTAATATTTTTTTCGCCATATTTTGACATTTTTTCTCCTTAATGTTTTTTTATTCTGGAATCAGAGTCCAGCCTGGATTTAGCTTAGCTTTATAGATAAACAGGTGATGTAGGATATGTTTAATCCAGTGACCTGCAAGACCGATTTCACCGAATGTGTAATCCGTATCACGACCAGTACCAGGGTACTTCTCAAAATCCGGAACAACAGGGTAAATTGTCATTGCAGCAGCAGTACCGTCGAATAGTCCTTTACCTGCAGATGCAACACAAGCAGCACCCATTTCAGCCATAGAAGCTTCATGCAACGGAGCATCCGGACCTTTAGTAATTAAATCACAAACAGAGTGAGCAACCACTTTACCCATAATACCTGAAGGCATACCTGTACGAGGTGGAGTTGGATTGATCGGAGTTCCGTTTGGTGAACTCATTGGTTTTGAGATTGGATGTGGTGGTGCAAATGCAATACCACAAGCAAAAATATTTTTATATGTAGGGTTTTGATATGTTTTTGGCCAGTCACTAGCTTTCCAATTTTCATATGCACCTGCAGCATAATTTGCATCAACTTTTAAGAAACCGTTTGGAGCAAATATATCGCCTGTGATATCTTCACCGGCTTTGTTGATAGCTTTAAGTCCAACACCGGCAAATGGAGGGATTAACATTGAGAAGTCAAAACTTTCTTCGCCCATTGAACCATCAAGTAATTCATAATGAACATTTCCAGATTCAACTTTATTTACGTGAGCACCGATAATCCAATCAACGTTACGCTCAGCAAATAGAGACTCTGCAAAAATTCTTGAACTTACTGCAAAACCCATAGCTTTCATGTGAAGTCCACCAACACCGAAGTCACCTAGGAAAGACTCATTTGATATCCACTTGATATCTGCCATATCACGAACACCAGCTTTCTTTAACTCATGCTCAATATTGAAGATATACTCAAATGCAGCACCCTGACAAGTACACATACCATGTCCAGTACCGATTAAGAATTTCTGACGAGTACCGCCTTTCATCTTCTCAATACATTTGTCTAACTCTTCTGCTGCATGTACTGCGTGATCTGCTGTACAAACTGATACAGTGTGCTCACCAAGACCATTAGCATCTCCAAGACCAGGAGTAGCTGCAAAGTTAAGCTTAGGACCTGTTGCATTGATTAAGTAATCATACTCAATATTTTCAGTTTGTCCCTCTTCACCATCTTTTGTTGACTCAATTACAACATAAGGCTTATCACTTGTTTCATTTCCTTCCGGGTGAATTCCAAGTGCCTTTGCCTGCTTGTACGTGATACCTGCTTTTGCGTACACAGGAGCTAAATCAAAAGTAACATCTTCTTTTGACATTTGACCAACACCAACCCATATATTTGATGGAATCCAATTCCACTTTGAGTTTGGAGTAACTACAACAACTTCGTGAGATGAACCCAACCATTTCGCTGCAAATGTTGCGGCAGTATGTCCAGAAACACCACCACCTAAAACGACTAATCTTGCCATATATTTTTCCTCTTTGTTAAAAGTTATAGTAAGGTTATCACAACTGTATCACATTTATATCACAAAGAATTATTAGAATATAAATAATTATCATATGTACAAATTATATAAAACCTTAAGGCCCTATTTTAGGCACTTTCAAGCATATAAAAAATTAATTTATACTAGATTTTTAAGATTTTGCTAATAATTTCATAAGAATTTTTTGAAAGTGATTGTGTAGAAACTACACGCTCTAACTCTTCTTTCATCAACTCTTTATTTGTTTCATTCATACGTTCATATATTTTAAATGCTCCTGCGAGTCCTGAAGCCATCTGAGCATTGATTTTATCTATCTCAATTATTTTATCTGCTACAAACGAATAGCCGCTGCCATCTTCAGCATGAAAATGCTTATAGTTTCTTGCAAAAACACCAATCAAAGATCGTACCAAATTCGGAACTTTTTCATCATATACTTCATCATTTTGAAGTGCAATGACTCTGTCAAGTGTTCCGTTTCTATGTGATGCTGCAATTATTGAGAAATATTTGTTCATAACTAAAGTATCGTCCTTATATCTGTTATAAAAATCATTAAGTGCAACTTCTCCCTCTTGACTTGTGATATTCTCTAAAATATCTAGAGCAACTATTCTATCTGTCATTGTCAAAGACTCTTCATATTGTTCTCTGGCCATATCTATAACTTCTCTATTCTCAAGTGCAGACAAAATTCTCAACACTCTGTTTTTAATAGCACGTTCTCCCATACTTATAGCATCCAGGTCTTTATTTTTAGGATTATGGTTTTGTTCGTAAATCTCTAAAAATTTATCCTTATACAGAGTAGCCAACTCACGTTCCAGTCTCTCTTTTGCTAAGTATATAGGCACAAAATCAACTATTTTTTGTCTTTGCATAAGTGTTGACACTGAGGGCAGTTCTAAAAGTAATGCCTTATATGAGAGTTCAATATCCAAGTCTAAGATATACCCGTAAGCTTTCAAGAACTCTTTATTAATATTTCCCGTATCCATCATCTCCTCAAGAGTCTCAATGGCAAAGTGCTGTGCAGATTCATATCTTACAAAACTGTTCTTATCATGCTTCATTAAAAACGCATACTCTTTTGAACTCTGCTCTATTATGATAGGAGCTGAGAAATCACGGTTTATTGATAAATAAGGCTTAGATGCCAAACCTTCAAAGATAAACTCTTCTTTTTCTTTTGATATTATTAATACTTTTTCAAGTATCTCATTTGTATTAAGTCCGATAAGACCTATTTTTAGTGGAAAATAATACGGCTTTTGCGCACTGCCATCAACTGCATTTGGAACTTTTTGAGTAAGTATAAGTTTATAGATCCCGTTGTGATAAAATTCTTCAACATCTAGTGTCGGTGTTCCCGACTGATGGTACCAAGTCTTAAACTCTGAGAGGTCAACTCCAGAAGCTTCACTCATGGCCCATAAAAAATCATCTGTTCTAACTGCCTGACCGTCAAATGTATCAAAGTAAAGGTCAGTAGCTTTTCTATAATTTTCTTCACCTAAAAGAGTATGAATCATTCTAATGACTTCCGCACCTTTTTCATAAACCGTAGAAGTATAGAAATTATTTATCGCCATATATGAATCCGGCTGAATCGGGTGAGCAGTAGGAGATGCATCTTCTATAAACTGCCTGTCTCTTAGAGCTTTAACATCTTCGATACGTTGGACTTCACGGGAATTTAAATCTGCCGAGAAAGACTGGTCGCGAAAAACAGTAAGCCCTTCTTTTAGTGTTAGCTGAAACCAGTCTCTACATGTGATACGATTACCTGTCCAGTTGTGAAAGTACTCATGAGCTATAACACTCTGAATTCCCATAAAGTTAGCATCTGTAGCTCTGTCTTCATCTGCCAAGACATAGTGAGAGTTAAAGATATTGAGTCCTTTGTTCTCCATAGCACCCATGTTAAAACTATCTACCGCTACTATGTTATAAATTTCCAAGTCATATTCGCGTCCATATTTTTCTTCATCCCAAAGCATTGCCTCTTTGAGTGATTTCATAGCGTGAGAACATTGAGATTCATTTCCTTTGTCACAGTAAATGTTCAGTTCCACATACTCACCAGATGCAGTGGTAAATTCATCGTTTACGCATCCTAAATCTCCAGCGACCAAAGCAAAAAGGTAAGATGGTTTTGGATGCGGATCGTGCCAGGTAACTCCGTGTCTCTCATCAAAAGAGTCATGGCAGTTTTTCTTGTTTCCGTTACTTAAAAGTACCGGGTATTTTTCTCTGTCGGCTATTACTGTAGTGGTAAAGACACTCATAACATCCGGTCTGTCCAGATATGGTGTTATTTTTCTAAAACCTTCCGGCTCGTTCTGGGTACAAAAAATTGAGCCTGATTTGTAAAGCCCTTCGAGTTCCGTGTTATTTTGAGGATAGATTTTATTTTTGATTTTTAGACTGAATGAATCCGCAATATTTAGGACAATAAGACTTTGTGCATCTATTATATAACGAGTCTCATCCAGCTTCAAATCATTTATGTATATTTCTATCAGCTCTAAGTCTATAGCATCTAGTCTTATATCTTTTTGTGCGTTATCAAGTCTGTTTATTTTCATAGTGTTTGTGACTAAAGAATACTCTTCAAACAAATCAAACACAAGCTCGCAACTCTCAACTTCAAATTCAGGTTTTTTATAATCTTTTAAATATATAGTTTTCATCTCATTCATAAGTTTCTCATTTAATTTTTACTAATAATAACATAAATTTTATATTCTCTTTTTAAATAAAAGAACACGCAATCCTACATACAAGAGTGCAAAAGAAAAAAGTTTTTACCAGTTCCTTAACTTTTATCAAAACATCATCCTTTTAAATTAAGGCAATATAGTGAATTACACCTATTTTACACTTACCTTAACAAAAAAACAGTAAAATTCCAATATTAATTATTATAAGGCAATTATTGTGAGCATCTACAGAGAGTATGATATTAGAGGAATTTACGAAAAAGAGTTAAATGAACAAAGCGTTGTTCGTATCGGTTATGCACTTGCATCCAAGATAGACGGTGATTATGTGTCAGTCGGTTATGATGCAAGAAGTCACTCCCCTATACTTTTTGAATACCTTGTTCACGGACTAAATGCAGGCGGTAAAAAAGTTCTGGATATGGGACTTGTTCCTACCCCCGTAAACTACTTCACAAACTATCAAGAGTGGGATGGCATCACTCCGTCTGCATCTATTATGATTACGGGTTCACATAATCCCAGCGAATACAACGGCTTTAAGATCACTATAGATAAAGCACCGTTTTTCAGCGAAGACATCTATGCACTTGGTCGAGAATGTGATGCTATGGACTTCCCTGCTAAAGTACAAAGAGATGTAACCAAGATAGATGCGGTTACAAGATATGTGGACTTTTTAGTGCATGAATTCCAACACTTAAAAGATATGGATACCAGAATTGTATATGACTGCGGAAACGGTGTTGCTGGTATAGTCACTGAAGATATCTTCGCACAGCTTGAGTTAAAAACAAAAGGTCTCTATGTAGACCCGGACGGAACATTTCCAAACCACCATCCTGACCCTTCAGAAGAACACAACTTAGAAGATGTTAAAAAACTTCTGGCTACTGATGGAGACATCGCATTTGCATATGACGGAGATGCCGACCGCATAGCAGTTCTTACTCATAAGAACAACATCAAAGGCGACATGATGGCACTTCTTTATTCTATGACAATGGATAAGCCTACTGTTGTGGGTGAAGTGAAGTGTTCACAGGTTATGTACGATGAGCTTGAACGCCGCGGAGCAAAAGCTATTATGTACAAAACAGGTCACTCTAACCTGAAAGTAAAAATGAAAGAGACAGATGCAGACCTAGCTTGTGAAGTCAGCGGACATGTATTTTTCAAAAACCGTTACTTCGGCTATGACGATGCTATCTATGCAACTCTTAGAATGCTAGAACTTATCCACGACAAGATAGACCTTGACGAAGAACTTGCAAAACTTCCTCAAGTATTCTCAACCGAAGAGATAAAAGTAAAGACTACAGAAGCTGAGAAATTTAAAATCATAGATGCCGTAAAAGAGATGTTGAAAAATCCGCCTGCTGACTTTCCGGCTATAAAAGATATTATAGATGTAGACGGTGTTCGCATTAACTTTGAAAACGGCTGGGGGCTTGTTCGTGCAAGTAACACGACACCTGTACTTGTAACTCGTTTTGAATCAACTTCTCAAGAGACGGCTAAGCTTTATGAAAAAGCTATTAATGACTTGATTTTAGAGGCAAAAAATTCCTTATAACATCAATCTATTTCATCTTTATGGATCATGTCCAAATAGTGCTGTATTGAGTTGACATATCTAACAGGCTCTTCCCCCCTGGCATAGCCGTGTTTCAAACTCTTATAGTATTTCTTTTGAGATAAAAGCGGTAAAACTTTTTTTATCTCACTCCAAGAGTATGGATCCTTGTTTAGCTTCCTTGCCAATTTTTGAGCATCATGAATATGACCCATTCCTACATTATATGCAGCCAATGTAAAAGCCCAACGATTTTTTCCTTTTACCTCTTTGGGAAAGTTCTGCTCTAGCATATATAAATACTTTGCCCCGCCATAAATACTCTCTCTAGCACTCAACCTGTTTTTTACACCTACTTGTTTTGCCGTTGTCTGTGTAAGCATCATCATACCGCGAACACCTGTATAGCTCTTAGCTCTTGGATTCCAATGTGATTCCTGATATGAGAGTGCAGCTAAAAGAACCCAGGGAATATTGTATTTTTCCTCTGCATCTAGGAAATACTTCTTATACTTAGGCAGACGATTTCTAAGTCGTTTATAAAAGACTTTTGTATCGTAATAATCAAATATCTCCAAATAAGAGTAGTAAAACTCTCTAAGCTCCGACATTTTCCCTGAGTGTTCGTAAGAGTTTAACCATTCATAAAGACTCTCTTTTAAAGAGTTATCACCTTTACGAATAATCCATGCCAGCTTTTTTTTATCACTAAGCACTAAGCTTCTTAGTAATTCTGGATAATAACGTTGATTTATTATAAAAATATTTGAATCGGCAACAGTACAGTCAATCTTTTTTTGATTAGTCAATTCCAAGAGCTGTTCTGTCGAATATTTTGTAGTAGCTTCAAACCCTAAGTCGGTTACATCTGAGGAGAGTCTGCTCAAAGTAGTCTCATAATTGCTATCTTTTGCGACTACAATATTCAACCCTGCCAAACCATTAACATCTCTTGGAAAAGTCCCCTTTTTATAAAGGCTGTTGTTACAAACGAGTAACTCTTGTGTAGTGTAATACTGCGGCCCGAATTCAAACTCTTTTTCTCTCTCTTGTGTTTTACTTATAGACGCTACAGTTATATCTCCTATACCCTCTCTACTCTTTTGAAGTGCCTCATTTGTGCTATATACTATAGTTAAATTTAAGTCTACTCCTATCTCTTTGGCATACTCGGATATAAGTTCATACTCAAAACCACGCTCTTTTTGCGGACCCATGTAATAAACGGTAGGAGAATTTAATATAACTACATCAAGTTGTTTTTTTGCTTTGATTTTATCTAGAAGTGTTGCTCTTTTAGCGTTTTCTGAGATATTTATAAATAAGATGCCACTCTGCCAACCTATAAAGAATAATAGCACTGCTGCAAGTAATGCCGATATATACTTCTTCATCAACTACCTCTAAAAACTGAGTTTGTTCCTACCACTATTTTTAAAGTCATATAAAAGCCTGTCAAGTCTCTTAAAAATAGAATTTGCATCTTCATTTTCGCTTAATTCTACTAAACCTAGACTAACTGTTAACTTAATGCCATGATTAAATGCATGTTTTTGAAATTCTTTACGAATCCTAGATGCTATTTTTTTGGCGTTAGCTAAATAAGTTTCGGGCATGATGATTAAAAATTCTTCAAGCTCTTGTGTACGAAATTTTACCCTATACTCGAGAGTCTAATTTAATTTTTTTTAATATAGCCCGCAGTTATATGAGACTACGAATGACGATAATATAAAAATAGGAATGTTTTGTCTCTTTCTCTTAAGTATTATTAAATGTTATATAATAATTGGCTGTATACTTTTAAAGATATAACTCAACTTAATCAAAAAAAATTTAATGCATATTTAGCTATAATAAAACTAATAATTTATTCATATAAATCAAGGAAAAATGATGACCCACACTCTTTTAATGCCATTGGACATGCATCTTCACCTTCGTGACGGTGTTATGCTTGAAAATGTTGCTCCACTTACTGCATACAGTTTCAGCGGTGCAATCGTTATGCCGAACCTAATTCCTCCAGTATCTAGCTTGGAAGATGTTATAGCATATAAAGAGCGAATCATAGCAGCGGTTCCAAATGACTACTTTGAGCCTTACATGACTCTGTTTTACAAAAATTATGATAGAGCTTTTTTAGAAAGTGTCATGGATGAAATAACAGCTATAAAACTTTACCCTGCCGGTATTACCACAAACTCCGAAGGAGGAGTTTCATCTTTTGACATTGAAGAGATGCGCCCTACTTTAGAAGCTATGAGTGATTTAAACATTCCTCTTTGTGTTCACGGTGAAACAGATGGTTTTGTTATGGACAGAGAAGCTGAGTTTATGAGCATATATGAACTGCTTGCATCTAACTTTCCTGAGCTAAAGATTATTATGGAGCACATCACTACAAAAGAAGCTGTTGAGATGCTTGATAAGTTTGACAATCTTTATGCAACCATTACTGTCCATCATCTTCTTCTTACTCTTGATGACGTAGTCGGCGGAATGATGATGCCTCACAACTTCTGCAAACCTATTGCAAAAAGACCTGAAGACTTGGACGCACTGCTCAGTGTTGCGCTAGAAGCCCATCCTAAAGTGATGTTCGGCTCAGACTCGGCACCCCATCCACAGGACAAAAAAGAGAGTTGTGGCTGTGCTGCAGGTGTGTTTACTGCACCTATCGCTCTTCAACTCTTGTGTGAAATATTTGAGCAGTATAACAAACTTGACAACCTTCAAGCATTTATCAGTGACAATGCACAAAACATCTACGGTATCTGTCCTGAGTTTAAAGAAGTAACACTGGAAAAGAGAACTTTCGTGATACCTCAAAAATACGGCAATGTTGTACCTATGTACGCGGGTCAAGCAATTAACTGGGCAATTGAGAGCGTTGACTAGAGTTCTGCTTTTAGAAGATGATCTCCTCTTTGGAGAGACTCTCGTTGATTTGCTAGAAGAAAATGATTTTGAAGTCACCCATGTCCCAAATGGACAAAGTGCTATAGATGCTACATTTGAGCAAAAATTTCATATTTACATACTTGATATAAATGTTCCTCTTATTGACGGTGTAACTGTTTTAAAAGAGCTTCGCGAAGCACAAGATTCTACTCCTACCATCTTTTTAACATCACACAAAGACAAAGAGATGCTTACTCGCGGTTTTATGAGCGGAGCAGATGATTATATCACCAAACCCTTTGACAGTGATGAACTTCTTCTAAGACTTCATGCTCTGCTTAGAAGAGGCAAATCAAGCAGTGTGGAGTGTATCGACTTGCTTTGCCACGATGAACTCCACAAACAAATCTTGTATAACGGTGAAGAACTTGACCTTTCAAAAAAAGAATATGCTCTTCTTTTGCTGCTTATGAAACATGTAAATAATACGGTTCCAAAAGAACTAATAAGTGATGAACTTTGGAGTACTTCGCAAACTGGAAGCGACGGAGCAATACGAGTATATATAAACCGTATAAAGCAGTTACTTCCAAGTATGTCCATAGAAAATATTCGCGGGGTTGGATACAAACTTGTTTCGTAACCTTCGCATCTCCATCTTTATCTATTACTTTTTAACAGTCAGTGCGTTTATGGCTATTTTACACTATTTTTTAGAAATTGTAGAGGTTGAAAATACTTTTCTTTTGGCTATTGTGATGACTTGTTTTAGTATTCTTGGAGGAGTTATGATATCCAAACTCTCGGTTGATCCTCTGCAAGAACATGTGACAAACTTGCAAAATCTCTCAAAAGAGACTCTGCATGAGCTTAACCTTCCCATAAGCACGATCATCACAAATCTCAATATGCTCAAAAAAAACACAGAAAATGAAAAAGATTTAAAAAGACTCTCAAGAATAGAAACAGCATGCGGGATGCTCCAAGAGAGATATAATGAACTTGACTATATGATAAAGAAACAGAGTACAAATGAGATAAAAGAAAACTTTTTACTTGACGAACTCGTTCAAGAGAGAGTTGCCTTTTTAAAACATGTTTATCCACATGTAGAATTTAATGCAGAACTTCAAACTACAAATATTATCAGCGACAGGACAGGCTTGGCAAAAGTCATTGACAACATCATTGATAATGCTGTAAAATACTCACCAAACAGTAATAAATGTGACATAAAACTAGATAACTATACACTTCAAATCCAAGATTACGGATGTGGTATGGATGAAGTCGAACTTATTCAAATATTTGACAACTATTATCAATCTAATGATAACATGCAGGGCTTTGGTATAGGTCTTAGCATGGTAAAAAGATTTTGTGACTCACAAAAGATACAACTGAATTTCAAGTCTAAACCTGACTACGGAACAACAGTACTACTAAAATTTAAGGACGTTTAATGGAAAGCAACTTTCTAGCTTATGCAGAAAAAGCACTTGACTACGGTGTAATGGGAGTTTTAATACTTATGAGTGTAGTAACTTTATGGTTATTTATTGAGAGAATGATGTTTTATAAGAGCATTCGTCTAGATGATTATAACCACAGAGATGTCCTAGAAATCGATTTGACAAACAATATCAGTGTTATAAGTGCTATAGGCTCTAATGCTCCATATGTCGGACTCCTTGGAACTGTCGTCGGTATTATGATTACATTTTACACTATGGGGGATGTGGGAGCCGTTGATGCCAAAAAAATAATGATAGGTCTTGCACTTGCGCTAAAAGCCACCGCTATGGGGCTTATCGTTGCAATGCCTGCTATTGTCGCCTATACCATAGTGCTTCGTAAAGTTGAAAAAATCTTAACTGCATACGATGTGATTCAAGACACAAAAGAGCAGTAAAATGGCCAGATGTAAAAAGGAACCAAAAAGATTTGACCAGATAAACGTTATCCCGTTTATTGACATTATGCTTGTTCTTTTGGTCATGGTTTTAACAACAGCTACATTTATAAAACAGGGTGTTATACCTGTAGAACTTCCAGAGGCAAAAGCAAGCAAAAAAGAAGACCTTAAAAAAGAGATAAATGTTTATGTAAATGCCAAAGGCGAGATGTTCTTTGAGAAAAAGAGAGTAGATGCCAAAGAGCTTGAATCTGAGCTGGCTCAAATAGACAAAAAACAGACTGTAGTTTTAAGAAGTGACAAAGAATCAAGATTTCAGGACTTTGTAACAGTTATGGACATACTTAAGCGTTTAAAGCACGAACAGCTTTACATAGTCACAAAAGAGTAGTTAATATGCCTTATCTAAAAGTTTAAACTTTTTGGTTTGGCTTTGTTCTTCGTCCTTGGTCTCTTGTACCACTTCCGACTTCTGAGTTACCTCTGTACTAAACACTTTTTTATCTATCTCTTTGTTTTCTCTAAATATCGTACTTGCCATAAAAAACAAAATCATTATCACGACAACACTGGCATAAAGTAAAATATAGTTTTTGATATGACCTGATTCAAAAGGGTTTTGCATTATTACTCTTTATAATTTTTTCAAGAGCAATTATATACTAAATAAGATAACTTACATTATTTTTATGCTAGTATATTTTAAAATTTATTTAAGGAAACTATATGCAAACAACAACTTTCAAAGGTAGCACGGTAAAATTGGCTGGTAATGAACTTAATGTTGGTGATAGTGCACCAGTAGTCATAGCGACTGGAACTGATTTAAGCGATGTAGAAATCGGCGGGGCAAAAGACAGAATTCAGCTTATCATAACGGTACCGTCATTAGACACTGATACTTGTGCTGCTGAGACAAGAAGATTTAACGTAGACGTTAACAATCTGGATATCTGTGAGACAACTGTTGTTTCTATGGACTTGCCGTTTGCGGCTGATCGTTTTTGTTCTACGGAAGGTATTGAGAACCTGACTGTTGCATCTGATTATATAAACAAGGATGTAAGTAAAGCATTTGGTGTTTTAATGGATGACAACAAACTAAAAGGTCTTAGCGCAAGAGCTGTTTTTGTAATCGACAGAAGCGGTACAATAGTTTATAAAGAAATTGTTCCCGAAGTAACTGCAGAACCAAACTATGAAGCTGCACTTGAGGCTATTAAAGAAGCAAGGTAAATTTAGTGGGCAAAATAAGATAAATATAATCTTTATATATCTTATCGTGCCTTTTTCTGTACTATTTCCATTGTCTTTGTCTGATTCTAGAGTGACAAGATGTACACTGCTTTAATATTTGATTATAATCTTCAAGACTTTCGGAAAAATCATCAGTTTCAATAGAAACTATTAAATCTTCAGCATACATCTTAATCATCTTAGCTCTTTTTTTAGCAAACTTACCCGCATTAGCCTTGGAATCTGGCAAATATGTTGTTGCATCTGTTTCTATTAATGAGTTTAGATTTGAGATAAGAGTTTTTGCAGCTATTTTAACTCCCTCTTTATTGTTGTAAAAACCTGCTCTTTGGATGGCTCCCACAGCTTTAAGCATTGTTCTCATATCAGATGCCAGTTTAGCCTTTTTTGTTTTATCTTCTGCATATAGTGAAGAAGCAAGTAGAATTGTTAATATAACTGTAGTTATTTTTTTCATATATTCCTCTCTTTAATATTGAATTATTTCTTTAGTGTACTCACTCAGAGTAACTGTTAGAGCATTCTCTTTAACACGTTTTTTCGCTTTTCTTTTTCCACCATAGTATTTTTTAAACTCTGGTTTAAATGCTTTAAAGTAGTCATGAAATTTATCTGGACCAAGAACAGCAGAAGCCCATAGATTGTCATCTTTGTCTACCTCTATAACAATTGAAGCTAAAGGCTGTTCGGCAGGACCTGCGATCTGTTTACAACCCTTTTTAGCATCAAAAGCAGAGAGGTGAGAAGAGCAAACCATTATCCCGCTTTGTTCACAAGCCATAGTCTTTTTACCGCGAGGCAAATACTGTAAAAAACTGTCATCAGGAGTCGGGTGGGCTAGTTGATGAGAGCATATAGCGCTATAAGCAACTATACTTCTGTTTGCTCCAACACCACTTTTCCAAAGATATTCCTCACCGTCTTCTGATTTTAAAGTAATATTTTGAGCCGTCTCTTCTCCAAGGTCCAAAAGAATGGAAGGAGTGCCTACAAACGGATAGTTAAAAACATAGTTAGTCTCTTTTTTAAGTGTTGATGCTTTTATAGGGTTTCCATCTGCATCTACAAGCTGCACCTTTTCATATGATTCAAAGAGTGCATTTTCACTTGCATAAAGCCTCCCTGTTATTGTTGAAGGTGCTACTGCTACAGCAACACCAACACCTGCAATTTTTAAAAAATTTCTTCTATCCATAAAGTTTCCTTGAATTTTATTAAGTTTCAACTAAAAACTACAGCTAATTTTTAATTAAAACCTAGAAAGAGGTGGGGGATCCCCTTTCTAGACTTCTGTCTAACTAAATAAGTCAGCCATAATACCACGGTACCAATCTCTAGTAGCCTTGGCTGTACCTTTTGAACGGAACTTGCCATTAGGAGCTTTAGGTACATGCCCTGCACCTTTTATAACCGTGCCTGTCCAACTAAAGTCATGAGTAACCATAATAGCTTCTTCCGGTTTGTCACCAACCATCGAGTAACATACATTACCTGCTTTTACAGAAGCAGTTTTTACCGGTAAAGTATATTCTTTTTTATGTAAGCGGTGAGCGATTTCCTCTGCACACTGTTTTCCAGACCAGTTAGCAGTTTGACCACTTGGTGGGATAGCGTGAGCTACTACATCACCAACAGCGTAAACATCTTTATCTGTTTTAGTTTGGAAAGAACAACCGTTCATTAGTACTTTTTTGAATGAATCTGTAGAAGTTTCAAGTCCAGCCATGTCAACTACAGGGTTTGATCTGTTATTTGGCATTAGGTTTAGAACCTCATACTTGATAGTTTTCTTACTAGCTTCATCCATATCAGTTGCTGCTGTAGAGTATGAGATAGTTTTAGCATTAACATCCACATCATCAACTTTAGAGTTTGGAACATAAACGATTCTATCAGCATATAATTCTTTCCAAGATTCCATAAACGCACCAAACTTAGCAAATTTAGCTTTAGGATTAAGTACGATTACTTTACCTTGAATCCCTTCTTTATTCATATATGCAGCGATCATAGAAGCTCTTTCAAATGGAGCTGGAGGACAACGGAATTTACCATTTGGAACTGTTATAACAACATCACCGTCTTCCATATTAGTAAGCTGACGTTCTAATGCAACATGCTCAGAACCTGGAATCAGTGCTGATGGAGCTTTTCTAGCTACTTGTCCTATTTTCTCTTTTGACCAAGTTGGGAATTGACCTTCATAATCATATGCAATACCAGGAGAAAGTACAAGAATACCATACTCGACAACACCTGCAGCAGTAGTTACTGTTTTAGCTTTACGATCTATAGCAACAACTTCTGAATGTAACATACTATAACCATGTTTATCAACAGGCTGAGCATAATCAAATACAAATGTCCCTAAGTTAACACCCTCTAGCTTGCCAAGATTAGTATTAGAAAAAGGACAAGACATAAAAGTGTCATTTTTTTCAATGACAAGTACATCAAAATTTTTATCTTTTTTCATTAAATCCTTAGCAACCGTAAGACCGCCAAATCCTCCACCAATTACTACAACTTGGTGTTTGCCGAGAATTTTTTTTGTGCCTGCTTCTGCTTTAGCATCTGGCTTAGCATCTGCCCCTGCACATCCTGTTATAGCAGTTGCAGCAATTGCAGCCACACTTGCTGCTCCTACTTTTAGTACGTCGCGACGATTTATATTCATAACTTTTCCTTATGTTTTATATAGCACTCTTACAAAAATTTATTTTGATTTTTGTATCGCTAAAATATTACAATTAATTATATAAAACAAAACTTAGTATTTGAATTTAGTCACTTTTGTAGTTTTGTGCTGCAAACATATTGAATCCTGATTGTTGCATCTGAGTATATAAATAAATACGTAATCAGAGCTTTTGCTGTTTTAATTGATAATGAGGTAAAAAGGCTTAGTGTAAGAGTTGTTTTTTGTAATCGAAAGTTATAGAATAGTCCTCGTCGGTCCTTCGGATATCGACTGTGGTTCCGACGCTAAACTCCGCCGTCTGATGCTTCGCATATCAGACTCTGGTGCGCAAGCTAAAAACGTGAATAAATTCACGTTTTTTTGACGCTTGCTTACATCATACCCGGCATTCCCATTTGTGGAGGCATTCCGCCAGCCATATCTGCTGCCGGATTTTCTTCTGGTATCTCATAGATTGCAGCTTCAGTTGTAAGAAGCAGACTTGAAACTGAGGTTGCATTCGTAAGAGCTACACGACCGACTTTAAGAGGGTCTATGATTCCGGCTTCAAACATATCTACATATTCACCAGTTGCAGCATTGAAACCAATATTAGGATTCTCTGCACTCTCTACAGCATTTACAACAACACCTGTATCATAACCTGCGTTTTGAGCAATCTGTTTGATTGGAGCTTTTACCGCACGAAGAATAATCTCACAACCTATTTGCTGGTCACCTTCAAGCTCTAAAGAAACTTTTGCAGCAGCACGAACTAAGGCAGCTCCACCACCGATAACGATACCCTCTTCCACAGCAGCTTTTGTAGCCGAAAGCGCATCATCAACACGGTCTTTTTTCTCTTTCATCTCAGTCTCAGTTGCAGCACCTACTTTGATTACCGCTACACCGCCTGAAAGTTTTGCTAAACGTTCTTGAAGTTTTTCTTTGTCATACTCGGAAGTTGTAGCATCTATCTGTACTTTAATTTCTGATATTCTGGCTTTAACTGCTGCTTCATCACCTGAACCGTTAACGATTACAGTGTTATCTTTGTCTATTACAACACGAGAAGCTTGACCCAACATCTGGATAGTTGCACCTTCAAGAGTGTGACCTGTCTCTTCAGCTATAACAGTACCCGCAGTCAGTGTTGCAATATCTTGAAGCATAGCTTTTCTTCTGTCCCCAAAGCCCGGAGCTTTAACAGCAGAAATATTTAAAACACCGCGAAGTTTATTTACAACTAAAGTCGAAAGTGCTTCACCTTCCACATCTTCAGCGATAATAAGAAGAGGACGGTTAGTTTTTTGAACTTGCTCCAGTACCGGAAGTAAATCTTTTAAAGATGAAATTTTACTATCTGCCAAAAGAATCCAAGGATTTTCGATTTCAGCTATCATCTTCTCAGTATTTGTAATGAAGTAAGGACTTAAGTAACCACGGTCAAACTGCATTCCTTCAACTACATCAAGTTCATCATAAATACCTTTTGCTTCTTCAACAGTTATAACACCGTCTTGACCCACTCTATCCATTGCTTCAGCAATCATATCACCGATAACACTATCTGAGTTTGCAGAGATTGTAGCAACCTGAGCAATATCTTGCTTACCGTTTACAGCTTTAGACGATGCTTTTAAGTTTTCTAAAATTGCTTCGCAAGCTTTGTCCATACCGCGTTTTACTTCAATAGGATTCGCACCCGCTGTAATGTTTCGAAGACCTTCACTAAAGATTGCATTTGCGAGAACCGTAGCCGTTGTTGTACCGTCACCGGCTTCATCAGCAGTGTTAGATGCCACCTGTTTTACAAGTTGAGCACCCATATCTTCAAGCTTGTCTTTAAGTTCTATTTCACGGGCAACAGAGACACCGTCTTTAGTGATTACAGGAGAACCGTAACTTTTTTGAATAAGAACATTACGACCGCGAGGCCCCATAGTTACCTTTACTGCATCTGTTAGTTTTTCAACACCACGAGCCAGCGCATTACGCGCATTATCTGAAAAAATTATTTCTTTTGCCATCTATTAAATTCCTTAATTTTATTTCATAAAATGAAGGGAACCCCTCATTGATTAGTCTTCAAAAGGAACGAAGTCCCTTTTACTTCGCTTGGACCGCTGTGGTCACTAAAGCTTTTTGTTATCCTACAATTCCGAATATGTCATCAACTTCTAAAACTAAAAATTTATCAGCACCAAGTGCAACTTCATTTCCAGAATACTTTCCAAATAAAACTACATCGCCGTTTGACAGCTCTGTAACTTCTTTACTTACAGCTACAACTTCACCCTGTGAAGGTTTTTCAGTTGCATTATCGGGGATGATGATTCCAGAAGCAGTCGTATTTGCTTCCTCTACTCTTTTTACTAAAACTCTTTTGCCTAATGGTTGAAAGTTCATATATATCCTTATAAATTTTGTATATATTTTATAAAAAGGATGGTATCCAATTATAGGTAAATTATTGGTAAATTACTTAAATATTTATTCCTTGTAAAAACTAAAAAGTAATCTTTCGTAAAAATCTACCGTAAATTTAAATGTACAATGTCCTTAAATAATAATATTTGTGATAGAATCTAAAAAAAGTATAAGGTAATATTATGGAATCCAGACAAAAAGTAATCACAGCCCTAGTAATCATCTTTACTATTTTCTTTATTTCGATGATAGTAAGCACCGCATTTAATTTCAGAGAATATGGAATTAAAACGGCTGAACACAAAGCAAGTTTAACTGCTGAGATTGTTAAAATCGGATTAACATCCCATATGGTTAACGGGATTATGAGTCAGAGGGATTTCTTTCTAAACCAAATTGGAAGTGTAGAAAAAATCAATCAGCTTTGGGTTGCACGTTCACCTACCGTTATAGAACAATATGGTGAAGGTCACAACAATGAAACACCAAGGGACAAAATAGACACAGAAGTATTAAAGTCTGGAAAAACTAAATCTGTAACTACTGAAATGCCCAGTAAAAGTATGATGCGTGTGAGCATACCTTTTGTAGCAACTGAATATGGGACTCCAAACTGTATGGCTTGCCATAAGGCGGAAGAAGGAGAAGTCCTCGGTGTTGTTAGTATGGTTATGGATATAACAGATGTTAGAACAAGCAGTATGAAAACTGTTCTTTATAATATGGCTATAACCATTATCACTATTATACTTGTGTTTATTGTCATTACTAGATTTATAAAACCGTTTGTAAATATATTTTACTCAATAAGAGACGTTATGCAAAGTGCATATCACGGTGACTATTCAGTAAGAATAAAAGGTCATCAGAACAAAGAAAGTCAAATCGTAGCAAAAATGCTCAATACCATGCTGGAAAAACTCCAGCACACATTTGCTGAATTAGACAAAAAAGTATATGTATTTATCAAAAATAAAAACTATGTAAAAGAGCCCGACCCGCTCATAAACATTAACACAACAATCGAAAGACTCTCGGACATCTACAAATTTAAACAGACTATAGAAAATGATAAAGATTTAGAAGATATATACAATAGAATTGCCTCTGTTTTAAAAGATCATTTTAGACTTGATGATTTCACTATGACAGAGATAGATACGATGAACAAGGTCAAAAAAATTGTATATTCTGAAAAAGGGTGTCATTGTGGAATCTTAGATGGTGAGTGTAGGGCAGACCGAATCCATGCGAGTGTAGATTCAAGCATCTTTAAGAATTCATGTGAACTATATAAGCTTGAAGGTACAGAGTATATTTGTACTCCATATACAATATCAAATGAATTAACATTAGTTCTAACCATTGTTACCAAAGGAACCAAAGACACCGAGTATGTAAGAGCAATTACAAGCGATATTGAAGACTATATAACGACTGCAAGACCTGCGATAGTGAGTAAAAAACTGATGCAGACACTTAACCAGATGGCTAGGGTCGATCAGCTTACAGATATGTACAACCGTAAATTTCTAGATGAGTTTGTTGATGTTTCTGTTCCTCAGGCTATACGTGCAGGTACTTCTTTTGGTGTGCTTATGATAGACATTGATTACTTCAAGATGATTAACGACAACTACGGTCATGATGTCGGAGATGAAGCAATCCGTATAGTCTCAGGAGTAATAAAAAAGAGTATACGTAAAGCTGATATGGCTATCAGATATGGAGGAGAAGAGTTCTTAGTTCTTCTTTATAACTGTGAAGAAGAAAATATTATTAAAATAGCAGACAACATAAGAACTGAATTTAGTAAACAAAAGATATATGCAAATGGTGACTCTTTCTCAAAAACTCTGAGTGTCGGTTGTTCAAACTTTCCAAAAGACAGTGATAGTATTTGGAAGTGTATAAAATTTGCAGACATGGCACTTTATCAGGCGAAAGAAGGTGGGAGAAACAAAGTTGTAGCATTTAAAGAAGACATGCTAACCAACACAGAAGTTGGAGAGAGCTACTAGGTTTCAAACTGCTATATTCTAAATTTTGGGATTATAACCGGGCAAAAGGAAAATAAAAGCTTTCCATGGTTATAATTCCGACCTACAAAATAAATGTCACGGTAGCTCAGCTGGTTAGAGCACTGGTCTCATAAGCCGGGGGTCGGGGGTTCAAGTCCCCCTCTTGACACCATTTATATTTTGTAGAACCCTTCAAAAACAAACAATCAAAAAACTTAAAATCATTCCTTCTTTTCACTTGTAAAAACCCATTATTTATCTTTATGTTATTATTCTCAGTAGACAAACACAGGAGGTGCATTATGAATTCAAATAAATCAAATATAAATCTATCAAAAGAAAAGTTGGTGACAACTAATTAGATATCAATAGTTGTCACTAAATATATAAATTATTTGGAGACAAAAATGTACAAACAATTACAAGAGATAAATACAAAACCGAAACTTTTTGAGTTTTACACGGCCGAACTACTTTGGGCTGATTCTTATACATCTAAACAGATGCTATATTATCATCTAAATCCAGACATTGACTTAGCATCCAGGAACAAAGAGTTTATAAATAAATCCGTTGATTGGATTGTTTCTGAGTTCTCAATAAATCAAGAGAGTAGAATATGTGATTTTGGATGTGCTGTCGGTCTTTACACCTCGGCTTTGGCTAAAACAGGGGCTAGCGTAACAGGCATTGATTTTTCAAAAAGCTCAATAGATTATGCAGAGAACTTTGCTATACAAGAGGGTTTAAATATAAATTATATTTGGCAAAACTACTTAGAATATGAATCAAATGAGAGATATGACCTTATCACTATGATAATGTGTGACTTTTGTGTACTCAGCCCTGAACAAAGAAAACTGCTGCTGGATAAATTTTACAAACTATTGGATGCAAACGGAAGTGTTTTACTTGATGTATCTTCACTAAAGGGCTTTGAAGAAAAACAAGAGAGTGCAACTTACGAGTACAACCAACTCAACAAGTTCTGGTCGCCAAATGACTACTATGGATTTGTCAATACTTTTAAATATGAGGATGAAAAAGTAACATTAGATAAATATACAATCATTGAAGAGCAAAGCTCTAAGGTTATATATAACTGGTTTGGACACTTTAGTATAGAGATGCTAAGAAATGAGTTTGAGAGTGCAGGTTTTATCATTAAAGAAGTATATAAAGACGTTGCAGGTTCAAAATATGAACAAGAACATACTGAGTTTGCCGTTGTTGCCGTGAAGGCTTAAAAGGATTTAAAACCCGCGGAACATCCTAGGCACAAAAGCTTTCTCGCCGAGACTTAAAGCATTGTCCAATTCCTCTATAAGTCTCTCTTTCTCTCTGGGCAGGTTTCCTGCCAGATGCAGTGCATTAGATGCGTGGTTTGAACGGAAGATTATTTTATTAGTCGGATTTAAAAGTTGTATAAACTTCTTTTGTTCTTGCAACAACTCTGTGTCATCAAGCATCTCAAAGTCACTAAAGTGTTTGTAAAACTTCTCTTTTGAGTCCTCTTCTAGTCCGAGTTGCAAAGTTGAGAGATAGTTTACTCTTGTAGCGTTTATGACCTTTGCACTCTCTCTTATGTGCTCATCTGAGTATTTTGTTCCGCCCATGCCAAGTATGGCTGTAGCAGATATTTTAAGTCCTGCATCTGAGGCTTTGTTTAGTGACTCGATGATTTCGCTTTGGTTTACACCTTTTGTTATCTTCTTTAAAACGGTGTCACTGCCCGTCTCTACTCCGTAGTAGATTAGGCTCAAACCGTTTTCTCTAAGTTTTTCCAACTCTTGGCTTGATTTGTTTAGTATGTTTTGTGCAGATGCATAAAGAGAAATACGTCCGAGTTTTACAAAAGATTTTTTTAAATATGTAAAGAGTTTTAAAAGGTAGTCCGTATCTAATGCAAGAGCATCCCCGTCTGCTAAAAATACTTTTCTTGCATCCGGATATAATTCAGAGAGAGTGTCTACATCTCTAAATAGATCTTCTATAGTTCTTACTTCAAAGCCCTTTGTCTTGTACATAGAACAAAAGGTGCAGTTGTTGTAACTGCACCCGTAAGTAGCTTGTATAATAATATTGTCAGCTTCTGCGGGCGGGCGGTAAAGCGGGTATGAGTACTCTGGCATCTAGGTTTAAACTAAAAACATCCACTTTGCAGCTATGACTATGAAAAGTCCAAGAACGATGACAAGTTTATGAAAGTGGTTTTCCATAAAGTTGCTTTTTTTGCCGTTTGTAAATTTAACATAAAGATTAGATGCAACTCCGATGACAATTATGAGAACAAGAGCAATTTTAAAGACTAATATTTTTTGCAAGCCAGTCTCAAAAAAACCTGCATTTGAGTTGATGTATTTTGACATCATCATACCGCCTGTAAGGACTAAAAACAGGAGAGTAAGAGGAAATATCTTAAAACTTCTTTTTCCTAAAGTCTGGTTTATTTTTTGCTGTGTCTCTTTGTCAAACTTATTTTTAAGCGTTGAGATGACGGCCAAATCGCTAAATACATAACCCAAAAAGATGATTGCCAAGATAAGGTGAATAATATGTGCGTACGGATAGATTGCTTCCAATGGTTTCTCCTGTGAATATTTCAAGCGATTATACATTAAGAGTATAAATTAAACATTGATAAAGTTCAATGTAGTAAAATATTTAAATAAAGAGGAAGCTTTGGAGGGGAATAAATGCAAAAGAGTTTTAGAGCACTAAACATAAAATGCGGCGGATGTGCGAATACTGTACAAGAATCACTCAAAGAAGATTTCGGTGAAGTCAAAGTAGATTTGGAACAGGAACCAAGGGTGGTCACACTTAAAATAAAAGACGATGAGCATGAGAAGCTTTTTCGTAAAAAGATGAGAAGTTTAGGCTACCCTATGCATGACGAAAATCTTGGAGCCTTCAGTGCAACAGGACTTAAAGCAAAGAGTTTTGTGTCGTGTGCCGTGGGAAAAATGAACCAATAATAGAGCTGAATGTCTCGTCTAACTCTGCATCTATGAGCAGAGTTTCATGAGTATATGGATGCTTAAACTCTAAAGATAATGCGTGAAGAAGCAGTCTGTGACAATCAAACTGCTCACGCACAAATATATTATGTTCCCCTCTTCCGTATTTCGTATCGCCTAAGATATGATGCGAAATATGCTTCATATGCCTTCGTATCTGATGCTTTCTTCCTGTTTCCGGCTTGACTTTTACAAGTGAGTAGCGGGTCTTGTCGTATTTTCCTACTGCAAAATCAAGCTCAACCGAATCTAATGTTTCATACTCGCTCACGGCTTCTTGAGCCTCTTTTTCTTTACTTGCATCTTTGTCGGCTATCTTATCTAGTTTCTCTTTTAGAGCGTGATCTATCAGCCCGGATGCATCCGTATATCCGCGCACTACACAGATATATGTTTTTTTGGTTGTATGCTCTTTAAACTGCTCTGACATGAGTTTAGCACTCTCTTTATCAAGAGCAAAGAGTAAAACACCAGAAGTTGGTTTATCAAGTCTATGAACGGGATATACCCACTGCCCTATCTGGTCACGAAGAATCTTCATGGCATAATATATCTCGTGTCTGTCTATCATAGACTTATGAACTAAAAGCCCGCTTGGTTTATTGATGCACACCAGATGCTCATCTTGATATAATATTTCTAATTCATAATTTTCAAACATGTTGAAATAATATCATTTTTCAAATATAATAGCTTAAAAAGGATTGTCATGTCTTATGATTTCTCTATAACCGGTGTTTTAAAAGAGGGACTGCGTCGTGCGGAGGGTGTAAAACTAACCTTTATAGGCTCTCTAATCATATATATTCTTATTGCGGTTTTTGTTAAATCACTTTTAAACTTCATATTTCCAGACACTGCTTCACTGCTTAGTATTTATGCCTCATCCACAGTCGAGATGCTTTTTACTCTTCCTATCTTAATCGGAATCATGCTTCTTGGTGTAAAACGTGCAAGAGATGAGATTCTGGAAGTCCCATCGATCTTCAACTACTTCGGCATGATAATACCGATTATGCTCGCTTATGTGGCTATGACGATTATAATTACTCTTGGTTTGATACTTTTTATAATTCCTGGAGTATACCTTGCAGTATCTTATGCTTTTGTATATACCCTTATAGTGGATAAAGGTATGAATGTCTGGGAAGCGATGGAACTTTCCCGTAAAACAGTCACTAAGCAGTGGTTTAAGTTTTTTGGACTCTCACTTCTAAGTGGAGTCATAATAGTCCTTAGCGCCATACCGTTTGGTATAGGCCTGATTTGGACAATCCCTATGACATATATCAGCTACGGGTTACTTTATCACCGTTTGTTTGATGACGAAGAAATTGAAGAGTACTAATCTCTCTTCGTAGTTTTTCTTTTTTTCTTTGAGATAGGTTTTACAAACGTTTTTTTCGCAGGTCTTTTCTTTTCAACTTTTTTGTGTTCACTCTTTAGTTTTAGTTCATCCTGATCTTTTCTTCTAATTGTAGGATCAGGTTCAAAACCCTCTACTGTCTCTTGTGGAATTTTTTGACCTATAAGTCTCTCAATATCTTTTATGTCATACTTTTCGTAAATATCTAAAAGTGAAATAGCTTCACCGTCTCTACCCGCACGACCGGTTCTTCCAACTCTGTGAACATAATCTTCAGGCACTGACGGAAGCTCATAGTTGATTACATACGGCAGTTCTTCTATATCTAATCCTCTGGACGCAATGTCAGTTGCGACAAGAACTCTTATCTTGCCCTCTTTAAACTGTGTCAGTGTTTTTAGTCTATTTGCCTGTGTCTTGTCCCCATGGATGATTCCACACTTAAGACCGTCTTTTTGAAGCTCTAAAAAAAGTTCATCCGCACTGACTTTTGTTTTTGTAAATACTAATACTTGAGGAAAGTTTCTTGAACCTATAAGATAAGCTAAAAGTTCAGCTTTTCTGTCAGTATCTACCATATAAGCTACTTGATTTATAGTATCTACCGTAGTGTTCTTCTTCGCAGTCTCGATAAAAGCCGGTTTTGTCAATATTTGTTTTGAGAGTTTTCTGACTTTGTCACTGTATGTTGCCGAGAAAAGAAGTGTCTGATGTCTTTTTGGAAGTTGCAGGTGGATTTTTCTTATCTCTTTTGAAAAACCCATATCAAGCATTCTGTCTGCTTCATCTACTACAAAAACTTCAATATTTGAAAAATCAAGACCTTTTTCCATAAGCTCCATAAAACGGCCCGGAGTTCCTATGACGATGTCAACACCTTTTTTAAGAGAACGGATCTGTGTATCAAGGTCCTTGCCACCGACTAAAATGGCACTGGTCAGACTCATATGTTTGGAATAGTTTTTTACGTCTTCATGTATCTGAATAGAAAGTTCACGGGTAGGTGAAAGTATAACGGCTCTAATGGCTCTGTTTTCATCGGCAGTAGTATTTCTGAGTTTTTGTAAAATAGGCAGAGCAAAAGCTGCCGTTTTACCTGTTCCTGTCTGAGCAGTGGCAAATATATCACTTTTTGCCAAGACCAAAGGAATGGCTCTTTTTTGTATAAGTGTTGGATGCTCATAACCTAACTCTTTGATGGCTCCAAGCAATGGCTTGATAAGCCCCAGTTTTTCAAATGACATAAATAAACAACCTTCTTATAATATAAGTCGAATTTTAGCATATTATTAAATAAATAGGTGGAGTAAAGAAAAAAGTACACTCTACTTAGGTACAATATGTAAAATCTTAAATTGATATATTATTCTAAGACAAAACGAAAGAATTATATAAAAGGTCTTTATAAAGTATGGCGCACAAAACAACTTACACAAGAATAACAGCAAAAATAATGCTTACCACACTTTTCATTACCCTTATTTCAGCATATACATACAGTGAATACATGAAAAAAAATGCAATTGCTACTCTTGCACATATAGATGCTAAAAAAACCAGTATGCTTATTTTTGAATCTCTCTACTCTGCTATGCAAAGAGGTTGGAGCAAAGATGACCTTAACGAGATTATAAACAGACTAAATACTGTAGATGAAAACATGGAAGTAAATGTCTACAGAAGCAGCATAGTCGCGAATCTTTACGGTGATATCGCAAAGGATAAAAAAGCACGTGAATCAGCCCCTGCCGTAAAAGAAGCAATGATAGGAAAAGAATCATTAAATATCTCTAATATGGATTATATAAATTACCACTACCCTGTTATAGCCAAAGACGCTTGTTTAAAGTGTCATACAAACAGTAAGATTGGTGATACACTAGGAGTAATAAGCATCTCTTATCCTGTAGATGAGTTAAAAATCTCACTAACTCAGATGATTAACTTTTTTATTATTTTTATTGCTGCTTTTTCGTTAGTAATATTTTTAGCTATTTTTATAGAACTGGATCAATATTTAATAAAACCTATTAAAAACTTCTCTAATGCGATTAAAAATATTACAAACTCAAATGATATGACAAAGCGTGTAGAGGTTAATGACAACATAGAAGAGATAGACTCTATTAAAGATGTCTTTAATACGATGCTAGATTCAATAGAGCATCAATTTTATTTTGACAATCTAACAGGTCTGCAAAACAGAAGAAGACTAACCGAAAGACTGGAATTGAAAAACAGTTCTTTTTTAATGATTATAAATATTGACTCTTTTCAGGAGATAAATGATTTATACGGAGATGACTCAGGAGACAAACTGCTTCAAGAGTTTGCCAACTTTTTGCAAACGCTCGTACCTGAAGATGGCTCACTATATAGACTTCACTCGGATGAGTTCGCATATCTTTGCCAAAAAGGAATGGACTTAAAAGAGTTTACAACTTTTGCTTCTTTTGTCAGTGACAAGATTTCCAATAAAAGCTTTAAGCTTGACTCAAACGGTGAAGTAAGTTTAAGTGCCACAATGGGTCTGGCATACGGAACAAGCATGCTCCTTGTCAACGCAGATACTGCTCTTGTAGTTGCAAAGAAAACCAAAAAGCACTTTTTGCTTTATGATGAATCAATGGCAATGGCAAAGGAGTACGAGAAGAACTTCAGCTGGACAAAACGTTTAAAGAAGGCTATTGATGAAAACAGAATAGTCCCTCTTTTTCAACCTATTGTAGATGCCAAAACAAAAAAAATAGTTAAGTATGAATCTCTGATGAGAATGGTTGACGAAGAAAATATACATATTGCGCCTATACACTTTTTGGAACTTGCAAAAAGAAATAAACTCTATCATCAGCTTACAAAGATAATGATTGAAAAGACATTTGAAAAATTTAAAGATTCTTCATATCTTGTATCAATCAACATATCTGTAGAAGACATATTAAATAAAGATATCTATAATTTTATTATCAATAAGCTGGCATCTACTAAAATGGGTGATAGAATCGTTTTTGAAATTATCGAATCTGAAGGTATAGAGAACTTTGATGAAGTCATAAAGTTTATCAATGAAGTCAAAGAATTTGGCGCAAGAGTATCTATCGATGATTTTGGAACAGGATATTCAAACTTTGAATACTTAATGAAACTAAAAGTAGACTATATAAAAATAGACGGTTCCATGATTAAAAATATAGACACAAATAAGAATTCTCAGATGATTACTCAGACAATTGTAGAATTTGCAAAAAAAATGAATATACAAACAGTTGCAGAGTTTGTCTACTCTAAAAATATTTTTGATAAGATTGTTGAATTAGATGTTGATTTTGCTCAAGGATATTACTTTGGCGAACCTTCTGAACATATAGAATAAATTAACAATATAAGTAAAAATATAAGTTGTATAAAGATATAATCGTAGTAAAAAAATAAGTAGCATTTATGGTTAGAAAAAATCTTAAAAAAATAAGTAAAAGTGAAAAGCTAAAAGAATTTATCAAAAAATATAAAGTGCCGCCTGAATATCTATCAACAAATAGACGAATGGTATCAAAAGCTGTTTTAATAGGTCTTTTTATTGCTTTTATTCCAATGCCGATGCAGATGCTGCTTGTACTTGCTATGATGCCGTTTTTTAAATTCAATGTCCCTATCGGGCTTGCTATGTGCTGGTTGAGCAACCCTTTTACTATGCCTCCAATGTACTATATGGAATATATGACCGGTGCCTATTTTCTAGGAAGTGAACCTCTAAATGTAGAGATGACTCTGGAGTGGTTTAGCAAAAATATTGATAATATTTTTATAGACCTTTATACCGGAACTCTTTTTTACTCTGTAGTTGGATCTTTGAGCGGATACTGGCTAGTAAACCACTTCTGGAAATCGTCTGTTCATAAAGACAAAAAACTTCATCGTAACGATAGAAAGTCTTAAGAGTTTTTCTTTAACTCTTTGTTTGCAACTCTTTCATAATAAACCCAAGCGATAATTCCTACCAGACTCATTGCCAGACTCATAACCTGTCCTTGCGTAATAACACCGCAGCAAACATAACCTATCTGGACGTCAGGAGCACGGTAAATCTCTGCGATTGCTCTAAATATGCCGTAACTAACGGCATAAACTAAAATCAGTTCGCCGCTGAATCTTTGGTATTTTCTATATGCGTAGACAACGAGAAAAACACCAAATCCTTCCAAAGCAGCTTCATAAAGTTGTGAAGGATGACGAAGAACTCCATCTACTAAAATTCCCCAACTGACGTCCGTCTCACGTCCGACAAGCTCTTTATTTAGAAAGTTTCCAATACGCCCAAATACAAAGGCAAGAGGTACGCTGATGGCAACAAGATCCATTATCTTTCCAAAAGCGACTTTATGCTTTCTTGAATATAGATATGTACTTATCAAAAAGCCAAAAATAGCTCCGTGATAGCTCATGCCTCTGATGCCTACAAACTCACCGTTTTGAAAAGGGTTAAATATTTGCCAAGGATGAGATAGATAGTATAGTGTCTGTGTATCGTAAAACAAGATATATCCGAGTCTTGCACCGAGAATTACGCCTATTTCTACATATATGAAGTAGTTGTCAATCTCTTTACCTCTAAAGTCAAGATTGTCTCTTTTAATGAAATATTTACCTATATATAAGGCACTAACAAGAGCCAGAACATACATCATCCCATACCAATGAACAGGCAAAGAGAATATATGAAAAGCTATAGGGTCAAAGTTATCGTATATATGATTCCATGCCGTCATTTATGCTCTCAATGCCTCTGCTATAAGTTCAATAGGGTTTTTAAATACTGTCTCAACCTCGGCATAGTTCATTGAAGCGTTTATCTGCATCCTGCAGGCGCTACACTCGGCACTCACTACATCCGCTTTAGTCTTTTTAATCATTGCCGCTTTAGGAATACCTGCAGCTTTTGCAAAGTGATATTTTTCGCTCTGCATGGTCACACCGCCAAAACCGCAACATGCATTTGGATCACTCATCTCTACTATGTTATAGTTTTTACTGATCAAGTTTCTCGGTTCAGCGTGTATTCCCTGCATCTTCTTAGCATGACACGGATCATGATATGTTACAATCTTTGTATCTTTTTTCTTAGATGCCAAAAGTTGTTCCAGCTGTGTATGGTGCTGTAACCACTCTGTCGCCATGAAAATTTTGTCTTTAATTGCAGTTGCCCTTGCCTTCCACTCAGGCTGGTCATGAAAGTAATGCTCGTAATCAATTTTAAGCATAGCAGAACATGTGGCTTCTGGGACAATGATAGCCTCGACATCTTTGGAGAAACTCTCAAAATACTCGATATTGAACTTTGCATTATAATCGACTGTATCAAAATCACCCGTGAAGTAAGCAGGTGCCGAACAGCACTTCTGATTTTTTGCTAAAAATGCATCAATACCCAGATGCTCTAAAATCTCTAAAAGACTCTCTCCGACACTTTTATAGTTGTAATTACCCAAACACCCTATGAATATAGCAACTTTTCTTTTCCCGCCGTTAGAGATATTCTCAGGGTGAGAATTTAAAAATGATGTTTTAGTAAGACTTGGTAGAAGTCTGTCCGCTTTTAGCATAGGAATAGAAAAGCGTGAATTCATAGAGTCTATGTCGGCTTTTATCTTAAATCCGCAAGTCTGAAACACCCAGCCAAGCTTAAAAGCAAGGTCGTTCAGCCAGCGATGACGAAGAAGCAAAAAGAATGCTTTTTTATACCAAGCTATACCGAACTTCTTAGCTACGTCCGAGCGAACTTGCTCTATAACCATATCTGTAGGAAGTGATTTAGGACATACTTCTACACAGTTTGTACATAAAAAACAGCTCTCAAAAATATCTTTTGCCGTTTTATCCAACTCAAGATTTCCTCTTTGGTAAGCCCCTAAAAGATCCAAAAAACCACGTGGAGATGTAACCTCATCGGCATTAACATTATGAATAGTACAAACAGGAATACACTTTCCGCACTTTACACAGTCGTCTGTGATGTTAGCGTAATCAAAAATATCTTGAGGCGTTTTGCTCATTTTTACACCGTTTTTGAGAATGTCTTAGAGTTTGAAGCATGTTTTTTCATATATGCGTCAAAAGGCATTGCAATATTACGAATAAGAAGAGTCCCCGTCTGGCTGCATTCTATAAAATTCTCATCCATTGTAAGCAGGTCATCCTCTGCAAACGGTTTAAGCGCTTCGATAGCATCTGCAAAATATGTTTTAAAGTCTATGTTGTAAAGTTTTTCAAATCTCTTAATATCAAGCTTAAAGTTACTCATAAGTTCCATAATCACATATTGTCTGATTCTATCGTCTTCATTTAAGACAATCCCTCTCTCAAACGGCAACTTGCCTGCATCTATAGCTTCTTCATACTCGCTCATTACTTTGAAGTTTTGGTTGTAAGAATCAACTCCTTCACCGATTGAGGTAAGTCCAACTCCGATTAAGTCAGCTCCGCCTTTTGTCGTATAACCTTGGAAGTTTCTGTGGAGTTCGCCCTTTTCTATTGCCTTAAAAAGCTCATCTTCTGGTTTTGCGAAGTGGTCCATACCAATCATCTTATATCCGTTAGATGTTAAAAAGTCTATCGTATACTGCATGATTTGAAGTTTTTCATCCGGAAGAGGAAGAGTAGTCTCATCTATCTTTCTCATTGTCTTTTTGAGCCAAGGAACATGAGCGTAATTAAACACGGCAAATCTATCCGGATTTAGTGTAAGGGCAAGAGACAAAGTCTCTTTAAAAGTCTCTAATGACTGATAAGGAAGTCCGTAAATCAAATCTACATTTACAGATATCATGTTATATTTTCTAGCTAGATCCATCGCATCTTTTGTTACGTTGTATGGTTGGATTCTATGAACAGCGGCTTGAACTTTTTCGTTGAAATCTTGAATACCGAAACTTACACGGTTAAACCCTGCTTCGCTCATTACACGCATCTGATCTTCATCTATGTGACGAGGATCTATCTCACAACTGATCTCGGCATCTACGCGGAAGTTTGGAAAGTAAGACTTAATCTCATCAATCACCACTTTAAGTTGCTCAGCACTAAAGAATGTCGGAGTCCCGCCGCCAAAGTGCATCTGAAGAACTTCACGATTACAGTCTATGTGCTTTGAGAGTATGCTCAACTCTCTTTTTAAATACTCCACATAACGAAGCATCTTGTCTTCTTTAGAAGTAAAAACAACATTACAACCGCAGAAGTAACAAGCATTTCTGCAAAAGGGCAGATGAAAGTAGAGACTAAGAGGACGAGAAGGGTCTTGTGATTCTAACTTTTGTATATATTCATCATATCCGTAAGCATCACTAAATTCAAGTGCTGTCGGGTAACTTGTATATCTCGGACCTGGTTTTGAGTACTTTAAAAATTTTGAGAAATCCAGCATAAAAAATCCATTTATTGTTTAATTACCGCGATTATCTCTAAAAAATACTAATAAACCTATTAATTTATTTATCAAACTCTCCAGATAATTTTTGGTAAACGTCTGAATTCTCTAAAAGTTCACTATGATTTCCTGATGCTACAATCTTACCTTTTTGTATAACCAAGATTTTGTCAGCATGTTCAATAGTACTCAGTCTGTGCGCAATTGTTATGGTTATCTTATCTTTTGTATACTCATCAAGTGCTGCCTGAATTCTTTTTTCACTCTCATTATCAAGTGCCGATGTTGCTTCATCAAAAAGCAGTAATGAAGAGTGTTTATAAATAGCTCTTGCAATTGCCACGCGTTGACGCTGACCTCCTGAAAGGTTTGCTCCGAACTCTTCCATCATAGTATCTATGCCATTTTCCAATGAGTTTGCAAAAGAAGAGGCGTCTGCTAATCTTAAAGCTTCTTCAACTCTTTTGACATCTATCTCCTGTCCATATGCAACATTTGCTGCAAGTGAGTCTTGGAAAATGTAAATACGTTGAGTTACTAATGAAACATGATGCTTTAAAGAGTCCTGCGTATAATCTTTTATATCTTTTTTATTTATTAAGATTTCACCTGAATCCGGGTCATAAAAACGAAGCAGCATATTTATAAATGTACTTTTCCCGCCGCCGCTATCACCGACAAGTGCGATGTTCTGACCCTGCTTGATTTTTATACTTACATCATTAAGTGCAAAAGAATCTTCATATTTGAGAACTACATTTTTAAATTCTATCTCTCTTATATCATCTTCTAAAACTTCTTGCCCGTCAATAATTTTGTTTTTAGTATCTAAGATTTCAAAGACTCTCTCACTTGCAGCAATCGCATCTTGAATTTTTGAATAAATTGATCCTATACGGCGTATTGGCTGAAATACTAGTCCTACAGCAGTTAAGAATGCCGTAAACTCACCAACCGTCATATTGTTATTATACACTTCTCTTCCACCTACAAAAATAACAGCAGCAAGTCCAGCAGCACCTATAATTTCCATCATTGGAGAAACTATCTCACCAACATAAACTGACTTCATATTTATTTTAAAAAACTGCCAGTTTTGTACACTAAAACGATCAATTTCAAACTTTTCTGTTGCATTTGCTTTGATAATCTCACTGTTATTAAAAACTTCAGTAAGTCTTGTCACAACATCTGCATTTTTTGCCTGTGAACGATGAGAATATTTTTTTAACTTCTTAGCAATTAAAATAAGTGGATAAATAACTAACGGAACTACAACTAAAGAATACAAAGCAAGAATAGGGTTGAGATATATTATGTATATGATAAGAGCAACAACCGTAAGTGTTTCACGAAAAAGCTCGGGAAGCATGTTTGATACAAAATATTGAATTCTGTTTATATCATTTGTAACACGAGAAATAAGTTCTCCACTTCTGTTCATATATAAAAATCCCATATCTAGACTAATCATCTTTTTAAGAAGCAACTCTCTAAAACGGGTTACCATATGAAGACCAATAAAGTTCATATATACAGATTGAATATAACGCCCAATTGCTTTTAAAAAATATATGCCCATAAGTCCAACTGGAATAATATAAAGCATCTCTTCTTTTTTATCTATAAACATATCATCCATTAATGGTTTCATTATATGAGCAGTAGCAGCGGTTGCACTAACTGTTAATATAATTCCTATAAGGACTAAAAAATATTGTAATTTGTATTCTTTTATATAGGGGGAAAATCTTTTTAAAACTTTTTGCAAATATATCTCCATAAACTAGTAACGGTATTTTACACTAACTATACTCATTAGAAATTAAACTTGATATAATTACAAAAATCAACTCAAGGTATTCCCTAATATGTCAGCAAAATCTGTTTTAATTATTCGCTGTGGGGCATTAGGAGATTTAGTCTATGCCACTAGTGTTATAGATGCACTGAGGCTTCAATTTGGCAATGATACTATAATTGATTTTGTATGTACTCCAGGAACAGGTACACTTTTTAACAAAGATTCAAGAGTGAATCAAGTTTTTCCTTTAAAACATAAAAAAATACCTATATTTTTAAGCTCTCAAAAAAGAAAAATTATCAACAACTCTCAAAAAAAAGCTTATGATTTATTAATAAACTTTGAGAGCGGACAACAGTTCAAAAGCTTAGTTTATGCTATTAAGTCCATTAAAAAAACAGGCTACTTCTTCAATGATATGTCAATTCCAAAAAATGTAATACATATGGTAGATATTACAAAGTTGGCATTTAAAAATATTGTTAGCGAAGATATCTATAACCAAAGCTTTCCAAAACTTATGGGAACTTCAAAAGACGAACTAAGACAGAATATAAATCTTAATGAAAAATACATTATAATAAGTCCTAGTAACTCTCATCAAAAAAGAAATATTTTAAATTATCGTGCTTGGGAGAACAGCAATTGGAAAGAACTAATAAGTAAACTCAGCAAAGAAATAAAGGTTGTCATTATCGGGAATAAAGGTGAAGATGAGTTTTTTAATATTTTAAAGCCTTATCCACACAATGTCATTGACTTAGTCGGAAAAACTTCTCTACCGGATTTAATTAGCATTATAAATAATGCAGTTGGACTTATTGCAACCGACACAGGAACAGCGCATATAGCATCAGCTGTAGATACTGAAGTTTTTGCTTTAATAGGACCTACTCCAGCACATGAAACTGGTCCTTATCAAAGTCCAACAAATAAAATTCATATTATAAACGCTAATTTACCGTGTTCTCCTTGTTACAAAACAAATATTATGAAAAATTGTAAAGATAATATTTGCATGAAGAATATAACTACGGAGCAAGTCTACAACAGCATAAAATCAGCAAGCATATTGTAAAATCTTTTCTTAAATCAATCTATAGGTAATAAAGCAATATGAGAAAAAAGATATTAGTAACTGGTGGTGCGGGATTTGTTGGAAGTCACTTATGTGAAAGACTGGCAAGTAATGAAAATAACGACGTATATTCACTAGACAACTATTTTACTGGTTCTAAAGACAATCATGTTGCAAATGTAACTTACATAGAAGGCTTAACAGCAGATATTGACAAACTAATCGATTTTGCACCGGACATGGTCTATCATCTAGGTGAATATTCAAGAGTCGAGCAGAGCTTTGACGATATTGAAAAAGTTTGGAAATTCAATAAAGATGGTATTTTTGCAGTTTTAGAATTTGTGAGAAAGCACGGATGTAAAATACTCTATGCCGGAAGCAGCACAAAGTTTGGTGACGGCGGCTTGGGTAGAAGTGCCAGCCCATATGCCTGGACAAAAGCTACCAATACTGAACTTGTACAAAACTATGGAGCTTGGTTTAATGTTCCATATGCAATTACATATTTTTACAATGTATATGGACCAAGAGAGATCCAAACAGGAAAATATGCGACTCTTATAGCACTGTTTAAAGAGAAAATGAAAAACGGTGAGCCACTTACAATAGTCAGTCCAGGTAGTCAAAAAAGAAATTTTACTCATATTGATGATATCATCGATGGATTAGTCTTAGTTGGCGAAAATGGTTATGGAGACGAATTTGGTATAGGAAGTCCTGAAGCATACAGTATCAAAGAAATCGCTGAGATGTATAAGGGTGAGATTCAAATGTTACCTGAGAGAAAAGGCAACAGAATGACAGCCGATGTAATATCATCTAAAACTGAGGCATTAGGTTGGAAACCAACTAGAACAATTAAAGAATATATTGAAGAATTGAGAGCTAATAATTGGAAATAAGTAAAAAACCAACTGCGGTTATTTGTTTATCACCTTATCGTGGCGGTATGGAGCTAGATGCTATCTCTTTTTCAAAAAAACTGTCTCCATATGCGAAAACTATTTTAATAGTAAAAGAAAATAGTTTTATGCACAATAAACTTACTGATGATAATATTACTTTTGAAACAATAGACTTCTATAAATCATTTAGTTTGTCTATTATAACTAAGACAAGAATGATTGTTAAAAAATACGGCATTGAAAATGTAGTATTTTTTGGAGCCAGTGAGCTTAAGTCTCTTTACTTTGCTTTTTTAGGTTTAAACATAAATCTTATAATCAGACATAGCACTACAAAATCATCGTCAAAAAAAGATTGGTTTCACAGATTAATTTACAGTGATGTAAACTACCACATTGCTACGTCAAAACATTTAGAAAAAAATGTAAAACTGATTATTCCATTTGGGAAAAACTCTAAGTCTAAAATGATATATTCCTCATTCACATTTAATGAACCAAAACATACAGCTCACGAAGGTATAAATATCGTTCACACAGGTAGAATTGCAGATGCAAAAGGTCAAACTGACGCTATTTTAGCTTGCAAGATACTAGTTGAAAACAAAATTGATTTCAAACTATTTATTGTTGGTGGATATGACGATGAATATAAAAAGTCATTTTTAGACTTTTATAAAGATATTGAATATAAAGATAAAATAGAATTTACCGGTTTTACAGATAAAGTTTCAGAGTATCTTCAAAAAGCCGACATCTTTATCTTCCCAAGTTACGGTGAAGGGCTCAGTCTCTCTTTTAGAGAAGCTTTAGCAAATAATCTTATATGTATAACCTATGATAATACTTCATTCCCGGAACTTAAAGAATTGGGCTTAAAGTTTCACTTGTGTAAAAATAGAGATATTGAAAATTTAAGTGCAAAATTATTATCTGTTTGTCAAAATATAGATGAAGAAAAGAAAATTACAATCAATAACAACAATATAATACAAACAATTTTCTCTGAGCAAAAAGAGATTAAACAGTATTTAGAAATTTTAAAGTAAATAAGAATGACATTAAATATAATCATTGGTAAAAATAGCAACCTATCAAAACACTTACATAAAGCTATTGAAAATGTCGCTTTGATTTCATCATCAAATATAGAGGCTTTAAATGCTATTAACTTCAGTAACTTTGAAAAAACTAATATTATATTTAATCAATTTCAAATCTCTACAAAACTATATGAGCTTGATAGTCCTATAGACTATGTAAATAGAAGCATATCAACTACAGCTAAAGTGTTGGAATATTTGAAATCCAACAAAGTTAATATCAATAAAATTATATACACTAGTAGCAGTTCTGTTTACGGAAACAACACATCGTGTTCAGAAAATGATGAGACACATCCATTAAGTCTGCATTCTTCATTAAAAGTTGCTAACGAAAGACTAATCGAAAAATTTTGTATGGACAACCATATTGACTACACAATTACTAGGGTTTTTAATATGTATGGAGGAGATGACAATTTTTCTGTAATTTCTAAAATTATAAACATCTACAAAAAAAATGGCACTTTAACTCTTGTAAACAGTGGTGAAGCGATACGGGATTTTATACATATAGATGATGTAGTGTATAGCTATATAAAAATATTGCAAACGAAAAACATACCTATTGTAAATATAGGAACAGCAGAAGGAAAATCAATTCTGTACATTTTAAATTTTTTACGAAAAAATGTTATAGAACTCCAAACAAATGAAATCATGAAAGATGAATTAATGATTTCCATATCTAAAAATAAAATACTTTTAGATATTATTGGAAATTATTCTTTTAAAAAAGTAGAAGAATATATTTTAGAAAAAATTAAAAACAACAACATAGAAAAAATATGCTAAACCAAATATTCAACAAAATAAAAGAAGATTACTTTATTAGTTATATATTCCTATACATATTTGTAATGCCATGGAACTTTACAAATGGACAGATGGGTATATTGAGTATTATTTTATTACTATGGTGGTTAACTATTGGCAAAGAAAGAGGTTATTTTTCAAAACTAAAAACTATTTTTGACTTCAAACCCTTGCTATTAATGATCTTCTTTTTTGCTTTTTCATATCTTTCTCTATTTTGGACTGAAAATTTTGAAAACGCAAAAATAGCTCTTAACTACTATAAATACTATTGGATTATGGTACCTGTTTTATTCACCTCTCTTACAAAAAAAGAAGCAATAATTGGATTATATATATTTATTCTTAGCATAGGAGGATATTCTCTATTTTCTATTTTAATCTATTTAAATATTTGGCATATTAATCAAAATGCTACAGCTAACCCAAGAGGAATACTATCTTATTCAATTGTTACATCTTATATGGCTATAGGTTTTATATCATCATTATTTATATCTTATTATAATAAATCTACAGTAATCAAAATCGTTTTTTCAACTACAGCTTTTTTGTGTTTTGTGGGTATCTTCATAAACAACGGTAGAGCAGGACAATTGTCTTTTTTTATAACACTTGGTATTTTATTTATTGTTTATAGAAAATATTCCTTTAAACCAAATATCTTGATAAGCATAATTTTGGTTTTTACAGCCAGTTTTTATCTACTAAATTATTTTAATAAGATTGATAGATTTAAGAATGGACTTTATGAACTTCAAAATCTAGAAAAAAACAATTTTAATGGAAGTTGGGGGGAAAGAGCTTATATGTGGCATGCCGGAGCATATATTATCAAAGAAAACCCTATACTTGGTACTGGAGTCGGAGACAATATTGATGAGTTTATAGATTATACAAAGACTCATCCAAGTGAAGCAACTTGGCTAAGATCTTTTCATAACCAACACCTTGATACCTTAACCAGATATGGAATTGTAGGCTATCTTCTATTTTTGAGTAGTATATTACTTCTTTTATACTATCTAAAGAATTTAAAACTATTTTTTGGGTTAGGAATTGTTTTTTTTTCAACAACATTTTTTTCTAGTCTTGCTGACATACTTTTATTAATGAAACCATATAACAATGTTTTTATGTTAATATTTTTACTATTATCAATAATTGTATATAAGAGCAGAAATACAAAAGCAACGAATTAATTGGAGTAAAGAATGAAAGGCATCATATTAGCGGGTGGGAGCGGAACAAGACTTTATCCAATAACAAAAGGTGTGAGCAAACAACTAGTTCCTATCTATGATAAACCTATGATTTATTATCCACTTTCAGTTCTAATGTTAGCGGGGGTCACAGAAGTATTGGTCATTTCCACTCCCCATGATCTGCCAAGATTTGAAGAGCTGCTCGGTGACGGTTGCGACATTGGTATGCAGTTTAGCTACAAAGAGCAGCCTTCTCCTGATGGACTAGCACAAGCTTTTCTTTTAGGTGAAGAGTTTATTGGAAATAATGATGTATGTTTAGTTCTTGGCGATAATATATTTTATGGTCATGGATTAACTGATCTACTCGCTCAAAGTGTAAAAAATGCCAAACAAGACGATAAAGCAACTGTTTTTGGTTACTATGTGAAAGATCCGGAGAGATACGGTGTTGCAGAGTTCAACAAAAACGGTGACGTAACAAGCATAGAGGAAAAACCACAAAAACCGAAATCAAATTATGCAGTTATTGGTCTGTACTTTTATCCAAACGATGTTGTAAAAAAAGCAAAGCTTGTAAAGCCAAGCGACAGAGGTGAATTAGAAATTACAACTCTAAATCAAGATTATCTAAAAGAAGATAGATTAAAAGTTGAACTTATGGGCAGAGGTTATGCTTGGCTGGACACAGGCACCCATGAAAGCTTACTAGAAGCTTCTTCGTTTATTCAGACAATTGAAAACCGTCAATCTTTAAAAATTGCCTGTATAGAAGAAATAGCTTATGAGATGGGATATATCTCAAAAGAAAAATTGCTTGAACTTGCAGAACCATTGAAAAAAAATCAATATGGACAATACCTGATTAGAAGAGCTAACGAAGAGGCTGTTATTAGATGAAGTTCATTAGAACTGAAATACCGGATGTGATCATTTGTGAGCCTTTGGTTCATGGAGATAACAGAGGTTACTTTGTAGAAACATTTCGTCAAGATAAACTCGAAGATTTTCTAGGATTCAATTTGATTTTTTGCCAGGATAATGAGTCTAAAAGCTCTCGTGGGGTTCTTCGTGGTCTTCACTATCAACTAGCGCCATCAGCCCAGAGTAAACTTGTACGTGTAATTCAAGGAAAAGTTTTGGATGTGGCCGTAGATATTAGAAAAGGTTCTCCTACGTTTGGTAAACATGTTTCGGTTGAGCTGACCGCTGAGAACAAGAAACAGCTTCTTGTGCCACGCGGGTTTGCTCATGGCTTTGTAGTCTTAGAAGATAACACTATTTTTGCATATAAAGTAGATAACTATTATTCACCTGAGAATGACAGAGGAATTGCTTTTGACGATCCGAATTTAAGTATTGACTGGCAAATACCGCATACAGAACTTAACCTGTCTCAAAAAGACACTAAACAACCAAAACTAAAAGAAACAAATGATTTATTTGAGTATGGAGTAAATTATTATGAATAAAATTTTAGTTACAGGTTCAAATGGACAAGTAGGCAGTGAACTTAGAGAGCTGGCATCTGCGTACCCATATGATTTTTTCTTTACAGATAGAGACTCTCTCGATATAACTAATGAACAGAGCATTAGAGACTTTATAGACATACACAACATAGATGTTATTATAAATTGTGCAGCATATACAGCAGTTGACAAAGCAGAATCGCAACAAGAATCAGCAGATGCAGTTAATAACAAAGCAGTCGGCTTTCTGGCACAAACTTCAAAAGACAAAAATATAAAGTTGATTCACATATCAACTGACTATGTATTTGACGGTAAAAACTACAAGCCTTATACTGAAAACGACATTACCTCTCCCTCGAGCATATATGGAGAAAGCAAACTAAACGGCGAAATTATTATGAAAGAGATAAATCCTAAGAATTCTATCATTATCAGAACTTCATGGGTTTATTCTTATTTTGGAAATAATTTTGTAAAGAGTATGCTTAAACTTGGTAGAGAAAAAGATGAACTGGGAGTTATCTTTGACCAAGTGGGTACACCGACTTATGCAAGAGATTTGGCTAAAACTATTTTAGAGATACTTCCAAAAATAGAAACTTCTGAGGTAGAGATTTACAACTACTCAAATGAAGGCGTGCTCTCTTGGTATGACTTTGCAAAAGAGATTATGAAAATGACAAAACTGGATTGTAAGATAAATCCTATAGAGAGTAAAGATTATCCAACACCGGTAAAAAGACCTCACTACTCTCTGCTTAATAAATCAAAAATAAAACAAAAGTTCAATATAGAAATCCCATTTTGGAAAGACAGCCTGGATGCATGTCTAAAAGTTTTAGGAGAAAGAAGATGAAGCATAATATATTAGTTACAGGCTGTGCAGGTTTTATAGGAAGCAATTTTGTTCCATACTTTTTAGAAAAATATCCAGATTACAATATTATAAATCTAGATTTACTCACTTATGCCGGCGACTTAGAAAATCTAAAAGAGTGTGAAAACAATCCTAAATATAAATTTATAAAAGGTGATATATGTAACCGTGAGTTAGTAGAATTTATTTTCAAAGAGTACGATATAGGCGGTGTAATTCACTTTGCAGCAGAATCACATGTTGATAATTCTATTAAAAATCCAGGTATATTTATTGAGACTAATGTGAATGGAACTTACACTTTGGTAGATGTAGCCAAAAACTACTGGATGGATTCTCCTTTTAACTATAAAGAAAAATATAAAAATTGCAGATTTCATCATATAAGCACGGATGAAGTATATGGAACATTAAATGAAACTGATCTTTTTACAGAAGAAACTCCTTATGCTCCAAACTCTCCCTATTCAGCTTCTAAAGCAAGTTCAGATATGATAGTAAGAAGCTATCAAGAAACTTTCGGTCTTAATACGGTTATTACAAATTGCTCAAATAACTATGGACCAAAACAGCATGATGAAAAGCTAATACCGACAATCATACGAAAAGCTTTGGCAAGTGAGAACATACCAATCTACGGAGACGGTAAAAACATACGTGACTGGTTGTATGTACTTGACCACTGCAAAGGAATAGACCTTGTTTATCATACAGGAAAAAAGGCGAATGTATATAACATAGGTGGAAAAAATGAAAGAACAAACCTTCAAATAGTAGATGCTATATGCTCAATATTAGATAAAAAAGTCCCATCTCAAAAAAGCTACAAAGAACTTATAACATTTGTACAAGACAGAGCCGGACATGACAGAAGATATGCTATAGACGCGACAAAAGTTGAAAATGAACTTGGCTGGAGAGCTGATGAAAATTTTGATAGCGGTATTGTTAAGACAATTGAGTGGTATCTACAAAAGTATATGAACGTTTAATTTATATACTTTATTTAACGAAGTTACCGTGAGTATCCAGTCCTTGTTTACATACAAAGACATTGTCTAATCTGTTTTTTTTCATTTTCTCAAGTTCTATTTCCCATGGTATATCTTTTCTAAATCCTCTCTCATGATAAAGATGAAAAATATTCGCTACATTTTTAGCCGACTTTACTTTCAAACCTAGACCTTTAAAACGCCATTGTAAATCAGTATCATCACCTACTGCGGATTGTCCATACCCTTCATCATATCCGTTAATTGCCAGCATATCTTTTTTAAAGCATGAATAATTACACCCAAGCATATTTGTACTTCTATTGCTGTTTTTTAAAAAATTATTATATATAAATCCATCTGGAGAGAAGTAAAAACCAGCTTCTGAATGTCTTTCTATAGCATCCTTCGCAATAAATGGAAACCTCCACACAAATGACTTTTCCAATTCAAATGGAGTCATCTCTTTTGACCTTAGCTTTTGTGCATACCTTGGACCTAGATTACATCTTCTGCCACTAACAATATATCCATCTTCAGCAAGTTTAATATGTGACTCAATAAAAGTTGAATAAGGGATGCAGTCACCGTCTATAAATACTAGGTAATCACCTTCACTGGCGATAATAGCATTATTGAGTGACCTCATCTTTCTAATACCGCTATCTTCTTGGAATGTATGCTTTACTTCTATACCTTCAATTGAACTAACATAATCTTTCATCTCTTGAGAATTATTATCTTCAGCAATTATAAACTCAAAGTTTTTATATGTTTGAGTCTTTAAAGCCTGAACAATTAAGTCAAGAGCTTCAATATCTTTATAAACAGCAACTATTAAACTTACTTTCATCTTATTTCTTTATTTATAGTTTTAAAAATATACTCTATTCTCTTCTCATCTGTATGAAAATTTTTCATTTTTTGTAACCCTGATTTTGCTATCTCTTTTCGTTTAACATCATTTTTCAAGTAATAATCACATAGCTCTTTCAAATCAGACAAATCATCTTTAAAAAAAACCACATCTTTTTCGTGCTCAAAATTATCAGGTATAACTATTTGAGGTTTTTGACTAAGCATAAATGCCCCAACTGCCGGTGTTTCCCAATAACGCATAGTATCCCAGCCACCACCTCTGATATTGATTATAATTTTACAATTAAAAAGTTCTTGAAGATAAAAAGAGCCTTTTCTTTTATACTTACTAAATTTCTGATTTCTTGTAGTTCCGTTTTCTTTACAATCATACATATTTTCCAACATATCTAATGCTTGAGTTCTTAACGGATATGACTCAACAGCCCAGAACGAGACGTCATATTTATAGTCCGTCGGAAGAGACGGTAATCTATCAAAGTTAAAGGACATTGGAAGAGGTGCTACATTTGACTCATAAATTCCATCAATCAAATACTCTCTTTTAAATATAAAATCAAAAGGACGAATAGACACTGCTTGCTCATACAACTCTGGTCTTTTATATTCAACCAAATCTATTCCAACTTTATTTCCATCACCACCATCTATAAAAATAACTGGAACATTTTTAGGTATCTTATCTGCTATTTCTATATACGTCTCAAATGCTTCGACTTTACATGCTCCTACAAACACATAATCTATCTCACTTAAGTTAAAACTTCTAAATATTGAACTAAATAACGAACCTTCAACATAACCTATATCTTTTGGATATTTTTTGTATGGAACATGATATTTTTTGTTCCATCTGTAATCTATAACATTATTTAAACCAAACTTTTTTACAAGTCCAGTATATGTTAAATCTTGTACATAATCTGCCGTAGGTGTATTTATGTACAAGATTTTCATAAACTCTCCAAAATAATTTTTAATTTCTCAAACTGTGTTTCACTGTCAAACTTCTCATCGGCTTTAAGTTTACCTGTACCGGCAAGACTTTTTCTTAAAGATTTGTCATTAAAGAGCTTCTCAACCTTTTTAGCCAAATCATTTGAGTCTTTAGTTTTAAATAGTAAACCACTTTCATTATCATCAATAATTTCTAAAGGTCCTCCGCTATCACTTCCAACTACGGCTATATTACACTGCATAGCTTCTATAAGAACAAGTCCAAAAGTCTCTCTGTCAGTTGCAAGAACAATCACATCGCATACCTGCATAAGTTTTTGAACTTCTGTCATAAAACCTGTAAATACGACTCTATCTTTTATACCGTCTTTTTCTATATTGTCTTTTAACTGCTCTAAGTAAGTATCATTCATTGCATGTCCAACAATAAGTGCCTTAGCGTCCATACCTTTACTAGCAAGCTCTTTAATAGCTTCTATAACTAAATACTGACCTTTACCCTCTTCTATTCTACCAACTATTCCAACCGTAAATGATTTGCCTAAATTATATTTACTGCGAAGAGTCTCTTTCTCTTCATAACTAATAATTTTTGGACTCTCTGCTCCCATATATAAGACTTCTATCTTAGGTCTTATATCACTAGGTATAAACTTCTCTATCTGCTCTTTCACTTGGTAGGTAACGGGAAGCATTAAATCCATGTTTTTATATAAAAACCTATGATAAAAATCATCTTTAAATCTTGTCATGGTCATATTTCTAGTTTGAACTAATTTTGGTTTTTGCTTTGAAAGGAATTTTGCTAAAACAGCTACTGGAATATCTTTAGTCCAATGAAGATGCACTACATCAATGCTGTTGTCATCTATAATTTTTGCCAGTTTTCTTGCAGTTAAAAATGAAAGCAGTGTTGAACTTCTTTTTATTTTTTCATATTGATATTCTGTATCTTTATAGTACTGGTCTAACTTCCCGAATTCATTTATTACGCTAATCGTATTTGTTTTACCGTGTAAAAAATGTGAAGCTCTAACCATATAAAGTTCTAACCCACCCAAATCAGGAGATAAGCAAAGCTCTAAAATATTAATATTTTTCATTTTCTTGCATCTCTAACATAATCACATACTTCATATAACTGTTATACGCAGATGCAAAAGCAACATGCCACTCATGGACGCCGCCAAAGATTCCACCTTTTGATATAAGACCTTTAAACATAGCGCCAAGTCCATGGATAAATGGATCATACCATGAAGCTCTTTTACCCTCCGCATATCTAACCTTTGCCAAATTGACTGCAAATCGGTCAGCCTTACTTACCAATACTCCAAAATCTTCAAAAGAGTAATGAAGCATATCTATATCTAAATCCACATAGTTATCAGTCTCAACTTTTCCATGCTCACCAATAGTGTTATAACCACACTTGGATTTATTATAAAGTCTGACAACACGGTCTGGGTACCATTGCTTTATGAATTTTTTTCCTATAAAACTTTTACGACGAAAAGAGTATGCATCCGCATCTCCGTTTTCATAATCTAAATCCCTTAGAAACTCTATGGCTTCCTCTTCAAGTCTCTCATCGGCATCTATACTCAATATCCACTCATTTGTTGCGAACTGCTCACAAAAAGCTTTTTGACCACCGTCACCCAAATATTTTTGTCCTATTACCTTAGCACCTAGTTCTCTCGCTGTCTCACAAGTCTCATCACTACTAAAAGAATCAACAACTATTACTTCATTACAAATTTTTTGAACATTTAAAATTACTTCACGGATGTGTTTTTTCTCATTTAATGTTATAATTGTTGCTGTAATATTTTTTTGCATATATTCTCAATATTTTTTATTTAATTTTACCACAAAGTAGCTAAAAACTCATGTCCTACAAACTCGAATACAACAAAGAATTTAAAAAGTTCAAAAATATACTTCTGGATATAAAATCAATATTTTCACAAAACTCAAAAACTATTCATCTGGCAAGAAATGAACTAAAAGTAATAGAGATAGAAAACATCCAAACAGTTGTTAAAGCCTTTAGAGTTCCAAACCTACTAAACCAGTTTGTTTATGCCTACCTTAGAAAGTCAAAAGCATATAAAGCTTTTCACAATGCCACAAAACTTCATGAGCTAAATGTAAGTACACCCGAGGCAATAGGATATATTGAGTTTTTCAGAATGGGACTTTTAAAAGAAAGTTTTTTCATATCTAAAGAGTTCAAATATGATTTTACTATTGCTCATATAAGAGATGACCAACCAGAATATAAAGAAAAAGTTTTACAGAACTTTGCAGAGTTTTCTTATGACATCCACACAAAGGGTGTCTGGCATGTAGATTATTCCGGTGGAAATATACTTATTAAAAAAGAAGCTGATAAGTATATATTTTCTCTAGTTGATATAAACCGTATGAAATTTCGCTCTATTACAGGATATGAAGGGTTAGAGAACTTCAATAAACTATGGTTGAACGAAGAAGATTTGACTACTATTGCAAAAACTTACTCTAAGCTGGCCAATCTCGATGAAAATAAAGCAATTTCAGAAATTATAATGCATGATAAAAAACTAAAAGATAAGGTTCTTTTTAAGAGAAAATTAAAGGGCAAATAACTTAACTGTTTTCTAGCTGTTTTTTTACGTCCATAAACATTTTACTTCTTTCTTTTTGTTCAAGCGGAATCATAAAATGCTGTTGCTTTTTTTCATCTCCAACACTTTTCCACCTCTTCGAACTTGCGAACAATGTATCTGCAAAGAATGTCATAGTTGGTGTTCCGACTAAAGATGCCAGATGATATGTCCCCGTTGAAGTACTCACGAAAAGTTTAAAATTACTTATTAGTTTTGCAAAATATGTTATGCTCTCCTGCGAAAAATAAAGGACTACATTATAAGCCATAAATCTGGTTTGCATCTCTTCATAAAGCTCTTTTTCATCGGGACCGAATGTCAGTACGACTTGGTATTTGTTTTGTATTAAAACAGCATGTATAAGCTCTTCATATTCATCAAGGTTCCAATTAGCATCTGATGAACCGCCAAAGCCTACATGAAAAGCAATAATCTCTTTTTCTATATCATTGTTTATGCAAAAAATTTCATATATCTTTTTAGCATCTGTAAATTCTAAAAGAGTATGTCTATATTTTAAATCTATTGTAGGAAAGAGTGTTTTCGTAAGTTGTAAGTTGTATTCAAACTCAGCCATCTTGACTTCGCTGCGTCTTTGTTTGACTCTATTTGTGTAAAAGATCTGTGCTATCTTTGTTGCAGGCGCTATTCGTTTTGGTATTTGGGCTAAAAACTGAGCAAAGGCTATACGGGTGTTTGAAAAAAGAGTTATTGAGGCGTCAATCTTTAAAGCGCGAAGCTCCGATGCAAAATTCCAGATGCCTTGTCCACCGTCAACTATAACTTCATCAATAAAATCACAAGACTCAGCCAGAGTTTTGTTAAGCGGTGCAACACAGGCAATGATCCTATTACCAGGGTTATGATGTTTTAGCACATACATCGTCGGTAGTGCCGTTATAAAATCACCAAGCTTATCCGTGCGACATACAAGAATATTCAACTCTTAGTTCACACCTATCTGGAAATATTCAAAACCGTACTCATTCATTTTTTCTTTGTTGAATTGATTTCTGCCGTCAAAAAAGATTGCATTTTTAAGCAGTTTTTTCATCTCTTCAAAATCTGGACTTCTAAATTCCTGCCACTCTGTTACAAGAACTAAAGCATCTGCACTTTTAAGTGCTTCATATTTACTATCAGCATAAGAAACTTTGTCATTACCTTTTAAGTAGTGAGTCTCTGCTTCATGTCTGGCTTTTGGGTCGTAAGCAACAATATTTGCCCCTCTTGAAGTCAGCTCGTTTATGATTGTTATAGAACTTGCTTCTCTCATGTCATCAGTCTCAGGTTTAAAACTAAGTCCCCAGACAGCAAAAGTTTTTCCATCTAAATTTTCACCGAATCTAGCAATTACTTTATTGCTCATTACATACTTTTGATCAAGATTAACCGCTTCAACAGCATCTAGTATTCTAGGGTTGTATCCGAAGTCTTTCGCTGTTTTTGCCAATGCCTGAACATCTTTTGGAAAACAACTTCCTCCATATCCGCAACCCGGATAGATAAAGCTGTAACCTATACGACTGTCACTGCCGATGCCGTTTCTAACTTTATTGATATCTGCTCCAACTCTCTCACAAATCTGACTCATCTCATTCATAAAAGATATTTTAGTAGCAAGCATTGCATTTGCAGCATACTTTGTCATCTCGGCACTTTTAATATCCATACCAATAAACCTATCATGATGTTTCATAAATGGAGCATACAACTCTCTCATCAGTGTCATAGCTTTTTCGCTCTCTGCACCTATTACTACACGATCCGGATGTAAAAAGTCTTTGATAGCCGCACCCTCTTTTAAAAACTCAGGGTTAGATACGACATCAAATTTTATTTCAACGCCTCTACGGTCTAGTTCAGCCTGAATTGTTGCTTTTACTTTATCGGCAGTCCCAACTGGAACTGTTGATTTATCCACTACTACCATATAATCTTGCATAGACTCACCAATAGTTTTTGCAACAGCCAAAACATACTTTAAATCTGCGCTTCCGTCTTCACCCATCGGAGTTCCGACAGCTATAAAAGCGATATTTGAGTTTTTAATTGCCGCATCAGAATCAGTAGTAAAATCAAGTGTTTTATTTTTATAGTTTTCTAACGTCATATCTTCTAATCCGGGTTCATAGATAGGGATAATACCTTGCTTTAAATCTTGTATTTTCTTCTCATCTATATCCACACACGTTACACTGTTTCCCATCTGAGCAAAACATACTCCGCTTACTAAACCAACATAACCCGTTCCGATAACTGATATTTTCATTAAACAATTCCTAAATAAAATAATTTAGGAATTTTACCTTAAAAAGGATATAATTTGCCTTATTTTTATAGGATTATTTTTGCAATTTAAAAACAGGTACACTCAAGTTATTTCAGCCGTCATATTCAGTATTTTACTTTTTTCGATTATAAGACTTTTCTTTTATATTTCTTATCTTGAGTATTTCAGTGATCTCACTTTTGTTGAAACTATAAAGTCTTTTTTTATGGGCATTCGTGTAGATATTGCACTAATATTCACATTTACCTCTATCATATGGCTAATACTGCTTTTACCATTTAAATTTACAACCGACAAAAAATACAGAAGCTCCCTTGGAGTTTTATGGGGAGCTATATTAGGCGGTATTATCTTCTTTAATATCGGTGATATCTTATATTTTGGATTTGTTAACAGGCACCTGAATAATGAACTTAGTCTAATTGGAAACGATGTTGGGATTTTAGTAGATATGGTAGTTGATTTTTATCTTCTACAAACCATACTCGGTACTCTATTTTATTTTTTAATCGTATATTTTTTCTATAGAGTGTTTAATACTGACATACAAAACAAAAACATAAGACAAAGAGAGTGGGCGAATATGCTGCTTGTTATAATCATTTCTTTTATCGGGATTCGCGGGAAACTTGACGGTATATCATTTGGTACTTCAGATGCTTTTGCCGTAAATAAAGTATCTTCGGGTAACTTGGCACTTAATGGTTTTTTCTGCTACTACCGTGGTGGGACTATACAGTGTACAGATCACTCAGCAGTAAAACCGCAAGAAGCCATACAAAGAGTTAAAAAGAGTTTGAATTCTGAAAAATTTGAATTTATAGATAGTAGCTTTCCGTTAATGAGAAAGAGCAGAAACACTACTAAAAAAGGTTATAACGTAGTCATTATAATGATTGAGAGTCTAAGTGCAAGATATTTAGACGAGCTTGCACACAACAACTTCAAAGTGACACCTACACTAGACAAACTGGCAAAAGAAGGCCAACTCTTTACTAACTTCTATGCGAATGGGCAGAGGTCACAAGAAGGAATCACAACAATATATACCGGACTTACTCAACCTGTAGGTTTTGAAAACTTAGGTGAAGGACTGGAGCTTTATAGCCCTTCTTATCTAGGTGACATGGCACATAAAAACGGTTACTCCACTCTAGCTATGCAGAGCTCAGATAGAGGTTCATTTAGAGTAGATAAGCTAAGTGCACTTGCCGGATTTAGAGAGTACTATGGAGCGGAAGATATTGAACGAACAGGAGATGAAACAGGACAACCAAACTATGGTGCTTGGGATGGGAACAGCTTAAGATTCTTGTCATCAAAATTAAAGACGATAAAGGAACCATTTGTAAGTTTTTGTTTTACTGCTTCAACACACTCTCCGTTTTATTCTCCAGGTAAAAAGTGGGAAAAATATCCTCACGATGTAAAATCTGAAAATGGATTTCTTAACACACTCAATTACGTAGACGTACAGATAAAAGAGTTTATGCAACGCTCAAAAAAAGAGCCTTGGTTTGATAACACAATTTTTATCTTTACAGCTGACCATGCCAACCAAACAAAAATCAGTAATGAAAAAAATGTAAATACGGCAAATACCTATCTACCTGAATTTCATATACCTTTAATCATATATGCTCCTAAAATAATAGAACCTAAAAGATCAGATATTATATCTTCTCATAGTGATATCATCCCTACAATTATAGATATTCTAGGATGGAAAAATCCTTTTACAACTATAGGCAATTCTCTTTTTGACAAAAGCGTTAAAAATAGATTTGCATTTGTTAAGATGGGAAGTATTGTAGGACTTAGTGATTCTGACGGTTCAATATACTATAACTTCAAAGACCTTATCAGTAAAAAAGGTTCTATTTCTGATGAAAATAAACAACTGCTTCTAAGCATAGACTCTGCACAGGCATATCTACTTAAAAACTCAAAATGGATGAAAAAAGATTGAAAGCTCCATTTTCATGGGATAATTATTCCGATCAGCCTGCGCAGTTAAAAGACAAACAATATAAAAAGCAGATGCGCCAACGTGAGTTTTCATCTTTATTTAAAACAGTTGTAACTGCTATTATCATCCTTCCTCTTTCGCTTATTGCGATGCCATTTATAAAAAGAAAAGAGATTAAAACCGATGATTTTTTTTCTATGGGTGTTGATTACCAAAGAGAGCCTGAACTGACACTGGAACTTTTAGAAGAATTGGATGTAAGCACTATTTTAATCCGTCTAAAACTCTGGGAATTAAACACTCTTGAGGAGTTAAAAGATTTTATATTAAAAAACAAAGAGAGAAGAATCATACTTAAGATTCTTCAAGATAGAGAACATATAGAAGACTTAAACCTTTTTGAGAAGGATTTAAGAACTATATTTGAAGCTTTACATAATCATGTTGATATTTTTGAAATCGGTTCAACTATTAACAGAGCGAAATGGGGATTTTTTTCTGTTGATGAATATAACCGATTTTACAAGACTGCCTATGATTTAAAAGAAGCAGAGTTTCCAGATGCTAAACTCATAGGAAGCGGAGTCATAGATTTTGAATACCATTTTACGGCTCATACTCTTTTTAATTTTTTCAAATACAAATACGACGGAATTGCCGCTCTACTCTATGTTGACAGACGCGGTGCTCCGGAAAATATGCAGATGAGTTTTAATCTCTTGGATAAAATAGCCTGGTTAAGCACTATGGTTTGGATGAGTCCAAAGACTAAACATTCGTTACATATAACCGAGACAAATTGGCCTATTACAAAAACAGCACCATATGCACCGACAAGTGAGCATGAATGTGTAAGTGAAGAACTATATGCAGATTTCATGCTTAGATACTATCTCTTATCACTTGCATCTCAACAAGTAGACTCTCTCTCTTGGCATCAATTGATTGCTCCCGGTTATGGACTTATTGACAACAGAAACAAAATAAGAAAACGCTCGGCTTACGATACATATAAGTTTATGATTAAAAACCTAAAAAATGCCCAGTTTTTAAGACTCGATATCAAAAGAGGTTATTATATTCTTCAATTTTTACGTAACAACAGACTCTTGCAGATTCACTGGACACTAAAACCTACCACTATAAAGAATGATGACTTTTTTGAAGTATATTCGATGGATGGCAAACTTATAGAAGATGAAATTTTATCCATTGGTTCGTCACCTTTATATATATACATAAAAGACGCGGTATAATTGCGATTATGAATAAAAAACATTTAAATGTAAAACTCTATTTCTGGTTGCTTTTTTTAATATCATCATTAATTTTTATCTTCATCCCACAAATAGATCTATCAATTGCATCTATATTTTATGATGGAAGATCATTTCCTCTCAATGGCTCATGGATAGAAACTATACTGTACCACTCTGTAAAGCCTATAATCATTTTCTTCGCATTAGCAAGCTTTGCTATATTTATATATAACCATATTAAAAAGAAAAATGTTTTTGGAATAAATTCTAAAGTACTGCTTTATATCATTTTAGTCCTTGCAATAGCTCCTGCACTGATAGTAAATACCACACTAAAAGAAAATTGGGGAAGAGCAAGACCTGCACAAACAATCGATTTTGGCGGACAAAAAGAGTTTACCCCTGCTTTTATACTCAGCAATCAAGGTGGTTACTCTTTTTCTTCAGGTCACACCGCCGCTGCCTTTAGTCTTTTAGGTTTTGCGCTTTTAGCTAGAAAGAGACAAAAAACATTTATAACTCTTGTTTTAATCTACGGAACGTTGGTCAGCTTGGCAAGAATGGCTGCAGGCGGTCATTTTTTCAGTGATGTTATGACATCGTTTTTTATAGTCTGGATTACTACACATATCTTGTATAAGCTGATATTTAAAGAGGATTCCATCTCTTGAATAAAAATCAGTTCACGCAAATATTAACACTCGTAATTTTTAGTTTTATTGCCATGATGGCTATAAGAATAACTTTATACAACTTCTATATAGGTGATTTTTCAAACCTTTCAAGCAGAGAGTTTTATGCCTCGCTTTTTATGGGTTTCCGTGTGGATATGATAACAATCTTCACTTTCTCTTCTTTATTTGTTTTAGCTCTTATTTTTATAAAACAGCCAAAGACAAGAGCTAAAGTTGCCGTACTTTGGGCCGTTGTTTTAAACATTATTTTTATACTCTCTTTTAGTGACGTACTTTACTATGATTATATTCACAGACACATTTCAAATGAGATATTCAACCTTAATGACGATATGGACATAATATTCGGTATGGCATTTGGCTCGATGCTCTCTTATACACTTGGTGCCATTCTGATAAGCATATTATTTTTATATCTTGTTTATAAACTCTTCTCATCAAACTTGGATAACTATATATCCGGGAAAAAATTGGTAGTTCTGACATTTGTCACTATTTTAATTCTTTTTATCGGCATTAGAAACAGTTTTGCAGGTAAAAGTTTTGGAAGCAGTGACGCATTTGCGGTAAATAAAGTCAGTAGCGGAAACTTGGCATTAAATGGATTTTTTACAATATATAGAACTGCTAAAAAAACAGCCAATCATAATCTCATTGCTTTAGATAAAGCTTTACAGACAACCCAAGATGCATTAACAACTCCAAATGCTCCGTTTACAGATAAAGAGTACCCTCTTCTTCGTCAATACTCTAAAAAAGACAAAGAAAAGTACAATGTAGTAATCGTACTGCTTGAATCTTTTGGTGCCGAGCATCTTGACGGCTTTACCCACTACAAAGAGTTAAACGTCACACCATATTTTAAAAAACTTAGCAACGAAGGGCTGAAATTTACAAACTTTTACTCAAATGGATACCGCTCCATCTTTGGAATAACATCAATATTCACGGGAGTAACTATTCCTGCCGGTGCACAATATTTAGGTAAAGGGTTGGAGCTATCCAATCTCAGTTATCTGGGAAATGTTGCTAAAGCAAACGGTTACTCGACTATCTCCATGCAGGCTGCCAACCGCCGTTCATACAGAGTAGACGCAATTAGCGCTCTATCAGGTTTTGATGAGTATTATGGCGCGCAGGATATGCCGAATGTAGAAAATATTGATGAAGGCAGAGAACCGTTAACGGGAACATATGACTTTAATATGCTTGATTTTTACCATAAAAAATTAAACACTATGAAAGAGCCGTTCTTAGGATTTGCTTTTACGGATTCCACTCATTCTGATTATCATCTTCCAAGTAAAAAGTATGAGAGATATCCACATGACCTTAAAAACTATAACGGTGCATTAAATGCCTATATATATTCAGATGATTCCATCCGCCGTTTTATGGAGAGCGTAAAGAACGAGCCTTGGTTTGAGAGAACAATCTTTATCTTTACATCAGACCACGGAAGCGGAAATGCACTAAATCCTATTGCACGAGAGTATCGTCCTGATGATAAACCACTTGCTTCGATTGAGCATTTTAGAATCCCTCTTATCATCTACGCACCAAAAATATTTAAACCCAAAGAGATAAAAACTCTCGGCGGACATAATGACATATTCCCTACAATAGTAGACATGCTTGGATGGAAAGCTGAAATAACCACTATGGGCAGTTCACTCTTTGACAAAGATGTAAATGAAAGATTTGTTTATTTGTATGCAGGAAATCTTATAGGTCTTATTGCAGACAACGGCTATATCAAATACAATTTTAAAGATATTGTGGAAAAATCAGGAAGCGAAGACAACGTAAAGAAAATGAAAAAATTGCTCTTTAGTGTAGATACTGCCGAGGCTCAACTATTAGATAAAAATAGGTGGACTAAATAATGTTAAGAACTCAAAGTGGAAAGTGCCATTGGTTAGCACTTCTAAAAGTTCAATGCAGGGAGGCACTAAATGCCGAGTCGTAAGATACTCATTATTCTACCTAACTGGCTCGGAGATGCTGTTATGACTACTCCTGCTATTGAACTTTTGGCATCTCACTACAAAGATGCAAAGTTTACGTTTGTCGGCAGTTATGTGAGCATCGAAGCACTAAAACATCACCCTCTTTGTGAGAGAGCAGTTGTTGATGAGACAAAAAAAGCACCAAACAGAATTCTAGCAACATATAAACTCGCACGAGAACTTGGTAGATTCAATCTGGCTGTAAACTTTAGAAACCAACTGCACGCTTCAATCCTTTTAAGATTTACAAAAACGGTAGTGTGCATCTCAAGACAATCTTGGCACTCCATGTTTTTACTCTCACACACACCAAAGATTTCAACTTCACAGCATCTGGTAAAGCAATATTGTCAATTAGCTATGTCAGATGCAGAGCATTGGAATGGCAATATTCCAAATTTAGCACTATATATAAAACCAGTGAAGTTTGACAGACCGACACTTGCCATCAACGCCGGTGCTACTTATGGAAGTGCAAAACGCTGGTATCCTGAACGCTTTGCCGAGGTTGCAAAAGAGTTTTCAAATAAATTTGACATCATGATTTTTGGTGGACCTAACGAAGTTGAAATGGCTTCTGAAATAGAGTCTAATTTAAAAGATTATAGTGTGCTGAACTATCGAAACTTAGCAGGTAAAACAAACATAGAAGAACTTTGTGCAAACATCGCAGGATGTTCACTATTTATTACCAATGACAGCGGACCAATGCATGTAGCCGCAGCATATCAAGTACCGACAATCGCCATATTCGGTCCGACAAAATACAAAGAGACTTCTCAGTGGATGAACGAAAAAAGCACTATCATCAGACATGAGATGAATTGCTCTCCATGTATGAAAAGAGAGTGTCCGCTTGGTCATCACAACTGTATGAAAAGCATTACAGCTAACGAAGTCATAGAAGCAGTAAAAGATCTTGGATTCTAAAGTTTACGATTTTTTAATCATTGGAGCAGGCTCAGCCGGATGCGCTAGTGCTTATTTTTTACAAAAAAGCGGCAAAAGTGTGGCTATCGTTGACAGAGAAGCAATTGCCGGAGGTGCTAGTGGAGCTGCCGGGGCATTTCTTTCTCCTCTTCCTGGTAAAAAAAACAGTTACAACTCTTTTGTAAATGAAGCCTTGAATTTCTCAATAGATTTTTATGAAAAACTAAGCCCTGATTCTATCAACAAAAAAGGTGTGCTACGAGTCCCATATGATAATTTCTCAAAAGAAAAGTTAGAGAACAATGATATTGAGTATGAATATTTTGATTACAACAAACTCAAAGATATATCAAAAAACTTTAAAGAAATAGACGGCTATTTTTATAAGAATGCAGCAGTTATAGAGCCTCTTAGTATTTGTAATAAAATGGTGCATGGATGCGACTTTTACAAAAAAAATGTTGATAAATTAGTTTTTAATGACGGTATTTATTTTGTAGAAGATATAAGAGCGAAGAACATCATTTTGGCTCAAGGTGTTAGCAAATCTTTAGTTAAACACCCATACATGGAAATATCTCCCATATTTGGACTTAGAGTTGATGTTAAGACAACAACAGAGGTTCCATTTAACATTCATAAATCTATCTCTATATCAACGAATAAGCATGATGATACCGTAGCTATCGGAGCAACTCATGAAAGACATGATTCATCTCAGCTAGAGTGTACAACAACTTGTGACAAATGCATCTTCTATGTAGACCATGAAAAGGAACAGGTTAACTTGCTCTTAGATAAAGCTAAAGAATTAATAGACTTAGAAAATCTGGAAGTTCTAAAGACATACAAAGGTGCAAGAGCCACAATAAAAAGCTATTTTCCCGTTATTGGCAAAATAGTGGATTATGAAAGTTCGTTGAAAAAACATCCATCTATAAAAAACGGTACAAAGATTTCTCAAGAGATGCTCGAGTATTATCCAAATATGTATACCATAAATGCTCTTGGTTCAAGGGGATTTGTTTTTGGTCCATATCTCGCGAAGATATTAAGCCAAAATATTTTATACGGGTCTGTAATACCAAAAGATATCTCGACTCAAAAACTCTTCTTTAAAGCGGCAAGAAAAGACAAATCACAGCTCTAAAAAAGAGCTATTGATTAATCAAAAAGCGAATTTAACTCCAACATATGCCGACTTGTTATAAGTTTTGTCTCCGCCTGTAGATGACGTATAGTTAGTATCTATAGATCTATACCCCAGAGTCACACTTGCGTTTTTGATTACTTCAAGATCAAGAGAAGCACGATACTCTAAAAAACTCTTAGCATCTTGCATAGATAAAACTTCAGGTGCATAATATAAGGCTCCTCTTAGGTATAGTGGAAATTTATCACTAAATGCAAATTTATAACCTAATTCAGCTCCTAAAGGTATACTAGTGAAATTTTTTGTTGCATTTAACTTAACTCCCAATCCGATTACAAGATCCGTCGCTTCTACTTTTCTTTGCATTAAAAAATTTGCTTCAACATAATCCTGCATTTGACTGCTGCTTGTAAAATCACTGTTATCTACACTTCCATGAAGTATTTTAGCACCGACAAATACAGTATCAGGTTCAACATTTTCATTAAACTGACCCATGTCAACTTTTGCACCAAACTCTAAATCCTTATCATTAACATTAAGCTCTACATTATGCATTGCAAAAGCAGATGCCGCACATATTGCAAGCAGTCCAAGTTTTTTAAACATTATTTTCCTTGTATTTTCTGGATTGTTTTTGTTGTACTTTTGCCGTTAACAAAATCAACAAGTTTCAACTCACTAGCAAATTCAGTTCCAACAACAGCTTTTCCTTTGTAATCACCGCCCTTTACAAGTGTATCCGGTTCTATCATTTTTATCAGATTATGAGGAGTATCTTCTTCAAATGGAACTACATAATCAACAGCTTCAAGTGCAGCCAATATATAAGCCCTGTCTTGTGCGATATTTACAGGACGAGACGGGCCTTTAAGTCTTGATACCGACTCATCCGAGTTCAAGCCTACTATGAGGACATCACCAAAACTTTTTGCTTCTTGAAGGTATTTAACATGTCCGACATGCAAAATATCAAAACAGCCGTTTGTAAACACGACCTTTTTGCCGCTTATCTTACAGCGTTTTACAATCTGCTCTATATCTTCAAAGCTCTTGATATGGGCATCTGATGTACTTTTATGTAGAGATGCTTCATACTCCTCTATCTCGGCTAGAGTTACAGTAGCAGAACCTATCTTACCTACAACGACTCCGGCAGCCAAGTTTGCAAACGACGCAGTCTCTTCAATACTCTTTCCTGCACTAAGTGCAAAAGCGATGGAAGCTATAACCGTATCACCAGCTCCGGTAACATCAAACACTTCTTTGGCGACCGTAGGAAATCTTTTTACTTGCGTTTCATAAGTAGCGATTCCGCCTTCAGAGAGTGTAATTAGAGAGATATCCAGATCAACTTCATTTTTAAGTTTAAGAAGAGCTTCTTTTAAAGATTCATCATCTTTAATTTCTATATTTGTTGCTAATATTGCTTCTTTCTTATTTGGAGTTAGTAGATATGCTCCTTTATATTTTGAAAAATCATTCCCTTTTGGATCAACTAAGACTTTTACTCCGTGTTTTTTCGCAAGAGAAATAACACCTTGACAAAGTTCTGTAGTCAAAATACCCTTTCCATAATCAGACAGTATGAGAGCATCATAAGAAGATATGTTTGTCGAGATAGAGTCTAATATTTTTTTCACAGATTCATTTTCTATCTCGTTTTTACTCTCTTTATCATATCTGAGTATCTGCTGACTTACTGCAATAATGCGGCTTTTTTTAGATGTTTTTCTACTTTTTTGAACAATGAGATTTGAATCATCTACATTTATAGCTTTTAACATATTTCTTAGTTCCAAGCCGTTATCATCATCGCCTATAACGCTGCTGACACTTACTTTTGCCCCTAGAGCATTAAGATTGTTTATAACGTTACCGGCTCCGCCAAGGACTGTCGTCTCTTTTGCTATTTCTACGACTTGAACGGGCGCTTCAGGAGAGATTCTATTACAGCTGCCCCAGAGATAATGGTCAATCATAAGATCACCGATAACTAATATATTAGGGGTAAAGTTTTTAAGAACTTTCATTACTTTACTTCTTCTTCATATATTCTTCTAATCTCGTCTACATATGATTTAATACCGTCTTCCATCTCAAATCTAGGTTCATACCCTAGAGCTTCTCTTGTAGTGGCAATATCTGCTTCAGTATGGAACTGATAACTTCCTATAAACGGATTTGGAATATATTCACAAGTCAAAGATGTCCCAAGTTCACGCTGTAAAATATCTACAATATCCTGAAAGCTTCTTGCCTTACCTGTTCCGACATTATAGATGCCGCTATCTTTTGGGTTCATAGCTTTTATATTGGCTTGAACTATGTCCTCTATGTATATAAAATCGCGAAGAATCTTATCGCTGTCTTCAAAAAGTCTAGGATTTTTACCTGCTAATATCTGATGCCCAAACTGCAACACCATAGATGCTGTAGTGTTTTTAAAATATTCACCTTTTCCGTAAACATTAAAATATCTGAGTCCAACTATAGATATATCAGACTCTTTCATATATTGACGGCTTAGATTGTCCATACTTAGTTTTGAAAAACCGTAGACATTCTGCGGAGCTTCTCTTCCTACTCGCTGAGGAGATTCTGCATTTCCGTAAGTTGCCGCAGAAGATGCATAGATCATATTTGCGTCATGTCTTATCGCCAATTCAAGAAGGTCCTTGTAAGCATTGACGTTTGTCTTGATCATTAAGTCTTGTTCTAAAGCGGTAGTATCAGAGATAGCGGCTTCATGAAAAATATAGTCAAATTTGTAGTTTATCTCTAAATCAAGAAGTAGTTCTTTATCGTTAATATCTCCGCTAATAACTTCGCCTGTAAAACCTATAAGGTTCTTAAAATGACCAAAACTTTTTAAGTTTCCATTAGAAAATGTCTCTCCGCTTCTAAAACTATCTAAAACTACTACTTTTGCTTCTGGATGGTTATTTTGAAAGTAAAAAGCTAAATTCGAACCTATAAAACCAGCTCCTCCAGTGATTAAAATTGTTTTGTCTTTTAAATCGTCTTTTATGTATCTCATCTACTCATCCATGTCATTTTATTTTAATAAAATAATACACTATAATTCATTAACATGTATTTAAGAGTCAAATCACTATAATTGGTTCGAAAATTAATCTAAGGAAAAAAAATGAAAAAAATCGTAATCGCTTCAATCGCTACTTTAGCACTAGCAACAGCTTCAATGGCAGCAG
>NZ_JBFFMZ010000007.1:0-114354 GCF_041563495.1 Sulfurimonas sp.
CTGCAGTGAACTCAGAGACAAAAAGCATATAGACAGCGGAGATTGCGAAAGACTAAAGGCTGCACTTGGACGAAAAGAGATTTTTAGAATGCAGTTTGAAAATATTGCAAAAAACGGAAGTTCTTATTTTGTGGATGCAACTGTCATACCGATTGTAGACGGCAAAGGCATCGTTGTCGAGCATCTGCACCTTATGTGTAATGTTACCGAATTGGTAGAACTTCATATCGAGATAGAAAAAACTCAGCAGGAAGTAATCTGCCGTATGGGAGAGATAAGCGAATCAAGAAGCAAAGAGACAGGCAAACATATCCATCGTGTTTCGGAATACTCAAGACTCTTGGCACTCAAAGCCGGATTTAGCGAAGAAGAAGCAAATATTGTTGCCAGCGCTTCGCCTATGCATGATATAGGAAAAGTGGCAATTCCCGATAAAGTTCTCTTAAAACCCGGCAAACTTGATGATGAAGAGTGGGAAATCATGCGCTCGCATAGCATGATAGGCTATACAGTTTTAAGTGGTTCACAAAGGCCTCTGTTAAATGCCGCAGCGGTTATTGCAAAAGAGCATCATGAGAAGTATGACGGAAGCGGTTATCCTGATGGAATTATAGGTGAAGATATCCATATCTATGCACGAATAGTTGCTATTGCTGATGTTTTTGATGCACTAGGAACAGATAGAATCTATAAAAAAGGATGGGGGCTTGATAGGATTTTAAAACTTTTTGAAGAGGAAAAAGGGAAACACTTTGACTCAAATCTAACAACGTTATTTTTAGAAAACATTGAAGAGTTCCTAAAGATCAGAGATGAGTATAAAGACATTACCGAGTAATCCAAAAATTTAAATTTTGTATTTCAACTTTAAGCTACATTTTCAAAACTAAAGGTATAATTTTTAACAATAGCAAGCTTTATACTTTTTATGAAAAACGAACATATCCGTTGTTGTTTAAAGGACTATAATGATTGACCCTCTTAAAGTATCAGATCTTTTTCATTCCTGTGATTCAAAACTTTTCTCATTTGCGACAACAGATGAACTGGAACTTCTAGAGCAGCCCATTGGTCAGTCAAATGCTCTTGAAGCTGTAGATTTTGGCGTAAACATCAAGCAAGACGGTTACAATCTTTTTGCTATGGGAGCTTCTGGAAGCGGTAAACATTCTGCCATTATCTCTTTTTTGCAATCAAAAATAAATGATAAAGAATCACCGAGTGACTGGTGTTATGTAAACAACTTCAAAAATTATCAAAAGCCTATTGCCATAGAACTTGAAGCAGGTGTAGGTACAAAGTTTAAAGATGATATAGCAGAACTCGTAGAACTTGTAAAAGTGATTCTGCCTACGGTTTTTGATAGTAACAGCTATAGAAATGAAAATGAAGCAATAAATCAAAAATACGTTAATAAACAATCAAATATTTTTATGGAACTGCAAGAAGAAGCTAAAAAACATGACGTCTCCATGAAAACCACTTATGTCGATCGTGTTACTTTTGTGCCTATCATCGACGGCAAAATACTCTCATCCGAAGAGTTCAATGCAATAACAGGTAAGAAAAAAGAAGAAATAACGAAGAAGATGAGTGATTTTGAGCGCATCGTAAAAGACAGGTTACACAAGGTAACCGAACTCAATAAGACTCTGCAAAAAGACCTTAAAGCTTTGGATAAAAAAACAACCAAAAAAGCAATAGAATCCATTATAGATGAAGTTCGCCGCAAATATGCGGACAATGAGAAAATAGTAAGTTACCTGGATCATCTACAAGACGATATGGTAAAACATGCGAAAGATTTTATATCAAAACCTGAGAACCTCGGCATACCGCCTTTTATGCAGGAATTTTACGCCCCCTCTTTTGCAAGATACAAAGTAAACCTTTTTATATCTCACGATAAAGATTCACATACTCCTATCATCTACGAAGACAATCCGATTCATCAAAACCTTATCGGAAAAATCGAGCATGTATCTCAAGTAGGTACTTTAGTTACCGATTTTAGTATGATAAAACCGGGTGCTTTGCATAAAGCCAATGGTGGATACTTACTCTTAGATGCCAGAAAGATACTTATGAATCCTTTCTCATATGAAGGTCTTAAACGGGCTTTGCAGGCTAAAGAGGTACGTATAGAATCATTAGCACAACAATACTCTATGATCAGTACGACTTCACTTGAACCTGAAGCGATTCCCATAAATTTAAAAGTTGTTCTCATAGGTGAGAGAATACTCTACTATCTTCTATATCATTACGATCCTGACTTTAAAGAGCTCTTTAAGGTGAGTGCCGATTTTGAAGATGAGATGCCAAGAAGTGATGAAAACATCCAGCTTTATGCACGCATGATAGGTACTATCTCAAAACAAAATTCCCTTCGTCCTTTGACGCCTGAGGCTGTTGCAAGAGTTGTAGAGCAGAGTTCTCGTGATGTTTCACACTCACTAAAGTTTTCTACGCATCTTAGAACACTCTCTGACCTTTTAAAAGAAGCAGACTACTATTCAAAACAAAACGAACATGAGTATATAGAAAAAAACGACATCCAAAAAGCACTGAACTCTCAGATAGAACGTATGAACCGCATTCAGATGAAACTGTATGAGCAGATAGACGAAGGTACCATAATGATAAACCTTGATGGAAGTCTAGTCGGTCAGATCAATGCACTCAGCTATATCTCTATCGGTGCTCATAATTTTGGTATTCCCTCAAGGATAACGGTAAGAACACGTATTGGTAAAGGTGATATTATCGATATAGAACGCAAGGTGGAGCTTGGCGGTCCTATTCACTCAAAAGGAGTGATGATTTTGAGTTCTTACCTGGGTTCAAGATATGCCAAAAATATGCCTCTTAGTCTATCCGCATCTCTTGTCTTTGAGCAGTCTTACGGAATGATAGAAGGTGACAGTGCTTCATCTACGGAACTTTACGCCATCTTATCTTCCATTGCCGAACTGCCTATTAAACAAAACATTGCAGTTACGGGTTCAGTAAACCAGTTTGGCGAGATTCAGCCAATCGGTGGAGTAAACGAAAAAATAGAAGGCTTTTTTGACATCTGTATGCGCAAAGATGAGAAGGCTTCTTACGGCGTTATCATTCCGCACACAAATGTTAAACACCTTATGCTAAAAGAAGAAGTGCTTAAAGCCGTGAAAAATAAAAAATTCACTATCTACGCTGTTAAATCTATTGATGAAGGGATTTCAATACTAACTGGAGTTGAAGCAGGCACAGAAAATAAAAAAGGCAAATACCCTGCTAAATCCGTGAACGGTTTAATCGTAGCCCGTCTCGAGGAACTCTCCAAAACAGTAAAAGAATTTTACCATTCCAAAAAAGAGTAACATAAGGTTACTCCTTTGAATTACTTTGTAAAAATTTTGCAAGCTCTGTTGGAAACGGAAATACTAGCGTATTAGTCTTGTCATTTGAGATATCACTCATTGTCTGAAGATATCTAAGCTGTATCCCTAAATCATTTTGAGATAGTTTTTTTGCCGCTTCTAGAAGATTCTCACTGGCTTCCAGCTCACCTTTGGCATTTATGACTTTTGCTCTACGCTCACGCTCTGCCTCTGCCTGTTTGGCAATGGCACGAACCATACTCTCATCAAGGTCTATATGTTTAATCTCAACATTTGATATCTTGATTCCCCATGCATCTGTCTGCTTATCAAGTATCTCTTGAATATCATAATTCAATCTCTCGCGTTCTGCCAGCATCTCATCAAGTTCATGCCCTCCAAGAACCGAACGCAGAGTAGTTTGAGCAAGCTGACTTGTCGCATTATGAAAGTCTTCTACTTGAATAATAGCTTTTTGAGGATCAATCACACGAAAATAGACGACTGCATTTACATGAACAGACACATTATCATGAGATATGACATCCTGAGTCGGTACATCAAGAACTATGGTTCTTAAATCAACTCTGACCATCTGTTGAATAAAGGGAATAAGTATAATAATTCCAGGTCCTTTAACTCCTGTAAAACGTCCCAGTGTAAAGACAACTCCTCGTTCATATTCCCGTAATATACGGATTGCCATTCCTAAAAAAATGATTACTAATACAACGATATATGCTCCAAAAGCAGGTACATCAAAATACATAATTTACTCCTTTATTGGTTTAACTTCTAAAGTGAGCCCAGAGAGATTTATAACTTCAACCTTTTGACCTACACTCAACTTCTCTTTACTTTTGGCTTTCCACGCTTCACCGTGACAACGCACATGGTAAATATTATTTCCAATTTCAGTCACCTCAGCAATACTACCCAGCATCTCTTCTAAACCTGATACTACTTTTGCAGATTTTGAGCTTATAAAGAGTCTGATAACCAAGATGAAAAAGGCAAGAGTCGCGAAAGTAAACGATGCTATTAAAGGCTTTGATACACTGCTTCCAAGAGTCTGGGCGTCAAAAAGCAATACAGAGCCAAGAGCAAACGATATTGCACCGCCGATGCCAAGTATTCCAAAACCTGCAACAAAAACTTCCGTTATAATAAAACTGATGCCTATTATTATAAGTATCAGTCCTGCATAGTTAAATGGAAGGATATTAAGCGCATAAAGTGCAGTTACTCCTGAAATCGCACCTACAACCCCTGGAAATATCGATCCAGGGTTCATCAACTCAAAAAATATACCATATATGGCAATAAGCAGGAATATATATGCCATATTTGGGTTTGTTATTACAGATAAAAACCGTGTCTTGTAATTTGGCTCATAATTTATTATTGTAGCTTCATGAGTGTTTAGTGTAATATGCTCCTCAGAGACTTTAACTACTCTGCCATCAAGCTTTTTTAAAAGTTCTTCTATATTGTAAGCCATCAAATCGATTATTCCTGCGTTAAGAGCATCTTCTGCGGAGAGACTTTTAGCTTCTTTTACTGCGTCTAAAGCCCAAGAAGCATTACGGTCATTCAACTGTGCCAAACTTTTTATGTAAGCCATTGCATCATTGATGGCTTTTTTCTCTACGGTAGACTTAGCACTTGTATTTGAATCTGATGACACTTGTCCGGGCATTATACTAATGGGAGTTGCAGCACCGAGATTTGTTCCGGGTGCCATTGCAGCAATGTGGGATGCGTAAAGAAGATAAGTACCCGCACTTGCGGCCCTTGAACCTTTTGGATAAACATATGTAGCGACAGCAATCGAAGAGTTCACAATTTCTTGAATCATCTCTCTCATCGATGTTGATAATCCGCCGGGAGTGTCCAGTTCTACGAGTATCATCTGAACGTCAAATGAACGCGCGGCTGCCATTCCTTCTTTTAAGTAAGTGCTGGTTGCAGGTCCTATAGGCCCTTTTATCTCAAATTTCATAACTGTAGGAGTGTTAGCAAGAAGTTCAAAAGTGATTAAAAATAGTAAAAAAAGTAATCGTTTCATCTTGCATACCTCGTTTTCTAAGTACTGAAGAGCCTACATAACTATCAGTAATAATACCCAAGAAATAACAATAAAGTCAAGATTAAGTGTTTTAGTAAATTAACGGAACAAACGTAAAACCGTAGTGTTCTATACTCTCATATTCTCCATTTTCTTTTTTCGTAACTTCATAAATTGAATTTCCCACCGGAATGACAAGTCTTCCTCCGATTTTAAGTTGCTCTAACAACTCCGTAGGAAACTTATCTGCTGCGGCAGAGACTAAAATACGGTCAAATTCTTCACCCACAATACCTAATGCGTCTCCGGCTTGAATAATTGTGGAATTATATAATCCATATTTTTCAAGATTAATCTTTCCATATTTTACAAGTTCTTCAACTCTCTCAAGTCCGGTCACAGAACCTTTATCTCCAACTATAAAACTAAGGAGTGCTGTTGTCCAGCCGGAACCGCTTCCAATATCGAGTATCTTCTGCCCTTTGCGTGGAGAGAGCATCTCTAACATCATGGCTACCGTAGTCGGCTGAGAAATAGTCTGTCCGTAACCTATTTGCAGGGGATAATCTTCATATACATCCGATACACTTGGATCGTAAACAAAATCGGCCCTATCTATATTTTCAAAAGCCTCTATAATATTCTTGGAACTAAGAGCACCCCTGTTTATAAGATGTCGGATTAATTCACTGTTTGAGTTCATCTACTTCCATACCCCCTCAATCGCATATCCGCAATAAGGACAGATTCCTTCCTCATCAAGTTCATTTTTTACAAACTGACCTATGTTTCCGCTTCTGTCTATGACTCTGTTTTTGCAGTTTGGACAGTATGTAGATTCATAATCTTCATTATCCACATTGCCTATATAAAGATATTTAAGCCCCTCTTCCTGTCCTATCTTATATGCACGAAGAAGTGTAGATTCAGGTGTACGAGGAGTGTCTAGCATCTTGTATGTAGGATGAAAGGCTGAGAGATGCCAAGGTATGGAAATGTCAAGATCAGCAATAAACCTTGCGATGCCTCGAATCTCTTCATCGGAATCATTTTTGCCGGGAATGAGCAGAGTTGTTATCTCAACCCATATTCCTTTTTCATGAGCATATGTGACTGCATCCAACACCGGTTTTAATCTTGCACCGCAAATCTCTTTGTAAAACTCATTTGAAAAACTTTTGATATCTATGTTCATACCGTCTATATACGGTGCGAGGAGGTCTATTGCCTTATGTGTCTCATAACCACTCGTGACGTAGATATTTTTAAGACCCTTTTCATGAGCTATCTTTGCAGTGTCATAAGTGTATTCAAAGAAGACAATCGGTTCATTATAGGTATACGCTATTGAATCACATCTGTTTCCTATGGCCAGTTCAACCAGATACTCTGGAGAGAGTTCCCGTCCTACAATCTCATGCTTATGCTCTTTTGGATATTGGGATATATCGTAGTTCTGACAAAATTTACAGGAGAAATTGCATCCAACCGTTCCAACGGAGAATGCTCTGGTTTTTGGAAGGAAATGAAACATCGGTTTCTTCTCTACAGGATCAACATTTACGGCTGCTGCAAGTCCGTATACAAGCAGCTTAAGCTCGCCGTCTTCTACCATTCTTACAGCGCATATACCGTATTCACCCTCACTGAGCACACATGCCTGTGAACATGCTTCACATAAAACTTTGCCGTTTTTGAGTTCTTTACTCAACCATGCTTTTGCTGCCATGTCATCCTCCTCTTTATAGGACTTTTGGGGGAAACTTAAAACTAAACTACTTCTTCATCTACCTTTACACTCTTTTTTTTGCGATTTAGCGTTTTAAAAATAATATACCCTATTATTAGTAAGACGAGGAGAGCTAAAACAATCTCAAAGGTATAATCTTTCTCTTGTACCTGTTTTACTTCTTTAACCTGCTTATGTATCTTAACTTCAACAGGCTCATCTTTTTTTATTTGCACTTTTTTTTGTTTTTCAATCTTTACCTCAACAGGCAGTGATCTTTCTTCAACAACTTTTTGAGCCAGCACTTCCGGCATCTCTATCTTTTGTCCATGTTCCAACACATATGCATCATCATAGTATTTCTCAAGTGCTTTTAAAGTTCTTAGAAGCTGTACATAACTCGTAAAAGGCGATAAAGATATAACATGATACTGCCCTATAGTCTTAAGCTCCACTTCTATAGAGTTTTTATTTATAAGCGTTGAAAGTTTATCATCCTTAAGTATATGATTATTTAAACTTACCAAACTGTTTAAAGCATATTTCTCTTGTAAAAAACTTCCCACTATAATCTGTTTTTCACTTGAAAAAAGCATAGTTGTTAACATGATTATTAAAAATACTAATTTCATCTGCAACTCCTTAAAATTTATTATAACCAAATATATTTAAGAACATTTAGCTATATCTTTTGGTTTATTAAATCTAATTCCAAACTACCGCTTACATAATTAGCAAAAAATGTAAGTGCCTCAAGATCATTGTCATTATAGTCACCCCTTAATTTATTAAGCAGCTGTATAACACCGATAACATCTCTTTTAGAGTCAAATATAGGAACAGTAATGATATTTTTAGTTATATAACCGCTTTTTTTATCTATGTTAGAAAGAAATCTTGGATCATCATATGGTGAATTTACGACCTGAGGTTTGCCGCTTTGGTAAGTGTCTCCTACTATTCCTGCATCTAAGGCTATTACAATACGGCCTATCCCGTCACTGAGTCTAGTCCACAATATCTTGTCCTCAACATCTACTATAAAGATAGAACATCTATCCGCATCTAAAAGTCTCTTTGCTTCATCTGCAATAAGCTCCAGCGAGTTTTCTATCTTGCCTAAAGACATAAGCTTTTTTCCAAACTCCGCTATTTGGTTGTACTTTTGCATCAATCCTGATTCTCCGTGTTGTTCGAATCTTCCATTAGACAAAGGTCGATTAACTCCAAATATCCGCTGACATAATGAGCAAAAAATATCATAAACTTAATATCCTCTTTATCAAAACCTTCGGGTTTATTAAGAAGTTGAAGAACTCCGATAATTTCTCTTTTGGAATTAAAAATCGGTGCAGTGACTATATTTTTTGTCACATAACCGCTCTCTTTATCTATGTCCGGAAGAAAGTGTGGATTTGTGTACGGGTCATTTTCTATAAGCGGCTTTTTCTCTTTTATCGTATGTCCGACAAGACCTTTGTCTGAAGGGATTTTAATCCTCTCAATATCATCCGCTAATGTAGTCCAAAGTTCACCTTTTTCTAAATCGTTTATAAAGATAGAGCATCTGTGCGCTCCAATGACCTCTTTTGCATATTTGGCTATTCTAGGTAAGCCCTTTTCATACGAAGTGTCACTTAGCAGGTCTCTTCCAAAATCTGCAAGTTTTTTATAAATGTTTTCATATCTCATAATATGTCCCATTATTTTTTTATAATAATTATAGTGTAAAATACGAAAAAAAAGGAACCTTTATGAACTTAGTAACTATATGGCATAATCCTAAATGTTCAAAATCACGTGAAGCATTAAGCATTTTGGAGGATAACGGCTGTGAAAAAGAAGTGGTTCACTACCTCGATGATACTCCAAACAAAGATCAGATTATGACGGCACTGACTATGCTCGGACTGAATCCTAAAGATCTTATGAGAACTAAAGAAGATATCTATACGGAATTAAATTTAAAAGAAGAGTATGATTACGATAAACTTATAGATGCCATGATAGAAAATCCTATACTTATAGAGAGACCTGTGATTTTTAAAGACGGCAGAGCGATTATAGGAAGACCGACTTCTATAATCGCTGATTTTTTAAATAGCTAAAGAACTACTTTTTCTCTTTCTTTTTTTCTACAAAAGTACAGTCACCGCTTGAGTATGGGCAAGTCTTTGCTATACTCATCTCAAAATATTCCTCTTCTATACCCTCTTGTTTACGGTCGTAGTGGCGCATGGCAGCTCTAAAAGAAGTAAGTACCATATTAGCACTGTCTTGATGGTCTGTTGAGATATGCTCAACTTGTTCACCCTCAGGTTTGGATGTATCTACTTTTGGCGGTGCAATGTTTGCATACGCATCTTGAAGGTCTTGTTCAAGACCTAAAACAGTTAGAAGTGCTTCTGCTATTGATTCACCTTTTATCATCTCAGTAAGAAGCGAGCCCAGAGTTGCAGCATCTTGACTCGCCGAGTTTGTGCCAAACTTCACATCAGTAATATGACTACTATCTCTTTTTATATACATTACCACATAAGTCTCTTTTGCATGATCTATACCGACACCTATACCGTCTGCATCTTCAAGCTTTCCGTAGTTTTCAGGCTGTAACATATGTCTGCCTATTTCTGCTTCTAACTCTGCTTGTTCTCTGTTTTTAATATCTTCCATCTCTTCCCTCTATCTTTGTGGAGCGAGTTTTTCTATGCTCACACCGTTGTCTTTAATAAATTTTGAAATTGTATCTGAGTGAGTATGCTCATACTCTTTTGCATAGACGATTCTTTTTATACCGCTTGCGATAAGATTTTTACTACACTCACTGCAAGGCTCCAATGTTACAAAAATTGAAGCACCCTCAATTGAAATGCCTTTTCTTGCAGCCCAGATGATGGCATTCATCTCTGCATGAATCTCATAAGTTTTTGACCACTCATGATGCTCGGCAGTGTATTCATCTTCCCAGTGGTCACAACAGTTTGTAAATCCTGCCGGTGTACCGTTATAGCCCGTACTCAAAATTCTTCCGTCTTTTACAATTACTGCACCGACCTGCTTAGATACACATTTTGAAGCAGTCGCTAACTCTGTAGCAATATTTATAAAATTTTCATCACTTAACATTTCTAATCATCTTTATATCAGCATTGTGGCGAAGCCTAGCAAAGTAATCACCAAGAACCTGCTCTCTTTGCTCAGCTGCAATCATATTCATTATCTGATTTCTAACACTCTCCAGCCCGGTCTCTTTTGCCGACTCTACCTCTTTAATATAAAAACTCATATATCCGCCTTTACCGTCAGGAACAGCATCTGTAAAAGTGTTTAAAGCAGTTCTCTCTAAAAGAGATGCTAACTCAGGAGAAATTCTGTCGTAAGGAAGAGCCTGCTCATTGCTTGTAATTTCAGAAGAGTGAAACATAGGGTTATCAATCTTTTCTTGAAGTATTTGTTTATTTTTTGACTGATAAATAATAACTTTAAATCCACTAGGATGAGCAAAACTATCTTTATGTGATTTGTAGTACGCTTCTATCTCTTCATCTGTCGGTTCGGACAATCCGCTGTAAGCGATGGAGGAATAAAGTTTTTGAGAAAGCAGCTTTTCTTTTATCTTCTCTTTTAGTTCTGTTGAAGACAAACCGCTTGAGTTTCTAACGGCTTCATAGAACTCATTTACACTGAGATTATTTCTTTTTGCCGTCTGCTTGATGTCATCATATACTTCACCGCTGCTGACTGAGAGTTTTCGCTCTTGTATCTCTTGCTTTTCCAGAGTTTTTCTTATCAAAACATCTGTTGCAGTTTTAGCATCTACTCTTGAAGTCTGCATCTCTTTTTTTATGTCATAAAGAGTTATAGCACTCCCTTTAACAACTACTGCTACACCATCTGTTACTTCAGCATTAAGAGTTGCGACGAGCATAATAGTTAAAAACATTTTGTACATTTATTATCCTATATAAATTAAAAGGAGTATTTTACCCATCTTTAACAAATAATAGCCTAAAATTCAATTACTAAAATAAAAGGCTTTTTCATGGTTGTTACTCGTTTTGCTCCTAGTCCTACCGGCTATCTTCACATTGGTGGTTTAAGAACTGCCCTTTTTTCGTACCTTTGGGCCAAAAAGAACAGCGGAAAATTTGTTCTTCGCATCGAAGATACGGATAAAGCAAGAAACTCACAAGAAGCTGCAGAAGCAATTCTTAAAGCATTCAAATGGCTTGGTCTAGAACATGACGGCGAGATAACTTACCAATCACAAAGAGATGATATTTATGCTAAGTATGTCAAACAACTTTTAGACATGGGACTTGCTTATAAGTGCTATATGTCAAAAGACGAGCTCACTGAGCTTCGTGAAACTCAAATGGCGAATAAAGAACGTACTAAGTACAACGGCAAGTATCGTGATTTTGACGGCACACCTCCGGAAGGCATCGAGCCTGTAATACGCATCAAAGCACCGCTAAGTGGAGAAATCCTAGTTAAAGACGGTGTAAAAGGCAATGTCATTTTTCAAGCCGAAGATATCTTGGACGATTTTGTAATCGCAAGAGCTGACGGTTCACCGACTTATAACTTTGTTGTGGCGATTGATGATCACTTAATGGGAATCAACGAAGTTATCCGCGGAGACGACCATCTCTCTAACACTCCAAAACAGATAGTCATCTATGAAGCTCTTGGATTTGATATTCCTATGTTTTACCATGTTCCGATGATACACAACTCTGAAGGTAAAAAACTCTCCAAACGTGACGGTGCGACTGATGTTATGGCATATAAAGAGATGGGCTACACTCCTCAGGCTCTGCTTAACTTTTTAGTTCGTCTTGGCTGGAGTCACGGAGACCAAGAGATATTCAGCATGGATGAGATGATTCATCTTTTCAACCCCAAAGATATAAATAAATCAGCTTCTATCTACAACACTGAAAAGCTTGATTGGCTAAGTGCCCACTATATCAAAAATACATCAAATACCGAGTTGGCTCAGCTTCTGACCGAGTATGATTTAGTATTGACTTCACATGATAAAAGAGAAATTCTTCTGGATGCGCTAAAAGAGCGTGCAAAAACTCTAAAAGAGTTGGCAGAACTGACACGTGAGATACTTGCAACTCCTCATTCTTATGACGAAAAAGCTGTTAAAAAAGCTTTCAAAGATGATTCTGTAGCAATTATCAATGCTTTTGGAGCAAAACTGAGTGCCTGTGACGATGAACTTCATCTTCCAAGTGACTACCACCATGTTATGGAAGAAGTTGTAAACGAGATGGAGATAGGTTTTGGCAAGATAGGTCAACCGCTTCGCGTAGCACTTCTTGGAAAAATGAGCGGTCCCGGACTAGATGTTGTTATGGCGGTAATCGGCAAAGATGAGACTATGCTAAGAATTGCAAACGCCATAACTGCAAACTCTTAAAACTTAAATGCATATTCAGATATGGGAATAATCTCTGTTTCCATATACCGCACAAGCTACAAAAAAGTAGAATAACTTTATGGAACTGATAATAGAATTTTTCTCAGCCTTGTATGAGCTTAGTAATGCAATGGCAATTTACATCATATTTGGTCTCGCTTTTGCGGGGATTATGCATGAACTTGTACCTGAGACGCTTGTCACTAAGCATCTCGGAAGCGAGAGCATAAGCTCGGTTATAAAATCTACCGTTTTTGGCATCCCTCTTCCTGTATGTTCATGCGGCGTAATACCTCTGGCATCGAGCATCAAAAAAAGCGGTGCCAGTAAAGGTGCGACTCTCTCATTTCTTATCTCCACTCCCATAACCGGAATCGACTCCATTCTTGCTACTTATGGAATGTTTGGCTGGATTTTTACACTTTACAGAGTCATGACTTCTATGGTTATAGCCATGCTTGCGGGAATACTTACAAACATTTATGATAAAGAAATCATTCCTGAGGAAGTAGAAGAAAAAAGTGAGAGTTGCTGTTGTTCTAACACTTGTTCAAGTGAGAGTGAGGTAAAACAGAGATTCTCATTCAAAAGAGCTATGGAATATGCCTTTGTAACTCTTCTTGGTGATATTGCAAAAGCTCTTTTTTGGGGTCTAATCATCGGAGCCTTAATCACTATCGCCATCCCTCAAAACCTCAGTGAGATTCTTACAGAGTACACATGGCTCTCTTACATAATCGCCATTGCCATTGCCGTACCGATGTATGTTTGTGCAACTGCATCCCTACCCATAGCTGCCGGTCTTATGCTCAGCGGTGTCAGTGCGGGAGCTGCCTTTGTGTTTTTAAGTGCAGGACCCGCTACAAACACGGTTACTATAGGTGTGGTGAAGAAGATGCTGGGGACAAAGTCTCTTTACATCTATCTTGGGACTATTGTTTTAGGAAGTGTTATCTTTGGTCTTGGACTTGATTTTGTATTTGACATCAACTCCATAGATGCCAAATCACTTATTCACATTGAAGAAGAAGCGGGTATTTTAGAGATACTCAGTAGTTTGGTTTTATGGAGCTTAATGTTATACTTTACGCTTAAACCATATTTTAAAAAAGCATGAGATGAATAACAAACCGATAACTTTAAAAACTATCTATAATCTTATTTTAGAAAAAAAACCTGCGCTTATTTACGGTCAGATAATTACTCTGATTGCAATTCTTGTAAGTGTGCCCATTCCGCTAATGCTGCCGATAATGGTAGATGAGATTCTTTTAGACAAGCCTGCTCATTTTGTAGATGCTATTAACTTCTTTATAGGCGGCACAACTGCATTTTACTACATAGCCATCGTGACTGTCGTGGTTATTTTACTGCGGTTTATCTACTACTTTCTTGGTGTGATTATCACTAAAATCTTTACAAAAATATCCAAGCACGTTACCTTTATGATTCGTAAACGCCTTATCGAGCATCTAAAGATTGCATCTATGAACGAGTATGAGACACTTGGCTCAGGTGCAATAACGTCAAACCTTGTAACCGATGTAAACACACTTGATAACTTCATCATCACAAGCGTAAGTAAGTTTGTATCTTCTATTTTAACTCTTGTCGCCGTTGCTATTGTGATGATTGTAATCGACCCTGTTTTAGGCATCTTGATTCTGATTATCCAGCCTCTTATTATGCTTATGAGTAAAAAGATGGCATCTATCGTCGGCAATCTGAAAAAAGAAGAAAACAGTGCCATAGAGAAGTTTCAAGACAACATAGGAGAAACCCTAGACCTTTACGGGCAGATAAAAGCATCCAACAAAGAGGACTACTTTTTTAGTGAAGCAGTCTCTCATGCTAAAAAAGTTCAAACGACTTCAAACGAGTACGGATACAAAAGTGTCGCTTACGAAAAACTCTCTTACACCATCTTCTTGACGATGTTTGAAATCATCCGTGCTTCCGGACTTGTTCTGGTTGCATACAGTGACCTCAGCATCGGTATGATGTTTGCGATGTTTGGCTATATCTGGTTTATCATGACTCCCGTTCAAGACATTCTGTCTATGCAATACAGCTATGCATCTGCCATGAGCGCCATAAAAAGGATAAACAAAATCCTTACTCTAAAAACTGAGAAGAGCGGAAACAAAAAGATAGAGTCTGAAAAACTGCATATCTCTTTAGAAAATCTCGATTTTTCCTACTCAAACGAAAAACCTATACTTCAAGACATCTCAATAAACATAGATGCGGGAAGCAAGATAGCACTTATCGGTGCGAGCGGAAGCGGGAAAACAACTCTGGCTCAAGTCATCTCAGGCTTCTACGCAAAAAACAGCGGTTCACTAAGATACAACGGAATTGACATAGAAGAGATAGACAAAAGCTCACTGAGAGAGAGGATATTTTTAGTGCTTCAGATGCCGATACTTTTTAACTCTACTCTGAGGTTTAATATAACTATGGGTGATGAGAGTATAAGCGATGATGATATTTATAAAGCTCTACAAACAGCTCAACTACGTGATATGATAGAGCAAATGCAAGAAGGTCTTGACACCATTGTAGGCCGTCACGGCATCAGACTCTCAGGCGGTCAGAGGCAACGTCTTAGCATCGCAAGGATGATTATCGCTGATCCAAGCGTAGTAATCTTTGACGAGTCCACCTCAGCTCTTGATGTTCACACTGAAGCAAAACTGCAAACTACCATAGCACCGCTTCTAAAAGACAAAACCGTCATCACCATCGCACACAGGCTTAGCACTGTTAAAAATGCTGATGTCATCTACGTCTTAGATGCAGGGAAAATCGTTCAACACGGAACTCATGAAGAGCTCGAAGCAGAAGAGGGACACTATATGGAATTTGTAAAGAAGCAGCTACTCTAATGAGTCGTAAAAAATTTCTTCTATTTGACAACGATGGCGTTTTAGTCGAAACTGAAAACTGGTACTACGAAGCGAATGTAAAAGCATTGGCAGAGATAGATATAGAACTGACTTTTGATGTCTATATGGAGATAATGGCAAGAGGCGGAACTGCTTGGGAAGTTGCCAAGGCTCAGGATATTTCTCAGTCTATCATAGATGCTCAAAGAGCAAAAAGAGATATCTACTACAGAGAGTTTATAAGAAGTGAACACATCGAGATAGACGGCGTTGCAGATACGCTTGAAGAGTTAAAAAAAGAGTACAAGATGGGAATCATCACTACTTCAAGAAGAGTAGATTTTGACCTTATTCATAACGACAGAGACATCATAAAGTTTATGGACTTCTCTCTTTGCGTAGAAGAATACCCTCGCGCAAAACCACATCCAGACCCTTACTTAGCGGGTATGAAAAAGTTTGGTGCCACAAGAGATGAGTGTCTGGTCATAGAAGACTCACAAAGAGGTCTAAGCTCTGCCGTAAATGCCCAGATAGAGTGTGCCATAGTTGAAAATGAGTTTACACTTACGCATGACTTTTCAAAAGCCACTTACCATATAAAGAAGTTTTCCGACCTGCCAAAACTGCTAAAAAATGTCACCTAAAAGTTCATTTTAACTTTTCTGGGATATACTCTTCGCATGAGATTTAAAAGCTTAATAACTTTAACACTACTTTTTGTAATCAGTTTTTCTATTGTACATGAGTATGTTTATGCTGCCTTTGACACTTACCATACAAGTGTACACGAATATGTAAGCGAGTTTGACACCCCGACATCTCATGAAGACCTTTGCGATATTCACTTTGAGTATCATCAATCATTTCTGCTCTCTCAAAACCTGGTTCTACCGGATATAGACTTTAGATCTACTGCAAATAAAACCGATAAAGAGACATACAACTTCAAAACCCATCTGGAACTTTACAAGCCCCCTGTTTCCTAACCTGTAACGCAATTAAATACAAACAATAAAATTATTACAGGAACAATAATGATAAAAATATTATCTGCAGTTGTTCTAATCTCGGCATCACTATTTGCACAGGATTTTGATACCTTTTTAGACAACGCACTAAAAAACAGTCCTTACTTAAAGTCAGCAGACTTAAGTATTTCGCAAGCACGCGAAGAGGGCTCCATCATCACCAGATACAAAAATCCTACTCTTGAGTTAGAGTACTCAGAGTTCAGACCGGACAACTCCAAAGACGACAACGGTTATAGGGCTGCCCTTACTCAGCCTTTAAGAGTGTGGGGAATGGGTAAAATTGCAAAAGCTTTTGCAGATGCAACTCTAAAAAAAGCTGCATCTCGCTACTCGCTCTCTTACTCGGAATTTATTCGTGACATATCACTTCTTTATACTGAGTATGCAAACCAGAAAAAACAACTCGAGCTTGGAAGTGAAGAGCTTAGTATTGCAAAAAACATCTATGAAATATCAAACCAAAGAAACATAGCCGGGACTATCTCAAAAGGAGTAATGCTTCAAGCCCAGGTCGATTACGAGATGGCGGAGATAAAGACACAGACACTGAATCTTAACATCCAAGAAACATACTTCAACCTTTTAAAGTTTGCGGGTATAGCAAATGAGATAGAACTTGATTTCAGACATGAGTTTAAACTAGCCTCAGATGCTCTCTCGTACGAAAATCCAAACATAAACTATCTCAAAAGTTATAAAGAAGAAGCAAAAGCAAATACGCAGGTAAACTCAAACAGCGTCAAGTGGATAGACATAACAGCCGAGTTTGAAAATGAGCCAGATCAAAACATCATGAGAGTCGGAGCTTCCATTCCTCTTGCTTTGTTTAATACTTCGCATGAAGAGATGCAAATAGCTAAACTTGAAGCAGATAAAACAGAACTTCTCATAGAAAATGAAAAGGCAAAGATATCCATAGAAAATATCAAACTAAAAAAACAAAGAGAGCTGTTACTTCTTTTAAAAGCAAAAAATGAAGAGACGCTAAAGACTCAGACAAAACTTTTAAAAATGTTTGAAGACGGATACAAAATAGCAAGTATAAACCTGCTTGAACTTCAAAATATCAAAAACAAAGTTATTAAAACAAAAGAGTCTCTCATAAAAATCGAGACTGCATTAAATAGAAGCATTATCACAACAAACTACGAGGCAGGAGCTTACAATGATAAGTAAAATATTATTACTGACAACTATACTGACACTAACACTTTTTGCAGTGGAGATACCGACTAAACATGCCAAGCAAAGAGCATTTTCAAAGTCGGTGGAACTAAATGCACAGATAGTCCAGCTCTCAAATGCTTCGCAATCTATCATGTCGCTTGTCGGCGGTCACATAGAAGAGTACTACGTAAAAGTAGGTCAAAGTGTTAAAAAAGGAGATAAAATCGTTCTCATAGAATCAATAATGCTCTCAAATATGACAGCAAACTTTATCTCCCAAAAAAAACAGCTTCAAGCGCAGGAGAAAAACTACCAAGCCTCAAAAAGCCTATATGAAAAAGGTATGACTTCGATGCAAGAGTTGAATGCCCAAAGCATCAAAAGAGATGAAATCTCGGCAAAACTGACATCACTTAAATCTCAACTTAATACTTTGGGAGTTGACACAGATGGATTAAAAAGCGCCTCTTCAAACTTCATACTTTACGCCCACAGTGACGGTGTTGTATCAGAGATACTTCAACCTCTGCACTCTAGCATAAAAGAAGATACTCACATCATCTCTATTACAAAAAGCCAAGCATTTTACCTGAAATCTTTCTTGCCGCTAAAGTATGCATCCAAGGTTAAGATAGGACAGAAGATAGTCATAGAGACAAATGCTAAAAGCATCGTCACGAACGTAACTCAAATACTTCCAAATGTAGATGAAAAGACCCAAAGAATAGTTCTACTCTCAAGTATTGATGAGATTACGGACAATCTCTATCTAAACGCTTACACAAGTGCTACACTCTACTTTAACTCAACTAAAGAATACGTGGCAGTAGAGAAATCTGCTCTATCGTTTTTCAATAACGAATGGGTTGTGTTTGTTCCAAAAGAGGATGAACATCACGAAGAAGAAGCTCATGATGAGCATGAAGCGTCATATGAAGCACGTGTTGTAAACATAGTAGCTCAGGACGAAAAGTTTGCGGCAGTTGAAGGTTTAGAGTTGGATGAGCAATACGTTAGTGGCAAAAGTTACTATGTGAAATCACAACTGCTTAAATCATCTCTCGGCGAACACGGTCACTAGGAAGATATTATGTTAAATCAAATCATTGATATCTCTTTAAAATACAAACTTTTAGTACTCACACTCTTCATTGCCATAAGTGCCCTTGGTTTTAGAGCCTACCAAAATATACCCGTAGATGCATTTCCCGACATTACCCCTAAACAGGTCGTTGTCTATACCGAGAGCAAAGGAAACTCTGCCCAAGATATAGAAAAACTCATAACTTACCCCATAGAGTCGGCACTCTCAGGAATGGCGGGAGTAAAGATGATAATGTCAAACTCAATCTTTGGCTTATCATATGTCTCTGTTTTCTTTGAAGACGACATGGACATATACTTTCTTCGTCAGCTTGTCAGTGAGAGACTTGGCACTGTAAACATTCCAAACGGCTGGGGAAAACCGGAGCTTGGTCCAAACACTACAGGCTTGGGACAAGTCTTTTGGTATAGGCTCAAAGATACTACGGGAAAACTCTCTTTAAAAGAACTGCGGGAGATGCAAGACTACATAGTAACACCACTTCTAAAGAGTGTCAGCGGAGTTGAAGAAGTTATCGGCTGGGGAGGAGAAGAAAAACAGTACAATGTACTTATCGACACTAAAAAACTCCAAAACATCGGCATCACTTACGAAGATATAATCACCGCACTTGCTAAGAGCAATCAAGCCGCCGGAGGACAATACCTAGAGTTTAACAGAGAACAGTATCTCATCCGTGGAGCAGGTCTTTACAAATCTCTTGATGATATCAGAAACTCTGTTATAAAGTCAGGTGAAGGTCAAGCGGTGACCATCGGTGATGTAGCAACAGTTGAGACTGGCTCGATGCCACGTTTTGGAGCTGTAAGCATAGACGGAGGTGAAGCGGTAATGGGAATGGTTCTTCAACGAACTGCGACCAATGCCGCAAAAGTCGTTCAGCACATAAAAGAAAAACTCCCTACAGTTAACTCTGCACTTCCAAAAGGTGTTAGTGTTGAGGCAATTTATGACAGGACTGAGATAACTCACAAAGCAGTAAGTACTATGACATCGGCACTTTTAAGCGGTGTAGTCTTAGTTGCATTTGTACTGTTTCTGTTTTTATTTGAACTGCGTTCTGCATTTATAGTAATCCTATCTCTACCGATATCTCTGCTCATAGCTTTTTTACTTATGGACTACTACAACCTTTCAGCAAATCTGATGAGTCTAAGCGGACTCGCAATAGCCGTGGGAATGATAGTAGACGGCACAATAGTGGTAGTTGAAAACACTTTTAGAAAATTACACGATGAAGAGGGTGACTCTAAACTAAAGATTATTGCAGACTCTGCAAAAGAAGTTGCCAAACCTATTACTTTTGCGGTTTTAATAATTGTTGGAGTATTTATCCCGCTTCTTTCACTTGACGGGCTTGCCGGGAAATTATACTCTCCGATGGCACTTAATATTGTCTTTGTAATGCTTGGCTCACTTTTTGTAGCTCTTGTTTTAGTTCCTGTTTTATCATTTTTCATGCTAAAACCCACAAAAAATGCCAATAACGCACTTATGAACGGAATTAAAAAGACTTACGCACCGTTACTCATATTTTCCCTCTCAAATGCTAAAAAGCTTTTAGCATCTGTAACTATTTTATTTTTAGCTCTTGTGATTGTTCTATCTCAGCAGGGTCGTGAGTTTATGCCTGAGTTGAATGAAGAGTCAATTATGTACAGAGTCATCTCCATACCGGGAACGGCACTCTCCCAATCTCTTGAGAGTGCATCTGAGATAGAAAAGCATATACTCAAAAACTATCCAAACGAAGTCAGCTCAGTTTTGTCTATGATAGGAAGAAGTGAAAAAGGCGAGACAGCACAAGCCAACTACATGGAAGTTCTGCTGACTCTAAAAGATGGCGTCAAAGATCTGCCTGCACTGACTCACAAGATGAATGAAGATTTACAACACTCGTTCGAGCATGTTGCGTTTGTCCCTACACAACCTATCGCTATGAGGATAGAAGAACTTTTAGAAGGTGTAAAAGCCGAACTTGCTATAAAGATATACGGTGACGATCAAAAAAAACTAGAGAGCATCTCTAAAGCTATTCAAGATGCCATAGGTGATGTTAAGGGGCTTGATAGGATGGAAGTCGAGACTCAACTCGGACAAGCTCAGATAAAGATAGAGCCTGACTACTTAGCTCTTTCTCGTTACGGCATTAGTGTAGACGAAGTGATGCAGGTTATCCGTAACGGTATCGGAGAAGAAGAAGTCACGCAGAAGATAGAAGGAATCCGAAGGTTCCCAATCGTTGCAAAGATAAAAGATGCAAAAAAAGATATCCAGACACTAAAAGATGTGACTCTTCGCTCACATAACGGCTCACTGGTTACACTGGGGCAGATTTGTGATATCAGCATCAAACACGGTGCTTCATTTATCAAGCGTGAAAATCTAAGCCGTTACATGGTTCTCTCTATGGAAGTGGACGGACGTGATGTTGCCTCGTTTGTAAAAGAAGCAAACAAACTTATCCAAGAAAAAATAGAGATGCCCACAGGTTACTACATCGGTTGGGCGGGTGACTTTAAAAATATGCAAGAAGCCACGGACAAATTGATGGTCATCATACCGATAACTATTCTTTTAGTTATCCTTCTGTTATATACTGCTTTTAACTCTATCTCAAAAGCGATGTTGATTCTTATAAACGTACCTTTTGGTTTCATAGGAGGGATTATCGCTCTGGTAGTGAGTGGCATCTATCTCTCAGTCTCGGCAATCATCGGCTTTTTAGCCATTTTTGCCATAGCTATTTTAAACGGTATCGTTTTAGTCAGCTTTATTGACCAGCTTCGCATCAAGTTTCCCGATGTTGATTTAAAACTGCTTTTAAAAGATGCAGCCCTGCTTCGTCTTAGACCTGTTCTTATGACGGCATTTACAACACTCTTTGGGATACTGCCGCTTCTTTATGCCAGCGGTGTAGGAAGTGAGATACAGTACCCGCTATCAGTTGTCATAACAGGCGGAATCATCAGCTCAACAATATTAACGCTTCTTGTTCTGCCTGCAGGTTATTATTTAATGTATAGAAAAAAAGATTAATCTCTTTTTTACACCCATGCTCTAAGCATGGATGATATATACTTTTTAAAAAATATATTGGAGCAAAAATATGAAATTTCTTTTACAAGTAGACTTTCCGCACCAAGGACCTTTTGGTGATGAACTTACTCAGATGATGAGTGATTTGGCCAAAGATATCGCAAAAGAAAAAGGTCTGGTTTATAAACTATGGACAGAAAACGAAGAAACAAAAGAAGCCGGCGGCATCTATGTGTTTGACAATAAAGACGATGCTTTGAGATACTTGGACATGCATACAAAAAGACTTGAAGCTTTCGGTTATACAGACATAAGAGGAAAAGTTTTCACTATCAATGAAGAGCTTAGCACTCTCTCAAAAGCCACAATTTAATTCTACTTTTTAAACATTTTTTTATTTTTTTTGATTTAAAATTTTATATGTAGAACTTGATAGCAGGACTGTCAAGGTTATGTCTATTAAGACTATCAAGTACTACTAATTTTATATTTAGGAGATTCCTTATGTTAATTACTAGATTTGACCCGTTTAAAGACTTAAGAGAACTAAATAGAAGGTTTTATAATTTAAGTCATTCGTTCCCAAGTGTTGATGTAGACCGTGAGTCATCTATATCTGGTTTTACACCTGAGGTTAATACTCGTGAGGGTGAGTTTGCATACCATATTGATATTGATTTACCCGGAGTCTCAAAAGAAGACATAAAGATAGATATAGAAGAGAATACACTAAAAATATCCGGTGAGAGAAATTTCAAAAATGAAGTCAAAGAAGAAGATTATTATAAAGTGGAAACATCTTTTGGGAAGTTTCAAAGAAACTTCACTATCCCTGATAATGTAGATGTTGAAAACATAGATGCTTCATCGGCTGACGGGGTTTTAGAGATTGTTCTACCAAAAATCAAGGAAAAAGAGAAAAAGGTTAAAAGCATAGAGATTAAGTAGGAGTTTATTATGAATTCTTCAATCAAATCTATAAAAATATTTATAGCCGTTTTGATAGTTGCTATCTTTGCTATAGCAACTCAGGCGCATATGACTTTTGGTCTTAAAAACTCTGATGATGAGAATCTTTCTAAAACAAAAGAAAGACGACTACACTCTCATTATCATGACCATTTTAAAGAGTTTCAAGAAATGCAGATGGAGTTTGAGAGAATCTTCAGTAAATTCAACTCCAGATTTTTTGATGATGAACATTTTAAAGATGCCTTTGGTGATGATTTTTTTCATAGACCCTTGGTGGATATGACACAAACGAGTAAAGAATATATTATTAAAATGGACGTTCCAGGAGTTAACAACAGTAGCATAAAGACAATTATTGAGGACAATATGCTTACAGTCAAAGCTCAAGTTGACAAGATGACAGAGGATAACTCAAGCTCGTTTATGAGAAAAGAGAGATACATAAACAAATTTCAAAGAAGTATCACTCTTCCAATGGATGCGGATACCTCGAAGATGAGAACTGACTATAAAGACGGAGTCTTGACTATTACCATCCCAAAAAAATAATCATGCGGTTTTTCACCGCATGAAATCTACCAAGTAAGCTCGAACCTGCTTCCGATGCCAGGCTCAGAACTTACAAGAATCTCTATCTTAAACTCGTCGCATATCTGTTTTACGATGTTTAGCCCCACTCCAAAACCGCCTGCAATATTGGAACCTCTTTTATATAGTTCAAATATCTCATCAAGCTTTTCTTTCTCCATTCCTATACCTTCATCTTCAATGCTAAAGAAGTTGTTTTTTAGTTTTATTTTTATTGTTGTATCGGGCATAGAGTATTTTATGGCATTTGAGATAAGGTTCGAGAAAAGCAGTTCTACTCTTGCATCTACGCTTATCAAAGTTGCATCTTGCATATCCGCTTCTATCTTTATGTTTTTTGCATGACTTAGTTCTGAATAGTACTCGATACTTGCGACTAAAATCGGTTTCAGGCTCACTAACTTGTACTCTTGCTTGGCTTCACTGAAGTTCAAGTAGGCAAGCGACTGATAGATGCTGTAGAGCTGCTTTGTAGATATGGAAATATTTCTCAGTATCTTCTCGTCATACACCTTTTTTTGCATTGCTCTTTTCGTACTCATCCCAAGAGCCGTTATGGGTGTGTTGAGTTCATGAGATATATCTTGTATAAATGATTCTATCTCTGTGACTTTTTGATGAATAGGTTTCATAAAAAGACGTGAAAGTATCCAAGATATAATTACGATGACTGCAAAGACAAAAGTCAGAGTAATAAAAACTTTCTCTTTGAGTGCTTTTAATTTTTTATGATACTCATCTGTTTTTACTACCACATACTCTATAGCAAGGTGTTCCTGTGGAGCTGATGAGACAAGCACTTTAAAACCGTCTTTTTCAAAATAATTCTTTTCATAGACTTTGTGCTCTTTAGTCGGAACAAGTAAATAGTCATACCCTTTTTCCGTCTTTGGAAGGATCAAAGCGCTCGAAGTCATATGCGCATTTATCACAAGGCTTGAAATACTGTCTGCCAAGTGTTGAAGCTTATAATAAGTCGTATTCTCAAGTGAGTTTTTTTGCGCATAAAAATACCAGTATCCAGACAGAGCCACAAAGAAAAGAGATGAACCCAGGTAAAGAGCTAAAAATGAGTAAAAAGATTTTTTTTCCAAACTATTCAAATCGGTATCCTTCGCCTCTTACATTCACAATATGCTCTTTGCCAAGATGTTTTCTGAGTTCTTTTATTAGTGTTCTTATCGTATCGGACGATGGCATCTCATCATACTCCCAAAGGTTTTGGAGCATCTCATCCGCACTTACCACACGATGACGGTTTTTATACAGATAATGCAAAACTGCACTCTCTTTATTGCTTAGATGCTGTGTTTTTTCTTTAGTCTTAAGCATATGTTTTTGAGTATCAAACTCTATCTCAGGACTTATTTGCACAAACTCTTTTAGTCCGAAGTGCCTTTTGATATTTTCTATGCGCTGAGCCAGTTCTTCCAGGTCAAATGGTTTTTTTATGAAATCATTTGCACCAGATTCAAAGGCACTCTTTAAGTACTTGGTATCATGAAAAGCGGTTATAAATATAGTAGGCGTCTCATCACTGAAACCTCTAAGTTCTTTTAAAAGCGATATGCCGTCGCCATCTGGCACATTTATGTCAAATATATACAAGTCGTAAGATATCTTTTCGCTAAGAGCAAGAGCTTTTTTCATACTGTATGTGTGCGTCACACTGTACTCTTCTTGTAAAAAATCGACCAGGATATCTGCTAAAACCGTATCATCTTCAAGTAGTAAAATTTTCATGAAGTATTATATCACACAAGATAATTTTTAAATACTCTTCACATTCTTCTCACAAACATTGATTATACTCTTGCAATATGACTCTAAGGAGTACGTAATGACTGAACATGCTTCAAATTTCAACAGACGCCAATTTGTAAAAGGTGTAGCCTTGGCATCTGTAGCCGCTTCTGGTATTGTGGATTTGTCCGCTAAAGAGACACCTCAAGATTTTGACAAATCACGTGTTTTAAGCGGTGATGAATTTTTCCTGAATATTGCTTCTACCCCGGTAAACATCACCGGAAAACCTGCTATGGCAACGACCGTAAACGGACAACTCTCCGGTCCGACTCTAAGGTTTAAAGAGGGTCAGGATGTGACCATTCACGTTACAAACCATCTAAAAGAAGACTCTTCCATCCATTGGCACGGTATTATTTTACCGACTCATATGGATGGTGTTCCAAATATAAGTTTTGATGGCATAAAACCTGGAGAGACTTTTACATACAAATTTAAAATTCAGCAAAGCGGAACATATTGGTATCACAGCCATTCTGGTTTTCAGGAACAAACGGGAGTCTACGGAGCAATAGTCATCGACCCGATTGAGCCGGATCCCTACGAATTTGATCGGGATTATGTAGTTGGACTATCTGACTGGTCGGATGAGAAACCAAGCAATATATACAGAAAACTAAAAATTATGGGTGATTACTATAACTTCAAACAAAGAACCGTCGGTGATTTTTTTTCAGAAGTAAAAGAGAAAGGTTTTTTTAACGCTTTTAATGAACGTAAGATGTGGAATGAAATGGCAATGACCGACCGTGACTTATCTGACGTTACGGGATACACATACACATACTTGATGAACGGATACAATCCTGCATCAAACTTCAAAGCACTCTTTAAAAAAGGTGAAAAAATCAGACTTCGTTTTATAAACAGTTCGGCTATGACATTTTTTGACGTTCAGATACCTGGACTGAAGATGAAAGTCGTCGCAGCTGATGGGAATAATGTCATGCCAGTTGATGTTGATGAGTTTAGAATAGGAGTGGCTGAGACTTACGATGTAATAGTCGAGCCGGAAGATGACAAGGCGTATAGCATCTTTGCTCAAAGCTTTGACAGATCAGGTTACGCTGTGGGCTCACTCACTTATGACAAAAACATTGAAGCTGTTATCCCTCAAATGGATCCGCTTCCTATTCTAAGCCACAGCGATATGGGTATGAATATGGGTAGCATGAATCACTCTGATATGAAAGATGAGATGCCGAGCATGAAAAAAAGCACCGCTATGAAATGTGGCGGAGGAATGGTGATGCCGATGGAAGTTCCAAAGTTGAAAAAGAAGATTCCAATTACTCCTATGGAAGTCAAATGGGGTGTTCATACGACAATGAGGGCAGAGGACCCTCAGTACAGGCTCAACGATCCAGGAGCAGGACTTAGAGATAACGGCAGAAAAGTGCTCACTTATGCAGATTTAAAATCATTACGCTCTTCTAAGGACGATAAATACCCAGATAGAGAGATAATACTTCACTTGACAGGGAATATGGAACGTTATATGTGGTCAATCAACGGAATCAACTATGCCGATTCAAAACCCTTGGAATTTCACTACGGTGAGAGACTCAGAATAACCTATATAAACGACACTATGATGAATCATCCAATGCATCTGCACGGTATGTGGAGTGATTTGGAGACGGGTGATGAAAATCATCTGTTAAGAAAACATACCATTATAGTGCAACCCGGTTCAAAAATAAGTTTTCGTGTAACGGTAGATGCGAAGGGTTCTTGGGCTTATCACTGCCATTTGATTTATCATATGGCTGGAATGTTTAGAAAAGTCGTAGTGGCTTAGAAGGAGGCGTATTATGAAAAATTTATTAAGAGCGTTCCTGCTAAGCGGCATCTTGTCACTATCTCTGCTTGGAGATATGAACGACAATCCCCTAAGGGCTACTTTTGTGGCTGATGAGTTTGAATACCGATTTAATGACGGCAAAGAGACAAGCTGGGATGTAAATGCCTACGTAGGATATGATTTAGATAAAATTTATATCTACAGTGAAGGTGAAAAACCAGAAGATGGCAATGCAGAGAGTGAAAACCAGCTGGTTTACAGTCGTGCAATTGCTCCTTACTGGGATATTCAATTTGGTGTAGATTATGATAAGACACCTGAATCAGACAAGACATGGGGTGTGATTGCCATGCAGGGTCTGGCTCCGTACTTCTTTGAGACAAGGGCTGTGCTTTTACTCTCAGATGACGGAAATATCGGTTTTAGATTTGATGCTGAGTATGAGGCTCTTTTAACCCAAAGGCTTATCTTATCACCAAGTTTATCCACGGCACTTTATACAAAAGATGCAGCCGATATGGAGATAGGAAAAGGTTTGTCAAACATAACATTTGGAGCGAGACTGAGATATGAGTTTGTTAGGGAATTTGCACCGTATATTGGTTTTGAGTGGAGCAAAAACTTTGGAAATACAGATGATTTTCATCACCTTGATGAAACATATGTAACAGCCGGACTCAGAGTATGGTTCTAGTAAATATAAAAATTTAAAAGGAGTATGTTATGCACACTTTTGGAATGGGTTTCATTTGGTTGATACTGCTATTTTTCGTAGTGGCTTTTGTCTACTTGATAACCAAAGGCAACAAACACGAAACAACTACTAAAGATATACTGGATAAAAGATATGCCAACGGTGAGATAAACGAGCATGAGTACAAAACTATGAAAGATGAGTTAGGACTCTAATCTGATGTCTTCACACTAGACTCACACTATATTGGTAAACTTACTCTATAAACTGAGTCGGAGGTGCGTCATGAGTATCGAGAAAGACACCATATACACTTGCCCAATGCATCCAGAAATAAAAGAAAAAGAACAGGGTAGCTGTCCGAAGTGCGGTATGGCACTAGAGCCGATGGAAGTCAAAATTAGTGAAGAAAACCGTGAACTGCTTGATATGACTAAACGATTTTGGATAAGTTTTGCTATCTCGCTTCCTCTGTTTTTAGTATCTATGACAAACGATTTGGCACCGCAATATCTGGCCGATACTTTATCTGCTAAAAATATACAGCTCTTTCTTTTTGTCTTTTCATCTCCTGTAGTTCTATGGGGCGGGTGGCCTTTTTTTGTAAGAGGATACCGCTCTATACAGACAATGAATCTGAATATGTTCACACTTATCTCCATAGGTGTCGCAGCTTCTTATATTTACAGTTTATTCGCTTTTTTTGTACCTGAGATATTTCCTCCCCTTATGCAGACAAAAGAGGGTTTGGTTCACGTCTATTTTGAAGCTTCCGCAGTCATAACGACTTTGGTACTCTTGGGACAGATGCTAGAACTTCAAGCCAGAGACAAAACAAACGATGCAATTAAAACACTTCTAAATCTAGCTCCTGCACATGCTCACAGAATAGACACATACGGAAATGAAGAGGAGGTCTCTCTTGAGCATATACATATAGATGATATCTTAAGAATTAAACCGGGTGAAAAAATTCCCGTCGACGGAGTGGTTACCGATGGGGAGAGCAATGTTGATGAATCAATGATTACGGGAGAAGCTATACCTGTAAAAAAATCCGTCAACGAATTTCTTATAGGAGCAACACTTAACACAAACGGGACACTTCTAATGCGTGCTCAACGTGTCGGAAATGACACCATGCTTGCAGGGATTATTAACATGGTGGCAAAGGCTCAACGCTCACGCGCACCAATCCAACACTTAGCCGACAAAGTCTCAAGCTACTTTGTGCCCGCCGTTGTAATTTCATCTATTTTAACCTTTATAGCTTGGTGGGTAATTGGTCCTGAACCTAAACTTGCCTATGCCGTTGTATCTGCCGTGGCAGTTTTAATCATTGCCTGTCCTTGTGCCTTGGGATTAGCAACTCCTATTTCTATTATGGTGGGAACCGGTCGTGCAGCTCTTATGGGTGTTTTAATAAAAGATGCACAGAGCTTGGAGACCATGGAAAAAGTATCGACATTAGTCGTTGATAAAACAGGAACACTCACTGAGGGTAAACCCGTAGTAACGGATTTCATAGTCTCGGAAGGTTTTGATGAATCAGAAGTTCTAAAATATGCGGCAAGCCTGCAAAGTGTTAGTGAGCATCCCTTGGCCCAAGCAATAGTGCACCATGCAAAAGAAGCAAATGTGACTTTATCACATGTTGACAACTTTAAAGCTATTACCGGAAGAGGTATCATAGGCGATGTTGATGATAAAAAGATAGTGCTGGGCTCAGAAGAATTCATAAAAAGTCTATGCTTCTTTGACAAAAACATCTCAAGACAGATAAAATCTCTGCGTCAAGAAGGAAAAGGTGTTATATTGATGACTATAGACTTTAACCTTTGCGCTGTATTTGCAATAGAAGACCCTATCAAACCAACTTCATTAAATGCAATAAACGCTCTTAAACAATCAGGTCTAAAAATAGTACTGCTAAGCGGAGACAATAAGATAACCGCAAACAAAGTAGCTGCCAAAATGGGCATAGATGAAGTCTACGCAAACGTGATGCCAAATGAAAAAGCCGACATAATCAAAAAACTCCAAGACGAGGGTGCTGTTGTGGCAATGGCCGGTGATGGAATAAACGATGCCCCTGCATTGGCACAGGCGGATGTAGGTATAGCTATGGGAACAGGTACGGATGTCGCCATTGAGAGTGCCGGCATAACACTGATCAAAGGTGATTTATTAGGCATAGTAAAAGCAAGAAGGCTTAGTCTCGAGACTATGAAAAACATTAGACAAAACCTGTTTTTTGCTTTTATTTATAACAGCGCCGGCATTCCTATTGCCGCCGGATTATTTTATCCTCTTTTTGGGATACTCCTATCACCGGTAATTGCGGCAGCAGCCATGAGCTTCAGTTCTGTTTCCGTAATTGTGAATGCTTTGCGTCTTAAAAACATTAAGATCTAACAAATAATTCACAAAGTCCTCACAAACTACAGATACAATTATTCAAACAAAGAAAAAAGGATACATCATGAAAACAATAGCAAAGATATTTTTAGCAGCTCTTCTTGGAGTCAGTCTATTACAAGCAGCGGCGTTTGAGACGGTAGCAAAATCAAAAGCGACTAAAGTGGTGATAAGTTCAGAGAAACCTCTTACTACCGGAAACAACACTCTTAACATAACAGTTGCAGATTCTAAGTTTGCAGATGCTAAAGTAAGTGTAAAAGTTTTTATGCCGGCTATGCCTGGTATGCCTTACATGGAAAGTGAAGCAGATGCCAAAAACCTTGGCGGCGGAAAATATGAAGCAAATGTAAACCTCTCAATGGGCGGAACATGGCAGGTTCATATCTTCATCACACCAAAAACAGGCAAAAAAATTAGAGCTAAGTCTTCACTAAACATCTAAGGACAAGTAATGAAAGCATTCATCTTGCTGTTTCTGCCTCTTCTACTGAGTGCTACTTCTCTATCGACCCTGATAGAGAGTGCCAAAGCAAATCACACTTCACTCGATGCCATCGAAAAAAGACTGAGTGCGGTTGATAACGAATACGAAGTAAGCAGAAACTTTGCAGATCCGGAGCTTTCTCTAAGTGTGAGCGACATTCAGCTGCGTGATGCCTCAAACCGCTCGATTGAGCCGATGCAGTACACTGCACTTAACTTAAAACAAAAGATTCCATACTTTGGAAAAAGAGATGCAGCTTCAAAAAAAGTAGATGCAAAAAAACAAAAGATCTCTCTTACGCTTGAAGATGCAAAAGTGCAACTCGTAAAATCCGTAAAACTCACAGCCTATAGCATCTGGCAAATAGAGCAACAGCTAAAAATCACAGATGATTACATAAAACTAACCCGTCAAAACATTGAACTCTACACTGCCTACAGCACAAGTGATACAAAGGCACACATGGGAATCATGTCAGCCGAACTCTCCCTCTCCCAACTAAAGATCAAGCACTCTAAACTTCAAAGTCAGCTGACCGGTCTTTACAAAAAGTTAGGTTACCTAAGTGCTATGGATGTAAAGTCAGTTGAGCTCTCCATGGAGATGAGACAGCCCGATGACTTAGCCTACTACCTCGAAGCAACAGATGAGAGCAGTGCTTATAAAGCCAAAGTCGCAATGGTAAAAGAAGCAGATGCCGACGTAAAAGTAAAAGAGCTGGCAAAAAATGTAGACCCCTTTATTCAGGTAGGTTACTTTTACCGTGAATCTTTTGAAGATTACGTGAATCTGAATGTAGGTTTTGCTCTTCCGATATATGGAACTCAAGATTCAAAAGAAGAGGCTTCAAGAAAACTCTTCCTTGCGACAAAAAGCGAGGCGGCAGACTTTAAAAACTCACTTGATTCTCAAATAAGTGAGTACTATGCAGCACTTCAAGACTCATACAGAGTCTATACTATCATAGCAAAAGAGAGTATGCCTCAAATAGAGCATATGTTTGATTTGACAAACACTTCTATCAAAAGCGGTTCTGATCTTTTTATGTATATAGATCTTTTAGCAAAAAAACTCTTACTCGATGAGCAGAGCATAAAAGCTGTCGCATCTTACTATAGAGCTACCGCTTCTTTAGATGCACTCATAGGAGCACAACAATGAAACTCTTAATAACAATACTTCTCTTTTTATCTTTAGTAGATGCAAAAGACAAAACAGTACAACAACTCTTTAATGTACAAACGACAAAAGTAAAACTTGTCTCAGATGCCAAAAGCATCAAGAGCTTTGGTTTTGTAAAGGTCGATGAATCAAGAGTCTATGATGTCAGTCCTAGATTTGGCGGTTTTGTTGAGATTTTATACGCAGATAAGACATACAAAAAAGTAAGCAATGGTGAAAAACTCGCAAAAGTATACTCACCGGAAGTTCTAAAAGCTAAAGATGACTATCTTAACACTATCAACTACACAAAAGAAAGACCTAACAAAACAATGCTTGAAAGTGCAAAGACCAAGCTCTCACTTTTAAACATTCCCGATGGTGAGATACTGGAGATACATAAGAGCAAAAAAACATCTGCCTTTACGACTATACTTTCTCCTGCAGACGGTTATATATTTAAAAAATCTCTTAATAACAACTCAGCATTTAATGCAAAAGGAGTATTGTTTGAAGTAGTGAATCTAGACAAAGTATGGGTTGAACTAAAAATACATCAAAACCAACTCGAAGCACTCAAGAATATAAAAGATTTCACACTGACTACTCCATCTATTAAACATACTTTCATAGCTACAAGAGAACATCTTTACCCTGAACTTGACCAAAAAGAGGAGAGCTTCACACTTAGACTCTCTCTTGATAACAGGAACCATGCATTAAAACCGGGAATGTACGTAACGGTAAATATGAACGCACTTACAGCTAGTTATCTTACTCTTCCTTCAACTGCCGTTATGAGAAAAAACGGCAAGTTCTATGTTTTTGTCGTAGGTGAATATGAAGGAGAATATGAGCCTATGGAGATAGATGTAGAAGTTTTAAACCCTGATACATACATAGTAAAAAGCTCTCTTAATGAAGGCGATGAAGTAGTAAACAATGCGCTATTTATGATGGACAGTGATGCTCAAGTAAATGGGTTATACTAGATATATGAGCAAAGCCCATATATCTGACGCTAGCCGCTGAGGCACTTAAGTGCTAAAGCATAATGCAAAAAATCACTAAATGATTTTTGTAAAAGCTAACTCCTTTGGAGTAGAAAAAAGGACAAATTGTGATTGAAGCTATAATCTCTTTTAGCATCAGAAATAAGTTTCTTATCCTGATGGCAACCATATTTCTGACTTTCGGCTCGTTTTGGGCTATGAAGAATACGCCTCTTGATGCCATCCCGGACTTGTCTCCTCCTCAGGTAATAGTAAAAATAAACTGGGCGGGACAATCTCCCGAAATCATAGAAGACCAAGGTACTTACCCGCTTGTCTCACAATTTTTGGCTATTGCAAACATAGAAACAGTCAGAGGTTTTTCAACTTACGAAAACGCTCTTATCTACATCATCTTTAAAGAGGGAACTGATCTTTACTGGGCTAGAACCAGAGTGCTTGAGCAGTTGGCATCTGTACAGTCTCAGCTTCCTGTTTCCATGGAAGTAAATTTAGGCCCGGATGCCAGCGGTGTCGGCTGGGTTTACGAATATGCACTTACTTCAAAGAGTAAAAACCTCAGCCAACTCAGGACTTTGCAAGACTACTATTACAAATACGCCCTTTTGGGTGTGGATGGCGTCAGTGAAGTTGCATCTATAGGCGGATTTGTCCCTACTTACCAAGTAAGCGTAAGCAACGATACGCTTGTTAGATACAACCTGAGCATTCAAGACATAGCAAAAACCATAAAAGCCAATAACAACGACACAGGCGGTAGAATCGTCATTCAAAACGGTTACGAGTGGATGGTTCAAGCCAAAGGTTACCTCAAAGATTTGGACGATATCCGCTCTTTGGTAGTTACAACAAAAGCGAATACTCCCGTAACCATCGGAGATATCGGCAGGGTGGAGTTAGTACCTGCAGCACGTCGCGGTATGGCTGATTTGGATGGAAAAGGCGAAGTTGTAGGCGGAATCGTTATGGTTCGCTACGGCGAAGATGTTTACTCTACCATCAAACGCATAGAGAAAAAGATGAGTGAGCTTCAAATAGACGATGTTGAAGTAATCGAGACTTACAACCGCTCAAACCTCATAGAAAAAGCGGTAGGAACACTTAAAACTACGCTTGTTGAAGAGAGTATTATCGTCATTCTCATCATAGCTCTGTTTTTGATGCATCTGCGTTCTTCCGTTATTGTCCTCATCGTCCTTCCGCTGACCATAGGCGCAACATTTTTACTCATGAAAATGTTTGGCATCGGCTCAAACATCATGAGTCTCGGCGGTATTGCCATTGCCATCGGTGCGATGGTAGATGCAACTATAGTCATGATAGAAAACGCTCATAAGACCATTGTAAAACAAGAAGAAAAAAAAGGAGAAGAACTCACAAGACAAGAGAGATTTGATGCCATAATGAGTTCATCAAAAGTCGTAGGCCGTCCTATTTTCTTTGCACTCTCTTTAGTTGTGGTCTCATTTTTACCTATCTTTGCACTCTCAGGGCAGGAAGGTCTTCTCTTTACTCCTTTGGCATTTACAAAGACTTTTGCCATGACGGCAGGGGCGATTCTCTCCATTACTCTGGTTCCTGTTCTTATGCTCTTCTTTGTCAAAGGCAAGATTCTCAGCGAAGATAAAAACCCGCTAAACCGTTTCTTTATCTGGTTATATAACCCAATCATAGTTTACGGATTGAAAATAAAGTATGTGATTCTTGTCGTTGTATTTTTAGCACTCAACTCTATGGTTCCAATATACAACGGCCTTAAATGGGAGTTCATGCCTCCGCTAAATGAGCAAAGCGTTATGTATATGCCTGTTACTCCCTACGGAATCAGTGTCGATCAAAGCAAAGCTCTCACTCAAAAGACAGATGCCATCATAAAAGCATTTCCGGAAGTGGATACGGTCTTTGGTAAAGGCGGACGTGCAAACTCTGCAACTGATCCTGCTCCACTTGGTATGATAGAGACTATCATCACTTTCAAGCCCCAAAGTGAATGGCGAGAAGGCATGACGCATGATAAACTCATGCGCGAACTCGAAAATGCCCTTCAGGTTCCGGGGCTTATAAACTCCTGGACCTACCCTATTCGCGGTCGTATAGATATGCTTTTAAGCGGGATTCGCACTCCTCTTGGCATAAAACTCTACGGTAAAAATGCAGAAGGCTTACAAAAATATGCACTTGAGATTGAAAAAACTCTAAGAAACTACGGCAAAACTCTTTCGGTATTTGCCGACCAGGCAAGTGCAGGTTACTACCTTGACATAGATATAGATGAAAAAGAGTTGGCAAGATACAAGATAACAAAAAACTACCTGCTTGAGTACGTTGCTTCAGGTATCGGAGGAATGAAAGTCTCCACCATGTACAAAGGCATCGAGCGTTATCCGATTGCACTGAGATTTGAAGAAAAAGAGAGAAGAAGCATAGAGAGCATCAGGGAGTTACAGGTAAAAACTCCGCTTGGATTTGTACCGCTAGGCAACTTTGCCAAAGTGGCTTACCGTGAAAGCGCTTCCGTCATAAAAAGTGAAATGGCATCTCCTGTGACCTTCATCTACATCACTCCGCAAGTAGGCATAAGCGCGACTGAGTACAAAAAAGAGGCTAAAGAACTTCTAGAATCCATAAAACTTCCGGCTGGCTACTACATAGAGTGGGCAGGTCAAAGTGAATATCTAGACTCAGCTATGCAAAAAATAGTCTGGATAGTCCCTACTGTACTCATAGTCATACTCATACTAATCTACTTCGCACTTAAAGAAGTTGTTCCGACACTTATAGTATTTTTTACTCTGCCGTTTGCACTTTTGGGAGGATTGCTTTATGTAGACATACTTAACTTCAACATGAGCATAGCAGTAGTCGTCGGATTCTTGGCACTTCTTGGAGTCGCCGCCGAGACTGCCATAGTTATGATTGTCTACTTGCAAGAAGCGGTAGATGATGCAAAAGAGAAGTTCAAAGAAAATTACGGATACCAAGAACTCAGAGATGCCATCTACGAAGGTGCCGTACAAAGAGTAAGACCAAAACTCATGACGGTTTTTGCTATCTTAGCTGGGCTTTTGCCTATTATGTACGTAAATGGAGTCGGAAGCGAAGTGATGCAGCGCATCGCCGCACCGATGATAGGGGGCGTTGTCAGTTCAGCAGTTCTGAGCCTTGTCATCATCCCTATACTTTTTGAGATTTACTCTAAGTGGGAATTAAAAAAGCAAACAAAATAATTTAAGGCAAAATATGGGTTCACAATACAAAAGTTTAAAAGAAGCAGATATAGAGTTTATAAAAGCTCAAAGACTATTTTATCTTGCTAGTTCATCCGGCAAAGAGGTAAATCTTTCGCCTAAAGGTTATGACTCTATCCGCGTACTAGACAATTCTAACATACTCTTTATGAATTACCCTGGAAGCGGAAACCGTACATATACAGATGCTAAAAATAATGGGGAGTTTACTCTTGTGTTTAACGCTTTTGAAGGAAATGCCAAGATACTCAGACTCTTTTGCAGAGCGACTGTTGTAGAAGCTAAGAGTGAGAAATTTTATGAGTATCTAAAACTTTTTAATGAAAAAGAAAATCTTGTTAGAGATTTCTTTGAGTTTCACATCTACGCTGTTGAGTCTAGTTGCGGTCAGTCTGTTCCGATTATGGAGTACAAAGAAGAGAGATACTCTCTTAAAGAGTGGGTTGTCAAGATGGACAAAAACAACAAACTTCAGGACTATAAAGAGAAAAACAAGGTACCTCCAAATCTAAAGAATTTATAATGCAAAGATTTTTAAAAGAGACAGAGCTTGTAAACTTTTCACATCCGGAGATTGAAAAGCTTGCATCTGAGCTAACAAAAGGTACTCTAACAGATGCACAAACTGCTAAAAACTGTTTTATATTTGTTAGGGATGAAGTACGGCATACTGGGGACTTTAAAGATAACATTACAACCATAAAAGCAAGTGATGTTTTAATATACAAAACGGGCTGGTGTTATGCTAAAAGTATCTTACTTGCGGCACTTTTGCGTGCTAACAACATTCCTGCCGGGTTTTGTTATCAAAGACTCTCTTGTTCTGAGTATGTAAAAGATGTATATTGTCTTCACGGTTTAAATGCCATATATTTAAAAGAGTTTGGATGGTACAAAGTTGATGCCAGAGGAAATAAAGAGGGAATAGAAGCTCAGTTTACTCCGCCTATAGAAAAACTTGCATTTAAGTTACAAGAGCATGAGTTTGACTTGAGTGAGATTTTAGAAAATCCACTTCCCGAAGTCATAGATGCACTAAAGAAAAACAGAACCTATGATGAGATGATACATAACTTTCCAGATATTAAAAACTAAATTTGCTCATTTTTTGAAAGAGTTTTTATTATCTCTACATATTCGTCTATATTTTTCAAAACTATTTTTACTAATTTTGGGTCAAAATGTTTACCGCTCTCTTTTTTTAACAACACCACAACATCTTCTTTTTGCCATTTATCTTTATATACACGCTTAGAAAGCAGAGCGTCAAAGACATCGACAATAGCTACTATTCGTCCATATATAGAGATTTCAGTACCCTTCAATCCTTGAGGATAACCAGTACCGTCGAATTTTTCATGATGCTCATATGCGATGGTGGATGCCGTTTGCAAGAGCTTACGATCTGAATGATTTAAAATATAGTGTCCCAATGCAGCATGTGATTTCATAATTTCATATTCCTCATCAGTCAGAACTGCCGGTTTATTTAAAATGGAATCGCTTATTCCGACTTTTCCAATATCATGCAGTGGAGATGCGAGTTCTATCAGTTTTACTTCTTCATCGTTTAATCCGTACTCTTTAGCTATGAGCGTACTTATAATTGATACACGTTTTGTATGGAGTTTTGTCTCTATAGAACGAATCTCTTCGATGCACCCCACAGCAAGCATAGTCTCTTTTAGTGTTGATTCAATCTCTTCATTTAGATTCTGAAGTTCTATGTTTTTGCGAAGAAGTTCTGCTTCTTTTTCCAAGATGTTGTAGTTAAACTTATTAACGTTTGCTACTACCTCATCAAACTCTCTGCTTTCATACTTCGCAGCATCTATAATTTGTTTGGAGTTATATGCCAACTCTCCGTCTTTTATTACATTTAACAACGGTTTTCTAATATACTTTTCAACAACTCTAAACATATTGTCTATAATTATAAAAGCGATTATCAGCAATATACCGGCTATTATATATCCATTTTTCAAGACAAAGCTTTGATATGAGTTTATGTCCATAGTGATATTGACAGCACCTAAGACATCTCCGTCTTTCGCATTATGGCACTTCAAACAATTTAACGTTCCCTTTGAATTTGCGATATAAGGTACAATAGCTGTTATTTGACCGTTAATATCATCCCACTTAATATACAACTCTTTTTTGTCTAAAATAGTTTTGAGGTCTATATCTGAAAGTTTTTCTTCATGTGAAGATGATGCACCAAACTGTTTAGTAACAAAATCGGTTCTAATGATCTTTATAGAGTCGATATCATGAACTGAAGATATTTCGTTTAAGAAATACTCTCGCTTATCCATAATACCGGCTTTCATATGTGATGTTAAACCGGCTTTGATGATTTCTGATGTTGTGATGATTTTATTTTCACTAACAAACTCAAAAAAACTTCTGTAACTAAATGCGACAACTGCAGCTATAATAAACATGGAAATAAAAAAAACTTTTAACAAGTGAGTTAAAACTATCTCTTTTATATACTTTTTTTTCATTCAGACTCATAATATAAATGGTATTTTATGTATTATAAAAACATTTAATAAAATATAAGCTGAAATCATAGAGAGTGCTTATATAGAGCACTCCCGTTTTTATGCTTGCAGAAGTATAGCCAGAGGCTCTTTTGCGACTGCATTTTTTTCTGCAATCTCAAACTCCTCTTTTCTTTTTTCCTGTTCCTGATTTTTAGCTCTTGTTGCAAAATCGATTTGCGAAATATTTCCACAACTGCCGTCTTCATTTAAAAACATTCCGCAGCTCTTCATCTCACCAAGAGTCTGGTTAGTGCTGGTTTTATAGGTAAAATCACTGGATGCAGAGTCTAAAAAGATAGCACCGATACCGACTTCTCCAAGTCCAACCAACTCTTCTTCATTACTGTCTTCATTTTTGAGCCAGATGCGAAGCTTATCAAAGATGGTGTCATTTTCATCTATCCAGTGATTGCCGTCTTTGTCATACTCGCTTAACTCACCAAAACCATTTCCGCTAAGTGTTCCAAACAGCTCACTTCCCTGATTTACAACTCCGTCTAAGTTTTTATCCAGAGCTAAAAAACCGCTTCCACTTCCCAGAGTAGATATCTGATCGCTCTTTCCATCATTATCCAAATCAAAAGAAAAAGTATTTGTACTCAGATTTGGGATATCGCCATCAAGATTAAGGACAAGCGGATCAAACTTACTGTATATATCAATATTATTCTCTATAGCAAAGCTTCTGCTCATAGAAAAGTTAAGATTGATATCCAAGTCGCCTTTGTCTGTTTTTATGTGTCCCAGAGTCGAGAAGTCAAGTTGTTCATGTTCTTCATACCGTTGCATGAATGAGAGATGTGTATAACCGAAAACCTCTTCTTGCGGTAGCTCTTCCTCAGCAGGTTTGGTTCTTTCTCTGAGCATATTTATGAGATTTTGGATAATCCCATTTAATAATTTTGCATGACTGAAGAAATATGTATCTGTATCGTTTTGAGGTTTTACATCATGCATATTTTGCAGCTTCGCAGTAGCTTCCTTGCCAACCGGAGCACCTGTAAAAAAAGTAGAAAAGCTCATCATGGCTTCTAACTCTACTCTTTTTAGAGTGTGTCGTGATTGCATAGCAATCTCGTGTGATTCTATTTTCATAGCTTAGCCTTTTGTGCTAGGCCTTATGACCGTCCTTGATTGCCTAAGTTTAGGGAATCTCCTTCACCCGTTTAAATATAATAGCAAATACGGTACCTAATTTTTTTCGCCGAATATAAGTCTATCGAGAGAAAACTTGCCTGCTCCGTTCGCAACAAATATCAGAAGAAAAATCATGTAATAAAGCGGTATTTCAAAACCGTTATCACCCGCTGAAAAACCATGAGGTAGATGCACAGTAACAATTGCGACTATCATGACTACTATAAGCGGTATAGAGATTAAACGAGTCAATAACCCAAGAGTCAGTAAAACAACACCCGTTATCTCTGTACTTGCTGCCATATACGCATTCAAGAGAGGAAAAGGTATGCCCATGGAACCAAACCATTCGGCTACGGAGCCTATATCTGACCACTTATTCATAGCCGGTTGGTAAAAACCATATGCAATCAATAATCTTGCCAAAAGTAACGATACTGACTTTAGATACTCGCTCAAACGTGTAAACTCTAAATACATTTTTTTGATGCTCATAATAGACTCCTTTTTTGTAATGAATAAATTGTAACATATTAAAATAAGAGTTTTTTATATAAATAAAATTAATTTAAGTCTTTGTGGTATACTCATGCCCTATAATTATCCATAAAACAAGTTAAAGACGGACATGAAATATTTAAGCTTATACTATAAAATAGCCACTTCCTCAGGTGTAATGAAAAGAGCTCTAAAAGTCACGCTAATCGTAGGGATTGTCCTAAATCTTATAAATCAGGGAGAAGTTCTTATAAATCTGGAGCTTGCAAACCTTAACTTCACAAAGTTTTTTCTTACCTTTTTGGTGCCATACAGTGTTACCACATACACGGCGATGGCGTTAAAACTTGAATTTCACATAGGAAGTAAATCTATTGTGGAAGCTGACCTTGTTTGTAGAGGTTGTAAAGAGAAAATACATATTAAAGAAAACGAGATTATTCCTGAGTCTCACACGTGCGGAATAAACACACACTGGAAACTGGCTTAGAGCAAGAAAAGTGAGATAAAAACTCTAAAAAAGTCTTTATCTCCAAGTAAGTTATCTAGAACCGCACTTTCCAGATTTTCTTTCATCCTCGCGCATCATACGTCTGTTGTCTGAATCATCGTCCATCATCATGCCTCTCTTTCCTGAACCACACTTGTCTGAATCACGCTTCATACGTCTGTTGTCCGAATCATCGTCCATCATCATGCCTTTTTTTCCGGCACCACACTTATCAGAATTACTTCTCATAGTCCTTTCTTTTTCACCGCCACATTTTTTTACAGGCTTTTGCATAGAGCTTCCACATTTTCCAGCTCCACATTTCATGTCTGCGCTAACAGTTGTAGCACCTAGACCTAAGAACAATGCTGCACCAAAAAGAAGTGCCATTACGTTTAACTTTTTCATCTTTACGCCTTTAAATTAATTTAAACCATTGTATCACAAATATAAATAATATTAATGTAAATTTAGTTATATAAGAAGAAAATTTAAGTATTATTTTATTTATATTCCATACTCAATACTAGCTCTTCTACTTCAGTTATTGTAATCGGTTTTGAGTAATAAAATCCTTGAGCGATATCACATTTAGCGTTTTGTAAAAAATCTATATGTTCTTTTGTTTCAGGTCCTTCTGCAACTATTTTAAGAGAAAGCGATTTTGACATGCTTATAATTGCATTGGTAATAGCTACATCATCTTTGTCAGTTGGTATACCTTTTATGAATTCTCTGTCTATTTTCAACTTATCTATAGGCAGTTTCTTCAAATAACTCAATGATGAATAACCTGTACCAAAATCATCAATAGAGATAGAAACACCGAGCTTTTTAAGTTTTGACAATATTTTTACAGTTTGATTTATATTTTCCATAACAACACTCTCTGTAACTTCTAATTCCAAAAGTCTTCCATCAATATTCATCTTATCTATAGCTGCTTCAATATAAGTGTATAAATCTTGATGTAAAAGTTGCTTTGCAGAGATATTAATTGAGATGCTCATATCTCTCATATTTGTATCTTTCCATAAAGCCAATTGATTACACGCTTGATCTATAATCCATTCCCCTATAGGTATTATCAACCCATTCTTTTCTGCTATTGGTATAAATTCAAGAGGAGATATCAATCCGTTTACAGGATGATTCCAGCGGATAAGGGCTTCAACTCCAAGCATTTTTTCTGTATCAAGAAGTATCTGGGGTTGAAACAACAAAAGGAGCTCTTTGTTCTCTAATGCCTTATATAGTTCACTTTCTAAAACGAGACGGTTTGTAGACACTTTTAGCATAACTGAAGAGTAAAAAGAGTAATTACTTCTTCCTGATTGTTTTGCATCATACATTGCTACATCTGCATTACGAAGAAGGTTTTCTGCATCTTTCGCATCATCTGGATATATAGAAATACCGATAGAAGCTGTAGTATATACTTCGTAATTTTTTAGCATGAATGGTTTTTTCAAAACTTCATGAATTTTCAGCACTGCATCTTCAACAACTTTTTTACCTTGTGTAACTGAAAACAATAAAACAAATTCATCTCCGCCAAAACGGTAAAATTCTTCATACTCAGGAAGTTCATCTTTAAGGCGTTGTGTTACGTACTTTAGCAACATATCCCCTAAGGTATGTCCGAGTGAATCGTTAACAGTTTTAAAATTATCAAGATCCATAAAGACCAAAGCAAAACTACTTTCTTTATCTTCACTATTTACTAGTTCAGTGATTTTTTTTGTATACGCATGGCGATTCGGCAAGCCCGTTAAACTATCATGATTGGCAAAATAATTTAGTTCATCTTTAGCTTTTTGTTCTTTTTTATACACAAAGCGAAACAACAACATTCCTACAGACCAAAAAATAAAATGTATAAGAAGTGTTTTCTTAAAAGAGTTTATGGAAATAGCATATATTTCTTTCATAGCAACTGTAACACTGACTCCTCCGACCGTTTTATACTTTGAATATGAAGGCTGATGAGCATGACAAGCTAGACAGCCTGGTGTTACTTCCATAGGACGAATAAGGCGCATATGTTCTTTGTTACCAATAGTTGTAAGTTCAAGGATTTCTTTTATTGAGCTGTCTTTTCTAAATTTTTCAAGAGCATCTCTTTCCCAAGCATCCGGGGCACTGTTTGGATTTAGCATCTCAAGAGCTGTTATATGACCTTTTACCCCGTAAAGCCCTGAATATTCATCCATCATCTGTCTCAACATATAAGCAGGATTCATTAAAGTAAGTTTTCTTCCTAATGGTGTTGTAATATCTCTTTCCGGCATATGGCTTAAATAAGGACTCGGAGGTGTTCTTTTCATATCTACCGGGACATAGACCCCACCATGGGTAGTGGCCCATCGCCTGAATGCCTGATCTTTATCGAAATTGGCTCTGGCAACATTTCGTGCTGTCTCAAAACTCTGCTGATACTGATTAAATGCGGCAAAGAACAGTGACAACAAGACTGTCAATGTCCAACCAATCATAGTAAGTATTTTGAGATCAAAAATCTTTTTCATGTTTTTTTGTTTTCCTCTTATCAAGTTAAATTGTATTGTTTAACAACTTAATATTGTCTATAGTTTGTGAACTAAATAAACTATGTACCTTTTTTAGATAAACTTACCGTACAGATATCAAGATTTAAAAAAGGTATTTCAAGAAAATGAAACAAAAAGTATTGCTTGTACACGGATGGGGCGGAAGTGATTTTCCACATTGGCAAAGTTGGTTGGCGGGTGAACTGGCAAAAGAGTACGGCTGTGTAAGTTTCTTAAAACTATCAGACTTTGACTTTCCAAATAAAAACAAATGGAAGGAAGAACTTTTAAAAGAACTGGATGATTTTAAACCAAATATTGTTATCTGCCACTCACTGGGAAACACTCTTTGGTTTCATCTGTGTAACGAAGAGGACATAAATGAAATAGAAAACCTGTTTCTTGTTGCACCTCCTAGTCTAAACTCTAAAATAGACGAGCTAGAAAACTTTTTTCCAGTAACAGTTCCAAAAGATCTGCATGCAAAAAACAGCTTACTTATCTGCTCGACAAATGACCCTTATATGAGTCTTGATGAAGCAAAATCTCTGCAAAAATCATTAAATGTAGAGATGGAAATATTAAAAGATGCAGGACATATCAATGCCGATAGCGGTTACGGTCCATGGCCTTGGATGCTTGATAAATTAAAATTGATATAATTACGATAAAAAGGAAATTAAAATATGAATGATACAGTAGAAGAATTAGAATCAGAATTGCAAGAAGTTTTTCTAAACATAGATAACATTGCCGCAAGAGTTCTAAAAAAAGAGTTGGATGCTTACGAAGGTTTCATAGAATCTGAGAAGTGGAAAAACAGAGTCGTAGAAATTGGTTACGCCTTAAAAGAAAAAGGTATCGATATAACCACAAGAACTGAATAAATAATTTTGTGCTATAATCACCCTATGTACAGAAAAAGGAGTTGTTATGAATGTGACTCAGTATACATTTCAATCACCTTATCCTAGCCAGGTTCAGGTTGGTAGACCTGATCCCAGCTCGACGCAGGAAAGTAGTTCTTCAGACAATGGTTCAGAGCTTATAAAAAGTACGAACAGTTCGCTCTCGGATGCTAAAAATTTTCAGACCACGCAAAAGCAGGAAGTTAAACCGACGGTGAATTCCGGAAATGTTTTAGATACATATGCCTAAGCCCACACTTTACTTTCTCAGATCTTCTGAGCAAAAAATCACAACTGGCATGCTCCGATATTCGATGCGCCTTGACCAGTTGAACAAATCCCTGTCCGATTTCCCTGCACTGAGTATTTATGAAAGATTCTATGGTCTGTCCAGCAAAGATTTAGGTCTTTATGCATTAGTAGACAACAAGATAGCCGGGGCTGTGTGGATACGTCTTTTAAAGCCCGAAGACGGCGCTATGGCTTATGTAGATGCAAATACACCTGTGATGAATATAGCCGTTGTTCCGGAGTTTAGAGAAAAAGGCATAGCTTCTGCGATGCTTGAGCAGTTTTTACAAGAGGCGGGTTCGGTTTTTGAGCAGATAAGTGTGAGTCTTCTAGAGGATTCTCACGCCGTAAAACTTTTTGAGAAATTCGGTTTTACAAAAGTGCCGGCATCTGAAGGTAAAAGTCCGCTTGATGCTAAAGATGTCTTCACGATGCTAAAAAAACTCCAAAAAAAAGAGGTACTCAGACCGACAGACGGATACGATCCGAGAAGGTGGATGGACTAAACGGAGGAATATTTTTTGCTCGTATTTATACAAATATGAGTAAAAGGTATAACTATGGAAACTTCAGCGTCTTATCAAAGTTACATCTCCTCGATGCAGAACTATCAGACTACACAAGGTCGTAAAAATTATCAAGAACCGTTTGCAAATAAGTTTGAAGAGATTTACAATCAAGCTCAAGATGCAGATATAAACCTCAAAAATGCAAAAGATTTTTTGCAAAACCTCTCATCTGCAGAACTTCATACGCTACAAAAGTATTCTGGTCTTGCCCAAGCAATTGATGTAGATGTAATCAGTGCGGAAGGTGCTTATAACCTTTTAATGCATGACAACGAACAGTACGATTTTAACAATGACGGCATCGCTGAAGTCGGGATTTCTAAACATATGTTGCCAATTCCTACAACCATGCCGGTTGATGTCAGAGATGCTTATATAAAAGCTATGAATTCTCTCGATGATAAAGACAAACTGATGTCTATGATGCTGACATTTGATATGGGACATTTACAATCACAACTTGAAGGAACACCTTACAAACCAAAAACAGTTGATTATGACTATCTAAGTTCCAGAGTCGATAGCATCTTAAACCCTAAGCCTCCGGCATTTACATCTGAAAAAACAAAAGAAAGCATTCGTGCTTTTTGGGAAGCTTTTGAAGCTTCATATACGGGCGATAAAACAAAAACTCAAGAGACTCAAGAAGATAGTGCCGTAGCAAAGTTCTTAAATGATTTGACCACAAAAGGTGCGGCAAAATTTTTGGCTGACTTTAACATGGAAAAAATTCAGGCAAAGATAGATGAGTTTAGAAAAAAACTTGAAGAACAGATGGGTGATTCTCCTCAGGCAGTCCAAGAGATAGAAAAAATGATAGAAGACTATACAAAACAGTTGCTAGAAGAGCTACAAGAGAGCTTAGACAGTGGCAAAGAGGAAAAACCTGGAACAGCAGATGCTATCATAAAATCTATTTTAAAAATGAAAGTAGACAATCCTGCAAAACCATTAGAAGAGCTTCTCTCTTCTTAATGTTTTAGATGTCTAAATCATCAAAAAACTCATCAGCAGTTAGTGGTTTGTTATTTTCATCTTCGATGGGTTTTTGCTGCAGGCTCAACTCTTGATATGCAAGATACATATTTAGAGCCTCATTGACCATAACTGTCTTATCTTTGTTTATCTCTTTTGATAAGACATCTAACTCCTCCAAGATTTCTATCGGTATCTCAAATGTTACAGATTTTACTTTTTTATCCATTTTTCGCTCTTTTTATTTTATTTCTTTTACACATCTAAGATAGTATTTATCTTCAATGTTTCTTCTAAAAAAACTTCCTGTTTGAAAGCTGATTGTGTATGCATCACTTGTACCGCCGGTGGCAAAGAGTCTGCTTGTCCAGTGAGTATCGGGAGCAATGTGCTTGAAAGATTTGTCAATTGTAGGATTGTACTTTTTTGTATCTACGATAGTGAAGAGTTTTTTCATGTTCGGCAGTTCCCAGCCTTTTACGCCATCAATATCCAAAGATTTACAATAAGAAGTCGCATCTTTAAAGCTTCTTTTTACAGAAGCGACCTCTTTCGTATCTTCCCATAAGAAGTTTGTCTTTGTATCCAGAATAATATTTGGAGATTTTTGGACATAATCTGCATTTGCACAGAACATAAGCGAGCTAAAAAGAAGTATGTTTAGTATTTTCATAACAATCCTTTGATTTTTATCAATGATTGTAGTACAAAATTATTAGTATAAGCTAAATAAATCGGTATCTTCTTATAATTCATGTATAATTTCAAAAACAAATCAAAGGCTTCCATCATGGCAAAGCATCCAACTCTTTTAGAACAATTCCGCTCTTTTTACTTTCAAAACAACCCAAAAGATATGGAACAGGCTATAAAATACTTTTGTGTATTTGGCGGTATGAGTTGGAGCGTTGACATGGACAAACCGCTCGAAGAGCTGATAGAGAAGAAGATTTTAAACAACTACAGATATATTCACGCCGACATAACAAAGATTACAGAGAGCGACAGACACTCTCACCTGCTTTTAAGCGGAATCGCTATGGGAGACCGTAGAACTCACTCTGCTCTAAAAAAAGCGCGCATCTCAAGGTCTGACGGTGAATACGCTTTGGAAAATCTTTATGAAAGAGGTATGCTCGAAGCTGAATACTCACTGGAATCTCCGCCTAACTCAGAAGACAACATAGATGAAAAACTAAACTTCACAACACCGTTTATGCGTTTTTGGTTCTCGTTTGTATCTCCATATTTTAAAGGCATCAGAGACGGTGACTATAAAGAAAGCAAAGAAAGCTTTGCCAATCGCCAACAAGAATTTTCTGAGCTTATCTTTTTAAAACTCGCTCAGGAAGTTATGAAAAAAGCTTTTAAAGAAGACCCTATTACCGAAATTGGAAGTTACTGGGACAGAAATACCGAGATAGATATCTTGGCAAAAACAAAGTCAGGCAAGATTGTTGCTGGCATCTGTAAAAACTCTAACTCCAAAGCAAAAAAAACTGAACTCACAAAACTAAAAGAGCAGTGTGACAAGGCAGAACTAACTGCCGACGTAAACGTTATCATCTCTAAAAGCGGTTTTTCAAACGAACTCAAAAACCTAAAAGGTGCAGAGCTTAGACTATTTGCTCTTAAAAATTTCAGAAGCCTCGTAGAAGACCTGAGTGAGCGAGATTTTATAGAATGCAGTGGGAAGAAATATTAGACACATGAAAAAAAAAGTTGCTTATCAGGGAGTAAAAGGCGCCTACTCTCACTTGGCTTGTTATCATCAATATCCGGAGTATGAAGCTATCGCATGTAAATCATTTGATGATACTATGTATCTTGTAGAAGAAGATGAAGCTGACATTGCTATGATTCCTATGGAAAATTCAACAGCAGGAAGAGTCGAAGAGATTTACAGACTCATTCCAAAGATGAAGCTCTACATTATAGATGAGCATTTTGAACCTGTAAACCACTGCCTGCTTGCCCTTCCAGGCTCGAAAATAGAAAATATAAAAAGCGTATCCTCACATCCGCAGGCTTTGGCTCAATGTAAAGGTAACATAGAGAAGTATCATTTAGAAGCCGTAGCCAAGTTTGACACAGCAGGTTCGGCAGAAGAGCTCATAAAGATGCAAGACAAAACTCACTCTGCCATAGCTTCAAGCCTTGCTGCAGAGATTTACGACTTGGAGATTTTGCAAGAAGAGTTTCAAGACTTAAAGAACAACACCACCCGTTTTCTTATTCTCTCTAAAGAGCACATCATCCCCGCATTTGACGAGGCTCAAAACTACATCACTTCCATCATCTTTGAAGTGAGAAACATACCTGCAGCTCTTTACAAAGTTCTAGGCGGTTTTGCGACTAACGGTGTAAATATCATAAAGATAGAGAGTTACTCCGGTAGCGGAACTCTTACGCTTTCTCAGTTTCACATCGACATAGACGGTCATCCGGATGAGACAAATGTAAAACTTGCACTTGAAGAGCTGGCGTACTTTGCAAACAGTGTAAAGATGCTGGGTACTTACATACCTCACTCTATGAGAGAGAGTTTACGAGCATAATTTACCCTTCACGCATCAAGATTGGTAACAAAAATTTTGGGTACACTTACTTAAAGTGAAACTAAAATGACAGAAGAAAAATTTATACACGATAGTAAAACAGTCTTAAAATTCATACAATGCTACTGCGACAACGAGCATTTTAAAATCAAAAAAAGTAAAGACTGCATCAATCTAAACTACAACGATAAAGACCTAAACGAAAAGATAGAGTACGAGCTGTGTGAAAAGTGCGAAGAGACTCTTAACTACTCATACGTAAAACTTCAAGAATGCCCGCACGACGAAAAACCAAGCTGCAGAAAATGTCCAAGACCGTGTTATGACAAAAGAGAATGGAAACTTTTAGCAAAGATTATGAGATACAGCGGTTTAAGATTTGGCATCCTCAAAATCAGAAAAAAACTCTTTGGTCGTTTTGAGAAGAGTGCTTAAGATAAAAACCAACTAATTAAACAGTATAATTCCCTAAAAAAGAATCATAAACTATGCAAAACTTAATAACCCTGCTAACACAAAAAACAAACCTAAAAAAAGAACATATCCAGAACATTTTAAAACTTCTTGATGAAGGTTCTACTATTCCTTTTATCGCTCGTTATCGTAAAGAGATGACTGGTGGTGCTGATGATGAAGTTCTTCGTGAGTTTGAGACTATCTACATTAGTTCTAAAAATCTTTTGGAGCGTAAAGAAGAAGTATCCCGTCTTATCGGCGAGAGAGCTACTTTGACAGAGACAATAAAACAGAGCATTGCAGATGCACAGACTATGAGAGCTTTAGAGGATATTTACAGACCTTATAAAGAAAAAAAGAGTTCTCGTGCTACAACTGCCATGGAAAATGGTCTGACACCTTTAGCAAACACTCTGCAAAGTGCAAAATTTTCTGCATCTGAGTTCAATCAAGAAGCGAAGAAGTTTGTAAAAGGAAATGTAGCATCTGTAGAAGATGCCATAAAAGGTGCTCAGGATATTTTGGCTGAGAGATATGCGGACCTGCCTCGTGAGCGTGAAGCCATCCGTAACACAATGCTGCGCTATGGAGAGTTGGAGACTAAAAAGACAAAACATTTTGATGAAAACGGGACTTTTAAAAACTTTGCAGGAAAGTCTGAAAAAATTGCGTATATCCCCTCGCATCGCTATCTTGCCATTATGCGCGGAGTAAAAGAAAAAGAACTCTCAGTTAAAATCACTATCGACACACAGCGCATAGAAGAAAACATAAAACAGTACAAGATTCCTCGTCATGCATCCAGCTCTAGTGAGTTTTTATTTGAAGCGTACAAAGACGGACTGAAAAGACTTTTGCTTCCATCTCTTGAGAGAGAAGTTCACTCTGAGTTAAAAGAAAAAGCAGATGCATCTGCCATCAACGTTTTTGGCAAAAACCTAAACCAGCTTCTTATGACTCCGCCTGTTACAAAGATGATTATTTTAGGAGTAGACCCTGCATATGTTAGCGGGTGTAAACTAGCTGTTATAGACGACAACTCCAACTTCTTGGAATCCGCAGTAATCTACCCTACACAGCCAAAGAACGACTATGAAGGCTCTCGTAAAAAAGTGCTAACACTAACAAACAAATATAACATTACTGGTGTAGCCATAGGCAACGGAACAGGCTCGCGTGAGACACAAGAGTTCTTTGCAAGACTTAACCGTGAAGAAGGTACAAACCTCAACTACACGGTAGTATCTGAAGCAGGTGCATCTGTCTACTCTGCATCTAAGCTCGCACAAGATGAGTATCCTGATCTGGATGTGACTATTCGCGGTGCCATATCCATAGCTCAGAGACTGCGTGATCCGATGGCAACATTGGTAAAGATAGATGCAAAGTCTCTTGGCATCGGTCAGTATCAACACGATGTAGACCAAAAGCTTTTAGCGAAAAGACTAGACGATGTAACTTGTGACCTTGTAAACCATGTAGGCGTAGACATCAACTCTGCATCTGCTTCTCTGCTCTCACATGTTGCAGGCATCGGTGCTAAAATTGCCCAAAACATCATCTCTCACAGAAAAGAAAACGGTAACTTTACTACAAAAGAGCAACTTCTAAAAGTAAAAGGTCTAGGCAAAAAAGCTTACGAGCAGGCAGCCGGATTTATCCGCATAAAAAACGGTAAAAATATCTTTGACAACTCCGGCATCCACCCTGAGAGTTACACCGTAGCAAAACAGCTAAACGGTTTAGACCTCAGCAAGGTAGATGCAGATGCAAAAGCAAAAGAGCTTGGAGTAGGCTGTGAGACTCTAAAAGACATTATCAAAGAGCTTCAAAAACCTGGATTTGACCCAAGGGAGGATTTACCTAAAGTTCCTTTTAAAGAAGACGTAACGGATATTAAGATGCTTAAAGAAGGCAGTTTTGTATCGGGTGTAGTTCGTAACATTGCAGACTTTGGCGCGTTTGTGGATATCGGGCTGAAAAATGACGGGATGATACACATCTCAAAGATGAGTGAAAAACGCATCTCCCATCCTTTGGAAGTTCTTTCACTCAACCAGTTTTTACCGCAGATTGAAGTAATTTCCGTAGACAAAGAAAAAGGAAAAGTCTCTCTTAGTTTAGTAAACTCCTGAAAATCTTGATATCAACTATAATTTTTTCTTTTGGTTTGTGTTAGAATTACAAAAATGATTTAGGATTTATATGCAAAGAAGAGATTTTTTTAAACTATCGCTTGCAGCTTCTGCCGTTGCACTTACATCATCTGCATCTGCGAGCTCTACAATAGAGCCTATAGATTCTCAGGAAATCTCAAAAGTCTCGTTTCCGGAGAAAAGACCGCTAATCACTTACTCGGATAGACCTCCTATCTTAGAGACTCCCATAGAAGTCTTTACAAAACCCATAACTCCAAATGATGAGTTTTTTGTCAGATGGCACATGCCCAACATCCCTACTCATGTAAGCATAGACACATATAGAATCAAAGTCGGCGGTGCGGTAAAGAATCCTCTTTATATCTCTTTAGCCGAGCTAAAAAATGACTTTGAGCAAGTAGAACTAACCGCCGTTATGCAATGCGGCGGAAACTCCCGTTCAGCATTTGTGCCTACAACAAGCGGCATCCAGTGGGGCAACGGGGCAATGGGCTGTGCAACGTGGAAAGGTGTCAGACTAAAAGACATTCTAAAAAAAGCCGACTTGGAAAAAGATGCCAAATGGATAGGACTCAACGGTGATGACAAAGCGGCTTTTCATAAAACCGAAAACTTTATGAGAGAACTTGAGATTCACGAGATAAGAGATGATGTTATTATCGCTTATGAGATGAACGGTGAAGATTTACCGCATCTAAACGGTTACCCTGTTCGCCTTGTTATTCCAGGATGGTTTTCAGACAGCTGGGTCAAAATGCTAAGTAATATCACTGTTATGAAAGAGTATAAAAAGCTTTACTACATGGACACGGCTTACCGCATTCCAGACAATGAGTGTGAGTGTGAGACACCTGACAACCTATATGAAAAGACTAAGCCGATTACGACTATGAATATCAAGTCTGTTATAGGCTATCCTACCACTAACACCAAAATCAATGTAAACACAAACGTTATAGCTAAAGGTGTCGCTTTTGACAGCGGTCACGGTATAAAAGAAGTTCTAATCTCTGTTGATGGCGGAAAGAACTGGTCTGCTGCCGAGCTTGGAAAAGAGATATCTCCACATGCTTTTAGGAGTTTCAAGTTTGCTTTTATGCCTAAGGACAAAGGCAGACTAACACTAATGGCAAAAGCGGTGAACAATCTCGGTGAAGAACAGCCTTTTGCACAACAGATACAATGGAACCACGGCGGATACAAATATAACGGCATTGATAGTGTTACTATCACTGTGGTTTAAGGAGTTATAATGCGCATATTACTGTTTATTACTCTACTTTTAACATCTACTCTATCGGCTGAGTACACACAAAAAGTAAAGATGCCAAGCATCACATTTAAAATGGCTGAAGATGATAACTTCAAAGCGATGCAGAGAAACTGTCAATGGTGCCACTCTTACGGCTACATCCTAAATCAGGGAAAACAATCTAAAGAGTTTTGGAACAAATCCGTTGTCAAGATGAGAGAGGTTTACAAAGCCCCTATCTCTGTAAAAGATGAGATAACAATTACAAATTACTTATTTAAACACTATGGAAACGGCAAACTTCAATAATGATTCAACTGACAAACATCTACAAAAGCTTCGCATCACAGGAGCTTTTCTCAAACCTCAACTTCAAACTAAACCCGGGGAACCGTGTCGGACTAGTTGGTCGAAACGGCAGTGGAAAATCTACTCTTTTTAAACTTATACTCGGCGAAGAGTCTCCCGACAGCGGTGAGATTGTCATCCCAAAAGGCTACAAGATAGGTGCACTGAAACAGCATCTTACATTTAGTGAATCAACTCTCAGAGAAGAAGCCGCACTTGCTCTTGAAGAAGAGATGAAGTACGATGTGTACAGAGTCGAGAAGATTCTTTTTGGTCTTGGTTTTACCCAAGAGGACTTGGATAAAGACCCTCTCTCATTCTCCGGCGGTTATCAAATCCGCATCAACCTCGCAAAACTTTTGGTGACTGAACCGAACCTGCTTCTTTTGGATGAGCCTACTAACTATCTGGATATCGTATCTCTTAGATGGTTAAAGAGCTTTCTTCGTTCATTTGAAGGCGAAGTTATTCTCATCACTCACAACAGAGACTTTATGGACAGTGTCACAACACATACAATGGGGCTTGTCCGTAAAAAAATAGAGATAATTCCAGGTGATACCCACAAGTTTTATGAGCAGTTAAAAGCAAATGAAGAGCTTCACGCAAAACAAAAAATCTCTCAAGACAAAAAAGTAAAAGAACTTGAAGAGTTCATCGCCAAAAATAAGGCACGTGCATCTACGGCGGCTCTTGCCCAGTCAAAAGTAAAACAGCTTGAGAAAATGGAACTGCTTGAAGATTTAGACTTTGATTCGAACTTAGAGTTTAACTTCAATTACAAAGAGACACCTGCAAAAGTTTTGCTTGATGTTAAAGATTTGAAGTTTGGTTATACACCTGATAATATTCTCTTTGACAAGATATCGTTTACGTTGGAAAAAGGCGAGTGTCTTGGGATTATCGGTAAAAACGGTAAAGGTAAATCTACTCTTTTAAATACCATTGCCGGTGAGTTGAAACAATTAAGCGGTGAAGTAGCTTTTCACACTTCAACCTCTTTTGCTCATTTTGGTCAGACAAACATAGCCCACTTAAGTGATAAAAACACGGTTATGGATGAGATATATGTAGGAAATCCGGGTCTTAGCGAGGCTAGTGTAAGAAGCATCTGCGGAGGTATGATGTTTAGCGGAGATGCTGCGAAGAAAAAGATATCTCTACTTTCCGGTGGAGAAAAAAGCCGTGTGATGCTCGGACAGATCATAGCGCGAAATGTAAACCTCCTTTTTCTCGATGAGCCTACCAATCACCTGGATATGGACAGCATAGAAGCACTGACTGTTGCCATACAAAACTTTAAAGGCTCGGTAATCATCGTAACCCACTCAGAAGAACTTCTTCGCAGAGTCTGTGATAGACTTATCATCTTTGCAAAAGACGGTGCTGAGTATTTTGACGGCGGTTATGATGAGTTCTTGGAGAAAATCGGTTGGGAAAATGAGGAAGAAGTTGAGAAAGTAAAGACTGCTCCAAAGGGCAATCAAAAAGAGAACAAAAAACTTAAAGCCGAGATGGTTAGAGAAAGAAATAAGATAACTTCACCTCTAAAGAAGAAAGTTGAGAAAATAGAAAGCAAGATAATGGAACTGGAAGAACTTTTAGAGGTTCATCATAAAGAGCTTATAGAGGTCTCAAACTCCGGAGACAGTGCTACTTTGATAGAACTCTCAAAGCTTGTCTCTGATGAAGAAGCATCCGTAGAAAAGCTTTTTGAAGAGCTTGATATTGCACATACCGAACTAGATGCTATTAATGAAGAGTATGAACAAAAGATGGCTGAGTTAGATAACTAAGCCGCTTTCTTTTTGGGAAGTTTGTAGTAAGCTGCACACCAACCGTTAGGATTGATAGTCCCCTCTACCATTCTGCATTCGTTCTTATCTGCAATAAAATGCATACAATCACGACATACTTTACCGTCTTTTGGAGTATCTTGATACTTGTACTTTGCCTTCGTGCCTTTAGCGTACAAATCAACTGAACTAAATGTAGCTAAACCCAATACGGCCATATATCTTAAGAAAACTCTTCTTGATAAATCATTCATAATAATCTCCTAAATAGAAATTTACATAAAACCAATATCCTATATTGTAAAACAACTTTATTAATATAAATTAACTAAAATCAATTAACACCACTCTTCAAGCTTGCCTTTAATGTCCATGTGCGTAAGATAGAGCCTCAAGTCAAACTCTATTTGGTGATATGAAGGCTGCATATATTCACATAGTTTGTAAAAAGCTTTGTTATGTTCTTTCTCTTTAAAGTGGGAGAGTTCATGTACCACTATCATCTCCAAGAACTCCTCGGGAACACTTTTAAACATAGATGCAACACGTATCTCGTTTTTAGCTTTTAACTTTCCTCCCTGCACTCTTGAGACAAAGTGATGAGTTCCAAGAGCATTATGGATTACATTTATTTTTCCGTCATAAACGACTTTACTAAGCGGAGCAGCTTTTTTAAGGTGTTCGTTCTTTAAGTCATTTACATAGGCAAAAAGTGTTTTGTCACTCTTCTTGTCATGTCCAAACGGGTATTTTTTTAAGAGATGCGTAGAGAGCTTGTCTGCTTTTATAAGTTGATGAACCTGCTCTTTTACCGTAGCAGGGTAGTTATTTAGATACTTTAGTTCTTTCATTTAGTTATAAAACCCAGACAGAAAACTTCTTACCTTTTATCTTGCCATTTTTTAGCTGCTTATGTGCCTCATCGATAAGTTTAGCCTCTATTGCAACATAACTTTGACGCTCATAAATATCTATCTTACCGATTGAATTGCCTTGAAGTCCCGCATCTCCTGTAAGAGCTCCAAGTATATCTCCCGCACGGACTTTATCTTTTTTCCCGCCTTCTATTACAAGCGTTATATACCGGGGTTTCATCTCAAAACCGTTTACAGCTTTAAGCTCACCTGCACTCTCAAAAAGTCTGGTGCCGTTTTTGTATTCATAAGCTTTGTCTGCTTCATAAGTGCTAAAAAGAGTAAATGCCAAACCGTCAGAACCTGCACGACCCGTTCGCCCTATTCGATGCGTGTAGGTCTCTTCACCGTGAGGAAGGTCATAGTTTATAACCATAGACATCTCTTTTATGTCAAGTCCCCTAGCTGCGACATCTGTAGCTATAAGAACAGGACAGCTTTTGTTTGCAAACTGAACCAAGACATCGTTTCTCTCATACTGTTCTAAATCACCGTGAATAGCCAGTGCATCTATTTTTTTCTTTTGCAGGTTCTCTGCCAACTCTTTTGCATCTATCTTTGTATTTGTAAAGATGATCACGTTTTCAGGCTTGAAATTACTTAAGATATTTACTATGGTATCGAGTTTTTGGTGTTCGTTTACTTCGTAAAATCTCTCGGTTATGTTGTTTGCGACTTCAGTGGAGATAGTCTTTACATTGACAGCTTCGTGCTGAATAGACTTACTGATATCAATTATCTCGTCCGTATATGTAGCTGAGAAAAGGAGTGTCTGCTTTCTTTTTTTAGTGTATGACAAGACCTCGTTTATCTCTTCGCTAAATCCCATATCGAGCATTCTGTCCGCTTCATCAAGAACCAGAATCTCCAAGTCTTCCAAAGAGAGCGTCTCTTTTTTTAGATGCTTTAAAATACGCCCGGGTGTCCCGACTATAATATGCGCACCATGACGAAGAGAACCCAGCTGTGGACCAAAAGCAGCGCCTCCACAGAGAGTAAGGATTTTAACATTGTGCGTGCCTCTTGCAAGAAGACGAAGTTCTTTTGCTACTTGATCTGAAAGCTCACGTGTAGGACAAAGTACAAGAGACTGAACTCTGAACTTTTTTACCTGCAGTTTACTAAGCAGCCCTATTCCAAAAGCGGCAGTTTTACCGCTTCCAGTTTTTGCCTGAGCGATTACATCTTTTCCTTCAAGTATATGCACAAGAGATTCTGCCTGAATAGGAGTCATCTGTGTGTAACCCATTGTATCAAGGTTAAGAAGCATCTCTTTTGAAAGTGCTAATGTAGAAAATTTCATTAATATATCTCTTTCACACGACCGACTTCACCGCTCATTAGACGCACTTTGATGCCATGAGGATGAGACGGGGATTTGGTAAGTATATCACGGACTATGCCGTCTGTAAGAAGTCCGGTATCTTGGTCTTGTTTAAGCACAATTGCCACGCTTTTGCCATGTTTGATGTTTTTTCTTTGAGTGCCGTCCATAAGCGTACCTTTTATTTTAAGTGTGCAATTATAGCTATATTCTTCTAAGCTATTATTGCATCCTCAAAACTATTCACATCTTCCATACTTTTAAGGACTATATCTTCTATTTGATGAGTTCCTAAATTGTATTTTGAGGTAAATATATGTATTGATTTTGTATCAAAATTTTCTATATCTCTTATAAGAGAATAAATCTCTCCAAGTAATCCTTTATCTTTTAAAAGAGCATCTGAAACCTCATCAGAAATGTGTAAATCCTGCAAAATTCTCTCCAGTTTAACACTAAAAAGAGTGTCTATAAGAGACAAGACACCTACAAAATACGCCTCTCCCAAAGCGTTGCTTTGTACATCTGGATTTACGGCTTTTAAGATATTTTCCATAAGCTCTGTTCGATGTTTGATCATCAGCATCAAAGGGGAATGTCTGGATGTTTTACTGACGGATTTTGAGTATATCATCAGCATCAGCCATTTAGCAAGAGGCTGTCTTCCAACAAGAGTCAGGATGTGATGGATGGAAGAGATCCTATTTCTAAAGTGAAATGCACATGAGTTTATAAAACGAAGCAGTTGCACCGTAATCTCATAATTATTTTCAAACTCTGATGTAATCTCATCTATGTTTGTGTCGTTTATGAGCATATTGTAAAGTTTTAGTACGTTTAACTGTGAAGGTTCATACTTTGCATTTTCAATTATATTCGGCTTTGCAAAAAAGTATCCTTGGAACATCTCGCAGCCAAAATCCTTAGCCAGCAGGTATTGTGCATTGTCTTCAATCTTGGAACCGACCACTTTTATGTTATTGGCTTTTAGTTCACTAATCATATCTTTTATTTCAGGGTCAAGACCTTTATCAAGGTCTATTTTCACATAAGAAAGTTCTTTAAATACTTTGGCATACTCCTGCATATTTTCAGTATTCAAAATCATATTATTTATAGCGAGCTTGTAACCTTTGGCGTGAAGCTGCTGCAGTCTCTCAACTACCCTCTCATTCACCTTTACATCTTCAAAAAGCGAGAAGATAAAAAACTCTTTTGGTATAGAAAAGATTATGTCATGAAGTAAAAATTTCTCATCAACTTTTACAAAAGCCCTGCGATTACCAAGAAGAGTATTTGTTCCAAACTTATTTAAAATATTACTTATAACAGAGGCACTGGCAAAACGGTCATTACTTATATGGCTGGATTTTGTACTATCCCTGTATAAAATCTCATACGCGACAAGGTCACCTTTGGCATCAAGAATTGGCTGGCGTCCCAAATATACATTTTCCATTGCAATCCTTTTTGTTTAAGTTTATATATTGTAACAGAAAAAATATATCAGAATATTTAGTACGAATGCTTTAATTTATACATCATAATAGATGCAGCTACTCCTACATTGAAACTCTTTACGCCTTGGGCCATCTCTATACTTAAGACTTCATCACATACACTAAGTACTTCTTGCGATATTCCTTTTCCCTCGTGCCCCATCAAAAGAACCCATTTTTTTGGAGCTTTTACTTGTGATAAAGGTGTGGCATCTGGAGTTATTTCAGCCGCAAATATTCTGTAGCCGTTTTTTTTAAGTTCTTTAATTGTTTGAAATATATCTTCATATATATGCACTTTTAACTTGGCCGTATAACCCATGGAAACACGCAAAGCACGTCTGCCGTAAGGATGCGGCGATTGACGAGGCAGAAGATATGAACCCACTCCAAGAGCAGCGGCACTTCTTGCTATAGAGCCGACATTCTCTGTTGATGTTATGGCATCTAACATCAAAATATTATCTCCAAGAGCTTTCAGTGGTGTTTCATCAGGACGAGTACCGTGCATCATACAGTTGTGATGAATCTTGTGACCGACAATACCCTGCATCTCTTCTTTGTCTGCAAGAAAAAGTTTTGCGATTTTTTTTGAGCTTATCAGATCCGCAAACTCATCATAATACTCTTTAGTCGCCAAAATACTTTTAATTTCAAGGTCACTTTCTAAAAGCATATTCACTACTTTTGGGCTATCGGCTACAAAGCTGTTATCTTCTGTAAAAGCGTTGTCTCTCAGCTTTTTGTATATTTCAAGTTCCGGTATATTTATATTTTCTATTTTTATATAATTCATATTTGCTATAATAGCATAACAAAGGAGTTCAAATGAAATACTCAATATCTTTTCGCATCTGGCACTGGCTAAACGCAATCGTAGTCTTAGGACTGCTTGCAACCGTATTTTTACGAAAGACATTTTTGAGTTGGAGAACCAACTCTGAAATACTTATGAACAAACTCTTTGACATGGACATAGAGATAAGCATTGAACAAGCAAAAGTGTTAGCAAAAGCTGTCCGCGCAGGTATGTGGGAGTGGCATATCATACTCGGTTATGCTCTTGCCTTTTTAATTCTTTTTAGGATATTTTTATTCTTTAAAGACTCATCAAAAAAAGAGGCTTTTAACTCTCTGACACCGCATAAAAAAGCCGTTCATATTTCATACTATATTGTTTATGCGACTCTGCTTTTTATGAGTGTTACCGGCCTAGTGATTCACTTCTACCAAGATTTAGGACTATTAAAAGATACTGCTCATGATATAAAAGAGATTCACGAGCTTGTATATAATGTTATTCTCTACTTTGTACCGCTTCATATAGCCGGTGTTATTGTCGCAGAGAACCAAGATGAAAAAGGCCTGATTTCGACAATGATAAACGGTAAAGAGTAATTACGCTACCTTGTCTATTCTGAACCAGCCGGCTATAGAGTATCTTTTTTTCTTAGCCGGCAATACTTCATGCGGAAACTTCTCGCTTAAAAATACAACTAGGGTATTCGCTATTGGAGGCACTTTTTTTAAAAAATTACTATGTTCGTCATATATTACCAACTCTCCTCCATCTCCCTCTCTCCACCCTTCATTTAGATAATAAACGGTAGTCACGACGCGGTTTACTGAGTTTTTAAAAGCATCTACATGAGTCTCATAAAAATCTCCGTTGTTATAAATGGAGTAGTGGCTCTCGTAATATGTTAAAACCAAAAAAAGTGTTTTATTTAGATACTCTTTGAGCCCATCGGCAAAAGCTAAGAACTCACTTCGTACCGAACCGTCATCATCTAACCAATGGATTTTATCTCTTCTTCTGTTGGTATCTATGCGCAAAGCAGGAAAGCTTGAGATACCGGCTCTTTTAAACTTGGTCTCAATTTTTGCATCTTTTAAAAGTGAGCGGGAAAGATTTCGGCTGATAGCATTTTGTATTACTATATACCCATCATCGACTAAAGCATCTGTTATTTTAGAATATATAGACTGATTCATATGCATACCTAATGTTAGTATCGCATTGTAATCAGTTTTTTTGTTTTTTGAGTATAAAGATGCTGTTTTATTAAAAGTATTTTACCTAACACTCCAAAAGAGTGTTAAATATTAAATCGGAAGAACGCGGATATTTTTAGAAAGTTTCTCTTTAAGAGTTGATTCGATTGCGTAAAGCGTACCTGTTGAAGAAGAAGCACAACCATTACAAGCACCTAAGTAACGGATATAAATATCGATATACTCATCACCTTTTTTAATGTCAATGACTTCCATGTCTCCACCGTCCATAACTAAGAATTGACGGACACTCTCATCGATTACGGCATCAACCGCTTTTATCTGCTGAACCAGAGTCATGCTTGCAAAATCTCCGGACGCTCCTGCATCTGCAGCAGCTTTCATCTTCTCTTCATCCATCTCTTTACGAGTATCTCTTAGAATATCAACTAAATACCACTCTCTGGCTTCATGACCGCCAGGTTTGATACAAGACTTACAAAAACCTCCGGCTTTTGTATAATCAGTAATCTGCTCAATAGTTGTTAAATCATTAAGTTTGATTACCTCTCTGATAGTGTTTAAACTAACACGAGCACATTCACAAACAATAATCTCTTCTTCAAAACTATCTGCATCTACACCTTTGTAAAGTCCTGCCGCTTTTTTTATAACATCATAAGCCATAACCGAACAGTGCATTTTTTGAGGTGGAACTGCCGGAGTATCCGGGTCGTCTCTAAGAGCAAATTCAACATCAATATTTGTAATTTTTACTGCTTCATCAACTGTTTTACCTATACAAAGTTCTGTCATAACATCCGAAGATGCTATAGCCGTACCACAGCCGAAACTTTTAAACTTTGAATCTACTATCTTGTCTGTTTCAGGATCTATTTCCCAATACAGACGAACAGCGTCACCACAACTCTCAGCACCAAAGTCAGCAACTATAAGTTTGTGACCGCGAGACTCTGCATCTGCTTCAAAGATTTCACCTTGGTGTTGAGGGTTATTCATTAACGTTGTTACTTTATTTGAATACGCGTCCCAAAGAGACTCGCCTAACATATCTGCTTTTGCCATAATATTTTCCTATATCTTATTTTTTAGTGGTGATGAAGTTCACATTCTTGAACTTCCCCGCCTGCTGTTGGTTTTTGAATTGCAAATGAACTTGAAATTGCACGAAGCCTAGCAACGGCAGCTTTAAAATGACTGATAGTATAATCAATCTCAGCATCTGTAGTAAAACGGCTAAGACTTAGTCTGATACCCGTATGTGCAAGTTCATTATCGGCACCGATAGCAAGCATTACCGTGTTTGCCTCAAGGTCTTCACTTGCACAGGCTGAACCGGTAGATGCACTTATTTGACCGTTGTTTAAATCCCAAAGCATACCTTCACCCTCAACACCTCTAATAGATATAAGGATTGTATTTGGCGTACGGTTTTCTCTGTCACCGACTACAAATGTATCGCTAAGTTCTAAGATAGCATCTTCAAGACGATCTCTTTTTTCTCTAATCTTTTTTCCTGTCTCTTCAATATTTTGAGTTGCAAGTTCAATAGCTTTACCCATTCCGACAATATACGGGACATTTAGTGTACCCGAACGACGGCCACCCATATGTTCTCCACCGTGTAAGAGTGGAGTAAGTTTTTGAGAATTTCTAATATAAAGAGCACCTACACCCTTAGGTCCATGAAATTTATGTGCAGACATGGAAACAAAATCAACATGCAATGATTGTAAATCCACAGGTATTTTTCCTATCGCCTGTACACCGTCTGAATGAAAAAGAACACCTTTTTCTTTACAGATATCTCCTATCTCTTTAATAGGAAAAATCATCCCTGTCTCATTTGAAGCCCACATAACAGATACTAAAGCCGTCTTATCTGTAATAAAACTCTTAACAGTGTGCGCTTCAACAACACCTTGGTCATTTACAGGAAGGTAAGTAACTTTAACACCTTGTTCCTCTAAAAACTTACATGTTGAAAGTACCGACGGATGTTCAACCTCAGTCGTTACAATATGATTCTTGTCCCCGTTTACGATGAGATCCATAAATATGGACTGAAGAACCCAGTTATTTGATTCTGTTGCACAAGACGTAAATACTATATCGTCATTATCGCTTGCATTTAATGCTGTATAGACTTGATCTATTGCTTTGCTTAAAGCAGGATGCGTAGCCGTTCCAAATTTATGAAGTGAATTTGGATTACCGTATAACTCACTGAAAAATGGCTGCATTACTTCTACAACTTGTGGGTCTACCATCGTTGTAGCATTGTTATCTAAATAAACTTGCATGTTTTACCTCATGAAATAGGATTATTTTTAATTAAGACAATTTTTGTCTTCTTTTACTTTTGATATGATAATAGGTTTGTTATTACGATATGCTTAAACGAAACTGACTTACTACTTTATTTAAGGTATAATTCCATTTAAAGGTTTACTATGTGTAATTTTAACAAACAAAACGAAAATACGAAAGCATTAATACATCTATTTATGAAAAAATGTGCTGATGCCCTAGGCGGCTCAAACTTCCTTTTAGGATTGCTTGAAGCTATGAAAGAAAAAAGGCCCAATGCACTCATGTTCAACGGCTGCAGAATAGACTCTAAAGAAGCAAGCATTACATGGAACAAAATAGTTTTCAAAGATAAGTTCGATATCTTAGAAGAGATTATACGTTCTCATAAAAGTTCTGAAGATCAGGATTTTAACATATTACAAAGCGACAGTGAGAAGAAAAAAAAGAAAATCTTAAATATGATTAAGACTTTAGCTCCGATAGAATTTACTATTACCCCTCTTAATACAGAAAAGGGAGAAGGCTTTAACTTTAAAATCTTTGAGACCATAGAGGACGACTACGTAAAGATAAATCCTATTTTTGCAGCAATGTTCTTTTGTTCAGTAGAGTATGCTAAAAAAGCTTTAAAGTATGAAATTTAATTTTCATACTGCTGCGTAAAAACTCTAACGCAATTTCTTCCCGCTTCTTTTGCCATATAAAGTGCTTTATCAGACTCTTCTATAACCTTATGAATGTTATCATTACTGTTGCCAAAACTTATACCTGCAGAAATTGTAATTTTTTGTTCTTTGCAATCAAAAGTTCTATTTTCTATACTAGACCTGATAAGCTCTACTTTTTTTAAAGCATTTTCTTTGAAAATATCGGTAAATATAATCACAAACTCTTCTCCACCATAACGACAAAGTATATCGCTGGGTCTAATCAAAGACTGTAAACTTAAAGCAAGATTTTTTAATATGCAATCTCCGGTTGAATGACCAAGAGTGTCGTTTACATCTTTGAACCTGTCTATATCTATAAATATTATGGCAAAACTTGCATCTTCTTTGTTCATGGAAGTAAAATTTTTTATAAAATCGTTCAAGTAATGACGATTATATAATCCTGTCAATGCATCCGTAAATGCATAATTCATAGCTTTTTCATTTACCCGCAAAACTTCTTTTTTTATAAAAAAGTACAATATAGCGATTATAAAACCTGCTGATAAAATAGAAAAAAACAGTTCCTTTATGACAAGTATATATATTTCATAGTTATGCATTGAGTCGTAATGAAACAACAACACTCGAATAAAAGATAGCAGTGCCAATGAAGAAAACATAATTATAAATATCTTGTAAATTAACTGTTTTTTCTCTTTAACACTAATCATCTACTCACTCTTTGGGCTTATGCATCTGATATATCTGTATATTCTTATTTGCAACTTCTTTAAGTATAACACTTGGACTGACACCCAGAAATTTTTTAAAAACAGCATTCATATGTGAACTGTCACTGTACAAGTATTCAAGTTCCTTAAAAGTATGCCCATCTTCGATATACGACAATACTGTTTTGCAAAATTTTGAAACAAAGATGAAATTTTTTGGAGTCAAACCGACAACTTTTTTAAATTGTCTTTCCATGGTGCTTCTACTACAACCAAATTCTTTTGTAAGATTTTCTACTGTTACTTCATAATGATATGAGTTTGCTATTTTATCAATAACATCAAAAATCGGTAAATGCGTACTTTCTTGTAAAGATTGCAATAAAGCAAAAGAAGTGTTCAAATATTGAATCTCTTCTTCTATGCTCTTATGCAAATATAAATCTTTGAAATACTTATCTACTACATCCTGTTCCAATTCTTCATAATTACTGTTTAAAGAAGCGGCTTCTTTATTAAATAACTGATAGTAACCAACAGGGGTAAGTTCCGCTAATATAATCGGAAATGTGATATTAGCAGAATCACTTTCTTCACTTAAAACAAAGCTTTCAACTTTGTTAGTTTTTACACTTACAGAGTATCTTTGAGGAATAGAAAACTTGTTTTCTTCATTGTATATTTTTGTATACCCTTCTATCCCTCTGTTAAAAACTATAAAATTAGATCCATTCGGCAAAAAAAGCAGCTTTTCTACACCTTCAAACGAGTTAATAACTACATACTGTTTAATCGTGCTTGCTAATTCTTGTGACGTGGAGAAAATATCATAAATCATTAAATATAACCATTATTTTTGTTTGTAAACATTGTACTTACATTGTACTCAATTATTTTATTTTCAAGTTGTGTTAAATCGTCAATGAACTTAGTTTCACTCTGATTTTAAATCTTAAATGGTATAATCGCAACATTATTACTTATTATAAAGGTTCATTATGGCTCAAACTATAACAGAAAAAATATTTTCAGAGCATGTTGGAAGAGAAGTGTTTGCCGGAGAAATCATCCGCTGTAACATCGATATGGTTATTGGAAACGATATTACTACTCCTATCTCAATTAGTGCTTTTAATCTTAGCGGTGCAGAGAAACTTGCCAATCCTGATGGATTTTCTATTGTTCTTGACCACTTTATCCCTGCAAAAGACATAGCATCTGCTAATCAGGCTAGAATCTCTCGTGACTTTGCTAAAAAACATAATCTAAAAAACTTTTTTGATGAAAAAGACATGGGAATCGAACATGCGCTTTTACCGGAAAAAGGTCTTGTAGTTCCTGGTGATGTGATCATCGGTGCAGATTCGCATACTTGTACTCACGGCGCACTTGGAGCATTCTCAACAGGTATGGGCTCTACTGACTTGGCATTTGCGATGATTACAGGCGGAAACTGGTTTAAAGTTCCTGAATCGATCAAAGTAAACCTTAGCGGTAAACCGGGCAAATACACTACAGGCAAAGATATCATTCTAGAAATCATCCGCATGATAGGTGTTGACGGCGCTCTATACAAAACTTTAGAATTTACAGGCAGTACAATCGAGCATTTAAGCATGGATGACAGATTCTCTATGTGTAACATGGCTATTGAAGCAGGAGCAAAAAGTGGCATTGTTGCTTATGATGATGTAACTAAAGAGTTTTTAGCAGATAAAGATCTGGCTCGTGAGCCTAAGATTCATTACTCAGATGCTAATGCTTCTTATGTCCAAGTCTTAGATATAAATGTTGCAGAACTGGAGCCTGTTATCGCTTACCCATTCTTGCCGTCAAACGGTCACTCTATCACTCAAGCGGTGAAAGATAAGATTAAAATAGATCAGGCATTTATAGGAAGTTGTACAAACGGGCGTTTAGGTGACCTAAAGACTGCTGCCGAGATTTTAAAAGGCAAGAAAGTTCACGAGGATGTTCGCCTTATCGTAACTCCCGGAACTCAAAAAATCCTAAAAGAAGCATATAAGCTTGGTTATATGGACATCATTATAGATGCAGGCGGAGTTGTTTCCAACCCTACATGTGGAGCATGTCTTGGCGGGTATATGGGGATTTTGGGAGACGATGAAGTCGCAGTCTCAACAACCAACCGTAACTTCGTAGGCCGTATGGGTTCAAGAAGCTCAAAAGTATATCTTGCAAACTCTGCTGTCGCTGCAATCTCCGCTATTACCGGCTACATAACAGACCCTAGATAATATGTTTAATATCCCCTGCGTCATCTTTGCAGGTGGCAAAAGCAGCAGAATGGGAGAAGACAAGTCTCTTCTTCCTTTTGCAGGTTTTAATACACTCACCGAGTTTCAATTCTCACGTCTAAGTAAAATATTTAAAACAGTATATATCTCGTGCAAAGATAAAAGCAAGTTTGACTTTGAAGCAGATTTTATTGAAGATGTTAAGACGACACAGGCATTTGCTCCAACTGCCGGATTTGTTGCTATTTATAATGAACTAAAAGAAGATGCTTTTTTTGCGCTTAGTGTAGACGCTCCCTTTGTAGGTGCAGAAGAGATAAAAAAGATCATAGATGCAGATATAAAGGACTCAGATGCAACTATAGCAAAAACAGAATTTGGAGTTCAGCCAATGTGTGGCATCTATCATCGTTCTCTTCAAAAAGAGTTTAAACAGATGCTTCAAACTGACAGCCATAAACTGGGGTTTTTACTGAAAAACTCAAACACTACCTTTGTAAACTTCGATGATGAAAAACCATTTCTAAACCTCAACCACCCTCACGAATACAAAGAAGCACTAAGCCTCATCTAACCTTGTAGTTATATTGTAATCAAACTTGAATATCATTTGTGCAAACAAAGGAAGTTAAATGCACTACTTTAGTAAGGTGAAGCTTGAACAAGAGGTTTTTAGTCTCATATACGGAAAGGGGAAAGTTGTTTTTGCCTTGCCCAAAAAACATAGACTTGAGGGTTTCTACGTTTTTGCTGCTGAATATGAAAATGGACAATTAGTACACTACACATTAGATGGTCTGCCAAACTGGTCCCCTCTTTATGGAGGATGTCAAACAGTTTTTTATTTAGAAGACATAGAGTTAAGTGATGTAGATATTCAACCTCCTCATAAAGTCCCTTCAGAAAAACAAATATTAAAATATAAAGAAAAGGGAATGCTAGAAATTCAATGCCCTTCAGGTATCTGGAGAAATGTAGATGAATGCCCGGAAAATCTTATGAAAAGAGCTTTCAAAAAATCCAGATACCACCTCTTTAGAAAACAAAAAGAGAATCAATAAGATAGCTTACTTTTCTTCTGCTATAATAATAAAAATACAATTTAAAGAATAGCAATGAAGTTAACACACTTAGATGAAAATCAAAGACCGAAAATGGTCGACGTATCTGATAAAAATCAAACTACAAGAGTTGCCGTAGCATCTGGAGTCATAGAGATGAGCCAAGACGCTTACGATGCAATAGTAAGCGAAAAGACTAAAAAAGGTCCTGTTCTTCAAACCGCGGTTATCGCTGCAATAATGGGCGTGAAAAAGACAAGTGACCTTATCCCTATGTGTCATCCGCTAAATCTAAGCGGTATCAACTGTGACGTAGAAGAACTACCTCAGCTTCCAGGCTTCAAACTGACTGTAACTGCAAAACTCACAGGTCAAACCGGTGTTGAGATGGAAGCTTTAACAGGAACGAGCATCGGTCTTTTGACTATATATGATATGGTTAAAGCGATAGATAAGGGCATGATTATAAGAAACGTGCAACTAGAAGAAAAATCAGGAGGGAAAAGTGGAGATTTTAAACGATAGAACTGAGAAATTAGAACTTACCTATCCATGTTCTTGGTCATATAAACTTATCGCCGGCGAAAAAGAGGCTCTTGAGAAGGCTATACATGATGTTATTGATGAAAGAGAGCATAAGCTTACTCACTCAAAAAATTCCAAAGGCGGAAAATATGTAAGCATGAATCTTGATCTGCTTGTGCACAACGAAGATGACAGAAATTTTATATATGAAGCCCTAAAGGCTCATCAAAATATAAAAATGGTACTATAGAAAATAAAATTAAGGATTCATGATGGATTTAGATAAATTAACAAGTGATTTAAATGACTCGTATAACCGTAGATTCAAGAGTGTTGACAAAAGAGTCGCACATGCAATGAACCATCTTAGTGATGATTTAAACATCAAAATAAACGATTTGAATCTGCATGAGATTAAGACTATTGCTACAACTATTTTAGATATTGAAACTCATAGTTTAAAGGATGATGTTGAATCACTTTTGGCACAAAAAGAGATTATCGAGAGAAGTTTAGAAAAAAAATCCGAACAACTTCAAGAATCAAAATATGATGTCTTTAATGCGATTGAAGCTCATATAGATGGTGAAAAAGAAGCTCTTTACAAACTTCATCAAGTTAAATTACAATCCATTGATCTTTACGATTTTCTAAGTGAAACGGTTGAATCGGCCATTATTACGGCACTTGAAAAAGACACAGACGGAGATATCAGAGAGACTATCCAAGAAGTAATCAAAGATATAACTTTTGAAGCTATCAAAGAAGGTTCACTAAATACAATCAGAATAAGAAAGATACTAGCTACTATCTTGCAATCAGCAGTAGATATAGCAGAAGCTACGCCTACGAAAGCTGAAGATATTTTATATGCGACTCTTCATGGTATGAGAAGCGGTCTTGTACGTTCTATAGACAGGTTTAAAAAGCGTTTAGCTTTTATGCCTATTGAGGCAAAACACATCCTTATAGAAGATTATGACACTATTATGGAAGATCTGAATCAGACTGATACTCTTTTTTCACAGGTTATTCAAACTCAAGCAAGTGAAAACACTCAAATCATAAGAAAACTGCTTATTGATATCAATAAAGATATGCATTACGATCTAGAAGAACTTGTTCATATATCTAAAGAGACGGCTGATATTATGAGAGAGAGATTTTCTTCATTTGCAAAAACAGCTGTTAAGAAAGCCGATACGGCTCTAAAGTCTGAAGCAGCACAAGAAGCTAAGCGAATGGGTAAACAAGCCTGGGTAGTAGCTAAGACTGCTCTAGGGAGTGCAATTAAAACTGCTAAAGGTGCAATAGATAAAGATAGATAAAAATCTTTATTCTAAATCTTCACAAGGTTTTGAAAAAAGATAACCTTGTGAATAATCTACGCCTATTTCTACTAACGTATTATAAATATTCTCTGTCTCTACAAACTCTGCGATTGTTTGGATATTCATATTTTTTGCAAAGAGCAAAATACTCTCAACCGTGATTCTTTGAGTTAAGTCTTTATCAATGTTATTTATCAAAGAACCGTCTATTTTTATATAGTCAATATTGAGTCTAGTCAAATAGCTGAAGTTGGAATAACCTGTGCCAAAGTCATCAATAGCTATTTTACAACCGTACTTTTTAATTTCTTTTATAAAAAGATCCAACTCGTTGAAGTTTTCAATACCCTCAGATTCCACAATCTCCAAAACTACTCTATTACCGCATTTGTACTTCTTAAGGTTTTTTATCAATACTTCTATGGTCTCTTTTGAAAGTATATCTTGAAGGCACAGATTGATTGAAAAATCATACTTAAGTTTTGAAAACTTCTTAAATGCTTTTTCAATCATTATGCGGGTCAATTTATCATATAGTTTTGCCTTTTTTGCATGTTCCAAAAAGAAATACGGGGGTACTATAGAACCATCTGCACGCTTTAGTCTGATAAGAGCTTCATACTTTATAATCTTTTTAGTTTTATTGTCCACTATACCTTGATAAAACGGCACGAACCTATCTTCTTTAATGCCTAGTTTGATAGTGTCTATTACTTCTATATTATTCTTCATCTGTGTTTTCAAGTATTCATTCTCATCATAGATAATAATTTTTTTATTATTAACTTTACTCTCTTTGATGGCAATATGAGAAAGCTTATATACTTCTTGTTTTTTACCAGTCGACACACCGCAAGATATAATAGGTGCAATATTATATCCGTCAATCTCCAGATTAGTATTTTCTATACGCTCAATCAATTCTTGGATACTAACTTTTATTTCACTGCATAGCTCCTGATTAGAATACAACACTGCAAATTCATCGCTGCTCAATCTATATGCCTGTCCTTCTCTGATTATATTATTTTTGATTATTTTACCAAGTTCCTTAAGAACCTTATCTCCAATCTTGTATCCAAAATAATCATTTATATCCGAGAATCTGTCTATATTTATTAGAGCTAATGTACTCTTCTTATTTGATAAAGCTAAATCTCTAAGTAGTGCTCCCCTGTTTTGAAGACCCGTCAATTCATCCGTAAATTGTTTTTTTATGATTTTATCTTTTTCTATTAACTCTGTAACGTCTGTTCTTGCTGCTATGAATTCAACTATCTCACCATCATCGTCCAAAATTGGCATTATTACAGACTTAACATAATAAATATATCCTTTTTTAGAGATATTTTTAATTGTACCGCGCCATATCTGCTTATTTTTGATTGTCTTCCACATATCTTTAAATATTTTCAAATCATTTTCATCATGCTTGATAATATTGTGGTTTTTACCAATTAACTCTTCTCTGGAATAGCCTGATACCGCGCAAAAAGCATCATTTACATATGTGATGATGCCTTTGGTGTCTGTTTTTGAAACAATTGAACTCTCATCAAGTATTCTTTTATATTGGTTCAATATACTTATGCTGTCGTCAAGTTCGTCTTGAGAAACATTTACCAGATGAGTCAGTGATTTTAGCATGGTCTGTTTATGCTCATTATTAGCTATATCTTCATGAGCGGACTTATTGTTTGTTTCTGAAATAGAAAGCGTAGTAGTCGTTATATTTAGCAGCTTGGTATCTTCACAAGAGTGAAAAAATTCTCCGTATGTGAACATGCCAATTGTAGGAGCTATCTCTTCAACAAGACCAAACTCATAATTAAGTTGTTCTTTTAAAAAAAGGTCTCTCACAGAGCACGAATATATGTAAGTGGCCTCTACCGGTTTTTGTGCTATTTTACTTTGAATCTTAGAAGCATTGTTGAGTATTTCTTCTATGTTACCAATAGCAAACCTTACTCTGTCTCCATCATTAAAATGACCTGCAAACACAAATCCGTTCTCTGATGTGACTCCAACCATTGATCTGGCAATGACAATATCATTCTCAACTCTTACTAAAGGAAATTCTATTGCACTGGCTGGCAGATTAGAGATAATTTCTTCTCCCAAATAATGCGAAAATATATCCTTTACAGGCTTGTTGTCAATTTCATATATGATGTTTTTATCTGATTTGGTAACTATCATATCTCTACCGATTGGTGTCCATTCAAGAGAGTAATGATTAGAAACATAGAGAGTGTCACTATTTAATGTGGCTAATACTATTCCATCAAAATATATTTCTTTGTCTTTTATTATAAATGTTGTTTTAAACTCAAAATTATCGCCGGCATTCCCACCGGCAATAATTACGTCATGATTAACTGATGTGAAGCCATTTAAAAAGGACTCCGAATCACCTTTTAAGGCTTCACTAAAAGCAATCACAGCCCGAGTGTCTTCTTTAATAGAATCTTTAGCAGCTTTTACTCCAAAATCAAAATTGGATTCAGGATAGTAATAAGTCTCAATGTTAGTATTTTTAAAAATTGAAAATGATATTTGAATAGTATTTCTATGAATCTTGCCATTAACAATCTCTCCTGCCGTTGAAGCACCGATTATCTTTGCATTTGGAAGTTTATTTGATAGCAGTTCTAAAATAGGTTTTAGTTTTGAAGTATTTGTCTCACCACTTAAAAGCTGGATAAGTAAGTTTGAATCTTTTGATATATTATCATCTATAAAAGAGTCTAGCTTTTTTAAATCTTCAAAATTGCAATTTAATAATTTCATAAAGACTATTATAGTGTAAGATTTTGAAGTATTAACTAAAGCTTTAAGATATTTAAAGGTTATAAAATCTATTTTTACCAGATTTTATAGCCTTTACGTTGTATAAGAAGAAGTTTTAAAAATCTCCCTGAGAACCTAAATCCATCATTTTGTACATTGTATCTCTAACGTGTTCAGCTTTTTTCATCATTTCAGGAGGCAGTGGATGCCCGCCAAACAACATAAGTTCCATAGCCATCGTAACTAGCCATCTGTCACCTTTATCATCTTCAACAATAAGGATTCTACATGGCATAAAGGCACCATATGCTACTGAATAGTCAATAAAAGTTTTTGCTATGTTAGGGCTGCAGTAGTGAAGGATTCTGATGTATCTTTGTCTTTTACCTTCATGGTCATATTCTTCAGCCATACGTGAATCACCGACTTGAACCATATTGGCATCTGTTGCTATGCTCTTCATAGATTCAACAACTTCATCAGTGGAAACGTCAGGGTTTATCTTTACACGTCTAACCATTGCATCTGCTGATCTGCCTGATTCAAGCACACCGTTAAACATCTCCATATAAGCACCCATAGCTCTTGGGTCCAACTTTGAGACTTTATTCATCTTATCTCCCAAGTCAAACTTGACAAATGCTACAAGCATGCCTACAATTATAATAGCGCCGATAACGCTTAAAATATTTTTTAAAATATTCATTCTCTACCTTTTTTTTATTACTTAAAAATGTTATCTAAATATATTTGATTAATTATTTTCCGAACATATCTGCATATAAAGCGGTAGCCCAGTCATATATTGAGCTTGCGTTAACAGCTCCATCTTTGAGCCAATTTTCACTGCTGCTTGTTGACGCAAAATCAAATGTTTCATCTGTCTTATTATATGCATACTGAGTATAAATATATATTGCTCTCTCAGGTGCAATCGATACTGCAGAGAAACAAGTAGTTGTAGGCGGTTCCCATATTATTTTTTTGTCTTTATTGATTTTTTGTGCAATTAGTCTAGCTACATGATGACCTTCAGAGTTTGAAGTATTACCTGATTTTGAAAAGCCCATCGGTCTTGAATCACCCGTAACATATATGTTTTTTTCGCCTTTAACTTCATATGTCAATGTGTTAATATCGCCTTCAAGCATGTTTTTAGCATCTTTGGCAATCCCGACTCTCTCTAAAATCTTAGCCCCTCTTACATGCGGGTAAAAAGCGGCTTCTTCAAAGCTGATTTCATCAAACTCTGTTTCAACTATTTTATTATCAAGGTCTATATTTTTAATAGTTGTATTTGGATGATACTCAATATAATCAGCATAAAGCTCATCAAAGGCAGATTGAAAACCTTTTTTCTTAATAGTGATAGTATTGTTTTCATCTAATAATATGACTTTGGCTTTTAGTTTTTTTTGCTTAAAATAATCTGCTATAACACAAGCTCTCTCATATGGAGCAGGCAAACATCTGTAGTTTCCGCTTGGAACTGTTAATATAAAATTTCCGCCCTTAAAGTTTAAAACTTTGTTGCGTAAAGTTATGTGCTCAGATCCCGGAATAAACCCGGCCGGATATTCCTGTCTAAGTCTTGTCTCAAATGCAATATCGCTTGTCCAACGTGAGTAATCATAATCTATCCCCGGCGCAAAAATCAAGTAATCAAAACTAATATCACCGTTGCTAGTCTTCAAAATACGATTTTCTCTGTCAAGATCAGTTGCTGTTGCATGAAAATATGTATAATTGTTTTCTCTTGCAGCCTGAAGATAATCATGAGTTAAAAATTCTAATTTTATTTTATCGACCAACCATAAATTGCTAAGAGGACACGATACAAACTCATGTCTCTGCTCAACCAAAACAACATCTGCATTTGGAGCAAATATCTTTGTATATTTTGCGATAGAGAGTCCTGACCAGCCGCCGCCGACTATAACAACTCTTGGACCTTTTGCAGGCGGTAATGGAGCTTTATATTCTGTTTTGGTCTTAGATGCTTTACTCGTTTTTATGTCATCAATTTTAGTAGATGCGTTTATTGCTGTTGATGCTACAAATACACCTGAAAACTGTAAAGCTTTTCTTCTTGATATAGCCATTGGGACATCCTATCATTAAATTCTTTTATTACTCAGTAACTTCTTTTACTACTTTAATCATAAGTTTTTGAGCATCTTCTAACACTTTTAAAGATGGTTCATCTTCTATAGCTAAAGAGCTTAACCAGTTGTATACTGACGGATATGCCATATTAACAACAGTTGAACCTTTTTCTTTGTACATATAAAATGTACATGGAGCAAATGCACCGGCTTCCGGATGAGTTTTAGCTACCTCAAAAATAACCGGTAGTTTACAAATAGAGTATGCATCAAAAAAGTCATATTTATCATATCCCGCTTCCTCAAACTCATTGCCCAACTTATTGAAACCTGCAATTACAAATCCAACAGTCTCTAAAGAACCTTCAAGCTCTGTCTGAAAACCTTCCAATTCGTCTTCAACATCATCACCTTGTGCTTCCATTTCAGCAGTAAATGAAGTTACTAACTCACCTTTAGCTTTTAGAGGTTTGTATGGTATTTTTTCAAAATGACCTTTTGGTAAAGCCTTAGCTAGAGTAGCTCTAACCAGTTTAGCGTATTCTATCATATGCTTATTTGTAGCAGGTATACCGGTAACTTTTGCCATGCCGTCTATTGACAATGACGAAATAGAGATATCATTTGAGCCTTTTTTCATATATATAGACATACTCAATGGTGCAAACAGTGCGGCTTTTGGAGACACTTTAACTAACTCCAAAACCAAATCTTTTTTATAAAGAGTAAAAAGATAATACATTTTATGGTTAGTTTTTTGAAATTTTGATTTGAATGCTACATTCATATCGTTATTGCCAGAGATTAAAAATCCTGCATCTGCAAAAGCTTTCTCTATAGAAGCTCCTGTTATCTTCCCATTTGAATTATCAGCAGTATATATCTGAATATCTTGTGCTGCACTTGCTGCAACTCCAGTTACTAGCATTAGTGCTGCAACCAACCCTTTTATCATTGATTTCATTTCTTTTCCTTTTTTTAATGTTGTGAAGTTTTGACTATCTATTTTAGAAGATAAATATTATCACCCTTACGGATGGTTCCACTGCTAATAACTTTTGCAAAAACACCTCTATCATCTTTAAGTAATTTAGGTAATCTAGCATCTACTTTTGCTAAACTTTTACAAAGTGTACAGTTTTGACTGATCTCTAATTCAAGATCACCGATTGCTAGTCTTGCTCCCGGTCTTAAATGGTAGGGATTATAATCTATGAGTATATTTTCCCCTAATGCGCTATATGGTGCATCTATACCGTGACTGGAAGCCAGTTTATAACTCTCTAATGAAGTTATTAAAACAGATCTTTGTATGTCTTTATTATAATACTTATCTTCTATAACACCCTTATCATCAAGAGCTAACTCAGTTGTATTTACTCTACCGTTGTTAGTAGAATAAAATAGTTCTAATATTTTCCCAGCTTGATGTAATGACATATAGTACTACTCTCTCTTTGTTTAAAATTTTCTATAAGTTTTTTTGATTTTTTGTGCTGTTTATCCATTAGGCAGTACAACATATATTATTTTTCTAGATAGCTGCAATCAAGTCAATGCAAAATTGAAACTATCTTTAATGTTATAAGTACCACTAATGGTAAACAATGTAAAGGGGCTAATAATCTATATTATAAGACTATTCTTCCTCTTCTTCGTCCTCTTCGTCTTCTTCTTCATCACCATCGTACATCTCAAGCTCTTCATAAGCTCTATATACATTTCCTGAACTAAGAGTGTAGTATAAGTCTTTCTTTCTAAACTCTTCTAAAGTAACAACTTTAGTAATATCATCAGGACTGATCCCCTCTTCTATTCCTTCTAAAACCTGATCTTTAATTAGAGTAAAATAGAGAACAGCTTCATCTGCCGCTGTTTTATCAGTTATAAAACCATGACCTGGAACTAAATGATTCCAATCTCTAGCTTTTATGGCTTTAAGTGCGTTAAGTTGACCTACAATAATACCGTCTCTGTTTGAAGTGACTCTTCCGTTCATAACAACGTCAGCAACCAAAACAACTTTGTCTTTTGGTAAATATAAGAACCAATCCTCTTCAGAGTGTGCATATCCAACTTTAACATATTCAAAATCTACACCAGAAATTTTGAATTCACTTGTTTCATCAAAATATTTATCAACAGGTACAAGCTCTGTGCCTCTAATAGCATTTTGATACAATGCTTTAATCATTCTTGTTTGATCGCCCTTATGGTAATTTACATTTATAGATTCCGGACCCATAATTGTAGCGCCGTGAACTTCTTTGTAGTAGTTATTTCCCAGCCAGTGATCATCATGTTCATGACTAACTATAACTGTACTAACAGGAAGCTTTGCAATCTTACTCATTGCTTCATAAGCTTGTTTAGCAAATACAAACGAAGGACCGCTATCCCATGCTATCCAACTGTCATTACCTTTGATGTAACAACTATTTGACATATTTCCGGCATTCTCTTTAGTTGGCATTTCCATTGCGCCAAAGAAACACCAAACTCTATCACTAACTTGTACCGGCGTTAAGTTATAATCCCAATCAGGACCTTGACCGTCACGAGGCTCAACCCATTCATAAAGAATAAAGTTACCATCAGCATCAAGTGTATGCGGGTCTGTAATAGTAACTCTTTTATTAAAGATAAACGGCGATGCGACAACAAACGCTATTATCGATAATAAAATAATTATTTTAGTTTTCATAAGTGTCCTTATTTAATTTTTTTAGAAGCCGTTTCTGTTTTCCCATTGTTGTCAGTTGTAGTAAATTCGATTTTATCACCTTTTTTACCACCCTTAGTTTTAAACTTAATAAGAGGGTTTTCAGACATGAATCCACTTGTTGTTACTTCAAACACTACTTTTCCGTTAATAGTAGCAACAATTTGTCTAATATACTCTACTTTGATTTTCTTTTTTTCTGCTTCTTCTTTATCTGCCATTAAGCTCGTAAACATTGCTTTTACTTTAACAACGCCGCCTTTTTCTTTTGCTTTAATTTTCATCTTTGCCATTTTTTTTACCTTTATTTTTTATTTTTATTTTTTACTTATTATATATGAGAAGTGGGGTTGAATCAACCTCCACATCCACCGATAGAAACATCTATCTCTTTACCAGTTGTATAAAGCGTACCGTCTCTGCCTTTACCTACGATTGTAACTAATGCAGTTTGTCTCATCTTGATTCTGAAATCATAATCAATGATTGCACCTTCTGGAATTGTAAATACAGCAGTTAAACTTCTTGGATTTGCATCTTGGAAGATTGCAACAGACTCAAGGTCTAACTTAGATTTAATATTAATTGGAATTGATCCACCGTTTTCTGCAAGTTTAGGTGCAGTAAGTTTGATTTTATCACTTTTTTTCAATCCTGCAGAACCGTATAACTCTTTAATAGCGTCAACTGATTTTTCTGCTTCCCATGCTTTAGGCTTTTCAGCTCTAAAGTCCATTGCTCTTAAGTTTGTTCCCGGTGCAACGATCGCAGCAAAAGCTGCAAGACCTACGCCTAAAAATTTTCTTCTATCCATTTTGTTTTCCTTTTGTTTAGTTTAGTGTTTTTGTTTACTTGAATCTACCATAAATTCAACTATTAATTTTACGTCTGTGTTTGTTAAGTCTTCATTGCCACCTTTTGGAGGCATACCACCCATACCAGTGATTGCATTGATCACAACCTTGTCAAAACCTTTAGCAAGTACATCTTTCCATGCATCTACATCTCCAACTGCCGGAGCACCCATTGTGTCAGTTGCATGGCAAAGCTTACAAGATACATTGTACATCTTTTCGGCTTTAGATATAGTTTTATCTTCTACCTCAGGCGGTAATTCTCTAACAGTTGAGTACGGAGGTACAACGTCGCTCATCTCGTACTTAATTTTCACTACCGTTGCTTCTGTTTTACCGTCTTGACCACCAGGATCTTTACAATCACTCATACATCTTACACCAGCACCAATGTTTTTAGCACGATCAGCAAAAAATGCTCTTACATTTTCAGGACCTTCAGGGCCATCAATATTCGGATAAAAACCATTGTTGTTTGGCAGAACCACTTTTATAAGTTTTTCTTTATCTAAAACATACTCTTCACCCATTGTTTCACCGTCAATTTTTATGCCGTTTTGAGCTAATAAATAAGCAGTAATAGCATACGTTTCATTGCTTGTTAAACTTTTTGGATGTGCATACGGCATAGCATCTCTTATATATGTAAACAGCGTAGTAGCTTTTGGCCAATATGTACCGATAGTTCTTTTTGGTGCATCTGTTTTACCGTAAACCCTTTGATTCTTAAGAGTTTTTACAACTCCGTTTTCATCTTTTGACTGATTTCCACCAGTTAATTGAGGATAACCTTTACCGCCTGCTCCGAACTCACCGTGACAAGAAGCACATTGAGCCTCATAAAGCTCATCACCCTCTTCAACAGAACCCTCACCTTCCGGTAAACCTGTACCATCCGGTAATGCATCAACGTCCCATGCTTTTATTTCATTTGGTGTTGCACGTCTACCGAAGCTGACGCCTTTAGTGCTTTGCTGATTGTAAGCATACGCAGTCTCTACACCGTTTGCTCTTACATAAGTTACACCACCATCAATAGCAGTCTTATTTTTTATTGCATAACTACCGATTTTGCTTGGAGCACTTACAGTAGCTTCAGCTTTTGCAGAAGTTTTTTCATTCGTATTTGCAGATGAAGGCAAACATCCTGTAAAAAGAAGAGCCGAACTAGCAAATACCGATGCTCCTATTAAAATTGATTTACGATCTAACTTGAACATTTGTCACCCCTCCTTTAGCATCAACAGCCCATGTACAGATAGCGTTTCTATGGTAAACACCCTCTACACCGACTACTTTTTTCTCTTGATTAACAGTAGGTTGAACATTATCAGAGTCATCATAAGAACGACTTTGTAGTAATAACGGTTTACCTTCATATCTGTACATATATGAGAATCTTGTCCAAGCTTTTGGAAGGACTAAACCTTTTAGGCTTGCTTCTGTCCAGTTTTTACCGCCGTCAAAGCTGATATCAACCCCTCTGATAGTTCCGTGTCCACTCCACGCAAGACCTTGTATCTCAACTAGATCACCTACTTTAAGATCAGTCCACGGTTTTTCAGGACATGGTGATGTAATAATAGAGTTTACTTCGTTTGCATAGAAATGCTGAATAGCTTTTCCACTTGCAGTTAATGCAGTGTACTTAGAAGTTTCTTCTTTTGCATACCATGGTTTGTCACCAAATTCTAATCTTTTTAGCCACTTAACACATAGGTTAGCTTCCCAGCCCGGAGCCATTAAACGTACAGGATAACCCTGCTCATCACGTAAAGCTTCACCATTTTGTGCATAAACTATCATTACATCATCAAGAACTTTCTCAACAGGCAATGTTCTACTCATCTCAGAACCGTCACTACCTTCTGCTAACATCCATTTAGCTTCCGGCTTAAGACCAAGATCATCAAGTATAGTACTCAAACGAACACCTGTCCACTCTGAACAGCTCATCATACCTTTAACAAACTGTAAAGAACCGAACTGTGGACCTTTCCACTCAGCAGCACTGTTTGACGGACACTCTAAGAATAAAATTCTACTCTCACTCGGATATCTTTTAAGTTCATCTAATGTAAGAACAATTGGTTTTTCAACAAGACCGTGTATCATAAGTCTATACTTATTCGGATCAATGTGAGCTACACCATTGTGAGTACGAGTAAAGTGTAAACCGTTTGGTACAATAATTCCGCTTAGCTCATGTAACGGTGTCATAGAAATCGCAGCGTGCATGTCACCGGCTGATGACATTAGGGCTGATGTTCTTCTTACAACATTATGCTCATATTTTGATGGTAATCCGTATGGATTATAGTTACACTCATCTCCTAAAGTAGTTCCCCACTCAGTATGATGAATGATATTTTCATCATCTGCGAGTAGAGTGCCTGGTGCTAGAATACTTGCAGCAGCAACAGCACTTACAGATGCTGTTCTTTTGAAGAAATCTCTTCTACTAACAGATGTTGATTTTTCTGTTTCAAATGTTTTATCCACATCTTCCCCTTTTTAATTTACTTATTATTTTTATAATATATTAATCTGTGTAACCCTTTATGATTTTATCACAAAGTTGGCACAAAACACGATTATACATTTTTACAACGCTTAAATGCTACTATAAAATCAAAAATTTGAGATAAAAAGGCATTTACTCAATTTCTGTTACTTATAGGAACATGGCTTTAAAAAGCGAAACTTCATGTATTGTTTTTATTTATATGGCTTATAAAAAATACTTATTTATAAGCCAATAACTCTAATTACTCTTTTTTTCAAATATACCCACTACAAAATCAATTATTTTTCTAAAAATCAAAATTGTGGCATATATGGCAAAGGCATACAAAAAAGGATGGGTATAATTTCCTTTTTCACTCATAGTTTGCAGTCTGGCAACCGGATCATTTAACAAATCGCTATGCATTACCAGAGCCAAAATTAACAGTATTAGCAAATAGTAAAGAATTTCTTTTTTTATTGCATGTCTAAATTTTTCTACCATTTTACTCCCCTTTTAAATCAGCCTCTTGGGCAGCATCTTCTTTCAACTCGATTATAAGTTCTTTACGCTTAACCTTGAGATGCTCTAAGATCTCCGCTCCTATTTCTTCCCTGTCTTGCCACTCAATCTCATGATATATATTGAAAAGTTTTTTGAAATATTCATAGTGAATATCACCGCTTGTAACTTTAAAGAAATAAAATCTCGTATAGTCTATATCGTTTACAGAGCGTATCGCTATCTTTTTGCCGATACTGTCTTGATATACTTCTTCTTTTATCCAGTTTAGAAAAAAGTCCGACTCTTTAAGCCAGTTGTATAAATATAAATCTCCATCTTTTAAAAGATTATGTGTTTGTGTCTGCTCATCATCTAATTCAAACAGATGCTCATTCTCATCTAACTCAAATCTATCTAAAGATTCATTGTAAATTACAAACTCTAATTTCAATTGCATATAAAATCCTGATTATTTAAAATATTATTTAAAGAAACATTTTTGTTAAGGTAAAAAGTGATTCTCTTATTTTGTGAAAGGATATAAAGAGAGAGAAGGAGGAGGTTCCTTCTCTTATTTATTATGCTTTACCAGAAAGCATTCCGTACATTGTCATAGGTTTAAGAGCATATACTTTCATTAACCAGAACACCCATCTCTCAACTAATGGATCAAGTGGAAATGAAGGTGTAGGTTTAACAGTCCAGTCGAACTCAGCTAACATAACCGTACCGATATCTGTAATCAGTGGACAAACCGTGTATCCTTCATATTTAGACTTTAACTGTCTTCCTTCCATCTTAGCTATTAGATTATCTACAAGAACTTTATATTGTTTTCTTACAGAACCACCTGTTTTACCCATTGGAACAGCTGCAATATCACCAAGAGCAAATATGTTTTTGTATTGAACGTGTTGAAGAGTTTCTTTATTTACAGGTACATATCCGGCAGCCGAACCTAAATCAGACTCTCTTACTTCTCTTGGAGCAACCATTGGAGGAGAAATGTGTAAAAAGTCGTATGGAACTTTTATTCTTTCGTGTTTTGCAATAACTTCATATTCTTTTAAAACTGGATCCCACTCACCTTTTTCTTGCCATTTAGAATCAAAGATAGCCATTTTGTTCTCAAGCTCAACACCTACAAGGTTATGTCTATAATGCCATTTAAAATCTTCTCTTTTAAACTGTTCTATAATAGCGTCATGATATTCAGGAACACCGAACATTGCTCCACCGTTAGGATAAAATGTAAGCTCTGCATTTTCTCTTGCACCGGCTTCTTTAAGTCTAGAATTTGTTAAGTACATGATTTTCTTTGGAGCACCACCACATTTAATCGGTGTACTTGGATGCGTAAAAATAAATTTTGTTTTTTTACCGGATTTTGCCTGTGCAACATACTTTTGCATTTGTTCCCAAGTTTTAGTAGCACCTTCTGCGGTATATATAGAACATACACCGCTATCGCCTAAATGCTTTAAAAGTTTTGAATTATCACCAGTTGAATAGCCACGACCTACTGCCTCTAAACCTTCAATGCTCTCCCAGTCAAGTTGTACACCAGTCGCAATAATCAGATAATCATATTCAACTTTCTGGCCTTTAGCAGTAGTTACAAAGTTCTTTTGAGGAGTAAAACCTATAACTTTATCTTCGATTAGTTTTACACCGGAAGGTACAAAATCATCTCTGTTGTAAGCGATATCACTCTCATCCCAGATACCGGCACCGATTAGTGTCTGTCCCGGTTGGTATGATACTGCTAATTTTTCAGGTTCAATAACCGTAATATCAGGATCTTTAAGATTCAATGTTAATCTTGCAGCAGTAGACATACCAGCAAGTCCACCACCAACGATTAATATTTTGCCTTTTGCAGCAGAACTAACTTTCTTCTCTTCAGTTGCAGCTTCAAGGCTGCTAGTGCCGCCAAAAATAAACCCTGCACCTGAAATACCGGCTAATTTCATAGCGTCTCTTCTGCTCATCCCTTTTGAAGATAAATCCTTGTCCATCTCCGATAACATATTATTAAGATATTTATAATCCATACTTATCCTTTTATTCTTTTAACTTATAATTAACTGTACATTATCGTAATATTTTTAAATTTCGGACTTAAATAAAAGTATTTTAAAAAAAAATACTAAATTGTGATAAAATTGTTACATTAATTCACTATAGTGTAGAATCGTAACAATATTATTTATTAGATATTACTATGTAGTGCTTAAGACTTTATTAGCCCCAAAAGAACATAAACATTCTTTTTTTCATCAATATAAAATGGTATTGTATACCCCTGATTTTCTATGTCTTTTATATTTTCATCACCAAAATAGATGGATTGTTTATACTTCTTAACCTTAGTGTGCATATTGACTATGATTGTATCAAGATAGAGTTCAAAACTTCTCGCATTGGCTTCGTCTTCTTCTTTTAAAACTCTTAAAGTCTCTTTTAGTTGCTCTTTATAGAGATTTGAATATAGTATATTCATTCCGGGATAATAGGGTGAAAATTCACCCTTATTATCAATGTAATTATCTAATTCTTTATGTAACTGTAGTTTTATATTCTGCATGTTTTAATGAGGAATGTTATTCCTCGTCCTTTTTTTCTGTTTCTTCTTTTAATGGGTTTCCGTAGATTTTATCTACTTTTTGAGAAAGTGAATTAATTTGATCCATAGCATCTTCGTATATCTCTACTTTTTCATCAGATTCTTCTGCATCTTCTGCACTAAGAGAAGCTTTTTTCAATGTCTTTTGTATTTTATATGCTTTAAACGGCATACCGTAATTATAAACGATTTCACCACCCATTTTACCTTGAAGAAAAGTTGTTCCTGTTACAGCGATAAGTAAAATTACGGCAAGTGCCTCAAGAGCAAATTTTTTCATCTTACAACCGACTATGCTTAAAATAGCAACGATGCCCATTGCTATTGCCAGATAAAGCCCTAAAGTCTTGTGTTCTAATAATTCATGTTTGCCCTGCTCGCTTAAATAATTGTATATTAACGGTCCTGCTTCATTCCCGGTATACCAAACACCGATCATCGCTAGTGCCGCTATAAGCGTAACACGAGATGAAATTTTAGACATTCCTTCAGTTCTTGTAAAAAGATAAATAACCCCAAAAACTGAAGCAACTAATGGTAAAACCATTGCAAAGTGAACCGTAGCCGGATGTAGCATCATAATAACTCCTTGTGTATCATAAAATTATCACATTATAACATCCAATTCAAAAAGTTTTTTTAAATATTTATTTACAATTGTAATAATATATTCTTGGTTTTAACAAAAAACAAATAATATAAAGTGATATTTTTGTGATGACCTATATATAGTTTTTATTAAGAGTGTAAAATAAATAATTTTTATTATTCTGTATTATACTTTTCATTTGATTTTCAAATTATTTATTTGCCTAAAACTTTTGCAAAATTAGATTGATTCAGGTGTAGTTTTATTTCATATAAATCTATTATATTCCCTTAATTATGGACTATTTTCGATGTAAACCTAGTCATATTTGTATTTGAATTATAAATTCTATTAATCACAACTGCATCAAATATGGAGTCTATTATAAAAGTATTTATTATAATTATAAGTATAATTTTTCATTAGACTGCAAGGCTACTCACTTTGTAAGCTATAAAGTAACGTTTTATGTCAAATTGACTATTACAAAGATGTTTTTCAGTTAATTTAAGATTTCTCTGTTTATAATAATCACATAAATTTAATTATTTGAGGTTTCAAAATGAAAAAAATCATTCTTTCTGTATTACTAGCAAGTATTACTTTATTTGCAGCAGATAGTGCAGCGAACTATAGACCAGGTCTTTTACTACCACCAAACGGTCCAGCAATCTATAAACAAGAATGCGCTTCATGCCATGGTGAACAAGGTGAAAAAAGTGCTTTCAAACAAGCAGCATCAGTAGGCGGCAAAATTTCCCCGGCAATCGCTGGCATGGATACTGCTAAAGTAGCAAAAGATTTAAAAGACTACAGATACGGAAGCCTTGACAAGTATGGGTATGGTGCTCTTATGAAAAGTGTAACTGCTGATCTTTCTTGGGATGAGATTGACGCTGTTGCTGAGTACGTTCACGGTCTAAAATAGTTTAAGTATATATGCTGAATCTCTCAGCATATATCTTTCTTCTTTACAACAAACTAACACCTAATCTTCTTCTTTTTTAAAGATAGTACTTGCTTACTCCGCTCATAGTAGAACCCATATTTAAAAGTAACATATCCGCAATAACAAGTGCGGCCATTGCCTCACAAACTACCGTTCCTCTTATGGCAACGCATGGGTCATGTCTGCCTTTAAGTGAGAAATCAACCTCTTCATTTACAGTCGTAACAGTATGCTGAGTCTTAAAGATAGATGGAGTCGGTTTAAAATATACATTCATAACTATATCTTCACCGTTAGATATTCCACCGAGTATTCCGCCTGAATGATTAGATTCAAAGCCGTTTGCCCTAATCTCATCATTATTCTCAGAACCTAGAGATGAAGCACTAAGGACACCGTCTCCAATTTCAACGGCTTTAACAGCATTTAGTCCCATCATAGCATCTGCTAAAACTCCGTCAAGTTTATAATAAAGAGGCTGACCCAATCCAACGGGAGCACCTTTTATTACAACTCTTGATACACCGCCTACAGAATCATGATCGTTCTTAGCTTTTAAAATCGCTTCTTTTTGCTCTTCTTCTTTGTTTGAATCCAAAGCATAAATAATACTGTTCTTTGCTTTTTCATAATCAAAGGCTTCAGCTTTGATACCTGCTACTTCACTGATACCGCTTAGAACTTCAATGCCCAACTCTTTTAACATCAGTTTTGCAACTGCGCCTGCTGCAACTCTTGCAGCTGTCTCTCTGGCAGAAGATCTGCCACCGCCTCTGTAATCTCTGATGCCATACTTGTGGAAATATGTAAAGTCAGCATGTCCAGGACGAAACACATCTTTAATATTTGTATAATCTTTTGACTTTTGGTTTGTGTTGTAAATAACCATTGCAATCGGTGTGCCTGTGCTTTTACCTTCAAATACACCACTTAAAATCTCTACTGCATCTGCTTCTTTTCTTGCTGTCTCAAACTCGCTCTTTCCCGGTTTTCTACGGTCTAACTCACTCTGTATGTACTCTTCATCAATATCTAAACCGGCAGGAACACCATCAAGCAGACAGCCGATTGCTTTTCCATGCGACTCACCAAAGGTACTATAACGCAATTTCATCCCAAAACTATTCAATTATTTTTCCTTCTTCAACATCTCAACAGCTTTCTTTGCAGACTCTTGTTGAGCAATTTTTTTACTTTTACCAGAACCCCTGGCATACTCTTTATCTTCTATCATAACCGCTACTTCAAACTCTTTCTTATGGTCAGGTCCGCGACTGGCTACAACTTTATACTCCGGTGTTATACCGAATCTGGCTTGCGTCAGCTCTTGAAGAGTCGTTTTAAAATCTCTAAAGAGTGAATCTAGAGATATCTCTTTATGATTCTTTTCTATAAGATCAATTGCTATCTCTTGAACAACGCTCAGTCCGGCTTCAAGATAGATGGCTCCTATCACAGCCTCAAAAGCATTTGAAAGAAGGGATGACTTCTCCCTTCCTCCGTTGTTCTGTTCTGCATTTGAAAGAAATATATACTCTCCCAAGTTTAAAGATCTTGCAAGTTTGTCAAAACCTGTTTCATTAACCAGAGATGCTCTTATCTTTGAGAGTTTTCCCTCATCAGAGTTTTTGAACTTGTTAAAAAGATACTCCCCTACAATAAGGTCTAAAACAGCATCACCTAAAAATTCCAATCGCTCATTATCGTAGGGCTGTTTATAACTTTTATGTGTCAGCGCTTCGATAATGAGCTTTTTATCTTTGAATGTGTATCCTAAAGTTTTTTCTAAACTTTCTATATTCTTATCCATATTTTCCTCATTCATTCTAATGAATCTTTTACTTTTTGTGCCTCATCTCTTGCAAGTTGGTCACATCTCTCATTTTCTTCATGTCCATCATGTCCTCTAACCCATATAGCGTTTATCTTATGTCCCTGTGAAGCTTCTATGTACTCTTTCCAGAGATCTGGGTTTTTAACCTTTTTAAAATCTCTTTTAATCCAGTTTACCAGCCACTCATTTATACCTTTTACAACATATGATGAATCTGATATGATATCTACTTCACACTTCTCATTTAAAGCCCTAAGACCTTGGATAACAGCGAGTAGCTCCATTCTGTTATTGGTAGTATGAACTTCAGAGCCTACTATTTCCTTCTCTTTATCACCGTATCTGAGAATTACCCCGTAACCACCCGGTCCAGGATTTCCTAAAGCACTTCCGTCACTGAAAAGAGTTATTTTCTTCACTAAAATCCCTATGATAATCTTTACTCAAGCTAAGCTCTATTCGTGATGTATCAATAGCATGGCAACTGCTGCATCTGTTAAAAGCAAACGGATAAACTACTTTGCAGTTGTCACATATATATTCAAAGCTTAGAGTTGCGTTTGTATTTTTCTTTAGGTTTATCAGAACGTCCAGTTCGAAAATAGAACTGTTTGCTGCCATCTTAACGTCACCGCGGGCAGTATATAGCTCCCTTAAGTAGCCATTTTGTGTAATTATATCTAAATTCAAATCTTTTTTATCTACATGCCATAATATATCTGTGAGTATCTCACTCTTTGAGCTGTCAAAGTTTTCCCATGCTTTTTTTGGGCTGACACTGAACAGATACTCAAAAACCATATATGTAAGTTGATGATCTTTTTTATATGTCTCAATGATTTTATCTACTTTTTCATCTGCAGGTATATCCGCATCATTCAAAAGAGCCAAAAGTTTGAGATAAGAACTATCTCTTTTTATATCTTTATGCAACTCATCAAGAGGTTCTAAAACATCAAGGGCAAGACCATACTCTCTCATATGCTCATAAACTAAAAGCAGATAATGAAGTGCCTGCGGCGTCCTTGGATTATTTTGCAATATTTTTAAAAATATCTCTTTTGCACGTTCAAGAAAACCGGCCTTAAAGTAAGTACGACCAAGCAGAAAAAGTGTATCTCTATAGTTCTCTTTATCTCCTACTTTTAAAAGTTCATTATAAATTTCTATGCTCTTTTCATAATCACCGTTTTTAAAGTAAGAGTGAGCAAGAAGCATCCATGATTTCTCAGACAACTCACCTTTTGTAATAAGGACCTTAAGCTCACTTTTTGACGGTAGAGAACGAAACTGTCTTAAAAATCTGTCTAGGTGTCTATAGTCTTCTTTTGCTCTGAATCTCGCCAGCCAGTAAGAAAAAAATGCAATTATAAAAACCAGTACAAAAAATATGATTATGCCAAAAAGCGGATCACGAAACTCTATGAAAAAGGTATTCATCAACTACTCATAAACGACTATTCCGTAGTCGTTCTTAAGATTGTAAAATGTTGAATTTGCACTAAAATCAAGGTCTTTTATCTTCCCGAGTTGTACAATGGAATTTTTGCTTACCTTGATGCCAAACTCTGTAAAAAACTTTTTGATGTTTACAAACTTTACATCCTGTACAAACTTATATTCAAACTCCTTATAGAGCTTCATCTTTTCGTAAGAAAAAATATGTTCATTTACATGAAGTCTATCCGATGCATACTTGATTGGAAGATATCCTGAGAGATCTGTCAATATGTTTTCTACGTACTCATGTTTTTTAGGAAGAGTGTTTTTTTGAATGAAAATATACTTGTTGTTTAGTTTAATATTTGGGGTATCTCTCCAGTATTTATAGGCCGGATTTGAAACTCCAAGCTTTGAGGAGACCTCTCTCCAGAGCCAAAAAGAGTTGAGTGTATTTGGTAAATGCGACATCTTTTTGACTCCTTAAGAGTAGGATTTTCTTTATTATATAATTTTTTCTTAAATAGTTTTATTAAAGGTAGAGTTTTAATGATATAATAATTTTTATGAATTTAACAATTATTGAAGAAGAGGTATATAAATTTAACAGAGAATTTTTTTCTGAAATCTCATATACTACTGAAGAGTGTTTAGACTTTATTGAACAAAATTATCTTCATACGCCTAAAGAAAACTATACGATAGTCGGTGAGTTTCTAAGCAATACACTAAGGAATTTTCGAATCTTAGACTCAACATTTATGAGTCAAACTCTAAAAAAAATAAACTCAGACGTAAAATATCTCAAAACTCTATATGATGTGACCATAGAAGATTCTAGGAATATCAAAGATATTTTTGAATCAGAATTTATTTCCTCATCTGCTTCTTTTTCCAATTTTGCCAAAGAAATTATAAAAGTTCAAAATATCAGAAACCCAACGGATGAAGATAGAAAAGAGAAAAAGAGAGTATCTGCACTGCTTTTAGAGTTAAAAGAGGTATATTACAAAACTTTTCAAGAGATTTTTAAAGATGACAAAAAATATTTTTTAGAATCTTTAATGCTCTGTCTTAACTCAAAAATATACTATCTTGATAAATTGCTATGGAGTGAAGCTTCTGCCTCCATGGTTATAACAAAACATTTTCAAGTGCTTAAAATCAAAAACAAACTTAATACTAGAGACTACCTTCTCTACACAACCGGTCTTATGCGGCCGTACACCAAAGAATACAGGTACTTACAATCTTGTCTGAGGATTTATAAATGAGTCAAACTTCTAATTATACTGTTGATGATATAGAAAAATTTCTGCAAATAAACAAAGATGCAGAGAATGAAGAACAAAGCAAAAGCCTGAGAAAACTTCTTAGTGTACAAAATAAAATATCAATCTTCAGAGGAATTGAACCTGATGAACTCAAAGCTATAGTATACAATTTAAAATTTGTAAAATTTAAATTTAAAGATTATATCGTAGAACAAAATGATGTAAGTGAAGAAATATTTTTTATCATCGACGGAGAGTGTCAAGTCTTTCATAACAAGAAAAAAGTAGGCGGACTCAGAGCAGGTGAAATTTTTGGTGAGGCAGGAGCCATCTTTAAATCAAACAGGAATGCAAGTGTTGTCTGTGCTTCCAAAGAAGCTACACTATTGTCTTTTTGTATAGATGATAACAATATGGAATTTTGTGCGCCGGCATTAGCTACACTATACAAAAACTTAGCATCTGAGATAAATGCTAAGCTTGAAGAGATAAATTTCGAATTTATTAAAAAATAGCCGTTACTACTTTTGTAACAACAAAACCGCCTATAACCAACCAAACAAACATAGCACCTGCAGTATAAAGCGGTGCAAGACCTAACCCTTTAAATTTTGAAAAAATAGTTCCCATACCAAGGGCGGTCATAGCCATTGTTAATAAAAATGTATCTATTTCATTTATAACACTAACTATGTTTTGAGGTACAAGCTGTAGCGAATTAAACCCTGCCATACCTATGAAATAAACAGCAAACCATGGAATCACAAGTTTTACGGCACCTGTTGCATCACCCGTTTTTTTAGCTTGCATTGAGAGATAAATCCCAAGAGCAATAAGCATTGGTGCAATCATAATAACTCTAGTCATCTTAACAATAACTGCCGAATTTGCCATCTCAGCAGGAGCGCCTACAACAGATGCGGGAACTGCAACAACCTGAGCAACCTCATGGATTGTTCCACCTACATAGATACCAAACTCTTGAGGTGTCATATGTAAAAATCCAGTCGCCGGTTCTATTATTGAAGCATAAAGAACCGGATATAAGAACATTGAGATAGTACCAAAAAGAACGACCATAGAGACAGCCACCGCTGTTTTGTGTCCTTCTGCCTTTAAAACCGGTTCAGTTGCTAAGACTGCAGCTGCACCACAAACAGAAGCACCGCTGGCAGTAAGCATCGCCGTATCTTTTTCCATTTTAAAAATCTTATATCCAAGATATGAGCCTAAGATGAATGTAGTACTGAGCATGATGAGTGAAACCATAAACCCGCTCATACCAACATCTGCAATTTGCTGAAATGTTATACGAAATCCGTAAAACACTATGGCAAAACGAAGTATCTTTTTGCCTGAAAACGTTATACCTGTACCCCACTCACTCGGAACATTGTTATGCAGTGTGTTTGCATAAAAAATCCCCATAACAATACCTATAACAAGAGGTGAAATACCCAATGCTTTTACGGCGGAAATATCTGCAATCATAGTTGCTGCCGCCGCAAAAATAGCAACAAATATGATTCCAGAGACAGTGCCTTTTCTATTTTGTTTTGAAAATGCCATTCAAATCCCTATCATGATTTTAAAAAGGCAATTATAGCTAAAACTTATTTGCCTTTATTTACTTAATGACTACTTCCATCTTGGTTCTAACCCAGCTTTCTTTCTCCTTTTCAACATTTTGCGCACTTTGAATCATAATCCTGTTTGCAGATATATTTTTTAAACTGACTAGATACTCTTTTAAAAGTTCTGCCCTTTTACTGGCTAAAATTTCAAGTTCCTGAAGGACTACCACTTGCATCTGTGTTATCTCTTTGATTAAAGTATTTTGATATGCTCTTTTTAACGCATCCCCTTTGTAAGTCTTTTCAAGAGCTTTTTCTATATCACTGACTTTTTTCTTTGGAGCTAGTTCTTTATATATATCTTCAAGTAAATCTATATTCATAGAGTTTTGCTGCTCTTTTTTATTTTTAACTCCACTTTTTTTCATCACTGCTTGAATCAACTTTTGTTGTTTTAGCGCCCAGGCATCTTGTGCTTCATCATATTGCGGAATTATTTTTAAAGATATTCTTGGTCTTTTTATCATAAGTTTTGAGATATTATCAAGTTTTTCTTTTTCAGGTGGAAGGATTAGCATCTGTCCCGGTTCAAACTCTACAAACTCCAATTGCTCACCGTCTAATCCCATAATAGCACCCAAAAATTTAAACGGAGATGCCACTGCTTTTACTATCAAATTGGCAAAGGTTTTCCATACAAGAGCACCATACTTAAAGTCAGGAGCATCTACATTTCCTTCCACTGGCATATTGATATCTATTATTCCATCACTGTCTTCTAAGAGAGCAATAGCAAAACCAAGAGGTAAGGAAGTCGTGTTTTCATCCTTTAACTCATCTCCCAACTCTATATTTTTAACTATTATCGAGTTCTTACCTAAAAGTTCAGAATCAAGTATCTTATATCCTAGATCTAAGAACAATTTTCCGCTGTCAATCTTATAGCCTGCAAAACTAGCACTATATCCGCTTAAAGAGTTAAGATCCAAATTTCTAAAATTAAAATTGAGGTCCGTATAGAGTTTTGGATTAGAGCTGTCAATGGAGCCCAAGAGTTTGGTCGAACCATACTTGTCTATCTCTCCTACAATATCAACATAACTCACTTCACCCGGTTGAGAGGAAATAGAATAAACAACACCGTTTAAGTCATGTATATCAGTTCTAAACTCAAGAGGAAGAGAGAGGTCGGCAAACTTGGCACTTCCGGATGCTACATTCAGCTTCATTATCTTAAACGGAAATTTTGTAGCATTATCATCTTCACTTTTCGCTACTTTTGTCGTATCTGCGTCACTTTGAACTTTTGGTGCTTTTGATAAAGTTGCAAAATTCATAGTCTTACTTTTATCTATAAGAGCATTTACATAAAAACCATTTACATCCATCTCATTTACAAATGCTCTATCCGGAAACATCTCATAATCAAAAGACTTAAGAGCCATATTGTTAAAAGACAGAAGCGTTGAGTTGTCTCTTGAATCATTTAAGAAAAATTCATCAATATCCAGACGACCGTGAACTTTTAAATCAGCCTCTTTAGAACTTTTTGTATACTCAATCTTTGTCTTTAGATTTACATTACCGTCGTTTAGTTTTAGATAGAGAGATTTTTCTATGTATGGACTAAACTCTTTTAAAGAGATTTTCTTTAGCTCAAATGTACCTTTTTGTTTAAGCGGGGTATGTCTGACTTTACCCTTTGCTTTTACATAACCTTTAGAATTAAGTCTCGCAGAGAACTTATAGTTAAACCAGGTTTTTTCTTTTGAGTCTATGTTGTAAGCATTAAAATTGATTCTGTCAAGCTTGCTTCTTAGAGTAGGTTTGAGAGTTTTGTCATTGAAACCGACTTGGGCAGACTCAAGAGCAAAATGTTTTAGCAAAACTCTGTAATCTGGTTCATTTGTTGTTTGCTTAGTAGATTTCTTTTTACTTCTACTGTTCGTCTTTTTAGCAACAACAAGATTATCTACATTAAGTTTTCCATCTCTGTAGAGCCCTGTTTTTATGTTTAGACCGCTAAGTGCTGTTTTTTCAATATTGACTCTTTTTGACTTTGTATCGAGATTTAAGCCGCTCACACCAAGGTTTGTAAAATATACAATTCTTTCTCCCGTACTTCTCTTATCTATAGCAAGTTTGCCGAGATTGAGATTAGCGTCGCTTACATTTACTTGCATCTTGTTTTCTAAGGATAAAACACTAACGTTAGCTTCAAAATCAGCTCTGGCTCGTTTTAATTTTATATCATAAACACTTAGTGCATCTCTTGCTGCCTCATCTATATAGGGACGGAATCTGACAAGATCCAAATCGCTACATTTTGTATAGCTCTTTATGTTTAAAATGTCATGTTTTATATCACCGCTAGAGTTACATACGAACTCTTCATTCAACCTCAAATTCATCTTATAACTAAGCGGCTCTTCACCTGCTAAAGTAACATTTTTCAGATATAGGTTAAAATCATTTAGCCTTGTGGTTACGCTTGGTTTTACGCCGTTATCATCAAAACTGACTTTAATCTTCTCAAGCGCAATATCATCTACAACAACGTTCCAAGGTTTAGCGGCTTCTTCTGTCTTGTTTTCTTGTTCAGATGCACCCCCTTCCTGTTTTGCAAAGTTTGTTTTAATATACTCCATCCAGTCTATATTTTTAGCTTCATCCCGTTTTACTTTTACATCCAGAGAATTAAGAGCCGCCTTTGCTATATGAACATCCTGCCTCATAGGTTTAACACTAACATCCATAACTAACAAATGCTCAAGATTAAGAACATCTTTATATTTTTGTTTTGGTTTTATCCTTAGATTATCAACAGATAGACTCAACACATCTATCGTTGTTGAGTCTAAATCATCAAGATTAAAATAATATTGCGCGCTAAAGCCAATTTTGCCATCTGCCACTTCCAGATTTAATGCATCCTGCATATACTTCCACTCAGTATATAATTTACTCGCCTCAAAATCTATACTGCCTTTAACTTTGAAAGGTTTAAAACCTATAATTTCACTTTTAATATCAAAAAAACCGCCGTTACCTAATGAGGTATAAAATCTAAAAGTCGCATCACTGGAGTTAAAATCTTTTGTATCTATATCTTTTAGTTCAAAACCTATTCGATTAAATGATAAGTCAAAGGGTGTTTCATGTGTGAAGTCTTCATACTTAATCTTCCCATTTATTATAGCTACTCTATCTAGTATAACTCTTGGCATTTTAAACTTTGAATCACTCTCTTTTTTAACTTCTTTATCTGTTTCTTTAACTATAGACGCTAAATTTATTGATTTATCTTTTTTGTAGATTAAAGTTATCTCCGGCTCTTCTAAAGCAATGTTTTTTATATGTATGGCTTGACGAAACAGAGAATGAGGTTCTAGATTTATTATGATTGATTTTAGCGAGATTAGATGAGAATCTCTTGCATCTGTCAGTTTTATCTTATTTAGTTCCAGACTAAATATAAAAGGATTGAAGAAAACACTCTCAAGAGATATTTTTGCGTTTGTCTCTTTTTGAACTATCTCTACAAGCTGTGATTTTAATACTAAAGGGAGAACGATAAAGCCTAATATAGCATAGGCCGAGAGTAAATAGATTACTATCTTCTGAATTTTTTTTAACATGACAGACTCCAAGAAGTTATCTTCTTAAAGTCTATCTTATTGCACTTTAAACTAAAATTACGTGTTTAGCATAATTTTATTTAGCACCTTTAACAATATCTGCTCTTGGGAATACAAAAGTAGATTTTCTAAGTACCATTATCTTATCTTTATGTTTCGTTGCGTATGCACGGATAGTAATAGGAATAACCGTATCTTTTCTATCATTATCTACGAGCATCTCTTCAGTTCTAAGGACAACTATCTTTTTCTTTTTTATTCCAGGAACAGCCGTAAACTCTCTAGTAGGTTTGGCAATGGTAATCTTACCTTCCATACCTTTTGGAGGAATAACGTCAAAATAAAATTTCATCTTTTCACTCTGGGTATTTTGAAGTAAGAACTCATATGCATTGTCAACTCTGACTTTACCGTCTGGCATCTTATGAACAGAGTAAAGTCTAGTCTCTTTGTTGATATTTAAAAGCATATGTTCTTTCGTGCTTCCCATCATCCCAAGGATAACCATAATAGCTACAAGCAGAGCACCGTAAGCCAAGACTTTTGCACGGAAATATTGAGTTTTACCTTTTTGATCTACAATTTCATAATCACTTGACCAAGTAACCAGAGACGGACGTCCTAGTTTACCCATTACCGTTGTACAAGCATCTACACACTCTAAACAGTTTATACACTCTAGCTGAAGACCTTTACGGATATCAATGTGAGTAGGACAAACTGTTACACAACTCTCACAAGCTGTACACTCTGCATGAGGTTCTTTTACCTGAATATCTTTTTGTTTTGTAAAAAGTTTATTGTGATGCTCATCATAAATATGACCGCCTCTATGCATATTATAAAGTGCCATAACTGTATGATCATCATATAAAACTGACTGAATTCTAGAATAAGGACAAACATAAACACAGAAGTCTTCTTTTAAAAAGACTATATCATATACCAAGAAAAGTGTAATCCCGATAATTGTACCAAACAGAGTCCAGTGCTCAGTAGGATTAGCCAGATAAGTAAAAAAATCTTCCGGTGGAACAAAAAACCACATGAAATCAGCCGCTGCTATAACAGCAAGAGCAGTCCATAGTAAAACAGCGACTACTTTCTTAACCTTATTTTCCGGTTTTGTCATATCAGGTTCAAGCTGTTTGTTCTTTATACGTTTGCGAAGACCCAAAATCTTCGTCTCTATCAAATCTCTGTATATAACACGAAAAACAGTCTGAGGACATACCCAGCCACAAAATACACGACCGCCGACAACCGTCATGCCAAATATTCCTAAAAACATAAGCATCAGTAAAAACGGCATCAGATATAATTCTTGCATATCAAACTGTATAAAAGCAAGGTGTAACTTCAACTTATCAAAACTTAGCAAAAAGAAATGATTTCCATCTACTGTTATCCACGGTAAAACTAAAGCTATTACGGTAACTATAATATATAGATAATAGCGTTTAATTCTCCACGGCATCGGTATTTCTATACCGCTAGTCTCTTTACTCATATGAACTCCCAATATTTGTAAGTAATCGCATCTTAGCATTACTTCAAACTTGTCATAATTTTGTCAAATTATATCAAATAATAGTTGAGTTTTAAATTAATTTATTATTATAACTATTATAATAATAGCAAATGGTGAGAAAGTAAGCGTTTAGCTTACCTCATCCACCATGTTATCTAGGTGATTAAATAGTTCTTTTGAATTCTTCTCAGCGTTTGAGAATGCATTAATAATTTTCTCCGCATTTTCAACCAATCCTGATGCAATTAGTTCAGGTACATTTCTTACATTTTCATGTACCGCTTTGTGAGGCGTGTCTATTTTAGAATATGAAGGAGTACCTGAGAAGACATCTTTTCCTGCACCTGTATACCATTTACCAAATCTACAAGTTGTATGTTGAGAGAAAGTATGAGTGCTATCATTTTTAAAGACTGACTCATAACCGCCAAGTTTAAATACGATGTGATCTAGTTTTGCAAGATTTACAAACATCTCATTGGATATTTTTTTATTAGAGTATTGAATATCATGCGCACCGTCAACTAAAGCGTGTAGACTCTCATTGAAAGTATTTAGTTTTTCCAAAGATGTAGAAACTTCGCCGTCCATAACTTCAGAAAATTCTTGCATTGCTGCAGAATTTTGTTTAAGCAGATTGATATTGACTTCTACTTCACTTGTAGCTTTTTGTGTGCGCTCGGCAAGTTTACGAACTTCATCGGCAACAACGGCAAAACCACGACCGTGCTCACCTGCACGGGCAGCTTCTATGGCAGCATTAAGAGCGAGCAGGTTTGTCTGGTCAGAGATATCTTTGATTAAAGAGATAACACTTGTAATCTCACCGACGCTCGTGTTAAGCTGATCAGAGTTTTCTCTACTCTCATGCATTTTATGAGAAATATTTTCCAAAGACTCTCCCATTTGAGCTGTTGATTCTTTTACGTCATCTACGGTATGTTCAGTGTTTGCATTCTTCTCATTGATTTGCTGAAGAGATTCCATGTTTCTTAAAAGGCCCTCTTGAACCTCTTTTACACCTATAGTCGCACCTTCGCTGAGAAGATCGGTAAGAGCTAGTGTCAATCTGTTTTTCTCTAATTGTATGTTGCTTTCTTGAGCGTGTTTTTCAGAGGCTTGCAGGCTTTCATTTGCATTCAATATTGCTTCGTGAGCCGTTTGCAAGGTATGGTTTGCTGCTGCTTGGATAGAAGCAATCTCATCATTGCCGCTTGTTGTAATAACTTGAGAAAAATCTTTTGAAGAAATAATATCATCTAGTTCTTCTTTAAACTTTGAGACTCTTTTTGTTAAACCGTTAGCGACAACACCGCCAAAACCTATGACAAAAATAACTACTACGATATTCTCGATTATGCTTAAGTTCATACTCCATGTTGCAGCACTCTTAAGTCTGTCTACTTCTTTTAATATCCCTTGCGCTAAGTGATTTTCGACTTTTTTTAGTAAGTTTATTTTTTGTGTTATGGTATTAAACCAATATGATGAATCAACTCCGAAACCGCCATTCATGTTTGCCACACCAATAGCTCTCATTCGTTTTACTTCTTCTATAGGTTTACCCACTAATGTAGCATCGCAAAAATCAGCGTTTTCCTTTGAAGCTAAAAACATATATCTTCTCATGTAAACGTCTTGCTCACTCATAAGCTTAATAAACTTAGCATAAAAACCTGGAGGAAAAGAGTCTCTTGCAAACGTTCCAGTCATTACAGCTCTCTCTATCCCGGCTCTCTCTTTAGAGTAAAGATAATTTGCAAAAGCATTCAGAGATGTACTCATCTTTTGGTCTGAACTCATCTTTGCAATATATGCGATTGTGTCTAAAAAAGCCGAGTTCATAGGAGTGTAATAACCTACGGCATCAGATATTTTATATTCTAAAGCACTGATTTTTGCTCTTTTTTCTTCTATTACGGCCAATCTGCTCATGGCATCTGACATCTGCTTTTGCATCTCTTGAGGATATTTAGAAAAATCCATAGTCTTATAAAATGCTTCCATCTCTGCACGAGTAGCATCTGTGTCTTTTCTTATGTTAGGCAGTTCCGTTACAAACTTTTTACCTTCTGAACCGATAAAACCTGCCGATGCACCACGCTCTTTTTGAGTGTTGTGTATCATAGCACTTATTTTAGTTGCAAGAATCGTCGCCTCTTCTATCTTCTCAAGCTCAGATACTTGATTGTAGCTTTTAATGGTAGCTAAACTAAGTAGTATGAATATTATGATGGTTGGTATTGCTACCATCAAAAGCATCTTTAATTTTATTGACATATTATTTAACATGATTATTTCCCCCTTGTTGTAATCGCCTATTCTATGTGTACTAATATATCATTAAATAAGAATATATTATTTGTCCCAAATCAATTGTCCTCAGATTTGGACAACTTTTATGCACTTTGCTTAGTCTAATGTTTCAGATATAAACAAAAGGCTTTTTTAGGTTCTAGTTTGGTAAAATGCACATCAATATTTTAATATAAAAGATTTTTTTATCATGACAACAAAAGATTATATTTTAAGCACTATCAAAAAACGTCCACTAATTATTGACGGTGCAATGGGAACTCAACTTCAGCAACGTGATGACAAAATCTCTAAAGAAGCTTGGGAAGGTAACGAGGGTTGTAATGAACTTCTAAACGTTACGGCTCCAGAAGTCCTAAGCGAGATTTTTCATGCCTACCTTACAGCGGGCGCCGACCTTATCACTACAAATACTTTTGGCTCATTTTCATGGGTCTTAGATGAGTACCAGATAGGAAATCGTGCTTATGAACTGACAAAATCCGGAGCAGAGCTTGTAAAACAAGAGTGCCAAAAGTTCTCGACTCCAGAGCATCCGCGCTTTTGTCTGGGTTCTATAGGACCCGGTACAAAACTTCCATCACTCGGTCACATAACTTATGATGAAATGTACGCAGGTTATACAGAGTTTTGTTTAGCTCTGATTGACGGCGGAGTAGATATATTCTTACTTGAAACTGCTCAGGACCCGCTTCAGATAAAAGCTGCTCTTCACGCTTGCCAAGAAGCTTGCCGTCAAAAAGATGTAGAAATCCCTATAATGGTATCTGTAACAATAGAACTAAGCGGAACTATGCTCATAGGTACAGATGCAAGTACAATCGCTACAATCTTGGAACCTTTTGACATCATATCTCTTGGTTTTAACTGCGGAACCGGACCTGAACAGGTCTTAAAACATGTAAAGACTCTAAGTGAAGTTTGGCACAAGCCGATAAGTGTTCACGCAAATGCAGGTCTTCCGCAAAACCGCGGAGGCTATACTCACTACCCTATGGGACCTGATGAGTTTGCGGACAAACAAGAAGCATTTTTAGATCTTGACGGTGTAAGTTTTCTGGGCGGATGTTGTGGAACTACTCCTCAACACATCCGTGCACTTGTCAACAGAGTTCAAAACACGACTCCAAAACCAGCATCCGGAAGCCATGAAAACTCTTTGGCATCTCTGTTTTCAACAGTGCCTCTGATGCAAGAGCCTGCTCCGCTTCTAATAGGAGAGCGCTCAAACGCTACAGGTTCAAAAGCATTCCGTGAGCTTCTTTTAGCCGAAGACTACGAAGGAACTCTAAGCGTGGGTCAGCAACAAGTTCGCGCAGGAGCTCACGTAGTAGATGTCAGTGTCGGTTTTGCTGGACGTGACGAGACTAAAGACATGCAAGAGGTCATGAGCATGTATGCTCAAAAGATATCTCTTCCTCTTATGCCAGACTCTACCCAGACAACAGCACTTGAGACAGCACTAAAGTGCATCGGCGGTAAACCTATCATCAACTCCGTAAACCTTGAAGACGGCATAGAGAAGTTTGATACTGTCTGTCAGCTTGCTAAGAAATACGGTGCCGCTCTTGTCTGTCTTACTATCGATGAAATCGGAATGGCTAAGACAGTTGAGAGAAAACTTGAAGTTGCCGAGCGCATCTATGAGTTAGCTACTAAAAAGCACGGCATTAAACCTGAAGATTTGGTTTTCGACCTTCTCACATTTACACTCGGTTCAGGTGATGAAGAGTACCTAGATGCAGGTATTAACACCATAGAAGCGATTCGTGAACTGCGCAGACGTCATCCCGAAGTCGGAGCGACGCTTGGTCTTTCAAACATCTCATTCGGACTTGATAAAGATGCAAGACCATACCTAAACTCAATGTTTCTGCACTACTGCATCGAAGCAGGACTGACATCGGTTATCATCAATGTCAAGCACATCATCCCTATCAACAAGATAAGTGAAGAAGACCAAGAAATCTGTAATAATCTCATCTTCAACAAAAAACCCGAAGCTGCGGCTCTGTTTGAATTCATCGAGCACTTCAGCACAAAAGAAGCAATAGACACGGATGCAGAAGATGCCAGCTATCTTGCGATGAGTGATGAAGAAAAGATTGCAAAACTTCTTATGGATGGTGACAAAGAGAGAATGATTCCTCTTGTTGAAGAAGCTAGAAAGACAATAGCACCTGAGAAAATCGTAAATGAGATCCTTATAGATGCCATGAAGATTGTCGGTGAGCTTTTCGGTTCGGGTCAGATGCAGCTTCCGTTTGTTCTTCAAAGTGCAGAGACTATGAAAAAGACGGTCGATTATCTAAACCCTTACCTTCCAAAAGTAGAAAAAACAGTAGATACTACTTTAGCACTCGGAACGGTAAAAGGCGATGTTCACGATGTCGGTAAAAACCTTGTAGATATCATCCTCTCAAACAACGGCTTTAAAGTTGTAAACCTCGGTATCAAAGTCGAACTTGACGACTTTATACAGGCTATGAAAGACGGACATATAAGTGCATTCGGTATGAGCGGACTTTTGGTTAAATCTACACAGGTCATGAAAGAAAACTTGGAGACATTAAAAGCAAACGGCATCGATATTCCCATACTTCTTGGAGGGGCAGCTCTTACCCGTTCTTTCATAGATGACTTCTGCCGTCCTTTTTACGGAGGCCCTATCTTTTACTGTAAAGATGCTTTTGACGGTGTGACTGCTATGAGCCGCATCGAAGCAGGTAATTTTGATACAGACCTTCACGGTAAAGATTCTGAGGAAAAAGTTGTTAAAAAGAAAAAAGAGATTGTCATCCCGCCGTTTGAAGAACTAAAGATGCCATCTCGTGATGTTAAAGTCCCGACTCCTCCGTTTTGGGGAAGACGTGAGATGAAACTTACACCTGCGCAGATTGAGATGGCATTTGAGTGGATAAACCACAAGATACTTTTCAAATCCCGCTGGGGTTACAGCTCAAAAGGTATGACAAAAGAGCAGTACCAAAAACAGGTTGATGAAGTAATCATGCCTGCTTATGAAAAACTAAAAGCTCAGTTTCTGGATGAAAAACTGTTTGAACCTACTATCATCTACGGTTACTGGCCATGTCGTTCAGACGATAACACTCTTCTTATCTTTGATGAGAGTGAAGGTTATAACTCCGATGACGAAATCAACACCGAGCATCTGGAACATGTTATGGGAAGAGCAATCAAACAATTTACCTTTCCAAGACAGTCTAAAGCGCCTCATCGTGCACTGAGTGACTTTTTCCATCACGACAGACATGACGTTATAGCGCTAACATGTGTTAGTGCAGGTGCAAAACTAAGTGATGCAGAGCGTGAGATATACGACAGAGGCGACTATACGGAGTATTATCAGTTTCATGGTCTTGGAGTCGAGTTAGCTGAAGCGTTAGCAGAAATAGCTCACAAACAAATCAGACTTGATTTGAATATTTCAGAAGGTGAAGGCAGTAAACTTAGTGATGTTCAGATGAATAAATATCAGGGAAGCAGATACTCGTTTGGTTATGCGGCTTGTCCTGATTTGGAACTTAACCGCCCTCTTTTTGATCTTTTAAGACCTGAGGAATTTGGGATTGAACTGAGTGAAACTTTTCAAATTCATCCAGAACAATCAACAAGCGCCTTGGTTGTTTACCATCCAAACGCCACATATTACAATGTATAAAAAGAGATAGTTCAAGTGTCTCGGGCTTGAATATCTCTTTTAATGGGATATTCTACTTATGAATAATGTGAAAAAAATGTAAAAATTGATTCTATCTTCTTCTATAACTAAGTGCTTCTAAAATATGTTCTTTTTTTACTATCTCGCTTGCATCTAAGTCAGCAATAGTACGCCCTACTTTTTGAATCTTTTTTATGCTTCTAAACGTGAGTGAAAATCTGCTCACCGCCATATCCAAAACATCTTGTGCTTCACTCTCTAAGATGCAAAACTTCTCAACATCCGCATCGCTTAGTTTTGCATTGAAACTCTCTTGTCCTCTTTTTTTTGAAAAGATATGAGCTTCAACCACTTTGCGATGCAGCTCTTTTGACGTAAAGCTCGGCTTGTCATCTGCCTTGACGTTTTGCATAACTACATTCATATCTATTCTGTCTAAAAACGGGTCTGATAGTCTGTTTTTATATCTTTGTATTTCCATCTCATTGCATCTGCATTCGAGATGCTCGTTTAAAAGATTTCCGCACGGACACGGGTTCATTGCCCCGATGAATAGAAAATCACTTGGATACTCTACTTTTGAGTTTACTCTGGAGATTCTGATGCGGTTATCTTGCATCGGTTCTCTTAGAGCTTCAAGTATGTTTTTGGAAAAGTGAGGCAGTTCATCGAAAAATAAAATACCCCGATGTGCCAAACCTACTTCACCTATCATAGCTTTATGTGAACCGCCTCCAAACACGCTGGCAAGGGTGGACGAGTGGTGAGGTGAACGCATGTTCCTATGAGGTTTAAACTCTGGTTCTACTAACTCTAAAGCTTGAAGTTTCGCTACATCGAGTATCTCGTCTGATTTCATGGGCGGCAAGATATATCTAAGCCTTTTTGCTATCATACTTTTACCGCAGCCTGGAGAGCCTTCAAAGAGAATGTTGTGAAAGCCGACTGCTGATATTAACGCAGCTCTCTTTGCGACCTCTTGCCCCTTTACATCGCTGAAATCTTCATCATAATCATTTACGTAGTAATACTTCTCTCCTTTTATCTCATAATGCGGATATGCAATATCTGTCTGTTCTATATTTGGAGTTATGCTCTCTTGGTTTTTAAGCACTTCTATCGCATCTTGCAGATTCTTCACGCCGTAAAATTCTACACCTGGAATCTTAGAGAGTTTTTGCAGACTCTCATATGGAACGATAGCTTTAGAGATTACTTTTTGGTTTGCCAAAGATAACATAAGCGGATAGAGTTGGATGTTTTCCTTCACACTTCCATCAAGGCCAAGCTCACCAAAAACAAACCACTCACTCAAATCATCTTCGAGGTAGTCAAGTGCAACCAAAAGTGCGATGCTAAGGTCAAACTGACTGCCCTCTTTTTTAACGTCGCTCGGAGCAAGATTTATCGTGATGCGTTTTGGAGGAAAAGAAAACTCGTTACTTAAAAGTGCAGACTTCACACGCTCTTTCGCTTCAGTAATAGATGCAGATGCGATGCCAACTATGGAGAAAGATGGTAAACCTTTCGTAAGCGTAGACTCAACATGCACAACTTTAGCATCTATACCTTCGTATGTAGCACAGGAGACTTTTTTCATGATGTTTTTCCTTTTAACACTCATCTTTTCTTTAAGAATAATATGACGTATTTGATAAAAAAGCAAAAACAATTGCATTTTGTCATATTTTTTAATAAATTTTCATTTTTAACGATCATTTAACTTGATGATTATTTATATTAATTAAGGTTATTTTATATACAATGATGTTGAATAAATAGTTATACAAAATACAAAGAATATGAATGAATGTAGAGACCATACATAAACTAGCAAAAGATTTAGTGGAAGAAAACTCTAAATTAAAGACAGTAACTCATTTTCAAAATGTCATAACAGCATTAAATAGTGTAGTCACTCAAGCAAATCAACCACAACATCAAACAAATTTAACGACATATTTAAATAATTTGTATAAAGCCACAGGAACATTATGAAGAAAAAAATAATTTTAACAATTGCTTTAAGCCTCTTACTTATTAGTTGCTCAAGTACGGGGGTTATTCCTATGAGTCAAGACTCATACTTTATTGGTAAAAAAGATGGCTATCCTGGAATTGGAGTATCGCTAAGTAATAAAGCAGAAGTTTATCAAGAAGCAAATGCTTTTTGTATAAAAAAAGGTCTTGAAGTAATGACATTAAGAGAAACACTCATTCCTGCTGCACCAGGAAGACTTGGTTCTACTGAATTACATTTTAAATGTGTAAAACAAGGTGGCACTGCTCAAGCGCTTGAAAAAGATGCAGACACTGTTATTAAAGTCAAGTAACAGATAACTATAAAAAGTACATAACAAGAACTTGGAGAGAAATACGAACCCAAAGCGCGGGTGAGTATTTCTCAAGACAGTCGTTATCAAACCAACACAGAATTTCTGATACTCCTGCTCAGCCGCCAAAAGTGATTCACTTTTTTCAGCATTAGACTCTACTGCGTAGTTTTCTGATTCCGTTTTCGCTCTATCTGCCTTTGATACATAACGTTCCTTAGAAAAATTCTTTAACTTTGCACGGAGATGTTTATCATTCTTCTTTTATACGTTCAAATAAAAATGGTAAAATATAATTATGAACATACATACGAGGTTTAACAAGTGAGTATATTTGCCCTACAATCACCTGCGGGTGGCTTTTTAGATGAAGATTTAAAACGCTTTAATAAAGAGTTTGATGACTGGTGTGTTCAGTTTGACAGCTTTGAAGATGCTAATATTGTTGCACAAAGTCTTGACAAAAAAAGAACTGCAGATGTTATTGAGATTACACCGCTTAGTTACCCGAAGTATTTTTTTCACACTCTAAAAGGAATCATCCACGCAACAAGACAGATCGAGGATAAAATCATTTGCATTGTTGAGCCACATATGGGTCAAAACTTTCGCATCGCAGTATGTGACTTAACTACAAAAAATGTAAGAATTACAAATACCAGCTATAAAAATGTATTAAGCGTAGAAGGTGCATTTGCACATTTTGAGATATAATTTACTGCATAGAAAAATGAGGTATGTATGATAGTTAAACAATGGCTCAGTACAATCATAACTTACATTTCCATACCCGTAACTCTGTTGGTTTGCGGATGGGATCTCAGTTGGTGGCAAGCGTGGGTCTTTTTTGTGCTCATCGTTGCGGCCGGCATTGGTGGGCGCATATGGGCAGAACATAGACATCCCGGTATTCTGGCTGAACGGTTTAATATTAAGGCTCAAAATGTAAAGTCTTGGGATAAAATCACTGCCCCGTTGATGGCAATAAGCCTATCATTTCCGCTTGCCATAGTAGCAGGTCTAGATCACCGTTTTGCATGGTCTCCTCTTTTGCCTATCTGGATGAATTTACTCGGATTTGTTCTCATTGCATTTGGATACACTTTCGCCTCATGGGCACTGATAGAGAACCGTTTCTTTTCAACTTTTGTGCGTATCCAAAAAGAGAGAGGACATGAAGTGTGCAGTAGTGGTCCTTACAAAATCGTGCGGCATCCGGGCTACGCAGGAAATATTTTTGCACTTCCGGGAATTGTTCTTGCCTTAGGTTCAGTGTGGACATTGATTCCTGTACTCATAGCCATAATAATTGCCGTGATAAGAACGGAACTAGAAGACAGGACACTACAAGAAGAGTTGAGGGGATACAAAGAGTATGTACAACAGGTACGATATAGATTGATTCCCGGAATATATTAATTTAAAAAACTATTAGCTCAGGTAGTCACTTTTACTTTTTACTTGTAAAGAGCGTACCTTGTTCATGAACATCATCTAGTAGGTAACTTCTCACTGAAGTTAGATCAAAACCATTACATAAAAACATTTCTAGATTGTTTTCTATTATATATTGAGCTGCCTTTAGTTTTGTTACTATACCGCCCGATGCAAATTTAGAATTCGGTGTGAACTCTTGGTTTAGCTCCTCTTCGGTTAACTCGTTTACTTGCTTTCGTAATTTCGCTTTTGGATTATCTTTTGGATTTGAATCATAATAACCATCGATGTCACTTAATATCACAAGCATATCTGCTCTTGCATAGTGGGTAACATGAGCTGAAAGTTGGTCATTATCCCCAAAAAGCTGCTCCGGTGTCGTAGAGATGTCATTTTCGTTAACAATGGCTAATATGTCATTTTTAAATATTCTTTCTATGATGTCTTGAAAAATTTCTGTATGTGGTCTTGAATTGAAATCATCTTCTGTCATAAGAATCTGAGAGATTGTAACGTCAAAAATATCAAACAGGTTCTTATATGAACTCATAAGAATAGGCTGTCCCAATGAAGCCAACACTTTTTTACTTGTTGGAACAAGTTTATTGAGTTTCACCGCGGTAAATCCAGCTGCGACAGCTCCAGATGTGACTAAAATAACTTCATGCTTTTTTCGCAAGTCTACAATAAGAGAGACAAGGTTCAACATCCTCTCATTTGCAATATGACCATCATCAATTAAAACGCTACTACCAACTTTAATAACTATACGCTTCATATAAAATTCCTTTAAACGGGTATACCACCCATTATAACATGTGTAATGCCTTCTCTTATTAATAAAGCTAAAGTTACCACCCATGTGAGTGAATCTACCTAAAACGTATGCGCAAAGGACTCGCCACATTACATTACGGCAACCAAGAAGTCGGCGAGAAATTGTTTTGCTTGAGCATGGAAAAGACTGGAAACTCTACGGTAAAACCGGCTGGCAAAATGCACCAAACAAGGGCATCGGCTGGTGGATCGGATGGGTAGAAAAAGAAGGACGCTTCTATGTTTTTGCTTTAAACATCGATATCAATAAGCCTTCAGATTCCACTGAACGCACCAAACTGGGAAAAGCAAGTTTGAAACTCTTAGGGTTAATATAGTCTATTTAACAGAAACAATAAATTTAATTTAATATGTTATTTTTTAATTTTTTACGATAGAATGGTTGTTAATTACATAGTTATGCTATCTGCGGCAGTTAACATCAGATGGGATTGAGAGAGATTTGTTTATAGAAAATGCACCAGCTAAGGAGCACTTATGGACCAAACTGAACTTATTGAAAACGTTGCAAAAGAGTTGGATATCTCAAATGCCGAGTCGAAACGATTGCTTAAAGCAACACTACGGGAAATTCGAGACCTACTTAGAGTCGGACATGCTGTAACCCTGCCTCACTTGGGCACCTTTGACACGGCAACATACGATGAACACCGCGGTTATTTGCCTAGTAGCAATAATTTTGCACTTTTTCCAAAACGACGTGTCCCCGTGTTTCGCACAGGAACACTGCTCCGTGAAGATGTTTACAATATCGAATCGGACGAAGATGGTACACAGACATGAGCGACAATAATAAAATCACATTTCACGCTTTTACAGAATTAGTAGCAAAGCGTGCCGGGGTTAGTCGTGTAGAGGCAGATGCCTATATTCACCAACTAGCACTTACTATGAGTGAGGAGCTAGAGAAAGATAGTTACATTCATCTGTATCACTTTGGGCGTTTTCATACGACCCATGTCAGTGAACAGATGGGACACAACCCAAACTCTGGCGAGCCCTTAACAATCCCAGAGCACACGCGTGTCCACTTTCGCCCATACAGCGCACTGCGTTTCGCTGTCAATGCGCCCTTTCGTCAGTTGCGAATAAAAGAACTCACTGAAGACAAAACTGCATGGCGTGTAAGAACAGCTGCCTTAATCTTGCTGGCGATACTTATAGTGTTGCTTATCTTATTTGGCATCGATATAAAAAGTCGGTTATCAACTCAAAAGGCATCCTTGGTGCAACCAGAACAGCCCCCAAGTGAAGTAAAACTGACACGCCCAGTTCACGAAGCTCCCGTTAAAGATGCCAATGTACCAGCTACTCTAACCAGTGTTCCCGCAGAGTTACCTCCTGCCACGACAAAGGTTACAATGACAAAAGCTACAGAGACAGTGGTTACCGTGTCCTCCGGCGATACACTGTGGACGATTGCTGCAACCACATGGGGAGATCCTTTTTGGTGGCCGGTTATCTATGCACAAAACAGATCAGAGCTATCCCATCAAAACCCTGATCTTATTGATGTCGGAATCACACTGCAGATACCAACTCTAGTCGGTAGCGTGAACAACCCAAAGGCCGCAGACCTCCAGCTAAAAGCAGATGCATACCGAATCGTCGCCGACGATTACCGGAGACTCGACAATCCACGAGCTAAAGAGTATGAGATGGTTGCTACACGAGGATTTAACAAATAAAGGGGTAGTTACTTAGAGCCTTTTTTCTCTTTTTGCATTCTCTTATACTCTTTTTCAAACTTTTTTCTTCTTGAGTATGATAGCTTGTCTATGAAGAGTATGCCGTTTAAGTGATCTATTTCGTGCTGAATTGCCACACTTAAGAGTCCATCCGCTTCCAATACTTTTGTATTAGAGTCTCTGTCTTGGTAGTTGACGGTTATGTTTTCAAAACGAGTTATATCTTCGTAAAAACTGGGAACGCTAAGACAGCCTTCCTGGTAGATAATCTCACCGTCTTTTTTGGTAATAATGGGATTTATCATCTCTATAAGATTTTCTATCGGCTGTTCACCGTCTTCTTCGGGGATGTTCAAGATAAGAGCCTGAACGGGGTGAGCGACCTGTATAGCGGCCAACCCGATACCGTTTGTCCCCATCATAATCGGATACATAGCATCTAAAAGATTATGTAAATCCTTATCAAACTTTTCAATTTTTTTTGATATTTGTCTTAATCTTTTATCCGGATATTCTACTATACTTAAATTCATCTATATATTTTTACTCTTCTACCGACTCTGCATCTTGTCTTCTTAGCGAAACGGCGTAATCCATTTTTTTGTCAGCATACGCTTTTTCGATTCCATCCATTGCACTTACTACAATCTCTTCAACACTATAGAGTGTTGCAATGTCTGTAATACCTATAGATATCTTTAGTTGTATTTCACGGTCAGCTAGGAAAAAGTTAGAGTTAGAGACTAATTCACAAAGTCTCTCACTTGCTTTTTGTGCGCTTGGTATATCCGTATGTTTTAATAACATCGCAAATACACCGTTACCGTAATGTGCTACAGTATCGCTTCTTCTTGAAGTTTTTAGAAGAAGTCTAGCAATAGTTCTTGTCATTAATGTTATGGCTTTTTCGTTGTTCACACTTGATGTAAGTTCACGAGAGAGTTCTATCATTATTAGAGAACTTTTGTGTTTAAACTCAGTTATTAACTCTACTTCTTGCTCTATTTTTGTCATCAGATAGCGCTTGTTATAAACACCAAACTTGTTATCAAAAATAGTTTCATTCTCTACATTTTTAACGATTTTAGCAGTATCATCATACAAAGCTTTCATCTGTGTACTTTGCTTTTTGAGAATGCTGTTTAGCTTTGCAACATCATTTTCTAAAGAAGCGGCAATAGCGGCTGCAGCTTGAATCTCTGTATTTTCTTCTAATTCTTTTTTTCTTTTGTCTAGTATTTTTGTCATTAATGCCATGTTTTTGTAAAGGTTGGCAGTAACGCTTAAAATACTTTTTACAGATGTAAAACCTTGTTTGAGACTTTGTTCAAGCATGATTGTATTTTCATCATCATTGCTCTCTTCAAGCTCAAGCATTGATTGTATCTGCTTACGAAGATTTTCACTCTTGTCTTCGAGTAACCTGTCAAAATAGAGTGAAAAGTTATTTGGGGTTGGCGGCAGATTGTCTGTAATAAGCGCGCTCAAAACTTCCTTAGAGTATATCTCTAAATCACTTGTAGGTTCATCCATATCCAATGCACCGATAGTCGGTTCTTTGGGTGCACTAGTAGCATCGCGACGATTTCTACTTCTTAAAGATCCTGCCATATTATCCCCCTACTCTTTTTCTTTTTTAAGTAAAACCTCATCAATCATTCCATACTCTTGTGCTTCTTTGGCACTCATAAAGTTGTCACGATCGGTATCTTTTTCTACTCTCTTAATGCTTTGCCCGGTATTTTTTGCCAGTATCGCATTTAATTCCGCTTTCATACGAAGAATCTCTTCTGCTTGAATCGCTATATCTGTTGCTTGTCCCTGAGCACCGCCTAAAGGTTGGTGTATCATGATACGAGCATGAGGAAGAGCATATCTTTTGCCCTTCTCACCTGATGAAAGTAAAAATGCACCCATAGATGCAGCTTGTCCTATACATATAGTCGTAATATGCGGACGAATATAGTTCATTGTATCAAAAATAGCCATTCCCGCAGTAACAACTCCACCGGGAGAGTTTATGTAGAAATAGATGTCTTTCTCTGGATCTTCTGCTTCAAGAAATAGCATTTGTGCAACTATAGAAGAGGCAACTGCATCGTTGACCTCTCCGCTTAGCATAATTATTCTATCTTTTAAAAGACGAGAGTAGATATCATAAGAACGTTCGCCACGACCTGTTTTTTCTACAACATAAGGAATATAGCTCATGATTACGCTTCTTTTATCTTTGAGTTAAGAAGTTGGCTAAGAACTTTGTCTTCTACCATTGACATCTGAATTGCCGGTAAGTAACCTGAATCTTTATACTGCTCATAAGCTTTTTGAGGATCTTGACCCATTTGCATTGCTTCGTAATATATAGTTTGCATAACTTCTTGCTCTTCTACTTTTACATTTTCAGCAGCAGCAAGTGCATCTATGATAAATGTAGCTTTTACACTTCTTTGCGCTTCTTCACGAAAAGTGTCGCGAAGCTCGTTGAGCTTATCTGCGTTATCACGAAGTTCTTGAATCTCTTCTTCACTCATGCTTTGAGCTTTTTTGTTCAGTGCCATATCAATCTCTTGATCTACAACAAACTCAGGTAAGTCAAATTTAATACCTTCAACAAAAGCCTCTAATAACTCCGGTTTTAAATCATCATTATAAAGCTTAGCTAACTCTTCATTTTCGATTTGAATTTTAACTTGTTTTTGAAGTTCTTCTAAAGTTGCATCTTCTTGACCTGGAAGCAATTTTTTAGCTAACTCGTCATCAATTGCCACTTCATCTTTAACTTTGATGCCGTTAACTTTTACTTTAAACATTGCATCTTTACCTGCAAGATTTTTAGCTTGATATTCCGCGGGGAAAGTTACGTTTATCTCAACTTCTTCATCTCTTTTAACGCCGATAAGCTGGTCTTCAAAACCAGGAATAAACTGACCTGAACCTAAACGCAGTTCAAAATTCTCCGCTTTACCGCCTTCAAATGCTTCACCGTCAACAAAACCTTCAAAGTCAATAACAGCAGTATCGCCCTCTTTCATTTTACGATTTCTTTTGATATCTGTCAGTGGCGCTTGTGATTCTGCAATCTCTTTGATTCTTTTCTCAACATCTGCATCAGATACGACAGGCTTGTCAAACTCTTTAATCATTGAAGCATAATCACCAAGTTCGATTTCCGGTCTCATAGCAACTTTTACGGCTACTTCGATTTTATCATCAGATTTTTCAAATTTAGAAATATTTGGTTCACCGATTAAAGCACTGTTGTCAATACTTAACTCTTCTAAACCTTTGTTTAACACTTCACGAAGAGCTTCCGCTTCAGCATCTTGAACAAGTTTTTCACCATATTGTTTTTTAACGATTGCAACAGGTACTTTACCTTTACGAAAACCTTGAATACTAGCAGTCTTTGCTAATTCTTTAGCAATTTTTTCTAAGTTAGAATCAATAACTTCTTTTAAAATTGTCGCTTCTATAACAGCATTAGCGCTATCGATTTTATTTGATTTGATTTCCATCAATTTCCTTTTTTATGTCTTTAGTTACATTTTTAACTATTATTTTGAGCAATAATACCTAAAATCTGCTTTTAGTTAGCTTTTGCACAGTTTAGGCTTAAAATTTAAAACCAAAAACCAGACAACAGCTACATCTATCATCACATCAGCAAAGTTAAACACCGCAAAGTCAAACCCGCAGTGCCAATAGACCATATCTACAACACCGCCATGAATAAACCTGTCATAAACATTTGAAAAAGCACCGCCGAGCATCAGCCCTGCCGGGAAAGCAAAACAAACTTTTTTAAGGCTTATTATATAGATTAAGATTCCTGTTACTAAAACCAGTTGAATATACTTAAGCCACTCTTCTAAAAAGGCGAGCATAGAAAATGCGACACCTTTATTGTATACCAAAATCAAATCTATACATTCCGTATAGTAACGAAAACCTTCCACAAACAGAGTCTTAATATTCTGGTCAATTATAAATATTCCGGCCATTGTAAGAAATAAAATGGCATTTAGTCTTAGAAATGTATTAGGCATTTAAAGCTTTTTGAAAAAACTCTAACAGATTATCCATATTTGAGTTCATCTCTTTTGCATCTTTACATTCTAGCAGGACCCTTAGTTTGTTTTCTGTTCCTGAGTATCTTATTAGGTGACGAATATCTTTTTTATCCAACTCTTTTAGTTTTGCTTCCAGACCGTCAATCTTATTTAGTGGCAATTTATTTTTAATGTTTATGTTTACTAATTTTTGAGGATAAAGAGTAAACGGACGAAGGGCGGTTGATGCTTTAGTTTTTGTGTTTATCAGAAGTGCTAAAGTTTGAAGAGCTGTTACGAGTCCATCTCCTGTTTTAGCAAAATCACTTACTATAACATGTCCGCTTTGTTCTCCACCAAAATTAATGCCTTCTTTTTTCATAACCTCTAGAACATTTTTATCACCCACGTTCGAGCGAAACAGCTTCAAACCTTTAGAGATCATATAATCCTCTAAAGCTTTGTTACTCATAACGGTTGATACTATTGCACCACCTTTTAACTTACCTCTGTCATTCATGTATGAACCCAAAGCCCCTAAAAGTTGGTCTCCGTCTACAATCTCTCCGTTTTCATCAACCACGACAAGCCTGTCAGCATCTCCATCTAAAGCAATTCCCAAATCTGCTCTATACTTTACGACACTCTCACAAAGGTCTTTTGTATGAAGTGCTCCGCATCCTTCATTAATGTTAAATCCATCAGGTTTATTATGTAAAACGACAACTTCTGCGCCAAGCTCTTCAAGTACCGTCGGTCCTACTATATAACCTGCTCCGTTTGCCGCATCCAGAACTATTCTCATACCGCTGAGAGAAAGTTCTCTTGGAAAAGAATTTTTAAGAGCAACGATATATCGGCCTATCACATCATCTATTCTTTTTGCTTTTCCTATTTTTTTAGCGGTCACCTGAGCCTCTTGCAATCTTTCATCGTCTGCATAGATAGCTTCTATCTCAGCTTCTACTTCATGAGAAAGCTTATCTCCGTGTCCATCAAAAAATTTAATCCCGTTATCTTCATATGAATTGTGAGATGCGCTGATCATAATACCGGCATCGCATCTCATATTTTCCGTAATAAAAGCTATTGCAGGAGTCGGCATTGGACCGATCTCTATTACATCATAACCGATTGCGGTAAGACCACTTACAATCGCATTTTCTATCATGTAACCGCTTCTGCGTGTATCTTTACCTATTAAAATTCTATTTGTTGTTGAATGAGCTTTAAAATATATTCCGGCAGCCATCGCCACTTTCATTGCCAAGGGTGCACTTAAAAAAGAGCCCGCTTCACCTCTAACTCCATCTGTTCCAAATAATTTCATTATAATTCCATAATATTAAAGTGCTGTATTTTAACATAATTAATCAATAAAGTTGAAATTATTACAATTTACCTTGTCTTTAACTTAAATTTAATTATCTTTAAGCTAAAATTGCGCACTAAAAAATTAATGAGAAGGACTCATGCATGGCAAATCACAAGTCATCAATTAAGAGAATTCGCCAGACTATCGTTCGTACAGAGCGTAATCGTTTCTATAGAACTCGTCTTAAAAACATTGTAAAAGATGTTAACTCTGCAGTAGAAGCAGGAAACAAAGAAGAAGCAGCTGCAGCATTTAAAGTTGCTAACAGACAAATTCACAAATTTGTAAGCAAAGGTATCTTGAAAAAAGAAACTGCAGCTAGAAAAGTAAGTCGTCTACACAAATCTGTAAACGCTATATAATTAGAGCATAAAATAATGCTTGCTGATAAACTTACTCCGTTTATCAACCGTTATAATGAACTTAGCGAAATGCTGAGTTCACCTGACATAACTTCTGACATCAAAAGAATGACAGAACTCTCAAAAGAACAATCTTCACTTTTACCAATCGTTGAA
>NZ_JBFFMZ010000008.1:0-97911 GCF_041563495.1 Sulfurimonas sp.
CGGATTATGCCGCATAGAATACGCGTAAGGAGTTGGTTATGAGTGAAAATGCAAGATTAAAATTTTATTGTGATGAGCATAGATGTATTTCATGTGATGGTTGTTCAGTAGCTTGTGCGGAAGCGCATGAGTTACCGGCTAGCATCAACAGAAGAAAAGTAATTACCATGAATGAGGGTATTCTTGGACTAGAATACTCTTTGTCTATTGCTTGTATGCACTGTACAGATGCTCCATGTGAGCAAGTTTGTCCTACTGATTGTTTCTATATCAGAGAGGACGGTATCGTTTTACACGACAAAGAAAAATGTATCGGTTGTGCTTATTGTCTGTATGCATGTCCTTTTGGTGCCCCTCAGTTCCCGCTGGATGGTGCTTTTGGAACAAAAGGTGTGATGGATAAATGTACTATGTGTGCCGGTGGTCCAGAGGAAACGAATTCTCATAAAGAGAGAGAACTATACGGACAAAATAGAATCGCAGAGGGTAAAGTACCGGTTTGTGCTGCTATGTGTTCTACTAAAGCATTACTAGTTGGTGATTCACAAGAAATTTCTTCTATATACAGAGAAAGAGTATTGTCAATCGGCCATGGTGCCAAAACACAACCTTATGGATGGTCAACAGCATATGGTTCTAAAATATAGGACATTATTATGAAAAGTAAATATATCATAATCGCTCTTATCGCACTTTCTTCGCTAGCCTTTGGTGCTAGTGAAAGTGTTGTATGGAGCGACAATCTAATTGATAATATCCTTGGTTACGATAAAAAAGGTTCATTACATTTAGGACAATATTTTACTATTTTACAAAGTACATATTTTAAACCACTGTTTTTAGGTGTTTTATTTGGAGTACCTGCAGTGTTTGTTTTACACTATCTGGTGATTGGTCCAATGATCTTTTCTCATGACAGAAAGAAGATCTATGTATTTACTTTGTTTCACAGAATCGTTCATGCCATAGCAGGTATATCATTTATCTTAATTATTCCTACAGGTCTGATTATGATGTTTGGCAGTACTTTTGGCGGTGGAGAATTTGTAAAAGTATGTAAAGAGATTCATGCAATCTCAACACTTCTTTTTATAGTAAGTGTTATACCTATGTTTTTTATGTGGCTAAGATGGATGTTCCTTCATTGGGATGACATTAAATGGTTAATGATCGTAGGCGGTTATCTCAATAAAAATAAGAAACCTGTTCCTGCAGGTAGATTCAATGCGGGACAGAAAACTTGGTATTGGCTAGCCACTCTCGGTGGATTTGTTATGATTGGTACGGGTGCAGCTATGTATTTTCAAGATTTTAGACTTGATATATTAGATGCATACCAGATCTCTCAAATTGATTTTTTAAGAGCAAGTGCTATTGTTCATAATGCTTTGGGATTGGCTGTTGTAGCTCTTTTCTTTGTTCATATCTACATGGCAGTATTTGCGATTAAAGGTGCTATCCACAGTATGATAGATGGTCACAAGGAAGAAGAGGAAGTCGAGATTCTTCATAGCTCTTATTACAGAGAGCTAAAAGAAAAAGGCAAAGTCTAACAGGCTAATTAGTTCATTCCTCCATTTTGGCGGAGTGTTCTTTTTTAAAAGAGTTTAAATATGCAAAATTTGCATAATTGAGAGGGACAAAATGTCTAATAGCAAATATTTAAAGACTATCATCATTGACAGAGTTAACGGTGATGAAATCACAGAAGCAGAAGATGTTACGATTGAAGAAGCAAGACTGAACGTTTATCTCAATGGCGAAAAAATCATATCTATGATGTGTATACCCAAAGATCAAAAGGCTCATGCGATTGGCTTTTTAATGAGTGAAAATGTAATCACTGATATAAGTGATGTTGAGTCCATTGAAGTAAGTGAAGACGGTTTAAGAGTTGATATCAAAGCAGCAGTTGATACAGACTCACTACAAAACCTATATAAAGAAAAAACACTTGTCAGCGGTTGTGGCGGAGGGATTACCGGTAATGTTGCCGGAAGTCTTGAGATTCCGTTTAACCAGACCAGTTTTGTGATTAGCCCTGAGCTCATCAGCGATGAAGTAAAAAAGTTCTACGCTGACAGCGAACTATATAAACTGACAGGTTGTGTTCATAAAGCAATGCTGTTTCTAGAAGATAAAAGTGTTGTAACCGCCGAAGATATCGGTAGACACAATGCAATAGATAAAGCGGTAGGCAAATGTAAGATAGATGGACTTGACACTACAAAAGCAGTTTTATTTGTAAGTGGAAGGCTAAGCTCTGAGATGGTTGTAAAAGCTGTTATGCATAGAATCCCTATAGTGGTATCTAGAACTGCTCCTACATACCTTGGAGTACAAACAGCCAATAAACACGGAATAACTCTTATAGGCTTTGCTAGAGGTAGAAAAATGAACATATATACTCATAGTGGAAGAGTTCATGGATAACACAGCCCAAATTTTAAAGCGCTATCTAAATGATGATGGAAAGATCAACTGTCTAGATGCTTTTAAATTGGCTAGAGAGCTAAATATAGAACCAAAAGAAATAGCTGAGCTTACCAAAAAATACGGTATCAAAATCGACAACTGTGAGCTTGGTGTTTTTGGCAGTAAAAATTTTGCAGATGCAAGAGATGATATATATGAAAAGTTATCTTCAAAAGCTGATGCTCAAAAGAAGCTCGAATGTAGTGCCGCCTGGGAGGTAGCTCAAGAATTTTCTTTGAAAAAGGTTGGTTCTACTACTAAAAAAAGTGATATCGAAGTTATATATTGTCAACTTGGATGTTTTAGAACAAGGATTCATCATGGTAGTAAAAGTTAAGACCTGGATAGAAGATGACAATGAGCATCTAATCTTTGGCGGGGGTAAAACTCAGATCTTAGAACTCATAGATGAGACAGGTTCTATCTCTGAAGCATCTAAGAAAGTCGGTATGAACTATAAAAAAGCCTGGACTCATATCAAGATACTTCAAGAGTATATTGAAGATGATCTGGTAGTAGTAAAAAAAGGAAGAGATTCCGGCGGAACTGTCCTAACACCCAAAGCTAAAGAACTTATAGACAAATATAAGCTCTTAGAAAAAGAAGTAAGAGATTTCTCGACTAAAAAATTTGAAGAGATTTTCATGGCAGACGGAGATATTATTCATTGTACGAAGGAGAGCCAAGATGTATAAATTAAACTACTTGAATTATCCTGAGACAAATGATGTCTCAGTATCAAATGCTTTGAGTATCGAAGCTTTAAACAGCAATACAGAGTTTGAAAGTTTAAGTAAAAACTTAACATCAAGATTTAACTTTTCTTGTCTGCACAGTTTCTCTTTTTCAAAAGAAGGTTTTTTGGGTTTGATGCTAGAATTAAAATCAGACATTGCTGTAAGCCTCGGTGAGAGTGAGGCTGTAGTCCAAGCCGCACGGCTTTATGAGTCATTAGGTTTTGGTGTGACATATATAAACCTTATGCCTGATGGAACAATTGATTACAAAGCAATTAACTCTCTAAAAGTTGAATATCTGTTTATATCACCATACATCATTGATACTTTTGTGAAGATTGATTTAAAAAAGGTTAAAGAACTTTTTAGCGGAACTGTTGTCTCAAATATATCAGCAATGTTTGATGCTTCTGATTGCGATGTTGCCTATTTTGATGTTTACAAACTAAGCGGTTATTTTACGCACTCTATCTTGCTTCATAATGGACTCTTTGAAGAGCAGAATCTTGCAGGCATAGATACGGTAAGTTTAAAACTTATCTCAGAAGCCCTTAATAAAGATATAGAACTCATCACTTGTAAAGATGAGTTTATCAAGGTTTTAGCAGAGACTTTAAAAGATGACCTCATCTTCTTTGTAGATGCAAAAGCGACACTTGATAATGTTGTTCATTTTGGACTCAAAGGCATCAAGGCGAGAGAAGTAATCAGGAACCTAAGTCTGGAAAATATATTTGTAACAAATGGAGAAGGATGTTCTTTGGGCCTTTCACGCCCCTCTAGAATAATTCAAGTTATGGGTTATACGGAGTTGCAAAGCAGACAAGCCCTGTCTTTGTCTTTTTGCAGAAATTTAAGCAGTGATGAGATTTTCTATGTGGTATCAAAAATAGGAAAATCATACAGACAGATAAAGGCTTTATCATGAATAAGTATTTAGATTTTAAAGATGCAGTATCTTTGTCACTAGACATTGCAGAGATTACTAGCATCCAAGAGATAGTTCATATAGAAGATTCTATTGGGAGAGTTTTAGCACAAGATATCTTCTGTCGTAAGAACCTGCCCTCTTTTAACAACTCTGCTATGGATGGTTTTGCTATAAAAGCCGTAGATGCAGGAAAGAGACTTAGAGTTGTAAAAACGATTCTGGCTGGTAAGAATTCTGATGAGTGTTTGGGAGATAACGAGTGCTATAAGATAATGACAGGAGCTAAAGTTCCTCTAGATGCAGATACTATCATCCCCATAGAAGATGTTTTGGACTATGAAAATGATGAAGTTACTATCAAAGAAGATGTCAGGAAGAATTCTTGTTTAAGATTCAAAGGTGAAGAAAAAGCCTTGAAAGACATCTTGTTTAACAAGGGCGCGGTTGTTACATCTGCAATGGTTGCAATATTGGCCTCTCAAGGTATGACTATGCTCTCACTGTATAAAAAGCTTAATATCGCTGTTGTATCTACAGGAAATGAGTTAAAAGAACCATGGGAGAGTGCAAGTGAAGATGAGATTTACAACTGTAACTCTTATGCAATTATCTCACTTTTAAAAGAGAAAGGTTTTGAAGCTACTTATACAGGTGTTGTACCTGACTCTTTAGAGAAGTCTATAGCATTTGTAAAGACTCTTGAAAGCTACGATGTCATCATCACTACGGGCGGCATCTCTATGGGAGATGCAGACTTTATGGCAGAAGCCTTTCAAAGTAATGGTTTAAATATAGCCTTTCACGGCGTAAACATAAAACCTGGTCGTCCAATCATGATGGGAAAAATGGAAAAGACCTTTGTAATGTGTCTGCCTGGCAATCCTTTGACAGCAATGGTAAATATGCATCTTTTTGCACTTCCTGTTCTACATAAGATGCAAGGCTCAAAAGCTATACATCACGATATAGACATTGCTAACAACATTCAGAGTTTTAAGACAAAAGCAGGTCGTGTAAATGTAGTGCTTGGATTTTACAAAAATGGAAAATACAGAGTAACCAAAGAAAATAAATATGGCTCAGGAATGATTACAGTTTTGCATGATAGCAACTGTATTCTTGTAACAGATGAAGCAACAGACTTTATCTCAGAGCAAGAAAGCGTTAAGGTAATTAAATTTAATTGTCTTTATACGCAAGATCAAGTCAATCTGTTTAATTAAGAGGGAAAGAAGATGAATAAAAAAATATTGCTAAGTCTGGGATTCAGTGTCATATTGGCTTCTAGCATCTTGGCAAAAGAGAAAATTACTGTATTTCATGCAGGTAGTCTTGCAGTTCCATTTGCAGATATAGAAAAAGCATTTGAAGCTAAATATCCTCAGTATGATGTACAAAGAGAAGCTAGCGGAAGCAGAGCGGCGGCTCGAAAGATCTCTGAAATCGGTAAGGCTGCCGATGTAATGGCAAGTGCTGATTATAATGTAATAAATAACCTGCTTATTCCAAATCATGCAAAATTCAATGCACAATTTGCAACCAACGAGATGGCTATTGCCTATACGTCAAAAGCAAAGTATGCAAATGAAATCAATTCACAAAACTGGACTGAAATCTTTTTAAGAGAGGGTGTTAAAATTGGTCACTCAAATCCAAATATGGATCCTTGCGGATATAGATCGGTCTTAGTTACAAAACTTGCAGAAAAGTACTATAAAACTCCCGGTTTTTATGACAAACTGCTTGGATACGGTGAGTCATATAAAGTTGGTGAAGAAAACAGAGACAAAATAATTGTTCGACCAAAAGAGACAGACTTGCTCGGGCTCATCGAAGCTAATGCTTATGATTATCTCTATATCTATAAATCAGTTGCGCAGCAGCATGGTCTGAATTACATCACTCTGCCAAAGCAGATATCTCTCAAAGACAATGAGTTTAAGGACTTCTATAAAACTGTATCATTTCAAATTAGCGGAAAAAAACCTGGTCAGTTCATTACTAAAAAAGGTGGAGCAATGGTTTACGGTATCACGGTTGCACAAAATAAAAAATCACCCGCAAACAAAGAAGGTGCAATTAAGTTTGTAAACTTTGTACTCTCATACGAAGGTCAGGATATCATGATTAAAAATGGTCAGGGAGTCATCTCTCCAGCAAATATTTCAGGGGATGCTTCCATAATAGGAAAGTAAAATAAAATGGATTACTTAAAAATACAAAACCTATCATGTAATACAGGTGATTTTTTACTTCACAACATAAACCTCGATATACAGAACAATGAGTATTTTGTTCTTCTTGGTCAAAGTGGAAGTGGAAAAACTATGTTACTAGAGACGATTGCCGGACTAAATCCATGCAGTGGAAATATAATCTATAAAGGTGATGATATCTCTTTAGTGCCAACAGAGAAGAGAGATATAGGTTTTGTATATCAGGACTTTGCACTGTTTCCGAATCTGAATGTAGAAGAGAATATAAGATTTTCATCTAAATATAAAGAGATAGAAGATGCAGATGAGCTGTTTAAAGATATTGTAGACTTTTTAAAGCTTGATAATCTCCTAGAGCGTGAAACTAATGACTTAAGCGGTGGAGAGAAGCAACGTGTAGCTATAGCCAGAGCTATATTCTCAAGACCTAAGATTCTACTTTTGGATGAGCCTTTAAGTGCAATCGACCCGACTTTTAGAAATGCGATTATGAAGAGCTTAAAAGACATTCACAGAAGATATGACGTTATCACTATTCATGTAACGCATAACTTTAGAGAAGCCTCTTACCTAGCCGATAAAATCGCGATTATTATGGATGGCGAGATAAAGCAGGTAGGCGCGGCAAAAGATGTTTTAAACCAGCCTGCAAATATAGAAGTAGCGAAGTTCTTGGGTTTTAAGAATATCTTTCCGGCAACGATGCTTGGATATGAATCCTCTTCAAAAGTCTACTCAGTAGATCCAAATGTTATCAAGGTGGCTAAAAATGGCGAGCTTAAAACTGATTACGTCTTTGAGGGAGTTGTTGATGAGTGTATGGGAATAGTTGATCACTACAAACTTTTTGTAAAAGTTAATCAATATCAGTTCTTTATAAAAATATTAAAAAGAGACTATGAAGGCTGTTATGCAGACAGAAAGAAGATAATCCAAATAGGGTTTGATAAAAAAGACATCAGTTTTATATAAATAAAAAATAATTAAAGGAAAATAATATGAATAAAAAATTAACTAAAGTCAGCCTCTTAACGAGTGCTTTACTAATATCCACAAGTCTATATGCAGAAGATAGTCTGTCTAAGCATACATTGAAAACAAACTATCAGGAAGTTTACAATGAGAAACCTGAGACTGTTGAGAGCTTTACAGAGATGTTTACAGAGGGTAAGTTTTATGGACGTCTACGTTCTAATACTTTTTACTATGCTTGGGAAAAAGAGACAGCAAGTCAAAACACTCATATAGCAAGTGGTCTCGGTGGATCAGCAGTCTATAAAAGTGCTACTCTGTCTAACTTTGATTTTACAGCGGGCCTATACTATTCACAAGCATTCTTTGATGATAATAAAGATCCTGTCAACCGTTTAAAACCCGCTAAAGACATTCTTAGCAGATTTGACTACACAAATACCGGGAACAAGTCCATGGCAGTTCTAGGTCAAGCTTATATTAGTTACAAGGGTATACCTAAAACCGAGCTGCTTGCAGGTCGTCAAATAGTTGAGACTTTCTATACAAAATCAAATGATACAAAGATGATTCCAAATACATTTGACGGTGTAGTAATTGCAACAAAAGCAGTTCCAAATACTGCTATCAAGCTGGGATACTTGGCAGAGCAAAAACTTCGTGACCATACACAGTCACACTCTACTCTTATGTATGGAGACATCAACTCATCTTCATCGACTAATCCTGCGTGGAGTGAAAATGATGATACAGCGATGCACAAAGGGCTTACGTATACTAATCTTAAAGCTGCCGGTGTGAGCACAGATGCACCGCTAATAGTAGGTGATCTACACAATAAGTCAATTGAGAATTTAAAACTTGACGCTTCATTTTACGCGGTACCTGAACTTGTATCTGAGATAATGGCAGAAGCAAACTACAAAATTAATATGGGTAGTTTTTCTTTATCACCAGGTGTGCGTTATATAAAACAGTTTGACAACGGTGCAGGTAAGATTGGTGGAGCAGCATATAAAGGAACACTAGCCGGACTAACTGGAGAAAGCGGTGGATATAAAAATGCCGATTCACTTGACTCTCAGATGCTCGCAGCACGCTTGGTGGCAAAGTTTGATGTTTATAAACTAAATCTTGGGTATTCACAAGTCTTTGATGAAGCTGATTTAATCACTCCATGGCGAGGATTTCCGACAGCGGGTTACACTCGTTCAATGGCTCGTTATAACTGGATGGCAAATACCAAAAGTTACCGCATTGAGCTAGTGCGTAATGCAAATAAAAAAGGTGTATACACTGATATGTTTATACAGATGTCAATCCTTCATACAGATGCAGATGAATCTAAGGGCTATTTTGATGAAAACTATTATTATATAGGGTTTGTACAGAATATTCCTGCTTTAGTTGATCTGCAATGGCGTCTAAGACTTGGTTATAACGATACAGACAAAGTAGATGCAGACAGCCTAGACGGACGTTTTGAACTTAACTACCTGTTTTAATATATAGAAAAAAAGAGTAAAAAGGAAATACAATGAAAGCGATAAACAAAAGCAATCTATTTAATATGACATTAATAGTCTTAGCACTTATCATTGTATTTTTTCTCAGCGTACCTATAATAAAAATATTTATCGGTGTAGGAAGTGAAAAACTGCTTGAGACGATAAAAGACGGTGAAGCGATTGATTCCATAATCCTTACTATGAAAGTATCTGCTTGGGCAATGCTTTTTGTACTTTTTACAGGTTTACCGCTTGCTTATGTAATAGCCAGATATGATTTTTATGGAAAAAGCTTAATCGAATCGCTAATTGATATTCCTGTAATGATACCTCATACTGCTGCAGGTATCGCTCTTCTTACAACTTTTGGGGATACTCATATAGGCGAGTTTTTTAAACTATTCGGCATAGAGTTTATAGGCACAGAGTACGGAATCATGATTGCTATGATGTTCTTATCAGCTCCGTTTTTAATAAACAGTGCAAAAGACGGCTTTAGAAAAGTGGATGTGAAACTTGAAAAAACAGCACGAACATTGGGAGCTTCTCCTACAAGTGTATTTTTTAGAATTACAATACCAAACGCAAAAAAAGACATAATAAACGGTGCTCTAATGATGTGGAGCAGAGGTCTTGGAGAGTTTGGTGCTATAGTGATTTTAGTTTATCATCCTATGACTACACCAGTTCTTATATTTGATAGGTTCAATAGTTTCGGGTTAAGCTACAGTGCTCCATTAGCAGCGGTAATCATAGGTTTCAGTATGTTGGTATTTTTAATAGTTAGGTTTATTACAAATCGTTTGTAGTTAAGAATCTCTTTTTAACTCATGAATTATTTCCATCTGACGTTTAGCAATATACTGTTTCAAGATGCCTTTATTTATTGCATCTAAGTGGCATAAGACAACAACTTTAAAACCATTTTTTATTTTTTCAATCTTCTTAATTGTTGCTTCTGTTGCAAATGTTGTTGTAATCTCATTTACTGGAAGCATAACTTCTATAGAAACAAAATTTCCTTCATCAAAACTTTTTTTGCGTTTTAGACTAAATGCAATATACTGCTCATTAATATCAATTACAGTACCTTCCTCTTCATATTGATCTGTTATTACTCGTATATTAACATCTTCTTCCGCATCTACACGAAACATCTCACGTTTTAAAGGCGTATGCTTATTCATTCTGAACCTGTGAAGAGTTACCGTATTGTTTTTGTTATTAACACTGTACACAGATGTTTTAACAATGCCAAACAAAGGAAAAGTAAGATATACAGTTTTGTTTTGCCCCGTAGCGCAAAACTCTTTATTAGACAGTTGAATTGTCACACTATCTTTATTTAAAAAGATTATCTTATTCTCAGCCGTAATAGCCAATCCTTTATAATAGATTGTTGTTTTTATTTTCTTTAGATTTTTTAATCTATCGCTAAAACGTTCTTGATCCGGTAAAGCTTCATACAGTTTAATATCTTCAAAATCTGTTCCTACCGTACCGTTTTGAGTGGAGTTTAATTCGTCTATAAGATTACTAGCTCTTAATTGAACACTGCTTAGTGTTTCACCAAGATCAAAAGCAGTAATAGCAATAGTTTTTCTATCAGGTTTTTTACTTAACTCTATGTGAAGTGCACTACACCAATTATAACTCTCCTGCTCAGATTCATACGGCATAATTATGCCAAACCTGCTTCCTTCAAGACGAGCAATTATCATATTATTATCAGCTTTTAATTGTATATCATTTGCTACATCAACTATTGTTTTGTCACCCGCTTTTATTCCACGCTTGTGATTAATCTCTTTTAAATAAGGTATGTCTACCATAACTAAAGCCAGCTTTGTTTTGTCTACCAATGCTTTTCGTTGAGCTTCACCTAGTAAATGGACAAATTTAACATAATTATAAAGCCCGGTCAGACTATCATGTTCAAGCTTATCTCTTAAGCTCGCTTCATCTGCCACATATGAAGAGATGCTGTTAAAACTAACAATATACTTTGCCGGTTCACTATCAGGAAGTGTGGTAACTTGTCCACTATAGGTAATGACATCTGCCATTTTATTATTAAATATTTCTGCAGTAAAAGGTTTACCTGATTCATAAACACTCTTTAACCACTCATCTGCATTCTCTAAGTCAAACTCTACAGATGAAGAGCTTTGCACATTTTTCATAAAACTGAATGTAGAAGAAAAATTCTTGTTAAACTCTTTAATATCACTTGCACCTATTGCTTCTAAAAATGGTTGATTGGCTAGAATTATGTGTCCACTTTGAACTATAATTATTTTTGTATTTATAAAATTTATGATTTTTAAAATTTGAGAAAACTTTTTTTGTTGAACTTTTGCTCTTTGTTCTGCTTGTTGTTTTTTCTCATAGTAAGTCGTAAAAATAGCAAGTACACCAGAGAGATTTGCATCAAAGAGAACTGCAATCTCATCCATAACTTCACTAGCATTATCTTCTATAAGTTTTTCTCTAAAAAGATATGCCACTAATGTTCTGCGAAGTCCCATACATATGTCAAAAACATCTTTTGGGGTAATATTTTTCTCTAACAAAAAGTTTACTAGTTTGCTCATTATTGGACAATTGCCGGCTTCTTTTTCCTCGCGTACTACAGCAATAAAATACTCTATAATAGGTATGCCATATCCATCTCTGAATTTTACAGCACCAATTTTATAGTCCTTGAAAACATTTTTAACCGTAGGGATTTCAATCCACTCCGAACCTATATCTTCACGGTTTTTTTCAAGTGAGTCAATTATACTTAAAAGATGAGGGGCCAACGCTTGTGATTTGGGCATTGCTGCTCCTGATATAATTTTAATTATTATATCACAATTTTTAGAGAAGGTTTAAACCTCAAGAAGAGGTTTAAACAAAAGATTAAAGTCTTGCGTAGTTAACACTCAAACAAGCTTCTAAAGAAGCAAGTTCTCTAAGAGTAGTTTCATTAACTGCATTATCAACTAAAATAACAGCTAAAGCTTCGGCATCTTTATTTCTAGCAAGGGAGAAGTCAGAAATATTTACATTGTTTTTCGCAAGTGTTGAGCCTATGCTTCCGATAACACCTGGTACATCATTATTTTTAAATAGAATCATATCGCCTTTAAGAGCTACTTCTATGTCAAATCCGTCGATAGCAACGATACGCTTAACGCCATCATCAAAGATTGTCGCACTTATAGAAGTCGTACCTTCTGCCGTCGTAAGTTTTACAGTAATCAGGTTCTTAAATACTGCAGAATCATTAAGAGCTTCTGACTCAATTTTAATACCTTTTTCTTTTGCTACAAATTCAGCATTTACATAGTTAATCGTATCACTTGAGTTTTGACTCATAGCACCGACTGCTACAAAAGTAGATAAAGATTCAACATACTGAGATATCTCACCTTGACCACTAACTTTAATAGCAATAATTTGAGATTTATTTATCTGAGATGCCAAGAAACCGATTTTTTGTCCCATTTCTAAGAACGGTTTTACAAATGATGGTATCTTACTCTCATCAATCGGCAGGTTCATTGCATGTGCGAATGAAATACCTTTAACTGCTTCAATAGCATTTTGTGCTGCTTGAGTACCGATATTGTACTGAGATTCAAAAGTATTGGCACCCAAGTGAGGAGATACACATATATTATCAAGATCAAGAAGAGGATGGTCAGTTGCAGGCTCTTTGTTAAATACATCAATTCCAGCAAAACGAATTTTTTCAGACTTAAGACCGTTATAAAGCGCTTCTTCATTATAAAGACCGCCTCTAGCACAGTTAATTAAAACTACACCGTCTTTCATCTGAGCTATTTCAGCTTCATCAATCATATTGAATGTCTCTTTATTTTTAGGCGTGTGAATAGTAATAATGTCACAAGCTAAAATATCAGAAAAGTCTTTTGTATAAGTCATATCTAGATCAGTTACTTTAGATGGATGAATATAAGGGTCATATGCAACAATATCCATCTCAAAAGATTTAGCACGCTTAGCTACACGAGAACCGATATTACCAAAGCCGATAACACCCAGCTTTTTACCTTTCATCTCATACCCGTACCACTTCTCTCTTTTCCATATTCTTTGGTTTTTAAGATGGTCATGAGAGTAAGGAAACATTCTCATACACGAAAGCATATGAGCCATTGTAAGTTCAACTGCTGCTATTGTATTTGCCGTAGGAACATTCATAACTATGATTCCTTCTTTCGAACAACCTTCAATATCAACATTATCCACACCTACACCGGCACGAACAATTGCTTTCATGTTTTTAGCATTTTCTATAAATTTAGCATCAACATCTGTCGAACTTCTAGTAATAGCTACATCAGCTTGTGGAATAATCTCTTCAACAAGTTTAGTTTTATCCTCGTCTGCTGCCATTATAAAATTAATACTTTCATCATTACGAAGCATTTCTAAACCGGCTTCATGTATATGGTCACAAACTACAATTGTATGTTTTTTCATTATGCATCCTCTTTATACAGCTCTACTTTGGCTGAAATTTGATAATTTTTCAATACTCTGACTAGAGAGTTTAATTTTTCAATATTTTTTGAATAGATAAGCAGTTCTACACTGCTTTTATCTCTTTTGAGATAATATCTTAATTTATGTTGTTTTAACTCTTCTTTTAAACAGAAAAGTTGATAAGGGTCTAAAAGAGAGGCGGATAGTTTATAAATAGTATTACTAATTATTTGTTCTTCTAAATCAATCTCTACAAAAGCTTCACTAACAGGATAAAAATATCCCAGTCTCTGTGTTTTAGAAAAATGATTTAACCAGACTTCTTTAGGTTTTTGTTGTACCACTTCACTCTTATGTTCAAGCGGCTCAACATAATCTTGTTCGTATGAAGGATTAATCGAGATTAAAAAAAAGACAATAAAAATGGCAACTCCAAGCGCTAAGACCGGAGTAAACCACTTTAATACTTTTTGCATCTTATTGGAATTTGTCTTTTATCAAATCACCTAACGAGTTTGATGAAGTGTCATTGATCTCTTCTAGTAGCGCTTGATTTTTAATATAGTCTAATTTTTTAACAGATAAACGGATACGATCTCTACGAGTATCAATTACAGCTATAGCAGCTTCAATCTCTTGACCTGGTTCTAACTCTTCTTTTACCAATGGAGCAAGATCTTCATCACGGATAAGTGCGTCAACACCATCTTCTAAAGATACGAATACACCGAAATCTTTGATGTCACGGATAGTTCCTGTTACTACAGTATTTACCTTGTGGCTTGTAGCAAATTTATCTATAGGAGACTCTAAAAGAGTTTTGCGGTTTAAAGATATTTTTTGATCTTCGGCATTGATTTTTGCTATTTTAACTTCAACTTCTTCACCTGATTTTAAAACATCTTTACATTTAACATTTTTATCCCAAGAGATATCTTGATTATGTAATAAACCTTCAACTGAACCGACACGAACAAACGCACCAAAATCAGTAAGAGATGTAACTGTACCTGTTACTACATCACCCTCTTTATAATTTTTAACAAACTCATCAAATGGTTTTGGTAAAAGCCTTTTTAATGAAACACGAAGTTTATGAGTTTTTGAATTGATTTCTATAACTTCAACATCTATTTCTTGACCTACAGTTAAGTAGTCATTAGGATTTTTAACATTTTTGTCCCAAGTGATTTCTGAGATATGTAAGAAACCTTCTATATCATTTCCAAGGTCAACAAATACACCGTAAGCTTCAATATTTGAAACAGTTACCGTGATTGTATCACCTTCATCCAATTCACTTTCAACTTCTGCCCATGGGTCTGGTTGAACAGCCTTTATAGATAATGAAAGATGTCTTTTATCTTTATCATAAGAGATAGCTTTAACAGTTACAACATCACCCTCTTTGTAAAGTTTTGACGGGTTAACCGGACCTTTATAGCTGATTTCGTTATAGTGTACTAAACCATCAACACCACCAACATCTACAAACATACCGTAGCTAGTGATTTTCTTGATAGTACCTTCAACAATAACATCATCTTCCATAAGTTTGTCAATGATTTCTTTCTTTTTCTTTCTTTCTTCGTTAAACAATTTACGACGAGAAACTACGATTGAGTTCTCTGCAGCATCAACCTTAACAACTTGAGCTTTGATTTTACGACCTACTACATCGTCTCCATCTTTAAAAGCAGCTAGTGAACGAGGCATAAAGAAAGCAACATCATCTGCTTCTACCACATATCCACCACGATTTTTCTTAGTGATAACACCTTCGATAATTACTTCTTCAAAATCTTCTTTGTGTGCATCAATAAAGTCAATAGTCTTTTGTTGCTCTAAAACTTTTTTGTAAGAGATCTTAGGACGCTCATTGTAGTATCCCATAACCATTACTTTAATTTTATCGCCGGCATTAAACATCAATTCACCGTCTTCACCACGGATCTCATCAAGGTTGATAATACCTTCTAGCTTATCGCCAACACCAACTAATGCTCTGTTCTCGTCTGCTTGAATCTCAACAATCTCACCCTCTACGATGCGACTTGATTCCTGCTGCTTTTCTGTTGCAGCAAACATTTCTGCAAAATTTTCTTCTTCTTCAAATGATTCGTTATCGAACGCCATTACCTATCCTCTGTTACATAAAAATTGCGTGATTGTATCTAAATATTGATTATTTTACCATTAATTTGAGAGTAGATATGAAAAAATGCCAATAAAAAAATTATTTATTAACATTCTTTTGTATAGAATCGACTACATTTTGAATAATCCAGTCAGGAGTAGAAGCTCCGGCGCTTATGCCGCAGAATTTTTTACCTTTAAACCAATCATAGTTTAAATCATTTTCATCTTCTATATGATAACTGTTTTGACAATAATCATCTGAAATGCTAAATAATTGCTTGGTATTCGATGAGTTTTTTCCGCCGATAATAATCATCACATCAGCTTTTTTAGAAATCTTTCTTACAGCTTCTTGATTTTCAAAAGTAGCATTACATATAGTGTTAAAAACTCTGACTTCTTTGTGTCTGGGTATAAGATAATTAGCTACTTTCATATAATCTTCGACTTTTCTTGTTGTTTGAGCAACAAGAGCAACCCTGTCTTTAAGTTTTAGATCCTCTAAATCTTCAGGAGAAGTAACAACCGTTGCTCCATAAGTAGCGTAACTTTTAACACCTTTTATTTCAGGATGTGCTTCATCTCCGAAAATAACTATGTCATAACCTGCTTCACTCATCTCTTGACAAATTTGCTGTGGTTTAGTTACATAAGGACACGTAGCATCTACCACATCAACACTATTGTCTTTTAGCTCTTGTAACTCACCTTTAGGGATTCCGTGAGTTCTTACTATAGCTTTTTCACCTGATTTAAAACTTTTATGGTCGTCTGTGAGACCTACTTTATAGTCTTTTTCTAAACGCTCTATCTCTTTAGAATTATGGATTAAAGGACCGTAAGTAGCAGAGTCTTTATTCTCTTCTGCTATTTTAATGGCTCTTTTAACTCCAAAACAAAATCCATAATTCTCAGCAAGCTCTATATGCATTATATTTGTCTCCTTTACCAAAGAAGTGAATTCTTTGATAAATTCCTCTCACTCAAGCTACGCCTATTGGCGAGAGGCTGTTTTATTTATTTTTATAATTTGCCAAGTAAATACCTTACTTAAACTCTATCTTTGTAATTTTTTGCAGTAATTCAAAAAAGTTTGGAAATGATGTGTTTATACAGTCTAAGTCAGTTACATTCATACCACATCTGAGACCTGCTATTATAAAACTCATAGCTATTCTGTGGTCACCGTCACTGTCAACCGTAGCGCATTTTAATTCGCCGCCCATTACTCTGTATCCATCTTTATACTCATGAACTTCTATACCTGCCGCACGAAGTCCTTCTACAACTGTAGAAATTCTGTCACTCTCTTTTACGCGAAGTTCCTCGGCATTTTTAACAATTGACTCACCTGTCGCACATGCAAAAGCAATTGAAAGGGCCGGAAGTTCATCTATAAGCCAAGAGATATTATCTTCTACGGTAATGCCGTGAAGTGGAGCATACTTAACATGAATATCTCCGATGGGCTCATATCTGTTGTCCGTCATCTCATAGCTGATATCTGCACCCATTCTTTCTAATGCTTTAAATGCTTCTATTCTAGTCGGATTAAGTGTTACACCTTCTAAAACAATGTCAGAATCAGGTGTAATAGCCGCCGCCACGGCAAAGAAAAATGCACTGGACGGGTCAGCAGGTACTCTTATGCTAAGAGGTGATAGAAGCTCTTTCATAGGTTTGATCGTTGTTTTGAGCCCATCAACTACTATATCTGCACCCATTCCTTTTAGCATTCTCTCTGTATGGTCACGGGAGAGTTCTGGTTCAGTGTATGAACATACGCCATCAGCTCTTAGGGCTGCTAAAAGCATACAAGATTTGACCTGTGCAGATGCTATCTTGCTCTCATAATCAAATGCTTTAAGAGAAGCTCCACGGATGCTAAGCGGTGCCAAGTTTGAATCTTCTCTTCCGTCAATCACCGCACCTATCTCACGAAGAGGATTTGTCACACGTTTCATCGGACGTTTGCGAAGGTACTTATCACCTGTTAAGACAAAGTGACCCTCAGCCGAACTAAGCAGTCCGCAGAAGAGTCTTATGCCTGTTCCTGAGTTACCGCAGTCAAGAATCTCAAACGGCTCTTTTATACCATCGGAAGAAATTCTGATAGTCTCTCCGTCATCTTCAACTGTGGCACCGAGATTTTTTACAATCTCCAATGAATTTAGCGTGTCTTCAGCTCTTAAAAAGTTTTTAATTTCACTGGTACCTGAGCCAAGCATAGCAAACATAGCACTACGGTGCGAGATAGATTTATCCGGAGCTATTTCTTTTAGTTTCAAAGAAAATTTATCTGCTTTGCTTACTTCTACCCTGCTCATCTCAGACCAATTCCCAGTTCATTTTTAAGTGCTTCTAAAATAGCATCCATTGATGAAGTGATATCCTCTTCTTCAAGAGTTTTTTCATTTGACTGAAGCATAAAACGAATAGACAGACTCATATTTTCACCTAGCGTTTCATCACTGTATTTATCAACCGGATAAAATCTTATGAGTTCATCAGTTGCGGATGCCTGTATTACGTTTTTAACTGTTTCATAACTCATATCTTTTGGCATGATGACACTTAAATCTCTAAAAGAAGCCTGATATTTTGATGATTTTTTTGCTGTTTTCAGTCCATATGGAAGCTTTACAAAATCAAGTTCACAAACAAATGTTGCTTCAAGGTTATAACTCTCTTCTACATTTGGATGCACGCGGAACAACTCTCCTATAACTTCACCGTTTTGTAGCAGCTCAGCACTTTGATAATTATGAGAAAGTAAATGTGAAGTCTCATATTGACGAAGTTCAAACTCACCTATGATATCAGAAATCTTCTGCGTAAATAGTGCAAAATCAACTTTATGCGGTTTACCGGCATTTGAAAGATTTTCTTTTTGAGCATCTCCGCTGAATAGAAAAGCCATCTTCAAAGATTCTTCTCGTAAAGGACTAAATACAGAACCGACTTCAAAAAGTTTAACTGAAGCAATTCCGTTTTTAACATTTTGAGATGCAGCTTTTAAAAGACCAGTCAGTAAAGTCGGTCTTAAAGTGTCAAGCGTATTCACAATCGGGTTTAAAAGCTCTAAATCTTCATTAATTGTTTCAAATCCATACTCAACAAGAACCTTTTTTTCATCAAATACAAAGGCTACGTTTTCAAAAAAGCCGCTTTGTGCCGCTTTATGTCTGTATATGCTTCTTTTTTTATATGCAAAATAATCATCTTGTAACTTAGATTCTTCCGCAAAAATAAAAGGTTTTGATGAAATATTATCTATTCCCACAAGACGAACAATCTCTTCGACAATATCTTGTCTATTAGTTATGTCGTGACGGAACCTAGGTACGGAAATTACAAAGTTTTCCGAAGATGATTTAGTAGTTCCAAAACCTAGATTTCTTAAGATCTTGGTTATTTTGACTTTATCTATCTCTGCACCGATAATCTCATCAATCTCTTTTTTAGTAACACTTACTATTTTATCTTCATAAGAGTCACAAAGCTCTATAGTACCGCCAAAAACAGATGAGTTAGAGTTTGACTCTATAAGGTTCAAACAGAAATCAAGTCCTTGATTTAACTCAGGCTCACTTCCTCTTGATGTTCTGTAATACATCGGTCCTGCTTCCATTTTAGACTCTTGCATTTTCTTAGAGATAATATCCGGTGGAATGTAACTGGCTTCAATAAGTACGGTTCCTTCATCATAAGTCACTTTAGAAGCTTCTTCTTGAATGATTCCTACAGTTGAAGCTTTTTCATGAGACATAATAGAAGCATATCCGTTATCATCTTTTTTAAGTTCAACTTTTGCCATAGTCTCATTTTCTGCGCAGAAGAAACCATAATTATAAGCTCTTAATATTACACCGCTGCTATGAGTTACATAAAGCATTAAAGCCTCTATATCAGTCTCTCTGGTGTCTTCTATTTGAGCAAGTCTAAGCTTTACTATAAACGGAAGTTGTAAATCTTTTAAATCAACCGCTCTGTAGCGCAAATTGACATCTAAATGATTTTCGTGAGAAAGACTCAGTATTCGTCCTATTCCGACTCTTCTGTCTTCATCTTCATTGATGTTTGTCTCTTTTAAAGGTCTATCGTATGCGGCACTTAGGTCTCTTGCAACACCTCTGATACTTAAACAATCTCCACGGTTTGCAGTCAGTTCTATCTCTATTAAATCATCGCTAAATGCATCTAATGTATAAACTTCTTGACCAAGCTCGTATTTTCCGATGCTGCTGTCTAGTTCTATAATACCCTTTTGACAATCTTCAAGACCAATCTCACTTGCAGAACAAATCATGCCTTCAGACTCGACACCACGAAGTTTTACAGGTTTTATAACTACACCGCTTGGCATCACGGCACCGATTGTTGCAACTACTACATCCAAGCCTTCTCTAACATTTGAAGCACCGCAAACAATCTGACGAATACTTGTTCCGATATCTACTTTACAAACGTTCAACTTATCTGCATCAGGATGTTTTTCGCACTCTAAAACTTTACCTACAATTATTTTTTTAGGAATCTCATAACTATGTGTACGGTCGACTTCCAAACCTATTGCATTAAATGTTTTTGCTAAGTCCTCTGTAGAGATTCCGCTTAGGTCAATCCACTCATTTAACCAACTTCTTGTAACTATCATTGAAACTGCTCCAGCAACTTAATATCTCCCTCGAACAGTGAACGAAGATCTCCAATATGATGAATTAACATCGCAAATCTCTCAACTCCTAAACCAAAAGCATATCCGCTGACATCTTTATAATTGACTGCCTCAAAAACATTTGGATCTACAATTCCGCATCCTAAAACTTCCAGCCAGCCAGTTTTAGAACATACTCTACAGCCTTCACCTTTACAAAACACACAAGATATATCTACTTCTGCCGACGGTTCAGTAAACGGGAAAAAAGATGGACGGAAACGTACATCTACATCACCAAACATATACTTTAAAAAATCTTCTAATATATACTTCAAGTTTGCAAAAGAAACCGTTCCTTCATCATCGACTAAAAGTCCTTCAACCTGATGAAACATCGGAGTATGAGTAAGGTCATAGTCACGGCGAAATACAGCACCAGGAGCTATCATGCGAATAGGAGGCTTATGGCTCATCATAGTTCTAATCTGAACCGGGGACGTATGTGTTCTTAAAAGCATTTCATCTTTAAAGTAAAAAGTATCCTGCATATCTCTTGCAGGATGGTATTTAGGCAGATTTAGCGCTTCAAAATTGTTAAAATCATCTTCTACCATATCACCTGTTTTAACGGCAAAGTTCATTGAAGAAAAATACTCGACAATTCTGTCCATTGTCTCCATTACAGGATGCAGGGCACCGGCTTCAGAACTTGTGCTGAACATAGACACATCTATGGCTTCAGCTTTCATTGCCTCTTTTAATTCTTGTGTCTGCAAAATTACTTTTCTTGCAGTCATCTCATTCATAAGTGAATTTTTGTGAGTATTTAAATCTTTGGCAATCTTTGATTTTTCTTCATCAGGCGCTGTCTTCATCTTCGCAAATTCTGCTGCAAGAACACCTTTTTTTCCAAACACACAAATGCGAATCTCTTCGAGACTTTCAACACTCTGCGCTTCTTTTATTTTGTTATACCACTCTTTCAATAGAGTCTCCATAATTACAGGGCTTCACCCTCTTAAATTTTAAAATAGATTATAGTCAAATATAATTTATATATAGCTTCATTTATCAATTTATGTGTTATAATTTACCCATTAACCACAATACAAAAGGAAAAAAAATGTGTTTATTTTGTAAAATCGTAAACAAAGAGATACCCTCAAATATTATTCTAGAAGATGATAATTTTATTGCATTTCATGATATCAATCCAAAGGCTCCGGTCCATATATTAGCAATACCAAAAGTGCATATTGATAGTTTTAATGAAGTCAGCAGTGATATGATGGCAAATATGACAGAGTTTATTCAAAAGATAGCACAGGAAGTAAAAATAGAAAATAGCGGCTATAGAGTAATCACAAATATCGGAGACAACGGCGGTCAGGAAGTTAAACATTTACACTTTCACGTACTTGGCGGTGCAAAACTGAAATGGGGGCACTTCAGTGATGCTGATCCTCAAGGTCATTTTTAAAAATGCATAAATATATACTGATTGTCGCATGTGTTGTTTCTACCTTAGCAGCACAGAGCGCTCAGGATTTTAAAAACCAACAGATGCAAGGCTTTAACAAAGAAAAAAAGCAGTTTGGCATCTATAAAAAGAGTCAGGAAGAAGAGTTTGACACCTACCTGAAAGAACAAGATAAAGCTTATAAAGCCTACAAAAAAGAGCTTGGTGTTTTTTGGGATGAACCGAAAACATCAACTAAAAAAGAGTGGGTATCTTATACAAAAGACAAAAAAACCAGAACTAATGTTGATTTTTCAAAAGAGACAATCACTATAGAGACTATAGCTTCATCTCCGCAAGAAGCAAAACGAAAACTTCAAACAGCACTTGCAAAAGCTGTTACCGTAGATACAAAGACTGTTCAAGAGACAGACCCTCTGGAACAAAAACTTGCAAAAATCAAAAAACCGCAAGGTGTAATCGATGATAATGTTGAACCGGAACCAATCCTGTCTACCATAGTTTTTAAAGATAAACCGACAAAAGAGAGTGTAAAAGCATATGTTGACAAGTATGTATCATTAGAAAATATAAAAGCAGAAGATTCTACAAAAGTAAAACACAAAAAAATCTATTCACTAAACGTTGCCCTGCCAAAAGACACTATGATTAAAAGATCCAAGATTTACTATAACGAAGTAAAAAAGAATGCTGAGAAACAACGACTTCCAATGGCACTTGTATTTGCGGTAATGCACACTGAGAGTAGTTTTAATCCAAGAGCAAGGTCTCATATCCCGGCTTATGGATTAATGCAGATAGTTCCAAGAACAGCCGGAATGGACACATATATGTATCTATACAAAAAGAAAAAGCTGGTTTCTGGTAATTATCTATACAACAGTGCCAACAACATAAAGATGGGAACTGCTTATCTGCATATACTCTATTACAAGTATCTAAAAGATGTTAAAAATTTAGACAGCAGACTCTACTGCACGATAGCGGCATATAATACCGGAGCCGGGAATATTGCATGGGCTTTTACTAGAAATTACAATATGAAAAATGCAGCCCCTATGATAAATACAAAATCACCCAAAGAGGTGTACAACAAGCTACTGAGAGATTTAAGATATGATGAACCCAAACATTATTTGACAAAAGTTTCTAAAAGAATGGGTGCATACTATAGACTTTATGGAAGTTAATCGAAGAATATGTTCCAAAGTAATTTTTGGAACATAGAGAGTAAAATTATTAGATTAAGACGGGCAGCTTTCTATCTCACCCATATCTATGTTTGAGCCTCCGCCTGAGATCATCTTCTCATTTTCACGAATAAGCTTACCGTTATGCGTAATAGAGTAAGAGATAGCCGTGGAATCACGAATAGTATTTATAGTCGAGCAGTAAGTCTCAAGAGATGCCATAACCCAGCGAGCTGCCATCGTATCATCACCGTCTGAATTAAAACTGTATGTCAGATGCAAAGTATTAAACTTGCACGGGTGAGATTCATTTCTTGCGACTTCACCGTCTACAACTAAATCCGTAACAGTTTTATCTTGATTTTTTGGAATCAAAACTATATCTGTTGCACTGCATGTAATAATACCTGCTAAAAAATACTCAATTGGAGAGATAACTGGACAATCAATTATAAAACTGCTTTTTGAAGTTTTAGCTTCAAATTTCATACCTTCTTGATGAGAAACACTTACTTTCATCTATTTAGCCTTCTAAAAAAGTTTTAAATTCTTCCAACTGCTCTTTTGTTCTAACAGTTGCAGTACCGCCTGCTGATTTTCTGGCATTCATTGAATTTTTCAGAACTAAGAATTCTAATACGTCTTCTTTTATTCTTGGATCAATCTCTTTTAGATATTTAAATTCCATATCACTTAGATCAATTTTCAACTCTTCACTCTTAGCAACTGCATGACCTGTGATGAAATGAGCCTCTCTAAATGGGATACCGCATTTCTCAACCAAATAATCAGCTAAATCGGTGGCAGCAAGGTGTCCGACTGAACAAGCAGCACGCATATTGTGAGCTTTAACTTCCATGGTCTTGATAGCTTCTTTTAAAATCTCCAAAGATATTTGTGCAGTCTCTACTGCATCAAAAACACCCTCTTTATCTTCTTGAGTATCTTTGTTATATGCTAATGGAAGACCTTTCATAACAGTTAAGAGTCCCATCAATGAGCCATAAACACGACCTGTTTTACCACGAAGAAGTTCCGGTACATCAGGGTTTTTCTTTTGAGGCATGATTGATGAACCTGTAGAGTATTCATCACTTAGTTCTACAAAGCCAAACTCATAACTTGACCACATAACAAGCTCTTCACTAAGTCTTGAAATATGCATCATCATAGTTGAAATATTAAACAAAATCTCTAAAGCGAAGTCTCTGTCACTTACAGTATCCAAACAGTTAACACTGACACTGTCAAAACCAAGGATCTCTGCACTCATATCTCTGTCAATATTATGTGGAGTTCCAGCCAATGCGGCACAGCCAAGAGGAGAGATATTATTTCTTTTATATGAGTCTTCAAATCTGGCAATATCCCGTTTAAACATAGAAAGATAAGCAGCTAAATGAAAACCGAAGTTAGTCGGTTGTGCATGTTGAAGGTGTGTCATACCCGGTATTAAAGTCTCTGTATGTTGCTCGGCTACAACTAAAATCTCTTTCATTAAAAGCTTAAGAGCATCTACTATATCAAGGTTTCTTTTTAAAACCCAGCGGCGAAAATCAACAGCAACTTGATCATTTCTGCTTCTGGCAGTATGTAGTTTTTTACCTGCATCGCCAATAATAGCAGTCAGACGTTTTTCAATACCCATATGCAGATCTTCATCATGAATATTCCATACAAATTCGCCTGATTCAATCTCAGTCAAGACCTGGTTTAAGCCCTCAGTGATTTGACGAAGTTCTTCATTGGTTAAAATCTCTTGTTTTGCAAGCATTGCAGCATGAGCTAAAGAACCTTCAATATCTTCTTTGTATAATTTTCTGTCATACATGATTGAAGCGTTAAACTCATCTAATAAACTTGAAGCACTCGCTGAAAAGCGACCTGACCACATTTTATCCATAAAAATATCTCCGATTGTAAAAAGTTTGGTATTTTATCTAAAGTTGTTTAAAGAGGAGTTTACGGATTAATTACAAGCCGGTACATTACCGCTGTCTTTAGCATATTCAACTAAAAACTGCTTAAGATGTTTTGAGTCTCTATAGTATTTTTTACTTTCAAAATAGTTCCATGAATTTTCAGCTTTGGAGCTTCTTAGATGCAAATCAGCTAAAGGCTTACCCTTTTGTTTCATTATTTTATTCCATTGTCTAATTTTTTTCTTTGCAATAAATGCTTGTCCTTCATCATGACATTTAACACATTTTTTTACAAAAATCTTCTGACCTTTATAGACGGCGGCGTCCAAAGAAGATATGCTTAAGATAAAAAAAGCAATAAACAAAAGAAAAATTTTATTCATTAATAAACCTCAAAATAATTATCTCCCATAGTACATTAGAAAATATTATATTAACCTTATAAATAATTAAAATCACAATTATGTAATGAAATCAGTTATAATTGAAACTCTTCATATAACTTCTCATCCAGGTCCCATAAACCTTTTTTCTTTAACTCATCTACTACTTCTTTAGTACAGTCTACATCATCCGGCCATTCTCGAGTGAAACCATCTAAAGCAGTCTTGTTTGTACCGTCAACTCCGACCATTAAACCTGATATAAATACATCTCTTTGTGCATCCATATTGTTTGTAACACGCCAGATTAACATATATGGGTTCATTATGTCATTTTTGTGGTCATCTACAAATATAACTATTCTAATATTTGTGCTCAAATCAACAAGTACATCAAAATACTCTTTGGCATTTTTACTCTTATTAACACTGATCACAGTAACAGGATTTTTAGTTCGTCTCATATACTGATGCACACCAGTTGCTTCCGGAATCAGTTCCTGAATTCTCTGAAGCAGTTCTTCATCACCTAAAAGCTGAGGAGCTTCCACCTTGTAAGCTGCCGTAGCATCAATTCCTAATTTACCACCGACAAGGCTTTCCGGTGAAGAGTGATCAAGTGCATCTAAAATACCTTCAGATATAAAAAGAGATTTTGGAGCGAATCTGTCTAACACATAAGAAGTAAGTGCTTCATAATTATCAAGTTTAGGAGCATTTTCATCCAAGAAAATTGCATGCTTTACAAAACTCATCTGTCCTGCACCCCAAAAAGCATGCATGAATTGTTTTGCATGTCCTTTATAGTGTGGTTGCATCTTTGCTAATATAAGGTTATGAAAACCTGCATTTTCAGGCATATGATAATCAATTAAATCAGGAACGGTAGTCTTTAATAGTGGAAAGAAAATCTTACCTGTCGCCCAACCCATATACTTGTCTTCTAAAGGCGGTTTACCGACAACGGTAGCTAAGAATGTAGGATTTTTTCTAGTAGTTATAGCACTAACTTGCATTACAGGATATGGTTCTTCAAGCGTATAATAACCTGTATGATCACCAAAAGGCCCTTCTATTCTCATCTCCTCCGGGTCTACCCAACCTTCAATCACATAATCGACATCAGCAGGAATGTATAGTGGAGTTGTTAATGACTTGACCAGTTTTGCGGGCTGTTTTTTGATAAGTCCATACATTAAAAGTTCATTTACTCCATAAGGAAGTGGAGCGGTGGCACACCAAGTATATAAAGGATTACCACCTATAGCAACACTAACCGGCATCTTCTTGCCTGCTTTTTGGTATTGGTCAAAAAAGTGTGAAGAATCTTTATGAATCTGCCAATGCATACCTAAATGATCTTTGTCATAGACTTGAAGTCTGTACATCCCAAGATTTACCATCTCCCCATCTAAACTCTGGGTATAAACCTGTCCCATGGTAATAAATGGACCGCCGTCTTGTTCCCAAGTAGTTAAAACCGGTAGTTTTGAGAGATCTATATCTTCATTTAAATATATAATCTCCTGACAAGCACCACTTCCTTTTAAGCGTTTTGGAAAGATATTTTTGAGTGCAAACAGTTCACTAGCCATTGATATTTTATCCATAAAACCTGCAGGAGGCTTCATATGGAGAAGTTTAGTAATCTCATCAGCAACTGATTCTATCGTACGACCAAAAAGAAGCTCACAACGTTTATATGAGCCAAATACATTCATAAGCACAGGTTCATCAAATTTTTGAGCATTCTTTTTATCTACTACATTTGTAAAAAGGATTGCCTTACCGCCATTTTTTTTCTTTATTTCTGCGTATGCAAGATGAGGAATTTCAAGATATACATCTAGTTCATCATCAATAACCCTAAGTTCATCATTTTTTTTTAGTAAATCTATAGTTTTTTTCATATTTATTTATCTTCCATTATTTTTCAAGTGCGTGCAATTATTATAATCTTTGTGGCATCTCTTCTTTAAATGCTGAATCTTCCGCTTTTCTTAATAGTTCTAAGGCACCGTTATTTATCATAAGTTCGGCCATCTCAAATCCAAGACTATCACTTTGAGCAATTTCTTTAACTATTTTTTCTTGCATCACATTTGTTCCATCAGGAAAACCTATCATAGTTCTAAAGGTAACAATATCATTATCTATAACTGCATTACAAGCTACAGGTGCTGAACATCCTGCTCCAATTTTGGAGATAAAATCTCTCTCAATCTGAGTACAGATAAATGTTTTTTCATCTTTTAAACTCTCGGCTATCTCTCTTACTTTATCATTACCTGTAACTATCTCTATGCCAAGAGCAGCCTGTCCCATCGGAGGTATCATCATATCAAGTGATAACTTTTGAGTATATGGGATATCTTTAAGTAAATCTAGTCTGCTTAGACCGATAAATGCCAGTATAATCGCGTCATATTGACCTTCTGCAAGCTTTCTGAGTCTTGTGTTTACATTGCCTCTTAAATCTTTAACTTTTAAGTCAGGTCGCTTCTTTAAAAGCTGCATTCTTCTTCTTAAACTTGTAGTACCTACAACTGCACCTTGTGGTAACTCTTCAAGACTCACATATTTATGAGACAAGAACACATCACTTTGGTCTTGTCGTTGGGTTACGGCTACTAACTCTAAACCCTCAGGAATATATGTAGGAACATCTTTTAAGCTATGAACTGCCAAGTCGGCATTTCCAGCTAACATTTCGTCTTCAAGCTCTTTTGTAAAATGACCTTTACCGCCAATCAAGGCCAATGGTTTATCTAAAACCTTGTCCCCGTTGCTTACAATCTTGTTTAACTCAACTCTGATCTCAGGATATGCCGCTTCTACTCTATCTTTAATATGATATGCCTGCCACAATGCTAAATCAGAGACTCTTGTTGCTATTACTAATTTTTCCATTCTCTAGTTAGCCTTTTCGTATTTCTTTTTTGTTTTATCTAATTTATCATCAAAAAACAGTGTCGGAGTTCCATTCACCATCAATGCTTCTGCTATCTCTAAATCATTTTTTATATATTCCAAGACGGTTTTTGATTCTAAATCTAAACGTGTAATATTCGTTTTCATAATTTTATTAAATGCCGAAAGTATTTTTTCGACATCTTTTTCTCTTGGATCGACTTTTACTTTATATAGATTTAATATAACGTCTTTTTTACCTTGAAGTTCAGCTGCAACTGCCGCTTTAACAAGGTCTACCGCTGCCGGATGAAGAGAAGGAAGAGGATAATGATAATAGTATATAGCAAAGTTTTTCGGGTCTTTTTTCATAGTCTCTATAGCTTTTGGAACAAAGTTTCTGCAAAACGGGCAAAGTGGATCTGAAAAGATAGCTACTCTATGCTTTGCATCTGCATTTCCATAAATCAGGTTCTCTTTCTTATAATATTTTAGTTCAAATGACGGAGAAACCGACTCTTTGAAAGAGACTCCCGTTTCAATATCTATAAGGTCCGGTGACATCGTTTCTCCATTTGAGAACCAAATCAACTTTTGTTTAACCTCACGGCTTCCTTTCTTGGCCTTAACCGTAGCTTTTACACTTACTATGTAGCCATTCCAACCTTTAACTTTTTCTAGTGCAATTGTCTGCTCAACTTTCACATTTAACTTAGTTATCTTTGGATTTTCAGAAAATGATTTTTCTAAAAACTTTTCTACAGCGGCTTCTGTAGTAGTCGCTTCAAGTAGGCTACTTAGTAGTAGAGCTGTCGCTAATAATTTCAACATCAATGACATCTGAATCCTTTTGTATATTTTTTTGATTATTTTCTTCTCGATAATCTGTTTTATGAATATTTGATTTTACATTATAACGGTTAACCAGCATGCTCGTAAAAACACTAAACTGCATCAGAATGCCTATTATATCTGTCAAAAAACCGGGGATTATAAGTAAAATGGCGCCAATAATAGTAAAAAGATTTAACTTTTGAAACTCATTGAGATCAATAGCATGATAAGAAACTGCCGTAATATTATGAAGAAGGGTTGTTCTAAAATTCATTAAAATAGATATGCCGACAAAAGCACTGAGGAGTATTTCAAAAAATGTTGCTAATCCACCTATAGAAGATGAGATATTTACGGATACAAGAACTTCCAGCAACAGATATATTATAAAATAGATCATTTTATATCAGTTCCATAACTTTGCCAAAAATATCACCCGCTTTAACTGAGGTTTTCTCTTTTGTCTTTCTGTCATAAATCTGGACAAGTCCGTTTGCAAGCTCTTTTCCTATAATAACAGTGTATGGATAACCGATTAGTTCCGCGTCTTTCATTTTAAAGCCAAATCTGTCTTTTCTGTCATCGAACATAACTTCAATATCTTCACCCAAAAATTTCAAATAAAGTTCCTCTGCTAAAGTTACCTGCTCTTCATCTTTTATGTTCGAGAGAATGATATTAACCAGATACGGTGCTGTCTCTTTTGTCCAGATACAGCCGTCTTTATCATGATTTTGCTCTATTACAGCTGCAACGAGCCTGCTCACACCGATACCGAACGTTGCCATTTCAAATGGTCTCGGTTTTCCATTTTCATCATTAAAGTTTGCTTCCAAAGCGGCAGAATATTTAGTTCCTAATTGAAAAATATGCCCGACTTCAATACCCTTTTTAAAGTGAAGATCAGCACCGCAAGAACATTTTTTATCTATTTTTAATTCTCTCAACTCTTCATAAGATTTCTCATTGTAAGCATCCACTTGTTCTTCATCAAAGATTGTCTCAACATTAGCACCATAGTCACACTCTTCGCACACAACAAGAGTGTCTTCACCGCTGTTTGCTAAAACATGAAACTCTTTACTACCTGTTCCCCCAATGGCTCCACTGTCAGCTTCAACTACTCTAAAGTCAAGTCCAAGTCTAGTGAAAATCTTTTTATAAGTCTCTTCCATTAAATTAAATTCTCTTACCATATCCTCTGTACAAGAGTGAAAAGAGTACCCGTCTTTCATCAAAAACTCACGACCGCGTAAAAGTCCGTATCTAGGCCTAGCTTCATCACGAAATTTAGTATTTATCTGATATAGATTAACTGGCAAGTCTTTATAGCTATTCACTCTATTTTTAACTAGCTCTACCATAGCTTCTTCATTTGTAGGACTTAAGACAAACTCATTAGTATGTCTGTCTCGGATGCGAAGCATCTCTTTTCCCATAGTCTCAGAACGACCGCTTCTATCCCATAGACCGATAGGTGTCACAAAACTGAGTTGTACTTCACTACAACCAGCTTCATCCAACTCTTCTTTAACAATAGTTCTAATCTTATCTAGTACAATTTTTCCCAAAGGCATAAAATTGTAAAGTCCTGCACCTTGACTATTTATAAAACCGCCTCGTATTAAAAACTGATGACTTGGCAGTGTTGCATCCGATGGAGCTTCTTTACTTGTTGGTATAAACGATCTACTTCTTCTCATTTACTTCCCTTTTTTGCCACTTCTAAGGCATGTTCGCATTTATATTTATCCGGCATTGCTACATTCTCATTTTTTATCAAAAACTGTAGTGCTCCCGTTATCATATCTGATTTTGATTCTTCAGATACACTTCTCATCTTTGTAGTCATGTCATGTAAAAAACGTTTTATAACCTGCTCACTCATTTTGCGAATCTGTTCTTCATACTTTTTGGGTATGTATCCGTTTTTTATAACTCTATCACTTTCAATTTTTGCAGCTTCAAAAGCTTTTGAGTATATCTCTTTTATCATCGGTTCTATATTTAGAGTATCTAACCACTCAAAAAACTCTACAGTGCTTCGTCCTATGATTGTGTGAGCTTTTCTTGCTTCATCTTCTCTAAGACCTTTATTTTCATCCACAATTGTTTTTAAATCATCAATTTGATAAAGGTTGATGCGCTCGCCCTTATGATAAGAGATATCTCTTGGCATAGCCAAGTCAAACCAGTATCTATCAAAATCACATGATCTTATAATCTCATCTGTGATTATAGGAACAGGGGATGATGTCGCGGTAAATAAAATTTCAAACTCATTTACAATATGAGGCAGTTGGTCAAAGTCTAAAACTTTTGCTCCACACTCCTCTGCAAGAGTAAATGCTTTGTCTTTTGTCCTGTTCATTATATAGACATCAGCACCGTTTGAGACCATATGCTTTGCTGTTATCTCAGACATCTCTCCTGTCCCGATTATCAAAGCTTTTTTACCTTCAACACTCTCCAAAACAGACTTAAGTTTAGCAACTGCGACACTCGCAATAGAAACGGGTTTTGAAGAGATATCTGTTGCATTTCTAACTTTTGCAGCGCATTTAAAAGCGTTATGCATAGCACGCGCAAGTTTTTGTCCGCAATGACCCTTATCATATGAAAATCTGAATGCGTCTTTAAGTTGTCCTGCAATCTGTGTCTCACCGATAACCATAGAGTCAAGTGATGATGCAACCGTAAAAAGGTGATGAATAGCACTACTGTCATCAAATACATCTGCACGACCTTCTAACTCTTCAATAGAAATTCCTGCGCGGTCTGTAAGCATCTCAAATATATGCTGTGTCGCCTCGACTATATCGCTACAGCTGCAAAAGATTTCCATTCTGTTACATGTAGAGATAAGTATTGTTTCATTTATAGCATCTGAAGAGTTTAGTTTTGTCAGACATCCGCTAACATGTTCATCATCAGGATAAGAAAGTTTTTCTCTTATCTCAAGAGTGGAGTTTTTGTGTGAAAAGCTTATATTTAAATAGTGCATTAGTAACTTCTTTTAATCATTGTTTGTAATATTTCAATTAGTTCTTTATCATCTTTTACAGCCGACATTGCTTCGTTTGAGAGTTTTTTCGCCAGTTCAAATGAGTTTTCTACAGATTTGTGTTCTTGCATTTTTTGTTTTATCCACAGAACTTCATCTTCATCTATGCTCTTTGCATGTGAGCTTTTGAGTCTCTGTTTGTCTTGCTCATTCAATTCTTTATAGAGATAGATATATGGGAGAGTACATTTACCTTCTACAAAGTCATTCATAGCCGGTTTTCCAAGAGTAGCCGAATCGGCCGTAATATCCAGGATATCATCAATAATTTGAAATGACAAGCCAAGATTTTTTCCGTAAACTCCATACATCTGGGCATCTTTTCCTGCCAGAAGTGCGGATGCATAAGCTGCAGCTTCAATGAGAGTCGCGGTTTTAAGGTAGAGCATATCAAGATATTTATCTTCATCTTCATTAAACTCATCTGACATCTTGACATCTTGCATCTCGCCTTTTGAGAGTGCCGTTACGGAAGAGGCAATGACTTTTGCAATATCTTTGTCAAATTCTACAAGTTCTGTAAATGCTTTTGAATACAAAATATCTCCTAGCATTACAGCCGTTTTACTGCCGTCTGTCGCATTTACAGATGCGACTCCTCTTCTTGTAACAGCTTCATCTATTACATCGTCATGGAGAAGGCTTGCTCCATGTATAAGTTCAACTATAGCAGCTAGCAGTGGAGCTTTTTCATGCTCGGGAGCAATCTTTAAAATCAATTTTGCTCTAAGTCTTTTACCGCCTGAGAGCATATTAAAAAGACGGGTTACTTCGTCATAATCAACTTCTTTTATTAATCTTGCTATTTCACTCTCAACTCTTTGCATCAACACCTCTTTAATCGTTCTTCAAATCTTTTAAACTTATTTCCATACTTTTATCTGACAAAAACAGTTCAAAAACTGCTTCATTCGTCTCATATTTAAACTCTTTAAATTTAACCAGCACATAAGGTGCAGCGTAAAAATCAGCCCCTCTAGGCCTTAGTTCAAGCCTAAAACTTTGATTCTTGCGTCTTAAATATAATATATTCTGTGCGACTATTCTATCATATGAACGATGAACAACCAGCCCTTCATTTTTGTACAAAGTCCAGTTAAATTTAAAAAGTTTTGAAATTGAATCGTATTTTACAAGAATTTTCTTTTGTTCATCCTTTTTTAGAGAGATTGTCGTTATATCCCTGAATTCATCTGCGACAACTCCACTAAAAAATAATGCTAAAAAGACAAAAACCTGTAAATAAAGTTTCAATTTATTTACTCACTTTTAGAAACTATCTCGCCCATAAGCTCAATACTTAGACTCTTAGTTTTGCTCTCAACATCTAAAGAGTTTTCTAACATAAAAGTATCAATCATCTCGCCGTAATCTTCTCCGAATTTTTCTTCTAAAACAAGTTCTAAAGCAGCTCTTCTTTTCATAAAATTCTCTAAATCAAATCTAACAACATCATTATTAGCATTAAAAATTATATCCATCAATTTACTAGTCGGTGAACCTAAAAATACATCATCTTCATCTTCAAACAGTGCACTATATTTTGACATTAATCTATTCCTTAATTTTATTTATATATCTCGTGATTATACAATTCATTTATTAATTATTGCTTGAGATAGTTCAATAGTCCCTCTTCTTTCAAGCAATATACAGATTTTAGGATATAATCGTGTTAAAATAAATACCAGGAAAAACTAATAATGATAAATCAAGATGTCTTTAGCGTCTCATTGGATGCCGGAGCTATAATAATAGACTTTAATGAAACTGCATCAAAAATAAGCGGTTACACAAAAACAGAAGTTATCGGTAAGAACTGGTTTGAGATATTTATACCTGAGAGCGACTTGGTTGAAATGCTAAAAGTATTTACCGATCTCTTTCATGGAAGTAATCAACATTGGGAATATACAAATATTATTACTTGCAAAGACGGTAGCAGTAAAAAAATAAAATGGATTAACAATATACTAAAAGATGATAGGAACAAACCTACTTTAATATATTCTTTGGGAGTGGAAGTATAATCCACAAATTCCAAAGAATACAACTCTTATTTGATTATTTGTGTACCTACACCCTCTGAGGTAAAGAGTTCAAGCAGCATAGAGTGTTCTAGTCTTCCGTCTATTATATGAGCTTTTTTAACACCACCCTCAATAGCTTCTAAACATGCGTCTACCTTTGGTACCATTCCACCGTGAATAGTTCCGTCAGCCTTTAAAGCTTCAACTTCATCTTTTGTAAGAGTAGCTAAAAGTTCTTTTTCATTGTTTAAAACGCCCGGTGTATCTGTTAAAAATATTATCTTATTTGCACCTATAGCTTTTGCAACGTACGATGCACACAAATCTGCATTTATATTAAAGCCAGGATGTCCCATCTCTTCACCAGCAGCTATAGGGGCGATAACCGGTACAAACTTATCGGCAATAAGTTTAGCAACTACATCAGGTTTTACTGCGTCGATATTCCCTGTTAACCCCCATTTTGCAAAATCTTTTGCTTTTGCAGTGATGAAGTGAGCATCTTTGCCGCTTACGCCGATAGCTTTTGCACCGTGTGAATTAAGAAGAGAAACGATTTCTTTGTTTATTTCACCGCTTAGTATCATCTCGGCTATACGCATAACTTCTTTGGTTGTAACCCTCTGCCCATCTATAAACTTTGTATCAATGTTAAGAGCATCCAGCATCTCTGTAATTTTTGAGCCACCGCCATGAACTATTACCGGCTTGATTCCTACAAGATACATGAGCAAAATATCTTCTGCAAACTTCTCTTTTAACTGAGTCGAAGTCTGAGCTGATCCACCATACTTGATAACTACTATCTCATTTCTAAACTCTTTTATAAACGGCAATGCATCAAGCAGTGTTTTTACTGTTTCAATCTTTTTTTTCAATATTTTCCCCTGTAATCATCAATTCTTTTAAAAACTTTTTTATCAACTTCTACATCTAAATCTAACAACGAAAGACTCAGCCCGAATGATTCAACTTTTACAAAATCTTTATAAGTCACTAAAAGTGAATCAGCGCTCTCTTTTTTTAAAATATCTTCTAACTCTTTTTTCGTAAATTGATGATGATCTTCAAAATAATTTTTACCTACAACTTCCGGCAAAAATTCATCTAGTCTCGATGGTCTTGCTATAGCTGTTACAAGTGACATTTTATCACTTTTATTTTTAAGTTTTACTACTCTTTTAAAATCTTTTTTATCCTCAAGTACAATTGCCTCTTTAGAAGACCAGAGTCTCTCTCTAAAAGCCCCAGAAGGAAGGCATCTGTTATTCTTGGTTTTGACATCTATAAGCAAGTCAAGTTTTTTGATATCATGCTTGGAGTATGCATCATCTAAAAAAACTATTTTTGCACCCATCTCTTTAGCTTTTAGTATCCCTTTACGCCTGTCTTCACTTACGATTACAATGGCATGAGAAAGTTTGTGAGCATATATCATAGCTTCATCACCGCTGATGCCTACATCACATAAAATATTATTCTTGTCTTTTACGACATAGAGACCGCTGCTGCTACGACCGTATCCTCGAAGGACTATCGCTGAGTCTTCATATCCGGATGCAAGGGCGGTTACCAATGGTGTTTTACCGCTTCCTCCTACACTGAGGTTTCCGACACTCACTATATCTATATCAAAGTCGACTGGGGTTTTGCTTTTAAATCGGATATACATGCCAAAGCAATATATCCAACTAATGGGAAGAAGTATAAAAGAGAGCAGTTTTTGAACTAAAGTAGGATTGTAAAAATACTCCTCAATCCAAAAGACTAAATCTCTTTTCAAATTTTTTAAACTTTTGTTTTAGCTATTTGTTTGATTTTTTCACAAATAAACTTCACTTCTTTATCTTCCATATTTGGATAAATCGGAAGTGATAAAACTTGTTGAAAACTTTGAAGTGCTTTAGGATAGTTGTTTATCTTTAATGAATATTTTGATTTGTAATAAGTCAAAAGATGAAGCGGAATATAGTGAAGTCCGGTCTCAATACCCTCTTTTTTCAAATCCAACGCAAAAGAGTCACGGTTTTTATCTACTTTGATTATATATAAAGAAAACGGATGCTCTTCGTTGCTCATATCAGGGACAGTAATATGGCTTGTTCCATCAAGAGCTTCACTGAACATTTGCGCTATTTCTTGTTGTCTAGCTATATTGTCATCTTGTTTTGTAATTTGTGCTCTTATATAGGCTGCTTCCAGCTCACCCATAGAGTAATCATTTCCAATATCAACAACATCATAAATATATTCTAGTGCATCTTCGTCACGTGCTATCGCATGATTACTAAGAAGTTTTGCACGCTCCATAATTTCATCATCATTAGTTACAAGCATACCGCCGTTACATACATTTTTCTTTAAGTGAGGAGAGAAATCAAAACAAGTTATATCCGCACCTGTTGACCCGATTTTATTGCCCTTGTATGTTGCACCCAAAGCTTCACATGCATCTTCGACTATTTTTACATCATAAATCTTAGCTATAGAGTAAAGTCTTTCCAAATCAACTGTAGTACCTGCTATGTGTGTGACAATTACAGCTTTTAGCTTTTTTGATTGATTATCTTCTAAAAAAGCCTCTAAAAGATCCAGATTGATATTGTAAGTATTAGCCTCTATATCTATAAAGACAGGTTCTGCATCAAAGTGACGCACAACTTCTGGTACATTCGGATAAGCATTTACCGAACAAACTACTTTATCTCCGCGTTTAAGGTCAAGTGCAAGCATTGCAAGGTGAAGCGCAGACGTACCGTGAGATGTTGCCAGTGCATAATCAGCTCCTATATACGAAGCAAATTCCTCTTCTAATTGAGCTACTTGATTAAGATCTTCTGAATCAAGTACATCTGCAACATTGCTATGTTCTTCTCGTCCACTTTCATATTTAAAAAACGGTATTTTCATTTTTAATCCTTAATTTTATTTCATAAAATGAAGGAAAACCTTCATCTGTTTTCTTACTGTATCGGAAGTATACCCTCAAGGAGCACCTTGATTCCGACACCTACACTAACGCTTGGTTTCCTTCAGCAGGAAGCTCATTGAACAAGTCCAATCTATAGGGTTATATCTCTTGGATAATTAAAATCATGATTTATAGTTCTTGATGTAAGTTTTGCAATAACCGGCATCTTTCTCTTAAAATGATTGCGAAAGATTCTTCCAACTATCATATCAAGCATCTCAGAATCTATACCTCTGTTAATTATTTCCTCTTTAGTCAGTCTATCGTCAACATATAGTTTTAAAGCTTCATCTAGTTGTGCGTATGTATAACCCAGATCAGCTTCATCACTCTGTCCGTCCCATAAATCAGCAGACGGTGCTTTGTCTATAATATTTCTTGTAACACCAAGGTATTCCGCCAACTCATAAACTTCACTTTTGTACAAATCCCCTATGGGATTGACGGCACTAGATAAGTCCCCATACAAAGTTCCATACCCCAACATCAACTCACTCTTATTACTAGTTCCTAAAACCAAGGCATTTTCTCTTGCTGAGATATCAAAAAGAGTAGACATCCTCATACGGGAAGAAAAGTTTCCTTTTCTCAGATTATCCATATCAGGATTCAACTCTTCATATGCACGCAACATAGGTTCTATAGATGCCGTTGTTGATTTCATAGAAAAATCTCTGCACAAGGCATCTGCATCATCGAGTGAACTCTGTGAAGAGTATTGCGAAGGCATTTTTACACACAACAAATCATCTTTAAAAGTTTTATGGGCCAACACTGCAACGACTGCAGAATCAAGTCCGCCACTCAAACCGACTACAACTTTTTTTATGCCCGTTTTACGAACTTCATCATCTAAAAAACGTTGTAAATAGTCTGAAATCTGCGCATATTTACTCATATATTTTTACAAACCTTTAAAAATCTTTAACAAAAAATATTATATCAAAGTTTTGTAACAAATTACTTTTGTAATTATTTTGTTCTAATATTTATATAGTTTTGTTACAATCTAATAAAAAAGAGAGCATAATGCAGATAAAAGTTCAACCTATGGGTGTTTACCAGACAAACTGTTACATCGTAACCTTAGATGGCAAAGACTTTATCATAGATCCTGGAGTAGATGCTACTTCCTGGGTAGAACAAAATGTTACAAATCCGGTAGCAATTTTAAATACACACGGCCATTTTGACCACGTCTGGTCAAATGCAGAGCTTCAAAAGAAGCTCAATATTCCTCTATATACTCCAGAGGGAGATGCTATATTACTCTCACAGAGCAGTTGGATGCCAGACCTTCCTCCGTCAGTTCCTGATGTAAAAGTAAAACCTGATGAAGAGTTTGATTTTGACGGAGTAAAGGTAAAATTTCGCCATTTTCCGGGACATTGTCCGGGATGTTCCACTATAGAGATTGGAGATGCGATGTTTAGCGGAGACTTTATCTTTGAGCGCTCAATAGGCAGAACAGACTTTCCATACTCATCACCGCAAGATATGAAAAACTCTTTGGAGAAGTTTAAAAAGCTCGACTATGACAAAACTGTCTATCCCGGTCACGGTGGGACAACAACTATAAAACAAGAACAACAATATGCAGATTACTGGATAGGAAACCTATAATGCAAGATCATTTTGAAGAAAAGTCAAAAGTCTGGGACCAAGGCAGTATTAGAGTTGACAGTGCTAAAAAAATAGCAGATTCCATTAACGAAAAGATAGAACTTACAAAAGATATGGAGATTCTTGATTTTGGAGTCGGTACAGGACTTTTAGGTTTTGATATAGCAAAGAAAGTAAAAAAAGTTTACGGGGTGGATACATCTCTTAGTATGCTTGAAAAGTTAAAAACTAAAAATACTCCCGAGCTTAGTATTGATACTTATCATCAGGACATTATAAGCTCACCGTTAGAAAAAAGCTTTGACGGTCTTGTCAGCTCTATGACTCTTCATCACGTTGAGAATTTAAAAGCTTTTTTTGAAACAATATACAAAAATGTAAAAGATAACGGTTTTATAGCCATAGCAGATTTACAAAGTGAAGACGGCAGTTTTCATTCAGACAACACTGGTGTTTTTCATTTTGGATTTGACAAAGAAGAATTATGCAAAATTGTATCGGATTCAGGTTTTACTAAAATAGATTTTCAGACAATATACACGATAAATAAACCGCACAGAGATTTTGATATTTTTTTATTGACTGCGAAAAGATAGATAAGAGGTTATATCCCCTCTTATTCTACATCATCTAACAGTTTCAACTTTAAAACATGTCTTTCAGTTATAACCGTTTTAAACTCGCCTTCAAAAACTTTTATATCCAGCACATATCCCTCTACATGCACATTTCTTTTTCTGCCTTCTTTGTGTCTGACTCTTGCTACAAAATTAACTTCATCTCCAAACTTTACAGGAGACAGGAATTGGCAATCACTTCCAACCAAGACTACATTTTTTTCATTTACGGCAGCCATTGCAGCATAATCTGCAGCACTAAAAATAAATCCACCGTGAATAAGCCCCTGATCATCAACAACCATTTCAGAGTTTGTTGTAAGTCTTAGCTCGACATAGCCTTTTTCCAATTTTAAAATTTCACCGCATAAATCACGATTTATATTTTCATGTGTTGATAAAATTTCGGCATTCTCTTCATCTTCTCTATAATCATCAAGTTCTAATTCTTCGTCTTTTAGTTCTTTATCCGTACTCACGATTTATCCTTTATAAGTTTAACATATACTCTTTTTGGTGCCGGGTATCCTTCTACCGTCTTTGAGCTGTCATTTGGATCTAAAAAATCTTCTAAAGACTGCCCTTCTATCCAAGAAGTCTTTCTCTGCTCATCTGCATCTGTAGTTGAAGTCTCTAAAACTTCAAAACTGCTAAAACCGGCTCTAAGACACCAGTTTTTCAGTGCCGGTATTGTCGGAACAAAATATATATTCGGTATTTTTGAGTAAGACGACTCGGGGCACAGTGCCATTTCATCTTCTCCGTCTATATAAAACGTATCAAGGACAACTTCACCCTGTTTGTCCAATCCACGAAATAACTGTTTTAACATTGCGACAGGATCACTTCTGTGATAAAGTACTCCCAAACAAAATATAATGTCAAATTTTTCTTCATAAAACTCCAGATGCTCTACACCTAAAAGTTCATACACTATATCACTTTTAACGAAATGATTTATAAAATCGAACTGTGTCTTATACAGAGGTGATGGATCAAAACCGACTAAAGATTTTGGTGCATCTTCTTGCATCCGAAAGAGATAGTAACCATTGTTACATCCTATATCGGCTACTCTCTTATCTTTTAAACTAAAATGTTTTCTCAAAAGATTATATTTGATATTACTTTTCCATTCTGAGTCAATATAGCAATCAAAAATCTCAAAGGGTCCTTTTCTCCAAGGCATCATTAATCTTGCGACTTTTTCTATGTTTTTTACAGACTTACCGCTGATTTTGACGACATCGCCAAGTTTTACTTCAAAATCACCATCATCAATAGAATCCAATGCATCACGAATCGGCTTGATATTTTTCCAAGTCATCCACTTTTGTCTATCTTTTCTTAAATCTTCTAAGTTCATTTTATTCTTTATCTATGTAAATTTAATTATAATTGTATCTAAATATAATTAGAGGATATTTGAATGCGCTTAGAAAAAAAAGCAACGGTTGTATCAACATCTGTTGCAGGCTTACTTGTACTTATGAAGATGACTGTAGGTATTTTAAGCGGTTCTATTGCAGTCCTTGCATCTGCTATTGATAGTTTTTTAGACCTGACGGTATCGATGTTTAACTACTTTGCACTAAATACCGCCGAGAAAAATCCGGACGAAAAATTTAACTATGGACGCAGCAAAATAGAACCTATGGCTGCTGTGGTAGAGGGCACTGTCATCTCTATATCTGCACTTTTTATACTCTATGAAGCACTTGTTAAAATAGCTCACCCAAGAGAAATAGATTTTATGCAAAGCAGTATCTGGGTCATGTCTGCTTCACTTGTAATAACTCTTTTTCTTGTAATGTTTCTAAACTATGTTGCTAAAAAAACAAAAAATATGGTTATAAAAGCAGATGCTCTTCACTATAAGACCGACCTCTTCTCAAATGGTGCAGTACTCGTAGCTTTGGCACTTGTATCTATGACAGGAGAGCAGCTGATCGACCCTGTTTTAGGTGTTGGTATAGCAATTTATATGATTTACTCTGCTCTTCCTATAATCAAAGAAGGAATTTTGATGCTTTTGGATGTTGCACTTCCTGAAGAAGAGATTCAAAAGATTCAAATCATTTTAGAAGAAGAAAACTCAATCAGTGCTTATCACTACCTCCAAACGAGAGAATCAGGCTCACATGTCTTTATATCTGTTCACGCAGTTTTTAACGTCAGCATCTCACTATATGATGCTCACCTGATATCTGATAAAATAGAAGCGAGAATCAAAGCACTCTTTGAAGATAAAGTTGTTCATGTGCTTATTCATATGGACCCTTACGATGATTCTGAAATCAATGAAATGGAAGATGCATACTGATGAATTTTTATGCTTTAATCATAGGAACAGAAATTCTAAATGCCAGAAGAGAGGACAAACATTTCAGATTTGTCCGTGATGAACTGCAAAAATACGGACGTGAACTTTTTGCTTCTTTTATTGTAAAAGATGATGTAGAGCTTATCAAAAGATGTTTTGAACTTGTTAAAAAGGATAAAGACTCCATACTTTTTTCATTTGGAGGAATAGGCGCTACTCCCGATGATCTTACCCGTGAGATTGCAGCTGAAATATTTACGGGCAAAGCTGTAGTTCGTCATAAAGTATTTGAACAAGACATTATAGAGAGATTCGGTGATAAAGCATTTCCTCATAGAATCCATATGTCTGAGATTCCACAGGGTTCAGAACTGCTTTTTAATCCCGTGAACAATATGTCAGGATTTAGTTTACAAAACAGGTTCTTTTTTGTTCCGGGCTTTCCTGTGATGGCACATCCTATGATAAAAGACGTTATTAAATCTCTTTGCTCAGACCGTATAGAAAAATTTAGATACACACTTCTAGCTCAAACAAGCGAAGAAACTCTAATAACTCAGATGAAGCTCTTGCCTTCACATATTGAGCTTTCATCTTTGCCAATCTTTAAAGATGGTAAAGCAAACGTTGAGCTCTCACTTAGCGGTTACGATGAACAAGAGGTAAAAAAACATTTTGAAGCTTTTGTAAAAGAGCTCAAAAATACTAATGTAGCTTATGAAATTTTAGCTACTTAGCATACTCCACAGCCCTGCTCTCTCTTATAACATTTACCTTTATCTCACCGGGATATTGTACTTTTTCTTCTATCTCTTTTGCTATCTCTCTTGACATCAAAATAGACTCATCGTCATTGACCAAAGTAGCGTTTACGATTACTCTTACTTCCCTACCGGCATTTATTGCATAAGCCTGTCTTACGCCTGAATGCTCAGAAGCTATCTCTTCTATCTGAGTCACTCTTTTTAGAAAACTCTCTAAAACTTCTCTTCTGGCTCCAGGTCTTGCAGCAGATAATGCATCTGCCGCACAAACTGCCCCGCACTCTATAGAGTTTATCTCTTCATGTCCATGATGGGCATATATAGCATTTATAACAACACTGTGCTCATTATAACGATTACACAGGTCAGCCCCCAAATCTACATGGTTTCCGTCATGGTCGTGAGTAAGAGCTTTTCCAATATCATGAAGCAGTCCGGCTCTCTTAGCAAGCCTTGGATCTCCACCCATCTCAGCCGCCATTATTCCGGCTAGATGTGCAACTTCGAGAGTATGTGCCAAAGCATTTTGACCGTAACTTGCACGATATCTCAGTTTACCAATCAGTTTTACAAGTTCAGGATGCATTACACCGACATCCATATCTGCGATAAGTTCTTCACCCTCACTCAAGATGCCGTCTTCAAACTCTTCTGATACTTTTTCAAATATTTCTTCGATTCTAGCAGGTTGTATTCTGCCGTCTTCTATGAGAAGCTGCAAAGTCTTAGTTGCAATAGCACGGCGATAAAGATTAAAACTGCTTACCAATATGGCATTTGGAGTATCGTCAATGATAATATCAACACCCATCAAAGTCTCTAGGGCTTTAATATTTCTACCCTCTTTACCGATGATTCTACCCTTTAGTTCATCATCTTCTAGATGCACCAAGTTTGTAAGTCTCTCAGATGCAAACTCACCTGCAAACCTGCTTGTAGCCTGAGCTAAAATGTAATTTGCTTTTTTCTTGCCTTCATCTTTTGCTTCATTCTCATAACGTCTGACTATATGAGCTATATCTCCGCGTGCTTTTTCTTCTATGTTTTCAAGTAAAACTTTTTTCGCTTCATCCTGAGTCATTCCCGCACTATGTTCAATAGTGTGCACTGCCTCATCTATTTTTTGTTCATACTTTTTCTTCAAAGAAGCCAATGATTTCTCATTTCTCTCTAAGTCTATTCTTCTTACATCAAAAGCTCTGGCTTCATCACGAAGTCTTTTTTCTTCTGTCTGTTTATAACGTATAAAACTCTGCTCTTTTCGTATTACATCATCTTCTCTCTGATGCAAATCTGCCTTTGCTCTGTCTTTTGCACTCTCATAATATTTAATAGCTTCACGCTCTATATCTTGAGCTTTAACATTTGATTTGTGCAAAAGCAATTGAGCCTCATTTTCAATGGCACTTGCTTTTGCTTTTGCTTTATCTACATAAACATCAAAATTAGCATAAGTAATTTTTTTAGAGATGAAAAAGCCAACAAGCCCACTTACCGTGGCAATGGAGCCACCCAGCAGTATCTCATTTAACATTATTATTCCTGTTTAATAGACATAGCGCTTCTTAGGTCTTTTACTAGACTTCGGCGTTATTAGTAAATCACATGCGATGTCGTGATCATCGCAAATAAACTCTTTAGTAAAACAAATTTCTGGCTGTATAAAAATTGTGTATGGTTTGTTTTTTAACTTTTCAAAGAAACGATCATACATCCCTTTTCCAAAACCTATTCGTTGTAATTTACCATCCACCCCAACCGAAGGCACTATGGCTATATCAATTTTATTTATATTTCTTAATGAATTTCCCGCTTCATGTATATCAAACTTCTTCTTCTTTAGCGGTAACCTAAATGGTACTATCTTAAAACTTGAATCTTGCATAAATGGAACCAAGACATCACATTTTTGACGAATTTTGTTAAGTGTTTTTCTTATATCTGCTTCAAAAGGTAACGGATAATAAAATAACACTTTTGCACCTTTCATGTTTTTTAACTCACGAAAAAGACGCTTGTTTATCATAGCATTACGATAATATTTATTCTCAGACGAAGAATTTTTTATTTTTTTTAGACAATTTTCTCTAAATATTGATTTTGTAAGAGGCATATAAAAACTTTCGGTTATAATTTCTCGTATTTTACAATAATAAAACAATAAAAAAGGTATTTTTATGTTTAAAAAATTAACAACAACACTTTTATTGGTCTCTATCCTATTTTTTACAGGATGTTCTAATGAAGAAAAACAAAGTGCTAATGATCTTATTTCAACAAACGAGTATGTCTTAACAGGACTTGACAATAAGCAATATGTCGTTAAAAAAGATGGCTCAGGATTTGCACTAAAAGGTGCCGAAGGCAAAGTTGTTATTTTTGATATCTTTGCAACTTGGTGTCCCCCTTGTCGCGGTGCGGCTACACACCTTAGTTCTCTTCAAGAGAAATACAAAGACAACCTGATTATTATAGGTGTAAGCATAGAAGACAATCTCCCAAACTCAAAACTTTTAGAGTTTAGAACAACATATAATGCGAATTACACGCTTGTTAACTCTGAACAAAATCGTCGTTTAGCCGACACAATTGTAAATGAGTTAAAACTCGGTGACAGATACCCTATTCCAATCATGGCACTTTACAAAGATGGAAAATATATAAATCATTTCATAGGTTCAATAGAAGAAGAACTTGTAGAAAATGATATCAAGCTGGCAATAGGTAAATAAGGAAATATATGTTTGGTTTTATTAAAAAATCTCTATCTAAAACAGCAGATGCTATAAGGTCTGTTGCACCAAAGAAAAAAATTACTTTTACAAAAGATGAACTTGAAGATATTCTGCTAGAAGCAGATGTAGAATATGACCTCGTAGAGATCATCATAAATGAAATATACCAAGACAAAGTAACCAGAGATATTTTACGTTCTAAACTTTTAGCGACACTCGCCTATACTTCATATAAAGAGCCTGAATTTACGGCTCCGTTTGTCGAACTTATAGTAGGTGTAAACGGAGCAGGAAAAACAACCACAATATCAAAACTTGCTCAAAGATACAAAAATGAAGGAAAAAAAGTTATCCTTGGTGCCGGAGATACATTTCGTGCAGCGGCGATAGAACAACTTACTCTGTGGTCTAAAAAACTTGATATTCCCATAATCTCTTCCAAACAAGGGCATGACTCTTCGGCAGTTGCATATGACACTATAGACTCTGCAAAATCAAAAGGTTTTGACAATGTTATTATCGACACTGCAGGAAGACTTCATACTCAGACAAACTTGGCAAACGAGCTAAAAAAAATAAACCGCATCTGCGCTAAAGCTCATGAAGGTGCTCCGCACAGAACAATTTTAATTCTCGATGGAACACAAGGAAATTCTGCAATAGCACAGGCAAAAGCCTTTAATGAAATGATAGGTATAGACGGTATTATCATCACAAAGCTAGACGGAACTGCAAAAGGCGGTTCTATCTTCTCTATCGCCTATGCATTAGAGCTTCCTATACTCTACGTAGGGACAGGTGAACAGCCTGAAAATCTAACACCGTTTGACAAATATGAATTTGTAGACACTCTCTTAGATGCTATCTTTGTTGAAGAAGAAACTGAATAGTTTCTTCTTCTCCTAAGTATGAAATATCTCCAATTTTGAATGAAGCTCATCTGTCATCGAGTTAAGATGCTCTGCAGCTGATGCAATCTCCTCTACATTTCTAGCATTTTCTGAAGATATCTCATTTATTTCTGAAACTTGAGAAACAATCAGCTCTACATCTTTTCCTGTTTTTTCAAAATCGTTAACTGTTCGGTCACTTGCATTAACAGCATCATTTACGATCATAACACTTTCATTTATTTTTGCCTCAACATTGATTGAATTGTTAGCTAACTCTTGAACTTCATGTGAATTCGAGCTCATCTGTCCACTTATATCCATAATAGATTGAACTATGACATTTATGGTAGCATTAATCTCTGTAAGAGATTTTTGTGTACGCTCAGCCAGTTTACGAACTTCATCTGCAACAACGGCAAAACCACGACCGTGTTCACCGGCGCGGGCAGCTTCTATTGCGGCATTTAATGCAAGAAGGTTTGTTTGGTCTGCAATATCTGAAATTATCTCCAAAACATTTTTTACTTCATTGGCTTCATGCGAAAGTGTTTGCATTTTATCAGATAACTCTACTTCTAACTCAGCACTGCTTTGAACTTTTGAAGTAAGAGAAACTATTTCTTCTCTGGCAAAATTTAGATTTTCATTTGCCCTTACAATATCTTTTTTACTATCTTGCGCATCTTTTATAGCTTTTTGAATTTCCTCTTTTATCTCATTGGCTTTTTTTGTAGCTTCTTTAATTACTGTAACTGATTTTTCAACATTCTCGCCTACCCCTACAGCCGTTGTCGAGAGCTCATGTGATATAGAAGCGTTTTCACCTGATGCTTGCTTTGAGGTTTCTATCAAGTCTTTTAACGTATGCATCAATCCATTAAAATTTTCTGCCATAAGAGATAGTTCAAGAGGTGCATTTTGGTCTGCTTCGAGTGTTAAATCTTTGGTTTTACTGATTTTTAAAATAATATTTTGAAACTCTTCTATTGGCTTACTTATAGATACTTTTGTGAAGTATAAAATAAACAGAGTAAAAATGATTATACCGATAACGGCTGTTACTATTAATTCTATGATTTTAAAAGATGCTTCATCCACTAAATCATTTAGAGTTTTATTTGTATGTTCAAATAATTTAAGTTCTACATCTCTAAGCAACTCTATAGAAGCAGAAACCGTTTTAAACCATACAGAAGCTTCTATACCAAAGTTTCCTTCCATCCCTTTTTCTCTTGCCATCTTTATCATAGACATAGTATTTTCTACATCTTCACCTTTAAAAGTGTTTTCATAAAAACTTTTTAACTCATCCGATGTCAAGTTTTTAAATTTACGCATGTTTACTTCATAAGTATTTATGCGTCCCACAAATGCAAAATAATCTTTTTCATTAAAAGTATCTTTGCTAAATGCAACATTCAGGTTTGCTCTAATCTGTCCAAAAGATTCTTTTGCAGATGCCATATGAGTATAAGCCTGAATTGTATTTCTGATTACCTTCTTATCTATAAGAGATGGTGCATTTGTTGTTGCGTCTATAAGCTTTATAATGATTTTTGTAAAATATGCTCCCGTTTCATGACCGCTCAAATTTAAAGAGTCTATAGTCGACCTTTTTTGATTTAAATCATCAAAATTGTTTAAAATCGAACTGTCACCTGTTGTACTGGAATATACATTTTTAATATCCTCAATGGCACTATCGACTTTTTGTCTCGTAGATGGAATCGCATCTGCATTATTTTTACCGCCACTTGATGAAAAGCCTACGCTTAATCCTCTCTCTATTTGCATATAATGAATAGCTTTTGCTAAAGACTCTACTTCTAATACACGATTTTTAGAAACTTCAAGACTGTTTTTTTCATCTACAGTTTTGGTTATTATTAGCACAGATAGAAATAAAATGGCTAAAACCGGAATAACTACTAAAAGAAGTAATTTTAATTTTATGCTCGTTGTTCTCATTTAACTTTTTCCCCTTTTTAAATAAAAACTTAATCTTAGCATACAAAACTGACATTGCAAAGATAAAATGTGATTTTATTTAACAAAAAGTAAATTGTTGATTATATAACATTATTGAACAGACAAAAAATCTCTTCCTATTATGTACGAAAGACTTCCAATTTTGAGTGCAACCCATCCGTTAGAGAGTTTAGATGGTCTGCAGCTGAAACTATCTCTTCGACATTACGGGCATTTTGCGAAGATATTTCATTTATTTGTGATATTTGAGAAACTATTGCTTCAACATCATTACCTGTTTTTTCAAAATCTCTAACTGTTTTATCACTTGCCATTACTGCATTATTTACAAGAGAAACCGTAATATTAATGGTTGATTCAACCTCTGTCGCTCTGTGTGTAAGTTTTTGCATCTCCTCAGAGTTGGCACTCATTTGAGCACTTACATCGCCGATAGACTGAACTATAACATTGATAGTTGCATTGATATCGGTAAGTGATTTTTGTGTTCGCTCCGCAAGTTTACGGACTTCATCGGCAACAACGGCAAAACCGCGACCATGCTCACCTGCACGAGCCGCCTCTATGGCTGCATTTAAAGCTAAAAGGTTTGTCTGATCCGCAATGTCTGCAATGATCTCTAAGACATGTTTAACTTCATTTGCATCTGAAGAGAGAGTATTCATTTTATGTGCGAGTTCAATCTCAAGGTCGGCACTGTGTTCAATGTTGGAACTTAACGCTACAACTTCGTTACGAGCTTCATCGAGATTTTCATTGGCTCTTATAATATCTTTTTTGCTCTCTTGCGCATCTGATATAGAAAATATAATCTCACCTTTTATAAAGTTTGCCTTTTTGGTGGCCTCATCAACGACACCTACTGATTTTTCAACATTCTTTCCTACACCTAAAGATGTAGTAGAGAGTTGATGCGAGATAGAAGAGTTTTCTGATGAGCTCTGCTTTGAGGTATCAATCAAATCTTTTAACTCATTAATCAGATTGTTGAAACTTTTAGCCATTTGAGAGATTTCCAATGGTGCATTCTCATTTACACAAAGTGTCAGATTCTTACTATCACCAATCTTTAGTAAAGTCTCTTTGAACTTACTTATTGGCTTGACAATACTTACATTTACCAACAAAACAGAGCTGATATTAATCACTACCAATATAATCAATGACCATAATATAATACTGTTTCTTATACTGTTTGGTGTAATTAGTATTTCAGCTTCATCTATTTCTGATAATATCGCCCATTTAAAATCTTCACCCACTTTTATGCTCGAAAAAGAAGATAGTACCGGATTGTTATTGTAATCAATTACCATTTTAGTATCCGTTTTTCCGGCTAATGCTTCACGAGATGCAATAGTATCTACCGAACCTGTTGATGGATTGGCAAAAGAAGCTTTTAAAGAGTGCCCTTTTGCATCTAAAAAACTATCGCTTCTCATCAATTTATCGGCACCTACCAAATAATCCTCTTGGCTCTCTCCATATCCGTGTCTGTATCTCATAACACTGTTTATAGATTCATCACTTATTTGAAAGACCAACACGGCACGTACTTCTGCATTTACGACTATAGGTGTTGCCAAAAACATTGCAGGTAGATTATTGCTCGGTGCATAAGGTCTCATATCTACAAAGGTTGGACGATTATTCTGGAGTGCTTTTTGGTATGCCTCTGCCAAGCCACTATCTTTAAGTGAACCTGTATATAGATTAGCACCGTAATCCGACTCTTTGGCAGCACTATACATTACATGTCCTGTTTTTGCCGCGATAATATAGATATCGTAGTATCCATACTCTTTTAGGTATTTTTGAAAAAATACTTCATGTGGAAGACGCTCTTCTTTTGCTGAATGATTATTAACAGGAAAAGGAGCACTGTCTGATACTTCCAGATCATCTAAAACCATCAAAAGATCCCACGATAAATCTTGAAGGTTTTTACTCATAGATAAAACCTCGATATCTCTAACAGCCTTGTTAAAAAACTCTTCTATCTGACTCTTTTTAATATCTCTGACTGTTGTCAGGTTCTTGTAACTGTTCTGTATTAAAGCTTCTTTACTTTTAGAACTAGAGAGATATGTTGTAATCAACGCCAGTAAAATCAAAGAGAGTGTTGTTAGTAAAATCACCTGAGACTTTATAGATAACTTGTTCATTTATAACCTTATATTTTATTTGAAAAATGGAAGTCTATAAACAAAATATTACGAAGATATTACAATTAGCAGAGAGTAAATATGACATTTTGTCATATAATAAACCCTCTTCTTAAAAAATCAGTATAATCACTGATAATTTAAAAAAAGGCTTATTTTATGGCTAAGAAAAAAATTCTATTTGAGTGTCAGCATTGTGGATTGACCACTCCAAAATGGATGGGTAAATGCACAAACTGCGGAGCATGGGATTCATTTGTAGAACTTACCGAGCATCAGCAAGAAGTAGTAAAGCATAGCAAATCTGCTTCCTCTACAACATCTAAAGCCGTAAGTATAAATGAGATAGTGGAGAGTGAAATCTACAGATACTCTTCACTCGATAAAGAGCTTGACGGTGTTTTGGGAGGGGGAATAGTTCCAGGTTCACTTACACTCATCGGAGGAAGTCCGGGAGTCGGAAAGTCAACCCTGCTTCTAAAAGTAGCTTCAAACATAGCATCTACAAATAAAAATGTACTCTATGTGACCGGTGAAGAATCAAGCGGTCAAATCAAGCTTCGTGCAAATCGTCTAAGTTCAAACAATGATTCTCTCTATCTTCTTAGTGAGATTAGGTTAGAGCAAATTCTGGTTGAACTCGAACACAGAGAGTATGAGTTTCTTATCATAGACTCTATTCAGACTATTTACTCTGAAAATATTACATCTGCACCGGGTTCCGTAACACAAGTCAGACAGATAACTTTTGAGCTTATGAGAATAGCGAAAGAGAAAGATATAGCAATTTTCATCATCGGTCATATTACTAAAGAAGGTTCTATTGCAGGTCCTAGAGTTTTAGAACATATGGTTGATACAGTTTTGTATTTTGAAGGAGATTCCTCCCAGGAATTAAGAATTTTAAGAGGTTTTAAAAACCGTTTCGGTCCAACAAGCGAAATAGGTGTTTTTGAGATGCGAAACGACGGACTGATCTCCGCAACGGATGTAGCTTCTCGTTTTTTTAACCGTAACTCTGAACAATCAGGATCTGCACTAACTGTTGTTATGGAAGGTTCTCGCCCTATCATACTTGAAGTTCAGGCACTTGTATCAGAATCTCATACCCCTAATTCAAAAAGACAGGCAACAGGTTTTGACAACAACAGACTAAACATGCTTTTGGCACTTCTTGAAAGAAAACTTGAGATTCCACTCTCAGGATACGACGTATTTATAAATATAACAGGCGGTATCAAAATAACTGAAACAAGTGCAGATTTGGCAATATTGGCAGCAATTATCAGCAGTTTTAGAAATCGTGCCATCTCAAAAGAGACAGTGTTTATAGGTGAAGTATCTCTTGTCGGTGATGTCAGAGAGGTTTACGGGACAGACGTAAGACTAAAAGAGGCACAGATGCAAAATATATCCAAAGCATTATTAGCAAAAAAACCTCTGGAAAAGACCAATATGAAAATATTTATAGCCGATGAAGTAACAAAACTTTTAGAGTGGTATTAGAGGTGCTTTATAAAATGTTTATTAAAAAAAATGTATAATCGGCAAATATAACGTATAAAGGATATTGATGATAGATGCCGAATTTAGAAGTGAAGAAAGATTTTCAAGATTATCATTAGCTTATGAAGGTCAAGATGAAAAAAATCAGGTTAGTCTGTGCGTTGAGAGAATCATAGCCAAACATAATATTAAACCTGAAACATATACAACATGTATATCTAACGGCAGAGAAGTACTTGTTATAGAGTATCACGATGATAATGAGCGTAAAGCAGGTGATATATTTGAAGAGATGATGACTGCTCTAAAAATTAAAAAGTGTATCTAACTTACTTGGTATCTGAATTATGAACCTTGAAGAATATGCCCAAGGCAATAAACTTTTTAAAGCCTATTTTAAAAAGAACAAAGAATCACTTCTAAAGCTTGTTAGAAGCGGACAAAGTCCAAAAGCCCTTTTTATAGGATGTTCTGATTCCAGGGTTATACCTGACTTAATGGTTCAATCTGACCCTGGGGATTTGTTTGTAATTAGAAATGTCGGAAATTTTGTTCCTCCATATAAACCTGATGAAGATTTTCATGCAACAGCTTCTGGAATCGAATATGCAGTAAGTGTTTTAAAAGTTCAAGAAGTTATTATATGCGGACATACTCACTGTGGCGCATGTAGCAGTCTTTATGAAGATATAAGCGATCCGTCACTTATCCACACAAAAAAATGGCTTGAACTGGGAGAAAGTGCTAAAACTACGGCTATTCTTAGTTTGGGAATAAATGCTCCAAAAGAAGAATTGTTAAGATTAACAGAGAAATTATCTATTATGAAACAGATAGACAATATTTTAACCTACCCGATTATTAAGAAACGTTTTGAAAACGGTTCTTTATCTATTCACGGATGGTACTATGATATAGAAACAGGCAATATTGATTACTATAATGCAGATACATATGAGTTTTTACCATTAAAAGATTTGGCACAGACTGATGATAATTTATAAAAAATTTATAAATTCCGATATACTAACACAATTATAATTTAAGGGAAAATAGATGGCAGAAGAAGTTACAGAAGAAGAAAGTGCACCCGCAGAAAAAAAATCCAATAAGATGTTGATGATAATCATCATTGTTGTTCTGGTTTTAATAATTATCGGTGGTGCGGTGGTAGCCTTACTTTTAATGGGAAATGATGATGAGGATACTATGAACAGATCTGCACCGCAGACTAACGAAAGAAGTGTTTCGCAATCTAAGAAAAACAATTCTGCAGATTATGCTAATTCAAGAAAATTAGATGACATTGGAATTCTATACCCGCTGGATACTTTTACGGTAAATCTAAAAAGTGACTCCGGTCGTCGTTACCTAAAAGTTACTATGTCACTTGAGTTAGATGGTTCAGAATTGAGTTTAGAGCTAGATAACAAAGCTCCCGTCTTAAGAGATAGAATAATTAGAATCTTGACATCTAAAACACTTGAAGAGATCTCTTCTAAAAAAGGGAAACAAAAAATCAGTGAGCAGATTATGGATACTTTAAATGCAATGATTTCAGATGGACGCATTAAAGGCATATACTTTACGGAATTTGTTGTCCAGTAAATGATTGGTGTAGACCTTATAAAAACTTCTCGCATGAATCGCTTAATAGAGCGGTTTGGCGAAAAGGCACTACTTCGATTTTTATCTCATGAAGAAATCAAACTTATTAAAAACTACAAAACTGCTGCGGGATTTTGGGCAACAAAAGAAGCCGTTTCTAAAGCTCTCGGTGTTGGGATAGGGAAAGAGTGTTCATTTGAGGATATTGTTATCTCAAAGACTACTAAAGGTGCACCGAAGATACAACTCTCTCAAAGATTAATGGATAACTTCAACATAACCGACACATCAGTCTCTATTACCCACGATGGCGAATATGCTATTGCGGTTGTAGCTATACAAAAAAGTAATTAACCGCCACCTACAAAGTCTAGTAGTTCCAGTTTATCTTCATCTTTTAATCGGTAATTATCCCACTCGCCTTGTTTTACTATTTCCATGTTTACAGCAGCAGCCATAACCTTGCCCTCTAGAGACAATTCTTTAAGAAGTTTTGCCAATGTTATTTTATTTTCAAATTCTCTTGTTTCACCGTTAATTACTACATTAATTTTCATTTAGACTCTTTTTTCATGCAATTTTAACACATCAAATATGGATAAATTCTTTTTTATTTCGTAAGTTAAATTATTGACAATATTAAAAACACACAGCATCAAGAAAATAACAAATTGTAACATGTTAGCTATCATTAAAATAAAATTATGACATAGTATCGACATTAATTGAAATAATTATAAATTAAAGATATACTTAACGGTTGTAAATTTACTTTAAAGAGAAAACACAATGCTAAACTCAAAAGAAATACTTAAATACACTAAAAACCTTTCAATTTTGTTTGTAGAGGATCATGATGAGTTAAGAGAAAATACAACTGAAATATTGAAAAACTTCTTCAATAAAGTTGACTGTGCCGAAGACGGTAAAATAGCATTATCCAAATATAAAGAATATCATAAAGATAATTTAAAATACTACGACATAGTACTTAGTGATATTCAGATGCCAAATCTGAATGGTGTTGAATTAACTTCAAAGCTCTATGAAATAAACCTGTCTCAACTTGTGATAATACTCTCTGCACATGATGACACAAAATACCTTTTACCACTTATTAATTTAGGAATAGAACAATTTGTAAAAAAACCTATTGATTATCAAGAATTGCTTAGAGCACTGCTGAACAGTTCTAAAAAAATGCAACAGAGTTCTACCCTAGTAACACCAGTTGTCTCTAAAAGAATCCACTTAAGCAGTAATGTAATTTTTGATAAAGAGAACAGTGCCCTGCTTGAAAATGATAAAATGGTTTATTTAACCAAATATGAAATTATTTTTATGCAATATCTTAGTGACAATATTGGTAAAATATATTCCAATGAAGATATTGCAAGCCAATATGAACAGCAAGACGAGACTCTAGATATCCAAAACATAAGAAAGCTAGTCTCTAAACTAAGAAAAAAACTACCTGAAAACTCTCTTGAGAGCATCTACGGTATAGGATATAGAATCATACCGTATCTTGAAGATTAAGATAAGTTAAAAATAATTCCGGAGTTATTTGGCGAGGTCGAATCTGTCTAGGTTCATTACCTTTGTCCATGCAGCTACAAAATCATGTATGAAACGCTCTTTGGCATCAAAACTGCCGTAGACTTCAGCTATAGCGCGAAGCTGTGAGTTTGAACCGAAAATCAAATCTACACGTGTTGCAGTCCATTTTAACTCACCGCTAGAACGGTCACTTCCTTCAAATAAATCCTCTTCATCTGAAGTTGCCTTCCACTCAGTAGCCATATCAAGCAAGTTTACAAAAAAGTCATTTGTAAGCGACTCAGGACGTTCGGTAAAGACACCATGTTTATTTTTATCAACATTAGTGTTTAACATACGCATACCGCCTATAAGTACAGTCATCTCAGGTGCGCTCAAATTAAGAAGTTGTGCTTTGTCAACCAGCAAATCTTCTGCCGACACTGAGTATTTTGCTTTTTGATAATTACGAAAGCCGTCTGCAATCGGTTCTAAGACTCCGAATGATTTTGCATCTGTTTGTTCTTCCAGGGCATCCATACGACCGGGCAAGAAAGGGACTTTTATTTTATGTCCTGCATTTTTTGCCGCTTTTTCCACGCCTGCATAACCTGCAAGAACTATAAGGTCTGCGAGTGAGATTATTTTTACAGATTGAGAATCGTTAAACTCTCCTTGAATCTCTTCAAGTTTACTAAGCACTTTTAAGAGTTGTTCCGGCTGATTTACTTCCCAATCTCTCTGTGGTGCAAAACGTATACGCGCACCGTTAGCACCGCCGCGTTTATCAGAAGAGCGAAATGTAGATGCCGAAGCCCAAGCCGTTGATACCAACTCTCCTACACTAAGCCCTGAGTCAAGAATTTTGGCTTTAAGAGAAGCACTGTTTCCTTCGTCAATCAGTTCATGATTGAGTGTGGGAATCGGGTCTTGCCAAATAAGCTCTTCATCAGGGACTTCCGGACCAAGATAACGCGCACGCGGCCCCATATCACGGTGAGTCAGTTTAAACCAAGCTCTTGCAAAAGCATCTGCAAACTCATCAGGATTTTGGTGAAAACGTCGTGAGATTTTTTCATACTCAGGATCGTAACGCAAAGAGAGGTCAGTGGTAAGTATTGTCGGTGCATGACGTTTTGATGAGTCAAAGGCATCAGGTATAGAGTCTGCTCCCGCACCGTTTTTTGGTGTCCACTGGTGTGCACCTGCGGGACTTTTTGTCAGTTCCCAGTCATAACCAAAAAGATTCCAAAAGAAGTTATTGCTCCATTTTGTCGGTGTGGAAGTCCAAGTCACTTCCAGTCCGCTTGAAATAGTATCTTTTCCCTTTCCTGAGACGAAACTGCTTTTCCAGCCAAAACCCTGTTCTGCGATACCTGCAGCTTCAGGCTCAGGACCGACGTGAGATGCATCACCCGCACCGTGAGTTTTACCAAAACTGTGACCGCCTGCTATGAGAGCAACAGTCTCTTCATCGTTCATAGCCATTCTGGCAAAAGTATCACGGATATCTTTAGCCGCTGCAACAGGGTCAGGATTGCCGTTAGGACCTTCTGGATTTACATAAATCAGTCCCATCTGAACGGCGGCAAGAGGATTTTCCAGTTTTTCATGAGAACCTGAGTATCGTTTATCATCAAGCCAAACATCTTCAAGTCCCCAGTAGATGTCTTTTTCACTCTCCCAGATATCTTCACGTCCGCCGCCAAAACCGAATGTTTTAAAACCCATTGATTCAAGTGCTACGTTTCCTGCTAAAATCATCAAGTCAGCCCAAGAGATTTTACGTCCGTATTTTTGTTTTACAGGCCAAATCAGCCTGCGGGCTTTATCTAGGTTTACGTTGTCAGGCCAACTGTTTAGTGGAGCAAAGCGCTGATTTCCACTTCCGCCACCGCCACGACCGTCACCCGTACGGTAAGTACCCGCGCTGTGCCAAGCCATACGGATAAACAATGGCCCGTAATGACCAAAATCTGCAGGCCACCAATCTTGTGAATCAGTCATCACTGCAAGCAGGTCTTTTTTAACGGCTTTAAGCTCGAGACTTTTAAATTCTTCTGCGTAGTTAAAGTCTTGGGACATTGGATTGGATAACGAGGAGTGTTGAGAGAGAATATCTAGCTTTAACTGATTCGGCCACCAGTCTTGGTTAGTTGTTCCTCCGCCGGAAGTGTGTTGCATAAGTCTTGTATTTTCAAACATGGCATCTCCCTTATTAGGTTTACGTTTGAATGAAAGATGCCACAAAAGGCATCTAAACCTTTTACTGATGTAACAATGCTTGGGAAAAGAAAAGTATATGCTATATACTCTTAATAGAAAATAATTAACCTTTGTTAGGTTTTATTTACAGATGTTTATAAATTTTAATGTTTGCAGCCGTAAACAACCCTGTATTTAAAGTTGTCGGTGAAACTGCACCTTGGGAATAAATATATTTTAATAGAGTGTAAAATTATTGTTAAGCGATACCAGATTGTTTTCTTTTATTATTTTAAGCGTTTTTGCCAGTCTGATAGATTTTTCCTCTTCGTCGGCGATTGAGCACTGCGCTTCTAAGTTAAACTTGTTCATGTTCAAATCCAAATAACCGGTATCAAATTTTCCTTCTTTAAATGCAGCATCTCTTACTATTTCTCTATGAAGAGGTATATTTGTTTTAAAACCTTCTATGTGAAACTCATCCAACGCCCGTCTTGCTTTAGCAACTGCACCCCTCCAGTCAAGCGCCCAGACAATGAGTTTTCCAAGCATAGAGTCATAACAGGTCGGCAGTTCATATCCAGTGTAAAGGCTGGTATCTAGTCTAACTCCCGGACCGCCCGGTGTAAGGTATTTTTTTACAGTTCCCGCTGTAGGCATAAAGTTGTTTTGAGGGTCTTCAGAGTTGATTCTAAACTCTATTGCATATCCTCTGAATTGTATCTGCTCTTGTAAATATTTTAACTTATCTCCCGCAGCTATCTCTATCATTCTTTGAATAATATCAACACCAGTTACTATCTCGGTTACAGGATGCTCGACCTGAACTCTTGTATTCATCTCTATAAAATATACGTTGTCTTTTTCATCTACTAGAAATTCAACCGTACCAACGCTCTCATAACCGAGTTCTTTCATAGCATCTACTGAGATTTTGCAAAGTTTTTGTCTTACTTCATCATTTAAAAGAGGTGATGGTGTTATCTCTATAACTTTTTGATGTCGACGTTGAATAGAACAGTCTCTCTCGCCTAAATGAACTACGTTTCCATGCTGATCGGCTACAACTTGAATCTCTATATGTCTAGGGCTTTGAACATATTTTTCTATAAACACTTCGCCTTTTCCAAAATACTTTATAGATTCATTTGTAGCGGAGTCAAACATATTTGAGAAATCTTCTGCAAAATGAACAATCCTCATTCCTCTTCCGCCGCCGCCAAATGCCGCTTTTATGATTACAGGGTAACCGATTTCCTGAGCAATTCTTTTACCTTCGTCTTTATCTACTATAGGGCTGTCAGTTCCTTCAAGTACGGGTACGCCTATCTTTTTCATAGCGACCTTTGAAGCCATTTTATCTCCGAAGAGTTCTATATGATACGGTTTTGGTCCTATGAAAATCAGACCGTTATCTTCACATGCTTGCGCAAACTCTGCACTCTCAGACAAAAAGCCGTAACCTGGGTGAATAGCATCACAGCCCGCTTTTTTTGCCAAATCGATTATTTTGTCATATTTGAGATATGCATCTATCGGATTACCTACGATAGGGTAACATTCATCAGCTCTGGTAACCCAGACACCGTTTACATCTACTTCAGAAAAAATCACTACGGATTTTATTTCAAGCTCTTTACATGCTCTTATAATTCTTAGGGCTATCTCACCGCGATTAGCTACTAAAACTTTAGAAATCTTTTTCATGTCATATCCTCTGATTAAATCAATGACATAATTCTAGTGAATTCAAAGTGAAATATTCTTCTTCTTATTTGTCAATTTTTATGCTTATAAAGATACAAATAATTGTCTATTATTGTTATTTTAGTTATCATAATTTGCTATAATAATTTTATGAATAAATATACTCTGCAAAAAAATGTCAAAATTGCCAACAGTATTATGTACTATATTTATACCCATATAGACGTGAATATAGACATGGATGAACTAAGTCACAACCTTGGTATCAGTAAATTCTATATGCATAAACTATTTAAAAATACATTCGGAAAAAACATCTATGAAAGCATTAAATCTATTCGTTTACAAAAGGCGGCAAGTCTGCTACTGACCAATAAATATTCTACCATATCAGAAGTAGCAAATCTATGCGGATACAGTTCTCACTCTTCTTTTATAAAGGCCTTTAGAAATAAGTTTGATGTCTCTCCAAAAGAGTGGAGAAAAGGTGCATATAAAAAATACTCAAACTCGATTTTAAAAGCATCTAACATCTCGACAAGCTCTACACTTGATTTTTCAAAACTATCTGCGACAATAGTAGATATGCCTTCTATGAAAAGTTATTATATTCGTAACAGCGGGTATATAAACAATGTAAAAGAGACTTGGCAGAAACTCTATACTCTGATTTTAAACCATAAAGTTAAGAACTACAAAATGGTTGCTCTACTGCATGATAACCCGACCATCACCGACCTAAACAACTGCCAATACATAGCCTGCATCATTACAGACGAACAAGAAGAACTGTTTACAAAAAGACTTCCGAAGTTCAAAATCTCAGACGGCGTATATGCAAAGTTTGATCTGCAGGGTTACGGTGAAGACATATTGAGATTTATTCAATGGGTTTATCATGACTGGCTGGTAGACAGCGAGTATGAGACAACGACAAAACCTTCATTTATCGTTTATCATAAAAACAACTATCTAAATGATGAGAATCTATTTGATATAAGTTATTATCTCTCTATTAAGTTTTAAAATTGCTTTGATTTATTTCGCCAATTCTTATAATAAATCAGTTTTTTTAAAGTTTAAGCGGGTAAAATTCTTTTTCTATTTTCCGCCGACATAGCTCAGTTGGCTAGAGCAGCTGATTTGTAATCAGCAGGCCCGGGGTTCAAATCCTCGTGTCGGCACCATCGTTTAAAATCAAACTTTTTAAAACTTCCAAACAACATGTTAATATTAGTTATTCAAATATTATAAAACAAGCTATAATGTTACTAACTAGCAGTAGACAATTTTTAAAAGCTGCATTAGGATAACAATGAAAAAAAAGACATATATTAACTTCCCGATAGTTGGGATTGGTGCTTCTGCCGGCGGGCTTGGAGCATTTGAGAGTTTTTTTTCATCACTTCCCACAAATATAGAAATTCCCATGTCATTTGTACTTGTACAACATTTAGCACCTGATCACGAAAGTATTTTATCTGAGATTATGAGACGATATACAGATATGACAGTTCTTGATGTGAAGAACAATATGCACGTTTTGCCAAATCATATATATATTATTCCTCCAAATTACGACATGGCACTAACTAATGGTAAATTTGTTCTCACAAAACCTTTAAAAGAGCGCGGTCATAGACTCCCTATAGATTTTTTCTTCAGCTCTTTGGCAAATGAAATGCAAAACATGGCTATTGCAGTTGTTCTCTCAGGCGGAGGACGAGACGGATCACTTGGTATTAAAGATATAAAACGAAAAGGCGGTTTGGTAATTGCGCAAAAAGCAGATAGTGCCGAGTTTGACAGTATGCCAATAAATGCAATTGAAACAGGTGTTGTGGATTATGAACTCCTTACCCAAGAGATGGGAGCAAAAATAATTGAGCATATTAAAAATGCCATATCAAACAAAGAGTTTCCAAAGAAAGATGAAGAAACTCCTCTTGATAAAGTTTTTTTTATATTAAATAAAAATCTCGGTTATGATTTTTCAATGTATAAAAAAAGCACAATAGATAGACGGATTCAAAAGAGGATGGATCTACATAAAGTAAAAAGTTTAAAAAGTTATGTAGATATCTTATCAGAAAATAAAGATGAAGTAATTGCCCTCTCTAAAGAGATACTAATTGGAGTGACAAACTTTTTTCGCGACCCAAAGGCATTTAAATCGCTAGAGCTAAATGTAATACCAAAAATTTTCACGAATGGTGAAGGTAAGACAACTATAAGAGTCTGGATTGCAGGATGTTATACCGGTGAAGAAGCATATTCTATAGCTATATTGTTAAAAGAATATATGACAAAGCATAATATCAGCAAAACTGTACAAATCTTTGCTTCTGATATAGATACAGTTGCAATTTCAACAGCTCGTAAAGGAATTTTTTCTGAATCAATTACAGAAAATGTTTCAGGGCAAAGACTAAAAGATTTTTTTTCAAAAAGAAGTGACAACTCATATCTGATTAATAAAAACATTCGTGACATGATTATTTTTTCAGTGCATGATGTAATTAAAGATCCACCTTTTTCCAAACTTGATTTGATAAGCTGTAGAAATTTGATGATTTATATGACCTTAGAACTTCAAAAAAAGCTAATAAAACTTTTTCACTACTCCTTAAATCAAAATGGCTTTTTATTTCTTGGTGCTTCAGAGAGCATTGGAGATCTTGATGAGCTTTTTGTTGGAGTAGATAAAAAACATAAAATTTTTCAATCAAAACTCAGCATTCAAACTGCATACAGGACTATCTCGATGACAGAGCAAAAAAAATCAACTATAGATAAAAAAGACACACCATTAAATAAGCAGGAATTGCCGTTAAAAGAGTTAGTTGAACAGGCAATTTTGCAAAAAATTTCTCCTGTTGCAGTCCTTGTAAAAGAAAATGGAGATATTTTGTATCTACATGGAAAAACAGGAAGCTTTCTTGAGATGCCTCAGGGCAACATAGGTGTAAATAATATCTTTACAATGGTTGAAGAGTCTATTAAAACAGAACTCTTTAGTGCACTAAAAAAAGTAAAAACAGACAAAGCTCCTGTTAATTGCAATAATCTCAATGTTAAAATCAATGGTCGTTATGAAAATATAAATATCAACGTATCTCATATTTCAACTCCTATAACTTTAAAAGCTGCTCTATCTAACTATTATCTTATTATATTTGAAAAAAATACCATGCAATCTTCATCCGTCGGTAATGATACCGTTTCAAAAACAGTAAACTTATCTGATAAAGAGCAAAGACTTGATGATTTAAGGCGTGAACTGGAGATTCAAGAAAAGTTTTTACAAGCTGCTAATGAAAGACAAGAACTTTCAAATCAAGAATTAAAATCATTTAATGAAGAGATGCAGTCTTTGAATGAGGAGCTTCAATCTACCAATGAAGAACTTGAAACTTCAAGAGAAGAGTTACAATCTGTAAATGAAGAACTCTCGACAGTAAACAGTGAACTTCAAACAAAGATTACAGATTTAACACGTGCAAACAATGATATGAACAACTTAATATCAGGTACGTCGATAGGTACTGTCTTTGTTGATCATAATCTTAATATTTTACGCTTTACGCCTGAAATAAATAAAATCATCAATTTGATAAAAGGTGATATTGGACGCCCAATTAGAGATATAGTCACAAATTTCATTGATTATAAAGATTTACTTGTAGATGTACAATCAGTTCTTGATACCCTCATACCAATAGAACATGAAGTTAAAACAATTGACGAACTTTCATTTTTGTTGAGGATTCAACCATACAGAACTGTTGACAATATTATAGAAGGAGCCGTAGTTTCATTTACAGATATTACAGATCTTGTAGAGACAAGAGAAAAGTTAAAAGAAATTCAGTCTAAAACATACCTATACAATATTGTTTATGATTCACGGGATGCCATTATTATGCATGACCTTGATGGAAAAATTATAGCGTGGAATCCATCTGCTTATAAACTATACGGATGGAGTGAGGAAGAAGCTGTAAATATGAATATCCGCTCAATTATTCCATCTGAACTCGTAGATGCTGATTTAAAAAAAAGAAGAGAGATAGCTGAATCTTCAACTATACAACCATACACAACAAAGCGTATTGCAAAAAACGGCGATATAATAAATGTTATGATAACTTCAACACTGCTAATCGACAAAGATTCAAATGTTTATGCTATTTCAACAACAGAGAGATGTTTAGATATATAAAATAGATAAGGATTTTCATGCCTAAAAACAGAGAAAAGAAAACACCTCTTCGTCAAAAAGCCGAAGATATATTATCTACCAATATTAATAACTCCGTAGAGCTACTCAGTGAAGACAACAAAAGCATAATTCATGAACTTCAAGTGCATCAAATCGAGCTTCAGATGCAAAATGATGAACTTCAAATAACCCACAATATGCTAGAAAAAAGTAAACAACGCTATTTAGATCTATACAATAAAGCACCCGTAGGATATTTTGAGTTAAATAACAATTTTATAATTCAAGAAGTCAATACTACAGCTTTAAAATTACTTGATGTAAACTATGACGATATTATAAATAACACATTTACAAAATTCATTTTTAAAGATGATCAGGATATTTTTTACCTACTTAGAAAAAAATTTCAAGTTTTAAATGAGCAGCACTCTGGAGAGTTGAGAATGTTAAAAAGCGATGCTAGCACTTTTTGGGCACTTATAGAAGTAAACCTGGATAAGGATGATAATTCAAATGATATTTTTCGACTCGTAATTCATGACATTAGCGATAGAAAAAAATATGAATCAGAGCTGAAAATAAAAGAGGAGATGCTAATAGCCCAAGCACGTCAAGCAGCTATGGGTGACATGGTAGCTATGATTGCTCATCAATGGAGACAACCGATTTCTATTATTGGCATGATATGTAATAATATAAAACTTAATTTAGTATTAGATAAAAAAGTAACGTCACAAGAACTCGAAAATTATTGTGACGATGTTCAAGTTCAGGTGTCCTACCTATCTCAAACGATTGATGATTTTAAAAACTTTTTAAAAAATAATCTTCAAAAAGCAAATATCTCAATCTGCGATTTGATGAACACCACGATGAGTATGATTGTAAAAAGTTTAGAAAACAACAATATAAGAGTTGAAATGGATTATAGGTGTGAAAGTACTTTATACATTGTAGAAAGTCAACTATCTCAAGTTTTTATAAACATAATAAACAATGCTAAAAATTCTCTACTTGAAAGCAATATACAAGACCCGGTAATATCAATAAAGATTTTTGAAGATAAAGATTTTATAAATGTTGAAATTAGCGATAACGGAAATGGTATTCCTGCAGATATACTTCCAAAACTTGGCGAACCTTATGTTTCATCAAGAGCTAAAAATGGTACCGGTCTTGGCATCTATATGTCTAAGATAATTATAGAAAAACATATGAACGGTATTTTAAAATGGAAAAATTTAGATAAGGGTGCTTGTTTTACAATCATGCTTAGAAAAAGTTTGATACAATCAACAAAGCGCAACCAAAATAAGGTGATTTAACAATGTACTCCAAAGAATCTATTTTATATTGTAAAAACACCAAAGAACTAGGCAATAATGTAGTTATCTGTCATGACTACGGCAACAGAGAATTTTTGTTTCTTGTAGAGAAAAAAAGTTTTGAAGAGTTATTGGATGTAAAGATTGATGAAAAGACAATGAACGACGGGATTGAGCTTTTATCAATACTTCATACAGATGATATTGAACTCTTCAACATACCCAATCCCGCTGACGCTTCCAAACAAACTTTTCAACTGCATTTTCGTATATTTAAACCAGACCGTAAAGTTTTAGTCTTAAAAGGTTTATTTGAGATCATTTTGCAACACGACATTGAAAATACGATTATTTATAAAACAACATTAATAGATGTTAGGTTTTCAAATAAAAATAAAGATGACCTGAATGTTGCAAAAATAAATCTTCAGGCCATGATGGAACATACAAACGATTTTATCTTTTTTAAAGATGCAAATCATATTCTAACAGCATCTAGTGATTCTCTTGCCATTATTACGGGGCATACAAGAGGATATGAGATTGTCGGTAAAAGCGATTATGACCTTTTTCCATTTGAGCATGCAGAAGTCTACTACAAACTGGAAAAAGAGATATATAAAGGAAATATTCCTTATATGGAAGAAGTCCAGCCCTTCACAAACGAAGATGGAGATATCGGCTGGGTAAACAATAGAAAATACCCTATCAAAGACAAAAGCGGTAAAATAATCGGTCTATTTGGAATAGCTCGTATAGTCACTCAAGAGATTCAAAACCAAAATAAGATAAAAGAGCAAAAAAAACAACTTGAAAAAGCTCAACACATAGCACATCTCGGAAATTGGACATTAGATGCCGCCAATAAAAAGCTTCTTTGGTCAAATGAAGTTTATAATATTTTTGAAAAAGACAAAGAAGCAGTTGAACCCTCATATGACACTTTTTTGGATTCTGTTCACCCTGATGACAAAGGCCTTGTAAAGACCGCATACACTGAATCTATAAAGAATAAAACCTCATATGATGTTGTACACAGGTTACTCTTTGAAGATGACCGAATCAAGTATGTTCATGAAAAAGGAGAACATACATTTGACAAAGATGGAAATATTATTAACTCATTTGGAACTGTACAAGATATAACCAAGATAAAAGAGTATGAAAATGAGATAAAACAAAAAGATGAGATGATGATAGCACAATCACGCCTTGCAGCTATGGGAGAGATGACAAGCATGATTGCCCATCAATGGAGACAGCCACTCTCTGCGATAAGCATCTGTGCTAACTCAATTATTGCAGATGTAGCCTTAGGTACATGCGATGAAGAAGAGACTTTGAGATTGGCAAATTCGATTTCAACCCAGACACAGCATCTATCAAAAACAATAGAGGATTTTAGAAACTTTTTTAAATCTGAAAATAAAAAAGAGAACACAAGTATCATAAATATTTTAAATGAAGCGTTTAATCTTATGCTTAAAAGTTTAAACGATAAAGAAATCACATGCGAAGTCAATGCTCAAACAGATGAAAAGATCCCAATTCTCTCAAGAGAGCTTTTACAAGTTTTTATAAACATACTCAACAATGCAAAAGATGCTTTAATAGAACACAAAAAAGAAGATAGAAAAATATATGTCACTATAAAAGACAAGGGCAATGCTATCATCACAAAAATATCTAACAACGGTGGAAAGATAAAACCTGAAAATCTAAATAATATCTTCGAACCTTACTTTTCGACAAAAGATGATAAAAACGGTACCGGGCTTGGTCTTTATATATGTAAAATGATTGTAGAAAGACATATAAAGGGAACACTATCGGTTGAAAATACAGCCGATGGTGTTTGTTTTAGTATTGAAATCCCAAAAACAGATTAGTATTTTACTTACTCTGACGAGAAAGCATGTTGTACACGCCTGTTCCGACTATAAGAAGGGTAACTCCTACGACTAAGTAAAAAGCATTAAGAAGCTGTGTATAGTCCTCAAGAACAATCTTAAAAACCGCCATCAACGACTCAATAGAAAGCGCAATAATAATAGATGTTAAAAACTTACTAAGTGTTTTGCTCTGTAAGTCGTTACCGTAATTGAATGTTTTAAAGAGTACATCATTCTCCACAATATTCTTTGCCAAATCATAAATCGCAAGCCCGATGGTTATAGATATGATCGAAGTAAATATCTCATGCATAACCTCTGCACCGGTATTTTGAGAAAATAGCATATGGAAAAATATATATCCGCCGTACAAAATCAAAAAGACAGATACCAAGCCAAGCAATAATCCGCCGCCGCCCATGATGTACATATTTATTTTCTCAAATCCGCTGTTATGCTCTATGAGACGAAGCTCTTCTAAAAGTTTAAGCAAATCATAGTCTACTACGAGATAGCCGTCTTTGTAACATTTTACTGCTGTAATAGTCGGCAAGCCCGTAACATGATGAAGATAGGGGTTACTGATGTGAATGGGTTCTTCTTTGAAACTAACCCATTTAAAATAAAAAGACTTATCCGTACCGTCTCGTTTTTCATCTATATATTTTCTACCGATGCTAGGCGTTGACTGAACAAAAGATGCATCAACTGAGTATATAATTTCAGCTGCTTTTTCAGACTCGAAAAAACGTCTCATATCTCTCTCGTTATCTGAGATAGGATGAAAATTTTCCATAGTGTTACGAACATAATGTTGAACACTGTTTTTATTTTCCGTATAGATACCAATTATTCGTTTCATGAAAACTCCTTTAAGTGAACTTTCAGTTTAACTTATAGCACCTATCATATTAAAAGGAGTATAAAATCAACGTGTAGTGCTTATACTTAAGAAATTCTATCTATATATGAGATTTTCCATATTAATATAGTAAAATGTAATATATAAATTTAAAGGATAACGATGAAAAAGATTTCAATGATCTTTATAAGTGCATTTTTAGCACTAGGAGCGAGTGTTTGTTCGGCAGATGCTCAAAATATTCAAGTATTTAGTGTTAATAATTCAAAGGGGGCGATTAACGCTAAGACTATTGAAAAAGCTTTTAACGAGAGTGGTAATGTAGTTGTTGATGTTAACAACGATATGAACTCTATTTTTTCAAAAAGATATGGTTTTGTTCACCATAAATCTTACAACTTAGCAATATTTCGTAGTGATAAATCTATTTTAAAACTTATTAAAAAATATCCAAGTATCGGTTTGATAACACCTCTGTCTATGTCAATTTATTCAGATGATGCAAAAAAAACTATCAATATTTCCACGCTATCTTTAGCCGGTATGGCTAGAATCACTAAAATTCCGGCAACAGATCCGGACTTAAAAGAGTATGCCGCTTCTGTAGATGCAGCACTTCACAAGGCATTGCCAAATGGTAAGTATTTAGCTGTAAATCATAATACTAAATCTTCAGGCAATTTAGTTACTGAGTTTACAATGGAGTTAGAACTTGAAAAAGGAACAACATACGCAGATGCTAAAGAAAGCTTTGAAGATGAGTTTGAAGGAGAACTCGGTCCTGTCGGATTTTTAATACCAAAGAAGTATGAAATACAAGATTTGTTAACAGAAAATGGCAATGAAGATTATGATTTCTTTGATACATATTCTATTATTAGATTTAACGCAATATTTCCAGTATCTAAAAATCATCCCGATGCCGGAGCGTATGCACCTTTTTCACTATCTATCTATAAGAAAAAAGATGAAGATGAAATGCATATCAGTTTCCCATCAATCGACAACTGGATAAGTGACCTTGACATTAAAGACGAAAAAACAATCAAAGCAGTTCGCGCAACTCAAGAAAAAATTAAAAAAATTCTTACGGAAATGACCCAATAGCAGTTAAATTCATTCTCATGCTTTTTATGAGAATGGGTTTAAAGCAAAAAGAGACATAAAACAGCTTTCTCATATAGACTAATATATTTAAGTCTCTTTACCTATAATCTTTGCAGTTTTTAGAAACATATCAACCCACCAATATATATCAAATTTTTTAACAATATTTTGCAAATTCTCCATACGTTCATATTTCTCTTTTGTTTGCATTAATAAAGCTCTTTTAATACTATTGACAACGGCATCTTCGTCGAATGGGTTAACTAATAGTGCATCACTTTTAAACTGATGCTTCGCTCCGGCAAACTCACTAAGAATCAAAACTCCATTTTTATCAAAATTTGCAACACAATATTCTTTGGCAATCAGATTCATACCATCTTTCAATGGGGTAACAAGTGCAATATCTGATGCTCTATAATATGATAAAAGCTCTACTCTGCTTAATGAGTGATAAATATACTGTATCGGTATCCAACCTAGTTGACTAAATTTACCATTTATTTCACCTACAAGCTCTTCTATCTCTTTTTTTAAACTAGCATATTTGACAATGTCTTCTCGACTTGGCACTATAACTTGTATTAATTTAACCTTTTTTCGTAACTTTGGATTCCGATCCAACAATCTTCTGTATACTTTGAGCCTATTAGGGATTCCTTTGCTGTAATCAAGCCTGTCAACTCCCAATATAATTTTTTGTTCTGGATAACCTTCTTTTATCTCCTTTGTCATTTTTGAGACTTCTTCACTCTTAGCTTGATTAAAGAACTCATCATAATCAATGCTAATAGGAAAAACACCAACTCTGCTTTCTCTTTGTTTGGTTATTATATTAGTTATATTAAGCTCTTCGTGTTTTATTTTATACTGTTTCACCAATGACTCAACCACTTCCAAAAAGTTCTTCTTGTCTATCTCTGTTTGGAACCCTATCAGGTCGTAGGACAATAATGCTTTGATGATTTTTAAACGCCACGGCATGCGATTGAATGTCTCTAATGGCGGAAAAGGAATATGAAGAAAAAATGCTATTTTGTTTTTAACGCCTTTTTGTCTTAACTCTTTACCTGTGTTAATAAGATGATAGTCATGAATCCATATAAAGTCTTCATCAGCAAGCTCTTGCATAATTTTGTTAGCAAATTCCCGATTTACTTTCTGATAAGCTTTATAATATTTTTCTGAAAACTTACAATATACGGACACATTATGAAAAAGTGGCCATAATACTTCATTTGAAAAGCCCTTGTAGTAAAGTTCATACTCATTTAAACTAATATCTACAGGTTTGTATTTATAATTTAAATCTTTTTCTTGTTCCCTTAAGAGTTTTTCAACATCAAGACCCTCCTCTTTGTAGTTTCCGGCCCAACCTATCCAAATACCTCCATCTCTTTTTAAAACCGGTGTCATAGCCGTGACAAGACCTCCGGATGCATGATTTACTTTATATTCATCTTCAATACCTTTTTTAACTACAGCCGGTAACCGGTTAGAAACAATGATCAATCTAGCGTGTTTTTTATTTTGCAAATTTTCTCCTTTGTTCAGTTACTATATTCTACCTCTTTGATCTCCCCGCCACTAAGTGTTAAGATATTACCTTTTACATTAATAGTTATCGTCTCTGCCTTTGAAACCTGAGTTTCAATAATTACTCTGTTTGAATATATATTAATATTAAGCCACTGCTCTCTATAGTATAATTTAAGCTTTATCTCCTTCAGCTCTTTAGGAAGGGAGGGATTAAGATACATAATGTCGTCTCTGGCTTCCAATCCGGTGTAGCAGCGTTGGATAATATCAATCGTACCTGCCATCGCACCGATATGCACTCCTTCTGGGGTGGTATTTTCTTGAACATCTGCTATGTCCGTCAATAAAACTTCATTAAAAAATCTCCATGATTCTTTTCTATTTGTTCTGGCACTTACCCAAGCATGAACTACCTGACTTAAAGAGGATCCGCTTGATGTTCGTTGCATATAATATTTAACATTTTTTTGAAGTGTTAATTTGCTAAACTTGTAACCAAGTTGATGAAAGAGTTCTTTTAGTTCCTCGTTGGAGAAAAGATAAAAAAGCATCAATACATCTGCCTGCTTCGAGACTTTATAATTATTTGCACTATCGCCTTCAGCTTCCAATATTCTGTCAAGACGTCGAATATTAATATATTGTTTAGTGTAAAGATCCCAGTCAAGCTCTTTGAGGTTTTCATAGCCTTCAAACTGACTGATAATATCGCCTTCATGAAAAGGAACTTTCATTTTTTTACGTATATCTTCCCATCTTTGAATCTCCGTCTGCTCTATTTGAAGTTTTTCACACAACTCACTAAAATGTATTTCAGAGAGTATACTTTGCAATTCCACAGCCTTATTTAGAACATATACAGCCATAATATTTGTATAAGCATTATTTTTTAGCCCGGGTGTTTTGTTATCTGCATAGGTATCATGATACTCATCCGGTCCAATAACACCTAAAATTTCATATCTTTGCTCACCACTGTTAAAGATTGCTATACTTGACCAAAATCTAGCAATTTCAATTATCATCTCAGCACCGTAGAATGATAAAAATTCACTGTCACCGCTTACTTGATAATACTGCCAAATATTATAAACTAAAGCAGAATTTATATGTCGTTGAAGATGTGTATTATCATTAAGCCATCTATTTGATTTAGGGTTAAGATGCATTGTTTGCGTTTCTTCTTTACCGTTACTTCCACTTTGCCACGGATACATAGCACCTTTATATCCCAAAGACTTAGCAGCACGCCTCGCCTCAGGAAGCCTTCTATATCGATAAAGCATGAGTGAACGTGTTATTTGAGGAAGTCTATAATTAAAAAACGGAAAAATAAATATCTCATCCCAAAAGATATGACCTCTGTAAGCCTCTCCATGCCAACCCCTTGCAGGAATACCGACATCCATGTCTATACTGTGAATGGAAGCGGTCTGTAAAAGATGAAAAGTGTAAAGATGCAATACTCTTTTTAGAAAATAATCTTTTTTAATATCTCTAAGATTTAGATCAATATCAAACTGATTCCAAAGATATTTCCAAGCCATTTTATGGTCAAAAAGCATGTTTTCAAATCTTCCCATATCTTCTAATAAAAGTTCTGCTTCAAGATAACAGTTTGATATAGCTTTATCTTTGGAAGAATATACTGACACATTTTTTTCTATATGGAAATGATCTTTACCGCTTACATGATCTACAAAAAATCGCTTTGCTATATAAGAACCGTTTTGTATTGACTCAGCCTCTACAAATAGTAGCTCACCATTTAAAAAAAGTTTTGTTTTAGCTGCCATGGAAACGGTATGATTTGACTGTACCGTCTCCATCTTTAAAAAGATATTATCACTTTTGAGCTCTTTTTCTATACACTTAAGATGCTCACCGCTTAAAGCACTGTAGCGTTTTACTCCTGCATTCTTTATATTGCCGTCAATGCCCGACTCTATCTCAATACTTCCTTCCCAATTAATTGGTATTATGCTAAGTTCTATAGATGCCATATGTTTATTTTGCATATGCACAAAACGTCTCTCTACAAGCCTAGTCTCTCTTTCCCTACCATCACTAAAGTGTATAAATTTATGAAGAATTCCTTTTTGCATATCAAGTTCTTGCCGAAAAGATATAATTGTAGTCTCATCTATGCTAAACCAAAGGCCATCTTTTATTCTAAATTTCAGCCTCAACCAGTTTGGAAAGTTAACAAGATCCTCATTTTTTATCTCCCTACCTTGAATCTCTGTTTTGAGTCTATTATAACCTCCCGCCATATAGGTTCCGGGATAATGTATATCATCGGCTACTGATTCCGTTGCAGATGCTCTTGTGACAAAATAACCATTACCAAGCGCACACAGCACCTCTCTTAATTTTTCTTCTTTAGGTGCGTAATTGTCATATGCTAAAGACCAAATATTACCTCTTTCTATAGACGAAGAAAGTATCTTCAAAAAATGTGTGGTCTGATCTGTATTTTTTAACTTATATTGCGCTCCAGTAGCTCGTGCCTGTCCTCCTACCAGTATCCCTATTCCGTATGTTTTAATGGCCGAAAAAGCATCTTCATCGGTAATATCATCACCGATGTAAAATATCTTACTGCTTCTTTTTTCTATATGAAGCTTTTTAATTAGCCATTCTAATGCTTTTCCCTTGTTCCATTGCAAATCCGGTTGTAGCTCATACAGCATTTTTCCGTAGCTTTTACGAATTTTAGGATATTTCATCAGCGCATTATCTGCTACTTTTTCTACAATGGCTACCTCATCTATTGAGACATTTCTATAGTGAAGAGCTATACTGAATTTTTTACGTTCAACCAGAGCTCCTTCTACGCCGGCAAGTGACTTTGTAAGTTCAATTTCTAAATCATCAAAGATTTCAACAAACTCTAAAGCTGGCTTATACTCCATTTTAATACTGGGACCTTCTATCTCATAACCATGACTGCCTGAGTAGTAGATTCCCTTAATACCTACTCTGCTTTTAATATCATTAAGTCCTCTGCCGCTTATTACGGCTAAAGTGCATTGATTGGAAAGTTTTAAAAGAATATTTTTCATCTCTGTAGAAAGATTTGCATCTTTTGGATGTGAAACAATAGGGGTGATCGTTCCGTCATAATCAAAAAATAGTACAACTTCTTTATCTTTAAACTGATCCTCTATTTTTTTAAAAGATTTCAGTGCCGAAGGAAGTTTTGTTGTTTTAGCCTCTATATCAAGCTCTTTTAGATCATTGACAACAATATCTGCACCAGCCTTCATCAACTGTTTTTTATGCCTATTTCTGTTAACACCGATAACTTTTCCGAATCCGCTTTTTTTCCCTGCAGCTACTCCGACGATTGCATCTTCAATAACAATAGCTTTACTTGGTTTAACGTTAAGTCTTCTTAGTGCTTCTAAAAAAAGATCCGGTTCCGGCTTACCTTTAAGATCCAAATTTTGAAGGTCAAACCCGTCTACAATAGTATTAAAATGAGAATTGAGGTTAGTTGATTGCAGTATATAGGTACAGTTTTTACTAGAGGAGACTACAGCAGTTAAAAAGCCAAAGTTGTTTAATTTTAAAAGTAGGTCTATGGAACTTTTATAAGTTTCTACCCCTTGGGATATAAGTTCTAAAAAATAGCTATTCTTAATATTTGCTAAAGCAGAGATGCTCTCTACATCTCTTGTGTCATCACTTCTTCCTTGTGGAAGTTGTATACCTCTTGAATCAAGAAAACTTCTTATACCGTCATCTCTAGGTTTTCCATCAACATAATTAAGATAATCTGCAGAAATATCAAATGGTGTAAAAGCTTTACCATTGGCTCTACTTTTTAAAAACTCATCAAACACTTTTTTCCATGCCACTGCATGAGTTTTTTGTGTTTGCGTAATGACACCGTCAAGGTCAAACACAACTGCATCATACTCTGACCTTTTAATTACATATTTACTTTTTAAGCTCATAAACATCTCCCTCCATTAAACTTACAAAGAAACAATATATAAAACAATGATATCATAATATCATTATTTTCAATAACTATCTACAGCATGGAATGGGATGTAACAAAATATGCTTATATGGTATTTTTTAAGTACATTTACCATATTTTTAAGGTATTAATAATAAAATATTACTATGAAAAAAATTATTGCCTTTTTAGCAAAACTCGGATTTTGGCCGTTTGTCATACTTTTTACTGCAATAGCATTAATAACTTCAGAGATGTTGGTTGTTCTGCATAGCTATTGGTTAACAGGCAGTTTTTTTGATAGAACTCTATTGACAGTTGGTTTTACCATCCCTATTGTTGTCGGATTGACTGTTTTTAGTTTAATAGCTTTATTAATACGCTCTTTTCAAGAACTTGAAAATGAAAAAAACAACATAATAGCCCTGCAAAAAGAGACAGAAAATAATCTTCATGATGAAAAAAAACGTGCTCTTCGCTATCTTGATATTACAGGAACTCTGATTGTAGCTCTTGATACCGATGCAAATATTGTCTTAGCTAATAATGAATTATGTAAAGCTCTTGGATATGAGTCTGAAAAAGATTTACTGGGTAAAAACTGGATTGAAGAGACTCTTCCAAAAGAAGACCATGTATCTGTAAAAGAAGCCTGTTCAGATGTAATGCGCGGAAATATTGAGCCGTATAGGACATATGAAACAAGACTACTGCAAAAAGATGGAAGTATCAGACTCGTTAAGTGGCATAATGAACACATTAGAGATAATGATGGGAATATAGAGGGTATTTTATCATCAGGAACAGATATTACAAAATCAAGAGAAGATGATGAAAAAATTAGAAAAAGTGAAAGCTATCAAAGAGCAATATTAGATAGTTTTCCTTTTCTTATTTGGCTAAAAGATACACAGAGTAATTTTTTGGCTGTAAATAAATCCTTTGCAAATGCAGCCGGAGCTAAAAATACATCTGAACTCATTGGTAAAAATGATTTAGATTATTTTCCAAAGGATTTATCAGATGCTTATCGTGCTGACGATAAAGCAGTTATGAAGTCACTACAAAAAAAAGAGCTAGAAGAAATTATAGAATCTGATGGTGAGAGGAAATGGTTTCAAACCTATAAAGCTCCTATTTTGGACAAAGAGGGAAATCTTTTTGGAACAGTTGGCTTTGCCAGAGATATCACTAATCGTAAAATTATGGAAGATAAACTAAAACTTTCAGCAAGTGTATTTACTCATACACATGAAGGTATTCTTATTTCAGATAAAGACAATAATATTGTTGATGTAAATGAAGCATTTACAACTATAACAGGTTACTCACGTGATGACGTACTTGGCAAAAAACCAAATATTCTCAAATCTAATCGCCACGATAAAAAGTTTTACTCAAAGTTTTGGGAATCTCTCAATAGAGACGGTGTCTGGAAAGGTGAACTGTGGAATCGTAGGAAAAATGGAGCTGAGTATGTCGAAAATGCAACCATCAGTGTCATTTACGACAATAACAAAAATGTGCAAAACTATATTTCAATGTTTACAGATATAACCCAACAAAAGCTGCTACAGCAAAAACTTGAGCATAGTGCATATTATGATGCATTAACAGATTTACCAAATCGTATACTCTTTGCAGACAGAATGAAACAAGCAATCTCTCAGGCTGTTCGTAAAAAACAACTGATAGCTATTGCATACATAGATATTGACGGTTTTAAACAGGTCAATGATACTTATGGACATGAAATAGGGGACAAACTGCTTATATTGTTATCTGAAAAAATGACAAAATTGCTTCGTGAAAGTGATACAATTTCTAGAGTAGGCGGAGATGAGTTTATAGCTCTTTTTGTTGATATTCAAAATAAAGAAGTGGCTGATGTTTTACTAAATAGACTTATCGATACTATTGCAGAACCAGTCACTATTAATAATTTTTCTGTCAATGTTTCAGCAAGTATCGGTGTGACATTTTATCCGCAAAAAGATAAGTTAGATTCCGATCAGGTTATTAGACAAGCTGATCAGGCAATGTATCAGGCAAAATTATCCGGTAAAAATCAATATATTATTTTTGACTCAAGTGTATCAGTTTTGTCAACGGCGGACCAAAATTCCGCACTAAAATAAAGGAAATATTCACACTACATGAAATTTCGTTCCAAATAAATGCCAAATTTAACTCCGCTGTTGACAACATCACCCATATCATATAAAACTGCTAGGTTATTACAGCTTTTAATCTCACCATCATCACATGCTTTCATGTAAGCTTTTATCTTTTTTTCTGTATCTTCTTTTGTACCCTGATGTGAATGTCCATGATTAGAGTGATCATGAACTGCACTAGCGAATAAGTTTACGCTAAATAGTAAGCCTATAGTCATAAAAATTTTAGTCATTATTAATCCTCGATTATTTTTTGTGTCAACGGCGAAATAAAAAACGAGTTGATAGACATCTCTATCCCAAAAGAAAAACTTAGTCTATATAAAGACAAGATCGGTTCAACAGTAGAAGTTGAAGTAGGTGTAATAGGTAAGTGTAGTTACTACGGTATCTAATTAAAAACCTCGTAGTGAGAGGAGCTTATCATCTGTTTGTGAGGTCACGAACAAAAGATGAAGAGCAACTCGAACCACGAGCTTTATATCCGAGTTCTTGGTAACACTCGGTTCTTAACATATTTACAAATAAAAATGACATGTACATAGTTAGAGAAAGAGGCTCCGTATTTATACGGAGATAGAGACTCTTACTTTGTATGTGTTAATAATTAAAGGGTAAAAAATGGAAAATAAAAATAATACGTCCACTAACTTACCAAATGTAATTAGTGGGATAGATACACTTTACTACTTCTATGAGTCCAATAATTTATATGATGATTTCTTCTTAGAGATACTAGACCAACTAGAGGACAGCAAAGGAAGATTTGACAAGAGAGAAATATCTTACTCAAATAAAGATTTAAAAGTATCTATCAACAATCAAGTTTTTGAGTTCAACGGTAAAGCACAAGGCTTTTACTGGTTCACTCATTTAGATAACTTCGTAACTGTCGGGTTTAAAGATTATCTTACAAACAGAGGTTTAAATGATATACAAGTGCAGTTCACTGCTGTCGGTATATATACACTGGGCATAAAAGCACTTCTTAGATATGTAGATGATTTATTTAAAGAAGTAACCACTGATTATAAACCTATAACCAGAGTCGATTTAAACATGTTTATACAGTCTGATTTATCATGGTTGCAAAAAGATATGTTTGTAAGCAGAAAACGCAAATATACAACTCATTTAAAAGAGGTAAGCTCAAAGTATAAACTTCAAACTCTCTATATTGGAAAAGATCCTTTTTTACTTCGTCTTTATGATAAAAGAGAGGAACTAAAAAACTCCAATAAGAGTGAACTGATGTATGAGTATTTTTTAAATAACGGCTTTACAAAAGAGGATGATATATTTAACTTGGAGTTTGAACTTCATCGTAAATATTTAAAGACATACAACATTGATACAGTAGAAGATTTACTAGGTCATGCAGAGAAGCTTTTTAAAGAGTCTATGAACGCAATAAGATTAGTCGATTTATCTACCATATCAGAGAACTCCATTAATACTATGAATAGATACAAAGCAGATACTCACCCGCTGTGGCAATATATATCTGACTCTTACAAGCTAAAAGACTTTTTAGCAGTAGATATGCCCTTAGAGAGATTAAAGAGAAAGAACTACTCTTATACGATTGAGGATTCAATTAAAGAGCATGTAGCACTGGCAAGAAAATATTACATTCATGGCGGTATAGTTGATGAACAGTTTTATGATGAAATACAAGAAGCATTTGAGAAAAGTATAGAACCAAAATATGATTATTATCAAAAGTCTGTAAAACTTCAAACTGTTTATGAGGACATAGATGAACCAGTAAACCTAAAAGAGCTTGATGATTTAGAGCTAGAAAAGTATATTAAAACTTTAGAGTTAAAAATGACTAGCCCAGATTTAGATTTACAGCTACTTATCAAAAAACATCAACTGGCATTTATTGAGTTGGAGCATAGAGGGAAACCTGCGCAGCAAGAGTTTCCTTTTTAGGCTTATTCAAGATGAAAAGATATAAATCAACCTCAACTCTATGTGAAATCTATGAAGTTGGAAGAGACTTCTTTCAAAGAAGAATACAAAGTGAAGAATTCATTTTGAATGAGCATTATGTAAAACAAGCGAACACTATCAGGTGGGATTTTGAAGCTATTGAGAAATGGTGGAGAGGTTCAAATATGTCATCAAAAGAGATAGATAATATCTTCAATAAAATTTTTCCAGATTGAAATATAATCTAAAAGGATGTATCATGTTAAAGTTATCTGCGGTTGCCAAAAGGAAAACTATGGCAACGATACGCGAAAGAAACGGTACTTTATATCTTGATTATTATATTAATTCAAAGAGAATTAAAAGAACTACAGGACTTAAAGATACTAAGGCAAACCGTAAGAAGTTGGAGCAAGAAATTATTCCAAGACTTATGGAAAAGATATATATAAATGATTTGCGAAAGCCTGAACATAAAAAGTTTTCGTACTATCATGAAAAGTTTGTGAAGCTACATGAAAATGACAAAAGTTTTCACACTCGCATTGGTGTTTACAATAAAGTAAATAAGTTCTTTGGAAATATGTTTGTTAATGAGATTAGAACTCTTTCAGTTAAAGAGTATCTTGCTTCTTTAAATATTAAAAATAGTACCAAAAAAGATTATCTTGGTTGTATCAGAGGCACACTCGATATTGCTCTTGATGATGAAGCTATAGATAAAAATGTAGCTTTTGGTATTAGGTTTAAGAGAGAAGAAAAAGCACCTATTCACGTTTTTTCTGTAGATGAAGTTTCATTACTTCTTGAAAAAGCAGAAGGTATGTTTCGAAACTATATCGGCATAGCTTTAAATACTGGCATGAGAAGTGGAGAAATACTAGGACTTATGCATAGTGATATTCTTGAAGATAGAATAACCGTAAAAAGGTCAGTTTCAAAAGGTCGTATCACTTCACCAAAAACACTTGGGAGTATTAGAGATATTCCAATGTTTGAAGCTCTTAAACCATATATAGAGAGCCAAAAGAAATTAAGTGAATCACTTTATCTATTTGACTTTGATAAGACGTTTATAAAAGACGCTTCATTTTTCAAAAGAAGATGGCACCAACTTGTAAAAGATTGTGAGATTGAATACAGAAAACTCTATAGCACAAGACATACTTTTATAACTGCTATGTTAAATAGTGGCGAATTTAAAATTATGGAAATTGCGGCAATAGTCGGACACTCTTCGCCAGAGATGATTATGAAAAACTACGCAGGTTTTATCAAAGATAATCACTTAAAGATTAACACTAGTATTGACTTGTTCAAAAAGAGCTGTCCCAAATCGGTCCCACTTAATGTTAACAAAAAATTGATTGAGGCTTGAAAGTTCGGTGTGTAAGTGGTGGGTCCTATGTGACTCGAACACATGACCACTCCGTTATGAGCGGAGGGCTCTAACCAACTGAGCTAAAGACCCACTGTTTTGTTACAAGCTTTCGCTTTGTAGGGCGCAATTATAGTCAAAATATTCTTATACTTTTCTTTTATTTTGCCCTATCTTTGATTTTAAAAACAACTGCATAAAGCAGTGGCACATATATCAAGTTAAGTACGGTAGCCCAAGCGATTCCGAAGCCCAGAGATATTGCCATAGGTTGAAGTATCATAGCTTGCCCGGAAGCAAAAAATATGAGTGTTGAGAGACCTAAAACTGTTGTCAAAGAGGTAAGCAAAATTGGTCTAAGTCTTGTCCCTGCTCTTTTCATCAGCTCTTCTGTGTCATCTGCATGTTTTATGAAGTTAACGACTATAAGTCCGTCATTTACAACAACTCCTGCAAGTCCTACTATTCCTATCAATCCAGGCATTGTAAGGTTGATGCCCATTACCCAGTGTCCAAAATAAACACCTAGTAAAACCAGAGGTATGGTACTGATGACTATAAGAGATTTTTTAATAGAGTCAAACAGCCAAACCAAAGTTATAAAGATTAAGAAGATAGCTATTATAGCAGACTGCAGCATCTCTTTTTTATTTTTCGCGTTCTCTTTTTCCTCACCTTTTATGTCTATCTTATAGCCGTCTTTCCTGAGTTTCTCAAATGTTGGCTCCAACTCTTTCATAGCTTCTGCCGAAGTTATGACTTTTTTGTTTAGAGTTGCAAGAACTGTTCTGATTCTTTTTCCGTCTTCTTTTTTCAGTGCAACAAAGCCTTGAGTCATTATGAAATCACAAACATCTTTTAAGGAAACAAAGTTATTGGTTCCCGGTACTTGGACTTCGATGCGTTGTATAGAGTCTATGTCTTCATTTATCCCACTCTCAATCCTGATGCGGACAAGTCCTTCATCGTTGAACATTTTGCCGTATTCGCCTTTTAGATAATACGACCTAAGTTCATTAGATATCACTTCCTCATTAAATCCCAACTGCTGTCCATACTCATTTACACGCAGTTTAAGCTCTTTCTCTCCAGGATTTGCATCATCTGAGACATTACTTACACCGTTGATTTTCTCCAATGAACTTCTTAGATATTTTACTCCCTTGAGTATATCGTTTTCATTCTTTCCGCTTAAACTGATCTCTATATCAGATGCGACGACACCTGCACCTGGAACTTTTACCACCAACTCTTCATAGACTAAATGACCGCCCTCTTTGAGCTTTTTAAACGGTTCTATTATTTTGTCTATATTTTTTGCTATAGACTCGGCACTGTTTCGTCTGGTCAAGATATCTGCAACGTATTCTACCGAGAGGTATGGGCTTATATATTTATCAAACAGATTAACAGGAGCACGCTCTTTTAAGTCTATAAATATATGAAAAAGATTATCTCCAGTCTCAACCATATTTTTGGCATCCATCTTAAACCCTATAACAGATGTAATAGAAGAGAAATCATCTTTATTTGTGTTTGCCAAAAGTTTTTTCTCTAGCGCGGTTACTATCTTCTCTGTATCTTCGAGTTCACTGTTAACGTCTACTTTACCGTACACATATATCTGAGTAGTATCAAAATCAGGAAAGAGTTGAAACTTCGAGTTTTTTATAAGCACAAAGGTCAAAGATAGGATGCTTACAACTATGACGATTAACGATATCCATTTAGCTCTAAAGAAAAAGTGCAGAGCCTTGCTATGCAATGAACTGAGTTTTTTCCACAGTCTTTTTGTAAAACTCTCATCATGAGAAACTCTTAAGAAGTCATGTGCATGTAACGGCAGAAAGTAAAATGCTTCAAAGAGTGATGATAGCAGAAGCACGGTTATCATAATAGGTATGATTTTTATAAACATACCCATCTCGCCTGTAAGCAAAAGCATAGGTAAAAAGGCAAAAACAGTCGTAAGTGTTGCGGCTAAAACAGCAGGAAACATCTCAGTTGCACCGACTATGGCAGCCTCTCTCTTCTCCATACCCTCTTCCAGATGCCTGTAGATATTCTCAGCAACGACAATAGCCTCATCTACAAGCATCCCAAGGGCAATGAGTGCACCGAGAAGTGAGAGCATATTAAGAGAGTCTCCCATAAGCTCCGTAGCTATGAGTCCAATCATAAAACTGACAGGAATCCCGATAGCTACGATTAGTGCAATACCGCGATTTATAAAAATAAACATCGCAATAAAAACAAGCATCAAACCAAACATGATGTTGGCAAAAACGGTATTAAGACGATTTTTAATCCAGATAGAAGTATCCGTATATATCTCATACTTCACACCCAAAGAGTTTGCACTTTTTTCCTTTAACAGCTCTCTTATCTTTTTAACCAACGCTATAGCATTTCCGTCCTTGGACTTTGTCACGTTTATAGATACATTTCTAGCACCGTTATAATGCGAGAGCTCAGACTCGTCACTAAGCTTAAATTCTATATCTGCTATATCGCCTATTCTGACTCTGGCATCTCCGACACTTATGATTGTATTTTCTATTGCCCCTTTTGATTTTTCACCGTTGAATGTAGATATATAGAGATGCTTACCCTGCTCTTTGATGGTTCCTATGGGAAAAATTGAACTTATATTTCTTAGAGATGCTACGGCTAAGGACGGTTTTAGACCAAAAGCTAGAAGTTTCTGTTCGTTAAGAGTAATGACAAGTTCATCATCCGCATCTCCGCGAATAGTAATGTCACTCAAATCTTTAAACCTGCTCAAATCACTCTTTAGCTCATCTGCTAGAGTCAACAGCTCTTTTTTGCTTTTATCACCAGCTAAAGCAATCAAAGCAAGAGGAAAACTGTGAAGTTGAATCTTAGCAATCGGTTCAGCCATATCTGCGGGTAAATCTTTTCTAACACCGCTGAGTATATCTTTTACATCGCTTAAAACTGTTGTATTCTCAGAACCAGGTTTGATATCACTGATAATGGAGAATGAACCGTTTTTGATAGTTGTCTTTATGTTCTCTATTTCATCGACGTTTTGCAAATCGTCTTCTATGCTTTTAACAACCATCTTATCAAGAACATCGGCAGACGTTCCTGCATAACCGCCGCTGATGGTGATCTTATCCATATTCATAGGAGGGAATATCTCTTTTGGGATATTTACATAGGCAAAAATAGAAAGAAGTACGATAAAAGTAAGTAATATATGGTTAAGAAGAGGCTTGTCAATGGCAAATTCTATAAAGCGACGAATCATTGTTGTCCTTGGTTATGTTAAAAAAGTGTATCTAATATTTGGTTTTTGTATCGAATAGATTCAACAGATGCATTTATGAGTCTGTTTTCTTCTAAAAGCGTATCGTATTCACCTTTGAGTTTTGAAATATCTCTACTTTTAAAGTAGATGCGCTGTTGTATATATATTTTTGGAAACAGAGTCAAACTTACAAAACTCATAATAAGCAGCGTAAATACAAGATAGTTAAGATCTAGTCTCTTTTTTTTATTTAAGACCTGTTCTACTTCATCAAGAAGTTCGTGTTTATCGCTCATAATGGAAAACTCTCATCTTTGCACTTCTGCTTCTTGGGTTGCTTTTTAGCTCGTCATCTTGTGCTGTTATAGGTTTTTTACTCAAAATACGCCCTTTTGCATTATCCCTCGAACATACACATCTCATTGCATCATCAGGGCAGATGCAGTTTTTACTCCACTTTGTATATGTTTGTTTTACTATTCTGTCTTCAAGTGAATGGAAAGATATAATAGCAACTATTGCATCTGAGAATTCTGAGTCTTCTATACTTTGTAAGAGTGACTTCAGCTCTCCTAGTTCATCATTAACTTCTATGCGAATAGCCTGCATCAAAAGTGTAGCAGGATGAATCTTTTTGCCGTGGGGCATTAGATTCCGAGTTGAATCGCTTAACTGTTTTGCAGATGTGAACGGACGAGCATTAACTATGGCAGATGCTATCTTTTTGTAGTTTCTAAGTTCTCCGTACTCCAGTAAAATATGTTCAAGTTCATGAGTTGAATATTCGTTTACAACATTGTAAGCACTAAGAGGGGCATCTTTATCCATTCTCATATCAAGGTTGTCACTCTCATAAGAGAAACCTCTGTCTTTTTGGTCAAGCTGAAGAGAAGAGACACCTATATCTGCTAGAACACCTTTTATCTTGTCAACACCGTACTCTGCGATTATATCTTTGATTACGGATGAAAAACGACCTTTTCTTATGCTTACTCTATCTCCGTATTTTTCAAGCCTTTTCGTAGAAAAGTCTATGGCAGTCTGGTCTTGGTCTATCGCTATAAGCTCAATATTCGGATTTGCCTCTAGCATCATTGAAGAGTGTCCTCCATATCCCATTGTACAGTCGATTATGATTCCGTTTTCTATATCTTTGAAGGTATCTACTACTTCACGGTAGAGAACGGGAATATGAGGGATATTTTGCACTGAGAGCCTTTAGCGTATATTGAACAGATTATACATTAATTTTGTAAATTTTAATTTTTAATAGTGTATTATAAATTAAAAAAAGGTCACTATTGAAAATAATCTTTTTAATTTCTTTCATATATTCTATTGTTTTGGCAAATCAGAGTCAAATAGTTTTGGGTACTTGTTCAACAGAATCAAATACTGAGGGAATGCAAAAAAGTATAGACTACATCATAAAGAAAGATGAGAAATTCAAACGGTTTCTAGATAAAAACTCTCTAGAAGTTGTCTCAAAAAAATATGGAAATTATTTTATAGTAACAATAGAACCGTTTAACGATATTGTTACCATGTATTCAGTCTTAAATAAACTTAAAAAAACAAAATTCAAAGACGCATATGTACTTAAATTGCCAACGTACGACAATACAAAAATAGAAATCCCAAAACCGATTAATATCGAACAAGTACAAATTATTAACGATCCTCTTTTAATGCCGGAACCTGATATAAAAAGCATAAAAGTAGAGCCTTTAACACAAAAAAATGACATAAATGAAATAAAAAAGCAAAAAAAAGATATAGTAATAAAAGAAAATACTACTCCGAAAAGAACCAAGGAACTTGATGTGTTAGAAACTTATTTCAATGAAATAATTGCAGCTTTGGCAATTTTAATCCTAATAGTAATTTACTTTATAATTAAACGCTCCCAACAAAAACAAAAAGACGATGTTGAGGATTTTACGGCAGAAGCTGATAAACAAACATACTTTGAAGAACCAACAAAAGAAGATTTTCTTGAAGAAACAGTTGAGACAACTTCTAAAGACACAGAGCCGATGGTCATGCAAGAGAGACAAGAAACTATCAACTTCGATGCCCTAAACGGAAGAGAAGAAGGGAGTTTTGGAGAAGAAGAAAACAATAAAAGTGTAGTTTTACCTGCTTTTGAAGAAACTCATACAGGCAATAAATTAACAAGAGTCAAAAGAGATGTCCCACCTCATTTAAAAATAACCAAAGATGACTTTAAAGAGTTTGCAGGTCAAAAAATTCTAGTGGCAGAAGACAATTTAATCAACCAAAAAGTTATTAGCGGTCTTTTAGCAGACTCAGGTATTGAGGTAACACTGGCTGACGATGGTCAGTTTTTACTGGAGATTTTAGAGAAAAACAGTGACTTTAACTTTATACTCATGGATGCACATATGCCTAGGGTAGACGGCTTTGAAGCCACTAGAAAAATAAGAAAAAATCCAAAATACAATCATATAGTAATAGTCGCCCTAAGCGGTGACACTGCACTTGATGATATTAAAAAGATGACCCAAGCCGGAATGGAAGAGCATCTTGAAAAACCGCTCAAAATGGAGGCTTTATACAATATACTATATGCTTACGCGCATAACGGAACGCAACATAAAATACCTGACGAATTTGTTGAAATAGTTATTACTCATGATTTAGACACGGACCAAGGACTTCAAATATGTGGTGATGACGTAGCTTTTTATCATGACATATTAAGTGAATTTGTAAATACTTATAGCAATTCTCCTGCAAAGTTACAGGAGTTTATAAAGTACAATGAGGTGCAAAAGGCAGATCGTTATCTACTAGATCTTAGCGGAATAACCGCAAACATCGGAGCCAACAACATAAGCCAGATAGTTCTTGATTTAAAACAAGCAATTCTACATCCGCAAGATAAAAAATATATAGAACTGCTTAAAGAGTATGAAAACTCTCTTCATCATCTCCTAGAAGATATTAAAAAGTATAAAGATTAAGCTCCTCCAAGAGCTTTTTTCACATTATCGTCAGCCATCGTAATATTCCAAGCCGGCTCCCAAACAAGTTCTACTTCTACATTTTTAATATTAGCCATTTTCTCAACAGACTCTTTGACCCATTGAAGTATCATCTGATGCATTGGGCACGCTTTTGTTGAGAGTGTCATTGTTACATGAGCATTTCCCTCATCATCGCATGTAGCATCATATATAAGTCCCATCTCAACAAGATTGAAACCAACTTCCGGGTCTATAACTGTAGATATTGCCAAAAACAATTCTTCTTTTGAATACATCATAATTTTATTCCTTAATTTTATTTTATAAAATGAAGGCAACCCTTCATCTATTTATATTACGCTAACAGAAATAATTCCGTTGCCTACGTTAACACTTTGTTTTCTTCGGCAGAAAGCCCAAAACACGAGTGTTTTTTTTTTATTTTAATAATACTTTACTTGAAATTTATCATATAAAATACGTTTCGCACAAGTGCTGACGCACCGATAACTAAAAACGAAGCACCAGCCTTTATAAGAGTGTTGTCTTGTAAAAGTATAGCTACGGCTATAATACTTACACCTGCAGCACAAAACACAAACTGAGCGTGAGAACTCTTTTGAGGAAGCATATCTGCTAACATTGGTACTTTTTCTTTTCCAACAAGCGGAGAAAAGCGTTCAAACCATACAAGAAAAGGAACTATTTTATATATATGTCCCGTTATTGCAAATCCAAAAAAACCAAAAAACATTAACCAGCCGCTAGCCAACAGTAATGGCTCAAAAGAGCTAAATAGATACAATGACCCAAGAAGTAAAGAAATCAACATTGATATATACGCATATATAAGTGATATTGCATATATATCGAGTTCTTTTCTAGCTCTGGTTTTAAAGATGGTATATACAAGATAGAAATACAAGAACATTGATATAACGGATAAAGAATAAGCGATATATCTTATAAACGAATAATCCACAAAAGAAGAAATCACGACAAGCATAACAGATATACTCATCAGAGTTATAGCTATTTCCAGAGGCTTCATAGAAAATCCGTGAGACAATCCAAACATAGGTAAAAGAACGACAGAAAGCCCCATAATAGTTATCATTATGTACCCACCGATTACCAGATATACGTGTGAGCGAAGCAGTGCCAATATATCAACTTCAAGAACTCCTGCATATCCAAGAGCCATTACAAGACCAAAGATTACACCGAAAAATAAAAATGTGTTTGATATAAGGACACTGCTCATAACCAGATTGAACTTCTTAACTTTTCTAATGGTAGAGAAGATTTCCATAACAAATATCATCATAGATATAAGGACAACCGTACCACCATATGGAAGAAGTGCCGGAAACTTTAAGAAACCAAGCACCATAAGAAGTGCTCCGATGCCAAGAAGCGGCCATATTGCATAAAAAAGTTCTACCGCTGCATGACCTACCTCAAGGACTACCGGAACTAATTGTGCCATTGCTCCAAAAATAACCATCATCACAAAACCAAGTAAAAACAGATGAACCAAACCCAACACTTTTGTGTCTAAAATAAAAAGATTGTCTGAAGAGAAGAAAAATATATAGATGGATGCTAGCATATAAAAAAGACTCCCCACAATAAAAAAAGGGGAGATAAGTTTAAAAGGTGGTGCAAAATCTTGCGAGATGGAAAACATTTTACTTTTTTAGTGACAAGCTGTTTGAGTTAAATCAGAGTCAACACCTGCATTTACATTTGTAAATGTGATTTTAAGTAAACCATCATCCGTACTTTCAACAGTATGGGCAATATCAGCCTCAAGTTTAGCAAAAAGCCCGCCTGGTGATTTATGGTTTATCATAACTAAAGTGTTGTTTGTATTTTTAATAAGTCTTAAACCACACATTGCATTTACCATTGGGTCCGGCGGTCCACATTTTGACGTGTCGAAGTAATAAGTGCTTACTCCGTCTTTAGCCAACTCAAAGAAATCAACAGTTGCTCCTGTTACTTCTATTTTAGTTGCTTCATTTGGAATTATAGACATAGAAAATCCTTTTTAAAATTATTGGTCAATTGTAATCTAGATTTATCTATTCGGCATTGATATGTATCAACAATTAAACTATTTAATAAAATTAGTCTAACATTGTCACTTTCTATCATTATATAGTTCAAAGTAAAGCTAATATAGCCTAAATGTGAGGAAATATGAAACAAGTATTTACACATTTGTTATATTTTTATCACTTTTATCTCTCTTTTTCTTGATATATTAGTATTTATTATGTTATTATAATTTGATACTTAGATTAGGAGATATAATGAAAAAAAGAATAGTAATGATGATAGCAACAGTGTTTGCTGCATTTACAATGAGTGGTTGTACGATGACAAAAATGGGTATAGCATATATGGGCTTCCCATCAGAGGCTCAAGAAGCTTATGCTGAAATGATGGGTAAGTTATCTGAAACGGGTGATCCAGCTCAGGCTATGATGAAAGAGTGGGAGATTACAGATAAAGATTTAACAGAAGATGATATTTTTGAAGATATGAAATCACTTGCAGGTGACTATAATATGAGATTTGTCGGTGAGAAAAATATGTTTAGACTCACAGAAGCAGAAAACCCTACTCCAGATAAAGTTGTTCATGCAAGGATTGCTGAATTTTGTTCTTTAAGCATTGCTAAAAAAATGTTAAATCATTCTCGTTACTATGGTGGGTTTATGCCGTGTCGTGTAATCTATGTTGAGTATGGTAATGGCAAAAGATATTTAGTATCAATGGATATGACTCTTGCAATTTACGGTGGAACTGATAAAAAACCAATTGAAGCTTCTCTTCTTAAAGATATGATAAATGTTAAAAAAGCTATGGAAGAAATTCCTACTATAGCTGCAGGTTACGACATAGATGAGTGGAGAAAAAAAAATAAAAATTAATTTTTTTACATTTTCTCTCTCTTGAGACTGTAAAATAATTTACAGTCTCGAGGCGGGGACAAATTTTCTTCTATACAAAAAAATACTTCCAACCTAAATTTACTTTCACAATTTTTGAAAAAACACTATACATTTAAGTACCCATGTTTAGTAAAAGCTTATATTAATATGAATAGGGTTATAGTTATATACGCTTAAGAAATACTTTTTATCAACATTTTACAACATCCTTTTTACATGGAGTTAACAAATGAAAAATGAGAGAATAGCAATTATATCCGGTCTTCGGACACCAATGGCAAAAGCTGGCGGAAAATTTAAAAATTTACAAGCCGATACTCTTGGTGCAAGACTTATTAGAGAGTTGATGATGAGCTCTCCTATAGACTTTGATGAAGTGGATGAAGTCATTATAGGTAATGTTTCCCAACCTATTCATGCTGCAAATATTGCAAGAGTGATTTCCCTGCGTGCAGGATTTCCGGAATCTACTCCTGCCATGACTGTAAACAGAAACTGTGCTTCAGGAATGCAGTCGATTACAAGTGCCGCCGCTAAGATTCATGCCAACGAAGGTAAGATTTATCTTTGCGGGGGTGTGGAATCTATGAGTAATATCCCTTTTATATTCAACAAAAATATGACGGCTCTCTTTACGGAACTATCCAAATCAAAAAACTATATTGACCGATTACGAACCATATTCGGCTTTCGTCCCTCATATTTAAAACCGATTGTCGGTCTTATGTCTGGACTGACAGACCCTGTCAGCGGGTTGATGATGGGTTCCACGGCAGAAATCCTTGTCAGAGATTTTGGCATCAGCAGAGCAGAACAAGATGAATTTTCCCTCAACAGCCATGAAAAAGCGCTAAAAGCTAAAAACAGCGCTAGATTCGAACAAGAGAGTACAGCTGTTGTATATGATGAGATAAACGGTAAGTTTTTAGATTATGATGATGGCATCAGAGAGGGTCTTTCATTGGAAAAACTATCTCTGCTTAAACCATTTTTCGATAGAAAAAACGGAACTGTCACGGCAGCTAACTCCTCACAGGTTACAGATGCAGCTGCTGCTGTAATCTTAATGTCGGAGAGTGAGGCGAAAAAACGAGGATTGACTCCGCTGGGTTATCTCACGGACTATAGTTATAAAGGACTTGACCCAAAACGCATGGGTCTGGGACCAGTCTTTGCCACCCATGATCTTTTTGCCAGAACCGGTCTCACTATGAAAGACATAGATTTAGTTGAGATAAACGAAGCTTTTGCCTCTCAGGTAATTGCCTGCCTAAAAGCATTTAAATCCAAGGCATTTGCCAAAACACACTTTGGCGATGCTAATGCTGTTGGCGCGATAAATCCAAATATTTTAAATGTAAACGGCGGAAGTATAGCACTCGGCCATCCTGTTGGGATGACGGGAACAAGACTGGTTATAACGCTTTTGCATGAGCTGAAAAACCGCGGTTTACAAAAAGGTCTGGCTACTCTTTGCATTGGCGGCGGTCAAGGTGTAGCTTTACTTCTGGAGGCAGAATAATGAAGTACTTTAAATTAAAAAAGGACAAACATGGAATTGCCACACTAATCTTTGATACTCCAAGAAGCAGTGCAAATGTTTTCTCAAGTGAATCTATGTCTGAGTTAAACCTCTTGTTAGACTCACTTTTGCAAGATACGCAGATCAAAGCACTATTTATTCAAAGTGGAAAAAAAGATATCTTTATAGCCGGTGCAGATATTAAAGAGATAAAAACCGCAAATGACGACAAACAGGTAAGTGATTTTATAAAACAGGGGCAAGACCTCTTTAACAAACTCGAAAAACTTCCCTTTCCTACAATTACCGTGATTGACGGTGCTTGTTTGGGCGGTGGACTAGAGATGGCACTTGCTTGTACTTACCGCATCTCAACCTCAGATGAACATACGAGACTTGGACTTCCTGAAGTAAATCTCGGCCTTATACCCGGATTTGGCGGCACACAAAGACTTTACCCTCTTGTAGGTTATGCAAAAGCTATGGAACTTATAGTCGGAGCTAAACAACTAAAGGGAGAAAAAGCTCTAAAACTGGGTTTGGTAGATGCTTGTGTACCAAGCGGATATCTGGATTTTAAAAAAGAAGAATATATAAAGCAAATACTGCAAAATAGCTTAGATGCTAAAATAAAAGCCTCTCGAAAAGGGATTAGATGGTATGAAAATATCTCTTTTGTAAGAGATAAAATAAGTTCAATCGTAAAAAAGAAAATTATACAAAAAACTGCCGGACATTATCCTGCACCGCTTATGGCAGTTGATATTTTACAAAAGAGCTTTTTAAAAAACCTGCAAGACGGGTTGAAGATAGAGAGAGAAGCCGAGATTAATCTCGCCATGACTTCTGTAAGTAAAAACCTCATAGAACTTTTTTTGATCTCTGAAGAATTAAAACACGATTCATTCAGCAAGTCAAAGCCAAAAGATATAAAATATTCTGCCGTTGTAGGTACAGGGGTGATGGGAAGCGGAATCGCATGGGCTATGAATCATAAAGACATTGAAGTCCGTTTAAAAGTCAGAAGCTATGAGAGTGCTGCAAAAACGATTAAAAGTATACGCAAAATATATGATGAGATAATTATGCGAAACCGCCTAAGCATTCGAGAAGTTGATCTGAAAATGGACAGAGTCACCTTTACAAAAGAGTACAAAGGCTTCGAAAATATGGACTTTTTACTAGAAGCAGTCAGCGAAGACAAGGTGCTAAAAGAAAAAGTATATTCAGAATTTGAAAAAGTCATAACACCAAAATGCATAATAGCGACAAATACTTCTTCCATATCTATCAGCACTCTGGCTGAGAGTTTAAAACATCCGGAGCGCTTTATAGGTATGCACTTTTTTAATCCTGTAAACCGTATGCCATTAGTGGAAATTATAGCCGGAGAAAAGACGGATGATGAGACAATCTCTACAATAGTGCATCTTGCAAAACAACTCGGCAAGACACCAATCAAGATCAAGGATTCCGCAGGCTTTTTAGTAAACAGAGTCCTACTGCCCTATCTGCAAGAGGCCGTAATGATGTTTGAAGAAGGCGGAGATATTAAAGACATAGACAAAGCACTCTTGGACTTTGGAATGCCGATGGGACCTTTTACTCTTATTGACACAGTCGGAATAGATGTAGGAGACAGTGTTTCTAAAATTTTAAACAGTGCCTATGGAGATAGAATCAAACCCTCTGCACTCATGCAAAAAATGATTGAAAAAGAGTATTTAGGCAAAAAAAGCAAAATGGGGTTTTATGATTACAAGAACAAAGAAGCTCTGCCAAATCCAAACATTGCCGCTTTTCAAAACGGCTCTAGTGCCATAGGCAAAGATGCTATCATAAATAGAGCTTTGTTGATTATGATTAATGAAGCAAGCAGATGCCTCGAGGAGAAGGTAGTAGACAACGCAAGATACTTAGACATAGCAATGGTTATGGGAACAGGTTTTCCTGCATTTCGCGGAGGACTTATGCGTTATGCAGATGAGATCGGTATATCACAAATCGTAAAACTGCTGAATGAACTACATGAGACAAACGGAGATAGATTTGCTCCATCACAACTTTTAATAGATATGCAAAAAGAAAATGCTTCTTTTTACGGGGGTGCATTATGAGTTCTTTTAAAGAGAGACGAATAAAATACTTCACAAAACCACTTTTCAATGTGCTTAAGGCAAAGGGACTATTGCCTTCTATATCTAAAACCGAAAAAACTGCTTTAACTGCGGGAGATGTTTGGATAGAGGGAGATCTCTTTAGCGGAAAACCTGATTTTCAAAAGATCTTTTCATATCCTTACCCTAAACTGACTGAGAAAGAACAGTCATTTTTAGATACACAGGTGGAAAAAGTCTGTGCAATGACAAATGACTGGGAAGTGTTTCAAAACAGAGATTTACCTAAAGATGTATGGACTTATCTAAAAAAAGAACGTTTTTTTGGAATGATAATTCCGCAAGAATTCGGCGGTTTAGGATTTAGTGCCTATGCACATAGTTGCGTGATTGAAAAGCTCGTAACACATTCCCAGGTATTGGCTATTACCGTAATGGTGCCAAATTCTCTTGGGCCTGCAGAGCTGTTACTTCGATATGGAAAACAAGAACAAAAGCAACACTATTTACCAAGGCTTGCAGACGGCAGGGAAATACCGTGTTTTGCACTGACTGAACCTGATGTCGGCAGTGATGCGGCTTCAATAAAATCATACGGGGAAGTCTTTAAAGATAGTGACGGCACTTTTAAAATCAGGTTGCAGTTTGAAAAGCGATATATAACTTTAGGCGCTATTGCTACAGTCATAGGTCTTGCATTTAAACTAAAAGACCCGCAAAATCATCTTGGCATAGGAGAGGATTTAGGAATTACCTGCGCGTTGGTAGATTCTAAAAAAGACGGTGTAGACCAAAGCAGACGTCACGACCCACTAAATGTACCTTTTGTAAATGCACCGCTTATAGGCAAGGATGTAATCATAGATATTGATGATATTATCGGCGGCAAAGAAGGTATCGGTATGGGTTGGACAATGCTTATGGAGTCTCTTGCCGTTGGACGCGGAATCTCACTCCCTTCCACCAGCACAGGTGGAAGTAAACTTTCAACTTTTGTCGCATCTACCTACAGTACAGTCCGTTATCAATTTGGACTCTCAATAGCAAAGTTTGAAGGAGTCTCAGAAGTTATAGGCCGCTTGGCTGCCAGTACATATTTGCTAGATTCAGCAAAAACATTTACACTGGGTGCTATAGATGCAGGAGCAAAACCGGCAGTTGCAAATGCAATCATGAAGCAGCAAAGTACAGAGATGTTTCGTAAAAATATACTCGATGCAATGGATATTCAAGGAGGTGCAGCAATCAGCAGAGGTCCAAAAAACCTTTTGGCACATGCTTACTTCGGTTCACCTATCGGCATTACCGTCGAAGGAGCCAATATAATGACCCGTTCACTCATACAGTTTGGTCAAGGGGTAATCAGATGCCATCCATATGCCTATGCTCAGATAGAAGCTCTCGAAGGTGGTGATTTAGACGCTTTTGATACACTCTTTTTTACACATCTTAAACATGTGGCACGAAACGGCATACGTGCCATTATGCTTGGACTCACAAGGGGACATCTGCATCGCACAATGGATAATGACATAACCAAACGCTATGAACAAAAACTCTCATGGGCATCTGCAAAGTTTGCTTTTTTAAGTGATGTTGCACTCGGTTTACTTGGTTCCGGTTTAAAAAGACGTGAATCGATATCCGGACGCTTCGGTGATATTTTATCTCAGATGTATATGATGAGTGCAGCATTAAAACGCTTTAAAAACGACGGCCATTTAAAAGAAGATGAGATACTTCTTAGAGTCGCTATGGAGAGTGGATTTAACAAAATAGACGAAGCTTTTATAGGGATTTATGCAAATATTTCAAAAGCTCCTTTAGCTTGGTTATTTAAAATAAATCTTTTCTTTGTAAAGATAAACCCGATGGGCGAAGCCGTTAAAGATGAAGATTTGCACCATATTGCACTGCAGATGAGTACAAACACCGTTATGAGAGAGAGAATATGCTCAAATATTTACCATAGCAGCAGAATAAATGAGTTAAGCAACGCCTGCGAGGCGATGATAAATGCAAAAGAAGCACTAGCTAAAGAAAAAAAATCCGGGAGCGCTTCACTTACAGAAAATGAAAAAGTGCTCATTAAGTCGGCAAGGAAAATGCAGGATGGTATTGTGTCTGTAGATTCATTTACAAAAAAAGAATATTTTAAATGATACGATTTATTTTACTTATATCCCAGTTTATTATATTCATTTTAAAAAAACTAATAGGTGCAGATATTACATACAGCGGAGAAATCCCGGAAAAAGGTTCTGTCTTAATTTTGTCAAACCACTTTACCCGCTTTGAGACATTTATAGTTCCATATATACTTTTTAGCAGATACGGCCATATAGGACGTTCTCTAGGGGATAACTCCATATTTGTCGGCTTGCTTGGAGAATACATGAGATTGGCAGGTACTATCTCCGTTAAAAACAAAATCAAAAACCGCATTATTTTAAATGATTTAATCTCAGGTAAATCAGACTGGATTATATACCCTGAGGGGAATATGATAAAAAACAAACTTATCACTTTTGATGATGGAGAGTTTCATATCCATACAAAATCAGGAATTAGACCCATTTACACAGGCTCGGCTGTTCTGGCACTAAAAGCAGAAATATTAAGAAATAGAAGAAAAAACAGTAATAATGATATATCTGTACAGATCGTACCTCTCTCTATTACTTATGACAATATCCGTCCCGGTGAAAACACACTTTTGTTATGGATAGACAAGTACTTGAACATCCGCGGAACGCATTTTTTCGAGGAATTGGAGATTGAAATTAATCTTTTAATGAAATCGAATATGCATCTGCACTTTGACAAACCGATTCATGTAAGCGACTATGTAGACAAATTTCTTGAACAAGGTCATGACTCTTTAAATAATGATGACAAAATAGACAAGTTTATAGACAAACAGAGAAAAATACTTATAAATGATGTGATGAAAAAGGTTTATCATAATATACAAATTAACTTTGACCATATCTTTATTCTTTCTCTTGTAACAATGTCAACGATCAAAGTATGTCCAAGTTATCTTAAAGTACTGATTTTCAAGAATGCCACATCACTTGATAGTATAAAAAATCTAAATTTACATCCGACATTTAAAAATGACCTGTTTTTACTTATCTTAGACGATAAATACGCTCCTTTTCTATCAGCAATAAAATTGGCTAAATTACAACAAATATTATATGAAAACAGTGAAGGAGATTATCTATTTGATAAAAACCTATTGGAAAAAGAGTACAACTTTGACAGGATAAGGGTTGAAAACACTTTCCAGGTTATTTTAAATGAGATTAATCTGCAAAAAAACATTGTTAACGTGGCACTGGATAATGCCGGATTTTCTCAAAAAGAACTAAAAATTGACAACTTTGCTTATTTGAGAGATAAAGAGTACAAAATATTTGAAAAAGAGTATCTTCAATATCATAAAACTATTCCCGGAAAAGACAATGCATCTGCTTCTATAGTATTATATGATCCAAAAAACACTGCTGCTCTAGTATTTGCACACGGATATATGACAATACCCCAAGAAGCAAAAAAACTGGCAGAATATCTTTTTAAAAGAGGTGTTAATGTTTATTTACCAAGACTAAGAGGACACGGGACAAACCCGCTTGCGCTAAAGCATATTAGCTCAAAAAATTGGGAATATGATTTTCAACTTGCCATTACCGCTATGAGCCAAGTTTGTGAAAAAGTATTTATTGGAGGTTTTGCCACAGGCGGATTGTTGGCTCTTTTACATGCAGCTCAGCATAAGGTCGATGGTCTTATAGTTATCAACTCCGCTTTAAGACTAAACAGTCTGCATGTAAGCTATGTAATACCGACACTGCACGTATTTAACGAAATGATCTCTCAACTTCATGAAAAAGGTATTGTAGAATGGGTAGAAAATAAAAGTGAAAATCCGGACATCAGCTATTCAAAGCATCCGTTAAATTCAATAGCTCAAATGGAAAAACTGATGACTAAGGCAGATGCGACACTTAAGCAAATAAAAGACCCTATCCTTGTGATACAAGGAGACAACGACCCCATAGTCAACCCGAAAAGTGCACAGTTTATTTATAAGGGCGTAAAATCAGAATTTAAAAAATTGGTCGTATTGCCAAGAGACAATCACTCAATCATATTGGGGAAAGGCGAAACCGAAATCTTTGAGAATATCTACCATTTTATAGAGGATACAAAATAAGATTTCATCTAACGCCTAATTAAAATATTTTTATCTGATTTGACCGCTTCCGTATATTTTAAACTTGTAAGTGGTCAAACCTTCTATTCCCATAGGTCCGCGGGCATGCAATTTATTTGTACTTATTCCAACCTCAGCTCCAAAACCAAAAGCACCTCCGTCTGTAAAACGAGTTGATGCATTTACATAAACTGCCGCTGCATCTATGGCATTTAAAAATTTCTCGGCGGTTGTGATATCTTCTGTTATGATAGCTTCAGAGTGACCTGAACCAAATTTCACTATATGCTCGATTGCACCTTCAACTCCACTTACCACTTTAATATTGAGTATATTTGCCAGATATTCGGTATCGTAATCTTCATCATTAGCATGTTTTGCTTCAATGATTGCCTGAGTCTCCAAACAACCTTTTAATTCTGTATGAGCCTTGTCAAACTCTACTTTTAACTTAGGCAATGCTGCAGATGCTATAGCTCTATCTACCAAGAGAGTCTCCATAGCATTACAGACACCCGGTCTTTGAACCTTAGCGTTTATTGCGATCGCTATAGCATTATCCAACTTTGCATCTTTATCTATATATGTATGACACTGCCCCTTATCATGTTTGACAACACTTACGGTCGCATTTTCACTTACATACTTAATAAGCCCTGCTCCACCGCGGGGGATAATAAGGTCAACATACTTATCCATCTTAATGAGTTTTGCGACACCTTCTCTTGAAGAGTCAGGAATAAGAGATATCAAAGAAGCAGGCAACTCATTCTTGATTAGCACATCTTTTAAAACTTTTGCGATTGCTTTGTTTGAATTTTCAGCTTCTTTTCCGCCTTTTAATACACAGACGTTTGAGCTTTTAAAACAAAGTGCCGCCGTATCGCTTGTTACATTTGGACGGGACTCATAAATGATACCGATTACTCCGATAGGAATGCTTACTTTTTCTATTTTAAGTCCATCTTCTGTTAGCCAACCATCTAGTACACGACCAACAGGTTCTTTAAGTCCTGCTATTTCTTCAACCGCCACAGCCATAGCATCTATACGGCTCTCATCTAAAAGCAGTCTATCTTTTAATGCCGATGATAAATCATTTTTATCGGCATCTGCCATATCCAGTGCATTGGCTTCGAGCAACTCTTTTGTTTCGTCTCTTAGAGCTGCCGCCATCTCTCTTAAAATTCTGTTTTTATCGCGTCCGCTTATCGTAGATAAAGTTCTACTAGCGGATTTTGCTTCTTGTAAAAATTTTTCCATACTATTTCTCCTTAGCTATTTTTGACTCAAAGATTGTACCCAATGTATGTTTTCCTTCTAAAAGGAATGACTCGGCAGAACTCAAATCAAACCCGTTAGTTAAAAACATTTTTCTTTTGTTTTTCATCATAAATTCTGCAGCTTTTAACTTTGTAACTATTCCACCTGTTGCAAACGGGTCATTTGGAGTACCTGAATCATTAAGTGCTTCTTTTGGCAGTTCAGTAACCACTTTATAGATTTTTGCATCCTCATGATCTTGAGGGTTTTTATCATAATATCCATCAATATCACTCAAAATCACTAATAATTCAGCATTAATTGCATGAGCCACACTTGCCGATAATTGGTCATTGTCACCAAAAAGTTGTTCAGGCGTTGATGTTATATCATTTTCATTAACGATAGGCAAGATATCATTGCTTAAATGGGCATCTATAATCTCTTGAAACATTTTAGTTCTTTTTCTGGAGTCAAAGTCATCCTCAGTCAGTAGTATCTGAGCAGTATCTATATTATAAATATCAAATTTCTTTTTATAACTTGTCATTAAA
>NZ_JBFFMZ010000009.1:0-91720 GCF_041563495.1 Sulfurimonas sp.
AAAAGTGATTAAAAAATCAAAATCACCAGCTCTTGTATCGTGTCCACAGCGTCGTGGTGTTTGTACTCGTGTTTACACAACTACACCAAAAAAACCTAACTCGGCTTTAAGAAAAGTTGCAAAAGTTAGATTAACTTCAGGCTTTGAAGTTATTTCTTATATCGGTGGTGAGGGTCATAACCTTCAAGAGCACTCAATCGTTCTTGTTCGTGGTGGTCGTATCAAAGATTTACCTGGTGTTAAGTATCACATCGTTCGTGGTGCATTAGATACTGCAGGTGTTGCTAATCGTATGGTTGCTCGTTCTAAATACGGAACTAAGAGACCTAAAAAATAGTCATAAGACTAGAATGTTCAAGTAGCTACAGGATAAACTTTAAGTAGTTTATTTTGAGTAAATTTGAAAAAATTGAAGAAAAAGGAAATTCTAAATGAGAAGAAGAAAAGCTCCCGTTCGTGAAATTATGCCTGACCCAGTTTATGGAAGCAAAGTTTTAACGAAGTTTATAAATAAAATTATGTTAGATGGTAAAAAATCTACAGCAGAAAAAATCATTTATAGTGCAATGGACATCATTAGCTCACGTGGTGAAAAAACTGGTATAGATACATTTAATGAAGCTATTGAGAATATTAAACCAATTATTGAAGTAAAAAGTCGCCGTGTTGGTGGTGCTACTTATCAAGTTCCAGTAGAAGTACGCCCGGTACGTCAACTATCATTATCTATCAGATGGTTAATTGATTCTGCTCGCAAGAGAAATGAAAGAACTATGGCTGAGAGATTAGCAAATGAATTAATGGATGCATCATCAGATAAAGGTAATGCATTTAAGAAAAAAGAAGATACTTACCGTATGGCAGAAGCTAATAAAGCATTTGCTCATTACCGTTGGTAATAGGATAAATTATGGCAAGATCTCATAAATTAAATGATGTAAGAAACATCGGTATTGCTGCTCACATTGATGCAGGTAAAACAACTACAACAGAAAGAATTTTATTCTATACTGGTGTTGAGCATAAAATTGGTGAAGTTCATGATGGTGCTGCTACTATGGACTGGATGGAACAAGAGCAAGAGCGTGGTATTACGATTACTTCTGCTGCAACAACTTGTGAGTGGGCTGGTAAACAGATTAATATTATCGATACTCCGGGCCACGTTGACTTCACTATTGAAGTTGAGCGTTCTATGCGTGTACTTGACGGTGCTGTTTCAGTATTCTGTGCTGTTGGTGGTGTTCAACCTCAATCAGAAACAGTTTGGAGACAACGTAACCGTTATAAAGTTCCTTCAATCGTTTTCGTTAACAAAATGGACAGAACTGGTGCAGATTTCTATGAAGTTGAGCGTCAAATCCGTGATCGTTTAAAGGGTAATCCGGTTCCAATTCAATTACCAATCGGTGCTGAAGAGAACTTTGCCGGTGTTGTTGACATCGTTCAAATGAAAGCTATCGTGTGGGACATAGATGCTGCAATGGGTTCTAACTACCACGTTGAAGATATTCCTGCAGATATGGAAGAATTAGCACAAGAGTATCGTGAAAAGATGATTGAATCAATCTCTGAAGCTGACGGAAATGAAGAACTTGCTGAAAAATATTTAGAGGGTGAAGAACTTACTCAAGAAGAAATCATTGAAGGTATTAAAGCAGCTACAATCGGTATGCATATAGTACCGATGACTGCCGGTACAGCATTTAAAAACAAAGGTGTTCAGACTTTACTTGACGCTGTTGTTGCTTACTTACCATCTCCAGTTGAGTCACCTGCTATTATGGGTACTTTGATGGATGATGAAGAAGTAGAAGTAGCTGTTCCGTCAACTGATGACGGTGACTTTGCAGCACTAGCTTTCAAAATCATGACTGACCCTTTTGTTGGTGTATTAACTTTTATTCGTGTTTACCGTGGTTCATTAGAAGCAGGTTCATTTGTTCACAACTCTACTAAAGATAAAAAAGAGAGAATTGGCCGTATCGTTAAAATGCATGCTATCAAACGTGAAGAAGTAAAAGAGATATATGCAGGTGAAATCGGTGCTGTTGTTGGTCTTAAATCAACTACTACTGGTGATACTCTATGTCAAGGTGACGAGAAAGTTGTTCTTGAGAGAATGGACTTCCCAGAGCCGGTTATCTCTGTTGCAGTTGAGCCAAAAACTAAAGCTGACCAAGAAAAAATGGGTATCGCCCTAAGTAAACTTGCTGCTGAAGATCCGTCTTTCAGAGTTCACACTGATGAAGAGACAGGTCAGACTATTATTTCGGGAATGGGTGAGTTACACCTTGAGATCCTTGTTGATAGAATGAAAAGAGAATTCAAAGTTGAAGCAGAAGTTGGTGCTCCACAGGTTTCTTACCGTGAGTCAATCAAAACTGAAGTTGAGCAAGAATATAAATATGCTAAACAATCTGGTGGTCGTGGTCAATTCGGTCACGTATACCTTAGAATCAAACCGGGTGCTCCGGATAGCGGTTATATTTTTCATAATGAGATCAAAGGTGGAGCTATTCCTAAAGAATATATTCCAGCTGTTGAAAAAGGTTGTGAAGAGACTATGAAAAATGGTGTTCTTGCAGGTTATCCGATGGAAGATGTTGAAGTAACACTATATGATGGTTCATTCCATGATGTCGATTCAAATGAGATGGCATTTAAACTTGCTGCATCAATGGGTTTCAAAGAGGGTTGTCGTAAAGCTAATCCATCAATCTTAGAGCCAATGATGAAAGTTGAAGTTGAAGTTCCTGAAGATTTCATGGGTGATGTTATCGGTGACCTTAACCGTCGTCGTGGTCAAGTAAACAACATGGGTGACCGTTCAGGTAACAAAATTGTTGATGCTTATGTTCCTCTTGCTGAGATGTTCGGTTATTCTACTGACCTTCGTTCTGCAACTCAAGGACGTGCTACTTACTCAATGGAATTCCATCATTATGAAGAAGTTCCAAGAAATGTATCTGAAGAGATCATTAAAAAGAGAAACGGCTAATAAACTTGCCTTACTCCCCATTTGCGGGAGTATCTCTAAAAAACAATTAAACTCCACATATATATATTTAATAATCAAATTTTATATACAAAACACTGTCATCATTATTTTGATATAATATGAAAAATCAATCTTATGGAAATTTTATGATCAAAGCAATTATCTTATCCATTTTAGCAACACTTTTAGTAGCTCAAAATGAGCCGGGTGCTTTTAAAGAACAAAGACTTTCTTTCAAAAATCCGCAGGTCTATGCTGCATTGGGGGATGTCATATATGACAATGTAGAAAAAATCGAAAAACTAAAATATATACCCAAATTTTCTCAGTTTGAAGGTAAAATTGATGCTTATATAAAAGAAGTTTACAAAGCTAAAGATATAGCGTATGCAATAGAAGCGGGAGATAAGACAAAAGATAAAAAAGAGTATCTTGAAAAACTTAGAGAACTCTCTAAAACAAATGATTTCTTTAAAAGAACTACAATGAATTTATTTGAATCTTCAATGCTAACACAAGATAATGAGCTGTTTTTACAAACTCTCAATTCCGAGCTAATTGACACTAAAAAATATAAAGACAAGATATTAGAGTATTATTTTGCTCATAGCACAGAGATGGAAGCCACCGGAGTGATACAGAAATATTTAGATGAAGATAAAATGCTTATGAAACAGCAAGAGACAACAAAAAAAGCAGTGCTTACAAAAAAACAGATTCAAGAAGCAAAAATAAAACGTATACGAAGAAACGATAAAGCTAAACAAGAGTCAATACAAAAAGCTTTAGAAGAAGAAGTGATGAAAAAAAAGAAAGAGATTCGAAAAGAACAAGTAGAAGAGTTAACTAAACCCAATTAAATTCTTCGTCTTCTTTAGGCCTTCCCTTTAGTGTTAAAAAAGGTCTATAATCTGCCTTGTATGAAAGGGAAGAGCACCCTTTTACATAATAGCCAAGATATATCCATTCTTTGTTTTGTGTTGCAGCAAATTTTATTTGATAAAGAAGAGAAAGTTTGCCAAGTCCATATTTTGAATAATCAGGATCATAGTAAAAATATATTGAAGATATACCGTCTTGCAATATATCAATTAAATCTACGCCTATTAACTTATCTTCATCGTAATATAGTATTTCATAACCAAAGCCATTATGCCCGTTTACAAAAGAGCTGTAGTAGCTCTGAGGATCAGTTTTGTTATAATCCCACTCTTTTTTTTCTTTCATATAAAGATGATATTTCTCAAACAGATCAAGATGTTCCTGAGTCATAGATGGTGTTTGTATATAGCTTTTTATAAAAGAAGCTTTTTTTATAACCCTTTTTTGAGATTTGGAAAATTTAAAGTTTTTAACATCTATTTTAATACTTTTACATTCATCACAGTGAGCACAGATCGGTCTAAAATACATTTTACCGAATCTTCTATAGCCTCTCTCAATTAACTCTTGGCATTGCACGGCATCGCAATCATCTATGACTTTATAATGAGTTGTCTGTTTTAGATCAGCTATATATGAACATTTGTCATCGAGTGAAAATTCTTTAAGTAGATTCATATTGTGATTTTGACATAATTTGCATTACAATTAGTAAACTAAGGGTAAATTTTGGAATTTTTAAAAAAATATAAAATACTTATATTTAGAAGTGTCGGTATTTTGATGCTTCTTATAGGGTTTGTTATACATTTTTGGGTTACTCCAAAAGAAGGCTTTACACAAAATGAAATTGCTGCAGCAAATGTAGCAAGAATGGAAGCTGTAGTTGCTAAAGGAAGTGGAAGTGGTTCAAGCAAACCACAGGAAAAAGATACTTCAAAATATCTTGAAGAGTTTAAAAACACCAGAGCAAAGCAGATGCAGTATCTAACTATAATAGCAATGCTTATGGGTGTTGGCTTTTTTGGATACAGCTTTATAAAAAAAGATAAAGTTCAAGAATAAGCGAAAATACTATTGCTTATTCTGAGAAATCAGAACTCCCTCAATCATCTTATCAATATCGCCGTCTAGTATACCCGATATGTTAGAGTATGCTTCATTGCTTCTGGTATCTTTGACTTGTTGATACGGCTGCATAACATATGAACGAATCTGGTGCCCCCATCCTATCTCACTTTTTGCAATTCCTGCCGCTTCTGCTTTTTGAGTTTCGAGTTCTAGCTCATAAAGACGTGACTTTAGCATCTTCATAGCAGTTGCTTTATTCTTATGCTGGCTTCTGTCATTTTGACATTGGACTATTACATTTGTTTTTAGGTGGGTTATTCTGATGGCAGATTCTGTTTTGTTGACATGTTGTCCACCTGCACCGCTTGCACGATATGTGTCTATGCGGATATCTTTGTCTTCGACTACTATATTAATATTATCGTCTATCTCAGGAGATACCATCACAGAGCTAAAAGAAGTGTGTCTTTTTGCATTAGAATCAAAAGGTGAGATGCGTACAAGCCTGTGGATGCCGTTTTCCACTTTTAAGTACCCATAAGCATTTTCGCCTTTAATCAGTATTGAGGCATCTTTTATCCCGGCTTCATCACCAACTTGGTAGTCAAGGACTTCCACACTGAAATCGTGTCTTTCAGCCCATCTCTTATACATACGAAGCAGCATGGAAGCCCAGTCTTGGCTCTCTGTACCGCCGGCTCCTGGATGAATAGAGAGGATGGCATTGTTTGAGTCAGTTTCACCGCTTAAAAGTACTTCAATTTCCATATTAAGTATTAGTTGTTCAAGCTCACTTGAATCATCAAAGCAAGATTGTATAGACTCTTCATCATTTTCTTCTTTTGCCATTTCGTAAAGTTCTATAGCATCTGTAATCGCATCTTTGGCCACTGAATATTTGTCCAGTTTTCTTTGGCATTGAGTTTTTTCTTTTTGGATTTTTGCAGCATTATCGGCATCATTCCAAAACTCTTGGTCATTTTCCAGTTCTTCTATTTCATCAAGTCTTGTTTGTAATTTATCAGGTTCAACTACACCTGTAATATTGTCCATTTTTAGTTTTAAGCTTTTTAAGAGTTCTGTATATTCGTAGTTATCCATAAAGTTGTTCCATTAAGTTAGTCCCGCAAAAAAAAAGTAATTCCTTTTGCTTCGCTTGCGCCGCTGAGGCGACTAAAGCTTGAGATTTTTCAAAATCTCAGAGAAATGTATTGTATAATTGCGATTATAACACACCAAGGCAAAATATATGAAGATTATTTCCAATCCATTGGAACTAAAAGAGTACTTAAAAGATAAAAGAGAAACCGATGGTTTTCAAGTAAAGCAAAGTGTAGGCTTTGTACCGACAATGGGTGCTTTGCATGAAGGGCATATTTCTCTTATCAGAGAAGCTAGAAAAAACAATGATATAGTTGTTGTATCTATATTTGTAAATCCTACACAATTTTTAAAAGGTGAAGATTTAGATAAATATCCTAAAAAATATGATGCAGATAAAAAGATTTGTGAGATTGGCGGAGTCGATATTTTATTCTTTCCAGAAGCAAAAGATATGTACGGCAATGATGAAGTCAGCATTTTAGCCCCGATTGTTCGTGGATATGTTTTAGAAGGAACAAGCAGACCTGGGCATTTTAACGGCGTTTTAACAGTTGTTATGAAGCTTTTAAACATTGTTGAGCCGACTAGGGCATATTTTGGTAAAAAAGACGCACAACAATTAAATCTTATAAGTCTGATGGTTAAACACTTTTTTATGAGTGTGGAGATAGTCGCGGTTGATACAGTAAGAGAGAGTGACGGCTTGGCACTTAGCAGTAGAAATGTCTATTTATCCAAAGAAGAGAGACAAGAAGCACTTAAAATCTCTTCATCGCTTCAGTTAGGTGCGAAGATGTTAACTCAAAATGTAGTAGAGGTTGAAGAGATTTTAAAAAAGATGAGAGAGATACTTTCGCCGTTAGAAGTATCTTATGTCGAGATATTAAACCGTGATTTTGAGATAATTAAAAAAGTTGAGATAGGAAATAGCATTATATTGGTAGAAGCTAGAGTGGGCACTACGAGATTACTCGATAATATTTGGCTTTAAGTAACCCTCATCAACCATAATATCCACAGCATTTTTAAAAACAGGAACAGCGGTTTGAGCTGCAAATTGGCTGCTTTTTGGTTGTATGACAATTACACCCATTGTGTATTTGTTTTGCAAATCATTGGCAAAACCTAAAAATGCCGTGTTATATCTGTTTACATATTTTCCTTCTTCGACTATATGCGCGGTTCCCGTTTTTCCGCCTATAATCAAACCAGGTGTTTTTGTTTTTCTACCGGTTCCCTCATTTACTGTTTTTATTAAAATCTTTTTTACTCTGTTGGCCGTAGAGCTTTTTATGACTTGAACTTGTTCTTCACTTTCAATTGGAATATCACTGCCTCTTGCATCTATGAAGTTACTAACAATCTTTGGCGTAATTATTCTTCCGTTATTATTGAATGCACTATATGCACGAATTAGCTGCATGAGGTTTGCCTGCATTCCGTAACCGTATGAACAGGTTGCCTTATAGATTTCGTTGTTAAGACGAGTACTGCTGGGAATGGAACCTTTTTTTTCATATATCAAATCAGGTGTAGATTTTTGTGAAAACCCGAATTTTTTAAGACCTTCGTAAAACTCACTACCGCTTAATTTTTGTGCCAGTTGAGCGATACCGATGTTTGATGAATGCACTATGACATTCTCAGCACTTAGCCAGTCAAACTTATGTTCATCAGTTATGACTTTTCTGCCAATTTTAAAACGGCCGTTATGGCCATTTACCAAATCGTACGGATTTATAAGATTTTTATCAAGAAGCAGAGAAAAAGTTATTGTTTTTATGACACTCCCGGGTTCGAAACTATACTCTGTCATAGCACTGTTTAATGAAGGATAATCGCTTCTTTTAATATCTTTTGGCAAAAATCTGTTTGAACTTGCCAGTGTGATTATCTTGCCGTTTTTGGAGTTCATTATTGCCATCATAATCTGTTTTGCTTCGAGTTCTTCTTTCATTGAGTCGAGCATTTTTTCTATTCTTATCTGAAGTCCTACAGGAATGTTTAGTTTAACATCAAGGCCGTTTATATTTGGTTTTGAGAAACTCTCTTTGTTTAGTATTATGTAACCGTTTACATCTCTTTTTCCCTGACTTATTTCATCTTGACGGGCTCCTAGTGCTTCTTCAAATTTTCTCTCAATCCCTTTTACCCCTTTAATATGCGTGTAGCCGTCTTCTTCTAATTTATGAGGGTAACCGATGATAGGGGTTAAAAGATCTCCGTAAGGGTACTCTCTGCTTTCACCGCTCTCTATAATGCTTAACCCATGAAGAGTAGTTTGACCGGTACGAGGATTTTTTCTCTCAACAAAGACTTTATAACGTCTTAACTCATAGGCTAGATTTTTTAGATATTGAGCTCTTTTTTCAGGAATGTCGTAGCTCAGAACAACAACGCCTTTTCTTTTTGCTAATCTTTTTTTTATATCTTGTGAGTTGATTCCTGAGTAGATGCTAAAGAGTTCAACAAAGAGTTGCATCTTTTGAGGGTCAATATAGTGGGTGTTAACAACAGCTTTATAGAGTTTTTTTGTTGTTGCAATATGAAAGCCGTCAGCACTGATAATAGAGCCTCTTTGTGCTTTTGAAGAGTTCTTTGTATATAAAGAGGGCAGATCACGGTATTTTAAAACCGTCAGCAGCATTACGCTTAAGAAGATTAAAAACCCGATGCTTATAAGTGTATAGAGAAGAAATATTTTTTTGCTTTTATTTTGGCTTTGCATTAGGTTACACTTATCTGTATTTTTAAAGGGATTATAACATTTTATGTTGATGAAGTGATTAATCTCTTTAGCTTCTCTAAAAGCTAAAGATTGTTTGTACAGCTATTAAATTATATTTGTGTTCTGCCTAGCTCTTTATAGGCGCTAAGAGCTTTATTTCTGATTTCAAGCATAAGTTTCATACTTGTTTCAGCTTTTCCGATTGCAAGAGCTGCCTGATGAAGGTCTTTAACCTGACCTGTAGCCATGTCTCCGATAGCCTTTTCACTTGTCTCTTGAATATCATTTACTTCATTTAGCGCCGATTTTAAATGCTCGGCAAAGGCTTCACCGCCACTCGCAGCTTTACTTTTTTGTTTTAAAAGTTCAGCTGTCGATGTTCCTGATAAGCCGTCAATTTTTCCAAATTCACTCATAATACTTTACCCTCTTTTACTGCAATAGTGAAATTGCAGAGTTTGCCATACTTTTCGAACTCTCAAATGCAGCTACATTTGCCTGATAAGAACGAGTCGCTTCTACCAAATCGGCCATTTCGATAACAGGATTAATATTTGGATAGGCAACGTAGCCATTTGTATCCGCATCTGGGTGTGACGGGTCAAACTTCATCTTTGGCTCGCTGTCATCTCTAGAAATCTTGTCTACCACTACACTCATTATAGCAGGATTTACCTTTTTGCCAAATTCACCTTCATTCAAAGGATCCTCGTATTTTGCACTTTCAGTCATCTTACCCATAGCTTTATTAAACTGTTCATTAAAGTCGATAGCTTTAAAAACAACTTCTTTTCTTCTGTAAGGACCGCCTTCTTCCGTTCTTGTTGTCTGGGCATTTGCGATATTCTGAGAAATGGTATTTACACGGACACGCTGAGCACTTAGTCCGTAACCGCTAATATCAAAACTGCTTAAAAATGACATCGTTTTTTCCTTTTCTCAACTAAATTAACTTACTTTTGCCGAAGCTTCTATAACACTTTTAAAAATCATGCTATCTTTTTTATTTGCCTGAATCAGAGCGTTGAACATCACGGAGTTTTTACTCATCTCTGTTGTCTCAACATCTAAATCAACACTGTTTCCGTCATTTCGTGCCATATGTCCGTCTCTAAAAAAAGTTGTAGGCTTGTAGTTGCCTTTTTCATTGTGCAGAGGAATATGGGCACCGTTAGTTTGAGCCAAAGCAAGTTTATCGCTTCGCTCATCTAAAAGCTCAGCTTTCTTTGTAGCTAAGGCATCAGCAAAGCTTATATCTCTTGGTCTGTAAAAAGGAGTATCAGCATTTGCAATGTTTGATGATATCATATCTTGTCTCATCGCTCTGTAATCAAGTGCATCAGAAATTAGGCCATGCGTACGTGATATTTCAATGCTCATATTAACTCCTTTTTTAAGTTATTTATATACAAGCAAGTATAGTTCCAAAAAACCAATTGTTATTTTAAATGTATTGTTTTTATATAACAAAATAAATAATAACAATAAAATATACCATTTTAAGCAAAGTTTAATGTTGTCTGACGGATAATTGTTATAAGGTTACTAGAGTAGCCCATTTTTTTAATTCAAGGAGTCTCTTATGAAAAGAGCTGGTTTTACTATGATCGAGTTGATCTTTGTTATCGTTATTTTAGGTATTTTAGCTGCTGTTGCTATTCCAAGACTTGCAGCTACACGTGATGATGCTACAATCACTAATCAGGTTGCAAGTACAACTACTGCACTTAAAAATCTTGGAGCTGAGTTTACATCTCAGGGGGCATTTACTAACTATACCGCAGCTATGGCAAATGCTGAAGCACCTTGTGTGACTTTCGCTACTACAGCTGATGGTAATGTTACTGTTACAAATACCGCAAATGCCGCTGCTGATTGTCCAGCTACTATATCTGCACCAGTATATGGAATGTTAGTTGATAGTGGTGTAATTTCTGCAGCTACTGCAGCTAATGTTACAACTCACCAATTCGGTGGTACAGCTGTTGCTAGATAAGATTTTTACTCATTCCATAAGTTTTACTTGGGAATGCAGATGTTAATAGAAATGATATTTCCTACTCGTTCCCAAGCTCCCGCTTGGGAATGCGTACTTTATCCTTTTATATTCTTCTAAAACTTTCATAAACTTTAAACAAAAACAATCAAAATAATGTTAATATAGTAGATGAAATAATCTAAATATTTTTTCAAGGGGGCTTCTATGCAAAAATCCAAAAATGCTTTTACAGTGATAGAGATGGTATTTGTTATAGTGGTATTGGGCATCTTGGCAGCCGTTGCTATTCCTAGATTTGCTGCGACACGTACAGATGCAGAGATAACAAAAGGTCGTGCAGATATAGCCTCCATTCGTTCTGCAATAGTCAGTGAGAGACAAGCTAGACTAATAGTGGGTTGCCCTAGTTATATACCAAATGGAACCGGTACATATACATGTAATTCACAAACTTATAAACAGTTAGATAACGGTGGTTTATTTGGCGGTGTTTTAATGTATCCTGAAGTAAATAAAGTGGCAAATGGTAACTGGAGTGCTACGGCAGGAAGCGGTACTTATCAGTTTAGAGTACAAAATACCAACACACAATTTTCATATGACCCTACTGACGGAACTTTTACATGTACTGCAGGTTCTAATTTTTGCGACGACCTAGTTAATTAGAATTTAGAGGATTGTCTTGTTTTTTTATGAAGTAACAATCCTCTCTTCTCCTTTATCTGCTCTTACATATCATTGTGAGCACAGTCTGAAAATCGGTTCGGTCGTTAATCTGCTGATTAGAAACAGAGAGTCAAAGGCTGTAATTGTCTCAAAATGTGCTAAACCTGATTTTAAAACAAATGAGATTATCGGTATTAGTGACTTCTTTTACTCAAAAAAACATCTAGAACTTGCAAAATTTATCTCAACTTATTATGTCTGTTCTTTAGGTGAAGCTCTTGGAATTATGACACCTTTTGAAAGTGCTTCCTGTTCTACCTCAGAAGATGTGAAACTGGATAAATTTGCAAATGAGAAAATAAGTGAAATAACACTGTCTGTAAAACAAGAAGAAGCATTAGACTTTTTAAAAGAACGTAGAATTTCACTTCTTTTTGGAGATACGGGAAGCGGAAAGACTGAGATATATATGAAATATTTTCAGTTGATGATTGCAGCTAACAAACGCTCTATTTTTTTGATGCCTGAAATATCTTTAACACCTCAAATGAGTCAAAGACTGCAAGAGCATTTTGGTGAATCGGTTGTTATGTGGCACTCAAAACTAACTCCTTTGCAAAAGAAAAAAGCACTCCAAAAGATTTACGACGGGAGTGCCAAAATAGTTGCAGGTCCGCGTTCAACTCTTTTTCTTCCTATTAACGATTTAGGTTTGATAGTCGTAGATGAAGAACATGATGATAGCTATAAATCATCTTCAAGACCTCGCTACAATGCCAGAGATATAGCGATATATATGGGAAAACTTTATGACGTACCAGTTGTTCTGGGAAGTGCTACTCCATCATTGAACTCGTTTACAAAATTTCCGTACTTTAGACTTAAAGGCGGGTATTACAGTGCCAACAGAGAGTTTATATATGAGAAATCGCTCGAGAGTCTTTCCCCAGTTATTTTAAATAGTTTGAGAACTACTTTACAAGAGAAGAATCAAGCAATTGTTTTTGTTCCTACCAGAGCAAATTTTAAATATCTTATTTGTCAAGATTGCGGTCATACGACTCAGTGTGTATTTTGCAGTATCGGCATGAGTATTCATCAAAAATCTCGTGCTCTGAAGTGTCACTACTGCAACTATACCCAAGCAATTCCTCAAGCGTGCAGCGAGTGTGGGAGCCCCTCTTTGGTCAGTTCACGACTTGGCACGGCAGAAGCTGTAAAAGTGATCAGTGAAGAGTTTACAGATGCAAGGATTGAACAGTTTGATAGAGATGCCATAACCACGGCAAGCAAGCTCAAAAAAGCTCTTGAGAGATTTAATTCTCATGAGACTGACATACTTATAGGCACCCAGATGCTGAGCAAGGGGCATGATTATCACGGTGTTACTTTGGCGGTTGTACTTGGCATGGACAATATGCTAAACATGAGCGATTACAGGGCTAGAGAAAAGGCACTTTCTTCACTTATTCAAGTCTCGGGTAGAAGCGGTAGAGCCAAGAATGCAAAGGTATTGGTGCAGAGTTTCAACGAAGAATTCTTCAGTGCTTTTATGAATAGTTATGAAGAGTTCCTTGAAGAGGAAAAGATATACAGAAAAGATTTATATCCTCCATACAAAAAACTATGTCGCATTTTATTTTCTCATAAAAACGGAGCAAAGGCCTGGGAGCAGATGAAAAAGATGCAAGCGATGCTCTCAAGTATATCAAATATAGAAATAGTCGGTTTTGGAAAGTGTGCAGTTGAGAGGATTGCAAACAAGTACAGATTTGAGATACTTCTTCGCTCAGACAAAAGTACAGACTTGATTAAAGCGATATCCAGATGCAAAGTTGATTTGGCAGAGGTGGATATGGACCCGATAGAATTCGGTTAATTACTTCTTATTTTCAAAGAACCAATAGATAGAGAGCATTACTCCTGTGGTTTTTTGATAACTCTCATCAAACATAAAATCTTTTGATTCATGAGTAGGGATATATATCACTTCTATCTCTTCTTCTTCCAGACCGCCGCCATCATGGACTTTCATACTTTCATCTATCTCAGCATAGTATAGTGTCTGGTGAGTTCCTGAGATGCCGACACTTGTGTAAAAAGAACTGATTTTTTCCAAGTTTTGCACAGGTACGTCATAACCGCACTCTTCTAAAATTTCTTCTTTGGCTATTTGAGCATTTGTTGTATCTTTATCTACGATGCCAGCACACAGTTCATACATCATCCCGTCTATTTTATTTTTATTAAGAACTGTAGCACGAAGCTGTTTTACGAGTACAAATGCATCTTTGTCTCTGTGCCAAAGAAGTACGGCAACACTGTCGTGGCTTATGACTGCTTCCCATACCTTCTTTTTCTCATTTTGAGTATAGTTTATTTTGATTGGTTTTATAAATCTTGGATTGGAGAGTTTTTCTATTGAGTCTATTTTACTCACAGCTTTCTCCGTTATAAAAATAGCAGACTTTTTCTACTTTTTGCGGTCTTTGAAAGTTTGTTTTGTTGGCAAGATGCAGTTCTACGCTTTGGTCATAGTTCTCTTTTAATTTTAAAAATGCTTTCATCTCTTTGCCTTTTAACTTCTTAGTTGTTACTTGAACAACGCGAAGAGGATTTATAGCACGACCATGTTTTCTAAGCTCAAAGTGAAGGTGTGGACCAGTTGAACGACCTGTATTTCCAACGTAACCTATAGTGTGTCCTTTTTTAACATATTTTCCTCGTCTTATACCTCTGCGAAATGATTTTAAGTGAGCATATCTTGTCTCATACCCATCGTCATGACGTATTTTTACAAGCTTTCCGTAGCTTCCGAGTCTCGCGGCATATATGATTCTTCCGCTTCCTGCCGCAGTGACCGGTGTCCCACGCCTAGCCGCATAGTCGATTCCCAAATGAGCTTTCCACTTTTTCAAAACAGGATGAAATCTTCTCTTAGTGAAACGTGAGGATAATCTAGCTCCGCGCACCGGACGAGCAAGTAAAAATCCTTCAACCTCATGTCCTCTTTCATCATAATATCTTTCATCATCGTTTAGATATATAAAGTGTTTTTTATTTCGCATCTCTATCATTGCTGCTTTTAGTGTAGGCATAGAAAAAGGACGTCCAAGACGATATTTTTGATCATATATCATTATGAGCGTGTCGCCTTGTCTGAGATCTCTTTTAAAATTTAGGGAGTTTTTGAAGTTTGACACAAATATTTGTGCCAATTTTTTAGACCCTGTTGCTTTTATAATGTCATAGTATGGCGAGTTGTTTATTGTAAGAGTAAAAGCTTCGGTTTTTGTATTGCTTATGATAGGAATAGCTTCAAAATGATACTCCCCTTTGTGTTTAAATATATGAATTTGAAGTTCATCATTAAGAGGCAGTAAGACTTGCTCAATTACACCATTGGCATCTTTTAAAATCTGGCAATGAACACCTGTACGCATCTCTTCGGTTAATTGCTGGTCATCTTTGTCTAAGTCATAGTAAAGCCGTCTTACAGGGAGATTTTGTTTTTCTAAAAAGATTAGATATGTCTCACCGCTAGGCCATCTAAATCTCTCAACTTCGGCGCTAAAAAGAGTAGTTGTCAGTAAAAAAAGTAGAAAAAATCGTAGCATTAAATAACCGTAAATATTAAATTTTTTAAAATAATTTGCAAACTCTAACAAAAGTTGGCTTAGTATGAGGTTTGCTTTGCTATAATCGCGTTATAATAATTAAAAAAAGAGAGTTAATGAAGTATATAATTTTAATTTTAGTGCTTGCCTTACAACTTATGGCTGGGGTTGTGAAATCACCTCTTATCAGTGTTGATGAGCAAAACGGTGTTGCTACAATAAAGATAGATAAAATCGATGTAGGTATGAGCGGTTTTATAGCCCATAATATCTCTAAAGAACATTCAGTGATTCTAAAAAATGTAGTGGTTAGCAGTTATGATTCTAATAGTAAAATAGCGACTCTTAAGATGAGTCCTTATGACGCCCTAAGAAACAATGCCTTGCCAAGCGGCAGATGGAATGTTACGGTTGGAGACACTGCAATCTTGGCTTTTGGATACACAAGAGGTCTTTTAATAGCTCCAAACAATGATATCTATCACAGGATTACCAAAAGTGTAAAAAATCTGCAGTGGGTTCATCCTGATATATTTGCAACTATTCTTTCTTTTAACGGACATCCTACACCGCTAAGAGAGGATTTTACGAACTTCTCAATTGCTACTTCCGTAGGTCTGGCATTTATATATTTAGATAAAAAACTATTTACAGTAGATGCCAAAAGCTTTAAAATCCTTACTATAACAGATGCACAGCTCAAACAAGAGAGCACTCAGTTGCCTTTTTATACTAGAGTAGAAGAGATAGATGCCGCGTGGTGGGGAGAAGGAAGCAGTAGATTGGACTATTATGAACCATACTATTATAAACTTTTAACAGAGGCAAATCCAGACAACAAAGAGTTGCAAAAAATAGTTAATAATTTTAAACCGGAGGCTTCAAAATGATTGATGCTAAACATTTAAAACATTTCAGCAGTATTGTCGGAGATGATAATATTTACAGTGATAAAGCGCACTTAATAGCGTATTCTTACGATGCTACGAGAGAACACTTTGAACCTGACGCCGTAATCTTTCCAAGAAACGAAGAAGATATCAGTGCGATTTTAAAGTACTGTAACGAACATAAGATAATCATTGTTCCGCGCGGAGCAGGTAGCGGTTTTACAGGTGGTGCACTTCCGAGTTCCGGCGGGATTGTCCTGGCTATGGAAAAACATATGAACAAGATCCTTGAAATCGATATGAAAAATATGGTTGCCATTGTTCAGCCGGGTGTTATCAATATGGACTTGCAACGTGCCGTAGAAGAAGTGGGACTTTTTTATCCGCCGGATCCTGCGAGCCAAGAGTACTCGACTTTGGGTGGAAATGTAAGTGAGAACGCCGGCGGTATGAGAGCTGCGAAGTACGGAATCACAAAAGATTATGTAATGGCTACTCGTGCGGTATTGCCAAACGGTGACATCATTAAAGCGGGAAAACGTACTATTAAAGACGTAGCGGGTTACAATATCAGCGGAATTCTTATAGCATCTGAGGGAACACTTGCAGTTTTAAGTGAGATTACTTTAAGACTTATTCCAAAACCAAAACTTACCAAAACGGCAATGGGGATTTTTCCTACTGTTCATGATGCGATGGAAGCAGTCTATAAGACAATGGCAAGCGGTATCACTCCTGTTGCCATGGAGTTTTTGGACAACTTGACTATCCGTGCTGTTGAGCAGACCTTTAACAAAGGTCTGCCTGTAGATGCAGGCGCACTTTTAGTAACAGATGTTGATGGGAATCTGGAAGAAGACCTGCAGTTTCAATTAGCTCAAATAGAGAAAGTGTTCTTTGAAAACGGATGCAGTGAGTTTAAAATCGCCAAAGACGCCAAAGAAGCAGCAGATATCTGGTTTGCTCGTCGTAATGCATCTCCTGCACTCAGTGTTTATGGAAGTAAAAAACTAAACGAGGATGTGACGGTACCTCGTTCAGCGCTGCCTGAGCTACTAGAGAAGTTTTATGCAATAGCCGATAAGTATCAAATCAATATCCCGTGTTTTGGTCATACTGGTGATGGAAATGTCCATACAAATGTTATGGTTGATGGAAGTGACCCTGAGCAGGTTAAAATTGCTTATCAAGCTATTGAAGAAGTTTTTCAGGCAACTGTTGATTTGGGCGGAACTCTAAGTGGTGAGCACGGAATCGGTCTTGCAAAGGCACCTTATATGTCAATGGCGTTTACAGACGAAGAGATGAATCTTTTTAAGTCTATTAAAAAGGCTTTTGATCCTAACAATATTTTAAATCCTGCCAAAATGGGGTTAAACTAAGGAAAGAGTTATGATTAGCGGTAAATTTGATGTTAAATACATCTACAGACATGTGAAGTTTTTTGTAAGTACATTTGTCGATAAAGAATTAACTCTTTTTGCCGCTTCCCTCAGCTTTTATACCATCTTTACGATTATTCCTCTGCTGCTTATAATGCTGACGCTTTTGACATCTTTGCCTTCGTTTGCGGAACATTATTTGAGTATAAAAACGTTTATCTTCTCAAACCTGATGCCTGTAAATTCTGAAGCGGTTATGGGACATATTGACGGGTTTTTAGCAAACTCGGCAAAGATGGGAGTCATAGGTCTTATTATGATTTTGGTGGCTTCACTCCTATTTTTCAAGAACTTTGAATACATTGCAAATAAAATCTTTCACGCAAAATCAAGAACACTTTGGGAGTCTGTTACGACTTACTGGACGATGCTCACACTTACACCGATAGCTTTGGGTGCATCTTTTTATATAACTGCACAACTAGCCATCATGATAAAGTCAAACACTCTTACTTCCGGGATGAATATACTCCCTGTTATTCCATATATTATCATCTGGGCTCTCTTTTTTCTTATCTTTCAAATCGGAGCAAACACCAAGATAAATCCCAGAGCATCTTTAATAAGCTCGTTTATTATCTCAATAGTATTTAGCATCTCAAAAAACGGTTTTATAGAGTATGTCTTTTATAACAAAGCATATACTACTATGTATGGTTCTTTTGCTATTATGATGTTTTTGTTTTTATGGATTTATGTGTCTTGGATTATTTTCATATATGGACTCAAACTATGCTATATGATAAACCGCGTATATCAAAAAAGAGAAGCTGATAAAGAGTAGTATCCAAATGAAACTTTTTTTAAAAATGCTTATTATCGATAAGAGTACATGTAGCACTAACCACGTATAGTTTAACGCTAAAGTAATCCGCTGATTTTCTCCTAAAAGTACAAAACTCTCCAATACTACGTCAAGTAAATTCCCAAAACCTATTAGATGCAACAATATGCTCAGCGGGTAAAAGAGAGTAAAGAGTGTTGTCCAGATTATTGAGAGCGGATGATAGATGCTGAAATTCCCAAAGATTACCAATGAATACGGCAGCATCAGAAGATATACCCAAAACGGTACTAATATAAATTGCCATATTTTGCTCAGATGCTTAAAATGAATGAGAAATAAGAATATATAAAACACACCAGATACAGAGAGCCAAAAACCAAGAGAAAATAGCAGTTTTGGGAAAAAGGCAATAAGCAGTATAACTGTCAGTAAAAGAGTCTGCATTGAGATAATTTTTATGCCTCTGTCATAAAGTATAAAACCTATGACAAGCATAGTTAAAGCACGAAGTAAAGAAGGCGGAGAATCCAAGAATATTAGATAGACCGCTAATGAAAACGCAACCATTAAAAACAAGTCTGATTTTGAGTTTCTATATGGAAAATATCTGTTTTGAAAAAAGCTGTAGATCGGTTTTAAAATAAAAAAGAGCAGGGCACTTAGTACACCTAAATGAAATCCGCTTATAGCCAATAGATGCGAGACTCCAAGAAAAGAAAAAGAAGTTTGAAGGTCTTTGTTTAGCGGTGTAGCAGTAAAGAGTGCCTGATAAATATTTGTTATGCCGTTATTCGTATGTTGAGATGCTATATATGAGTTTAACTTTTTTTTCATGCTTTGTATATCAGTGATATTTTTTATGTGTGAATAGGCGTAAAAAGTTGTCATATACTTATAAAATGAGATATGATTTGTATAAATCTCAAGTGTCAGTTCTTTGCCCGTGGCATCTTCAAATGATTTTTTAGCACTTGTGTAAAAGGTGATACCGTCGTCTGTTTTTAATTTTAGAACCTGATAACTTTTTGAGTCTTTTGTTTTTAGATATTGTTTTAAAACAGTCGCATTTATGATGAATGTATCAAATCGCGTTAGATTTTTGTAGTTGTTAAAGTTTATAAGTAGAGAGTAGGAGAGTATAAAGAGTGATAGAAGTATAAATGAGAGGAACTCCTTTTTATTAAAAAGTTCGACTCTCTCTAAAGTCATTTTACTTCATCTAGATTGTCGTCATAGAGACTGTGTCATTACCCATATCTATGTTGGCAGACCTGGTGTCTATATGCTCATAAGTTGTCTCAATGGCTTTTGGCTGTGCATCCACAAAACGAGTAAGCTTTTTCTGAAAAACAAGTTTAACATGACCTGTCGGACCGTTTCTTTGTTTGCCTATGATAATCTCTGCATCTTCTTCTTCTTTTTCCACATACTCTGAAATAAACTCTTTACCTTCGGCTTTTGCAGCTTTTTCACGCTCTTTTTCTTCTTTGTAAAGATAAACGTCATCACGATAAACAAACAGGATAATATCAGCATCCTGCTCGATAGAACCAGATTCACGAATATCGCTTAGCATCGGACGTTTGTCATTTCTAGACTCAAGTCCGCGGTTTAGCTGAGAAAGAGCAACAACAGGCATCTCAAGTTCACGGGCGAGCATTTTAAGACCACGCGAGATTTCTGATACTTGCAGGTGTCTGTCTTGAGAACCGATTCCCTGCATTATCTGAAGGTAATCTATTACAGCTATTTCAATCTCAGGATGCTGGTTTTTTAGTTTTCTAAGTTTTGAGCGAAGCTGATTTATGTTGATGCTGCCTTGGTCGTCAACATAAAGTTTAGCAGAGTTCATTCTGTCTATTGCTCCGTTTAAAGAGCTCCACTGATCATCACTCATATCACCTACACGAAGTTTTTGAAGAGGTATGGAAGTCTGAACAGAAAGAAGTCTTAACATCAACTGTTCTGCCGGCATCTCCAGTGAGAAAAAAGCAACCCCTTTTCCTTGCAAAATAAGTGAGTTTACGGTGTTTAAGATAAAAGAAGTCTTACCCATCGCAGGACGTGCTGCGATGATTACCAAGTCACCCTTACCAAAACCTGTTGTCATCTTATTTAGTTCATGAAACCCGGTATCGACTCCGACAAGTACGCTGTTACCGCGAGCCTTCATCTCTTTGATGTACTCCATGGTGTCATATGTCATTTGCGGAGAGTCTTTAAAGTCACTTGTCTGGTTATCCTGAGTTATCTCATATAGTTTTTTCTCTACTATATCTACGACTTCGGCAGATGGAAGTTCTTCTTCTACGGTTACTCTTTTTATCTCGGTTGTAAGTGTTAGAAGATGACGTTTTAGTGATTTGTCTTTTATTTCATCAACATAAGCTTTTGTGTTTGAAATAGGATTTGCCGATAAAATCTCAATCATAACTTGTTCATCAAACTTCTTGATTCTCATAAGTTCTTTTTTTATAAATTCTTCATCAATAGGTTGGTCTTTTTGCATCAGAACTGTCATTGCACCAAAGATATCTTGGTGAGAAGGAAGATAAAAGTCATCTTTTTTCAGAGCACTGCTTAGTTCATCAAATTGCTGAGGTTCAAATACAATTGAACTAAGTATTGAACGTTCAAAAGCCAGGTTGTATAAATTGTCTTGCATTATTATGATTCCTCTGCCATTTTTTCCACTTCGCTTACAAATTTGTCTACCAGCTCGTCTTCGTTTAAGTTGGCGATAACTTCACCTTTAACCATTACAAGGCCTTTGCCTTTTCCATAGGCTATGGCAACATCGGCGTGAGCTGCCTCACCGATTGCATTTACAACACAACCCATAACCGAAACATTTAGCGGTGCAGTTATATGTGCAGTTCTTTTTTCTATCTCGGCAACAGCCGATACCAAGTCAGCTTCTATGCGTCCGCATGTGGGACAAGAGATGATGTTTAGACCATCCGGCATTGCACCGCTATCTTTTAAAATAGCACGAGCAACGTTTATCTCTTCTTCGAGTTCGCCTGTGATAGATACTCTCATAGTATCGCCGATGCCATCAAGCAGAAGCGCTCCGAGTCCGATAGAACTTTTAACGGTTGCATGAAACAGTGTTCCGGCTTCCGTTACACCAAGATGAAACGGATAGTTGTTTTTAGGGCGCAACATTCTATAGGCATCTACAGTTCTGCCTACATCGCTGGCCTTTAGAGAAACTTTTATATCACTAAACCCCAAATCTTCTAGGTATTTTATATTGTACTCGGCAGATGCGACCATCCCCTCTGCAGTCTGACCGTACTTGTTTAAGAACTCTTTTTCTAGTGAACCTGCATTTACACCGATGCGAATAGGAATACTGCGAGCCTGGCAAGCCTTTACTACCTCTGCGACTTTTTCTTTGGAACCGATATTTCCTGGATTAATGCGGATGCAGTCAACAACTTCAGCAGCAATGAGTGCGAGTTTATGGTTGAAATGAATATCTGCGACAAGAGGCAGTTCAATATGGTCTTTTATAGATTTAAGAGCAAGTGCATCTTCCATATCAGGAACGGCACAGCGTACTATATCGCAACCTGCAAAGTGAAGTCTTTTTATCTGCTCAACCGTAGCCGTAACATCCGAGGTTCTTGAAAATGTCATAGATTGCGTAGATATTGGTGCGTCACCGCCGACTGCTACATTACCTACAAAAATCTGTTTGGTTTTTACTCTATTTATCATAAAGAGATTTTATCTTCTTTGGTATAAAAAGGTGCTTTAGAAATTTTTGTTTATATTTCTGTCGTGTTTTTGGTACCGTTTTTTACTTCAAGAAGCGCCGCATCTGCTTTGTCTAAAAGTGTTTTTAACGTACTTTCTCCATACTTGTGAATTTCGGCACATCCTATACTGATAGACATTTTAATATCATCATCATTGATATGTATGACCTCTTCAAGTTCTTCTTTTATCTTTTGAGCCAATTTTTGAGCACTATCTAGGTCCAGCATAGGGCAGATCAGAAGAAATTTGGCTTCTTGATATCTTCCAAAAATATCTGTAGTTCTGATGCTGTTGTTTATGGATCTTATTAACTCTGTAAGAACTATATCTCTTATTGTACTTCCGTATTTTTTATTGACTTCTTTGAAATAATCATACTCTATAAAAAGGGCAGATATCGGTGATTTCGTTCTTTTTGAGATAGCAAACTCATAGTTTGCCAGCTCTAGTGTATGTCTTTGATTATATATATTTGTAAGTTCGTCATATTGAGTGTGGTAAGATAGTTTTCTATCTGCTTGATTTAGTTTGTTTGTAAGAGATATAAATTTATATGAAAGCACAGGTGCCGTTACCGTAGGTACGACTAAAGATAGTATTACTCCGATGTCATAGTAACTGATAGAATCCGAACCAATCGTAATATCAATTGATGCCATGATAAACATAACAACAACAAAAGAGGCTATGATACTTAATATTGTAAGTACAAAAATCGTCGCAAATTTATTTGGATGTATAAAAGTATTGTATATATTAGTTATTGCTTTCATTAGAATATTTTATTGAAATACTCTTTTATCTTTACTTTATAAGTGAGATTTTTTAACAAGTTTCTACGAGATGTAGAGACTTGTTATCTTTGGGGATTAGAATTTGAAGTTTAAGTTTGTGTAAACGTATCTTCCCGGCTCGTTCATAAGCATAATGTCAGCTGAACCAGCAGTAATCAGAATTAAATCTGCATATGTATTATTCATTGCATAAGTTTTATCAAAGAGGTTATTTACACCCAATGTAAAATTGAAATTTTTATTTACAGAATGTTTTACTTTTAGGTTCATTACGGCCCAAGCGTCTAATACTTGTTCACCATTGTCTGAATCTATAGTATCCCATTTATCAGAAGCCTGTACTTCGGCAGTAGCTATTGAGTTAGTCATATACTCATAATTTAGAGCTATATTTCCTCTAAGTGGCGCCATGTCAGCCAAGTCTTTATCTGTTTGACCGCTTAGAGCTTTATCTTTTTCACCTTTTTTATAAGAAGCACCCATATCTACCGTAATATCATCCGTTGCATAAACTGAAGCACTTAACTCAGCACCGTAAACTGTAGCATCTATATTTTCAAAGTTGTTAGAAGCAAGACCTTTATGATAGTAAATATAATCACTGAGTTTTGAGTAAAAACCTTTGACTTTAACTTTAAATGCGTTATTGTCTGCCTCATATCCAAAATCAAGTTCTCTGTTTGTAGTTTGATTTAGAGTAGATGTACCGCTCCAGCTACCGTTTGAACTTCTAAAGTATAACTCTCTTGCATCCGGAATACGAGAAGCTTGGCCAAAACCTAAGAAAACTTTATTTTCTTTGTCAAAATTATACGTTGTCATCAAGTTAGCACCAAAAGATGAATAGCTGTTAGAATCCAGTGTAGCATGGGTTATTTTACTGGAGTCATATCTAGCTCCAAGACTAAAACCAAAGGAGCTATATTCTTTATCCAGTTTTGCAAATATTGCTCCGTTTCTAGTTACTGCATCATCTATACTTTTTGAATTTCCTGTAGCCAGAGGTAAGCCTGTTGTAGTGTTGTAGTAGTTTCCGTCCCAAGTTCTTTTACTTCCGTCAAGACCAATAAGAAGCTTATGACCATTAATGTCAAAGTTGTTTTTTAACTTCAATCCCTGCATAGTAGTTTTAAGATGGTTTGTATTGTCCATAGCCGCCATGTTAGATGACATTCTGTATTTTGTAGCCATCGGGTGGTCAACATCTGAATAGTAGTATTTTAAGTTGATATTTTTATATATGTCACTTACGTTTTTGATGTTGTATTCTACGGCATATATGTTTGAGTCATCATATAGTGCATCCATTTTAGAGTTACCGTAAAGAACATCATCACTCTTATTCTTAGTAACGCTTAGACGAAGTTCTTGATTGTCAGTTACGTTTACAAATGCTTTAGCCATAATACTTTTTTTCTTATATGCTTGCATATCTTTATATTGCGACTTAAATTTCATACCGGCTGCAGCAGGGTTTAGTGTCGCATATTTATCTATCTGCTGGGCTATTGTATCGCCGTTACCGTCTTTGTACTGATCGCTTGATTCACTAGAACCGCTTACTAAAACACGAACTGTGTCATTACCGCCGCTTATCGTAGCACCGATTTTTGTATAGTTCCAGCTTCCATAACCAAAGTCAACAGAACCGTGAAGCTCTTTTGTAGGCTGCTTTGTTTTTATTTTAACTCCACCGCTCAGTGTCCCCATGTTTTCAACGTCATAAGGGCCTTCGATTACCTCAATCTCATCGATTTGGTTCGTAATAATATGAGAAATAGGAGGGTCCATTCTGTTTACACATGCACCGCATACTTTTGTTCCATCGACATCAACTGAGATATTATCTCTTTTTTGACCGCGTATATAGACGTCGTTTGCGATTCCGCTACGACGGTTCATATCTATACTCGGCACACTTTTACTTAGTGCATCCGCCAAATCCGCTGAGACTTGAGCATTTTGGCTAACTTCTGTAATTACAGTTGATTCTATGCTGATTGGAGCCAATTCAACTTCGTTTGCATATAGTGAAGCGATAGCTATCATAGATAGAGGAATTATTTTATTCATATAACTTGCCTTAAACATTAAAATTACTTTATCATATAAAAAGAGTGTTACGATAGTGTTAATTTGTTCATAAACAAGTGCTAGAATTCCATCATGAGTAAAATAGAAAAAATAAAAAGAGTTGTCTTAATAGCATTGGGTTTTGGTCTGGCGACCTATTTAATAATGAGTGGAATGGCTATGTTAGACCAACAAGAGTCATCTAAGAGTAACGTCACCGGCGAAGTTCATAGTAACACAGTGGAGTGAGCCGTGCTGCTTTATGAGAGTAAAGCAGTCTATACCGATAACATCCCTGTCTTTGAAGGTGTTTTTAAAGATATCTAAAGCTTCTTCGTCCTGTTTCACCCCGTATGTAGGAACCAAAACAGCTCCGTTTACAAAAAGAAAGTTCGCATAAGTCGCAGGGAGTCTTTCTTCCTCAAAATATACAGCATCTGTCATTGGTAAGGCAATAAGTTTATAGTTATGAGCAGATGCCATCTCTTGTAGCTCTTCTTCCATAAGTTTTAACTCACTAAAATGTTCGTCATCCCTGTCTTCGCATTTAACATACATGATGCTCTTTTCATCTATGAATCTGGCAAGAGTATCTACATGAGAGTCTGTATCATCACCTGCTAAATAACCATGTTCCAAATATAAAATCTCAGATGAACCAAAAAAATCATTTAGTTTTTGTGTGATTTGTATTTTGTCAAATTCAGGGTTGCGATTTTTGTTAAGCATACATGCTGAAGTAGTGAGAATGATACCTGCTCCGTTGCTCTCGACTGCTCCGCCTTCAAGTACAAAATCCATGGAATTTATTTCGGCTTTGTAATGTGCCGAGATGCTTTTTGTCATTAAATTATCTTTGGCAGATTCAAATTTCCCGCCCCAGGCATTAAAGGTAAAGTCAAGTAGGGTAGTGCCGCTGGCATCTGAGATGCAAAGGGCAGAACAGTCTCTAGCCCAAGTGTCGTTTGTCTGATACTCCACGAAAAACAGATTCTTATTTTCTTTAAAATATTTTTTTACTTCTTCAATATTGTCACAAACAACTAAACATTTTTGGTATTTTATAATTTCATTTATGATGTTTGTAAAACATTTTTGTGCTTCATCCAAGTAATCAGCCCAATCGCTATTTGCATGAGGGAATATAATCTGTGTAAAACTCTGTTTTTCAAATTCTGCAATAAATCTTTTTTTCATAATGGCATTATAACTATAAACTTTGATATAATCTTTTAAATGTCTTTGTATATATTAATCTTTTTGTAGGAGTTTCAAATATGGAATCTAAAGATATACTTTTTGATGTAGTCAACACTCTCTCTTCACCTGTTATCTTGTTAGAAGTAAATAATCCTGATTATTCAGTACTATACGCTAATGAAGAGATGCAAAAACTTTTGCAAAGTGATATATCCAAAGAAACAGAAGTCAATGCAGAAGTCGAAAGTCTCGAAGAGACGCAACGAGAAGATTTGTCTGAAGTTAAAGAAGGTGAAAAACAAAAAGAGTTAGAACTTACGGATGAATTTCTTACTCTTATGAGCTCATACAAGAATGAGTCAAATGGCAATAATTTAACTCTTTATGATGTTGAGATTTTCGGAAAAATCTATAATATTAATTTTACTAAAAATTCAAATCGGCTTTTTATAATATTTGCAGAGATAAACATTGAAAAGCTCTTTGAAAATATCACTTTTCACGACCTTAGCGGAGCATGTAATGCAATAGTGGTCGTTCTTGATGGGCAGGGAAAAGTTGTAGATGTGAATGAGTGTTTTTTAAATTTTGTAGGTATGAAAAAAGAAGATGCACTTTCAAAAGGTTTTTTTGAGACTTTTATTCCAGGTGATATAGAAGTATTAAATCACTATTTACAAGAGTTGATGACGAGTGATTCTCCGCACCAGCAATTTGTTACCCCGATGAAAAATAATGACAATGAGATACACAGAATTAACTGGCAAGTCTCTAAAGTCGTAAAACAAAATCAAAGTTTTATTATTGCGGTTGGAAGTGATATAAGCAAGTTTGTTGAGCAAAATGCAATTCTAAAAAAACAACTACAGAGTATTAAAGTCGGATTTGATTATTTTCCATTTGCCGTTGCTTATATGAACGCAAAAGGTGAATTTATAAAAATGAATACCAGTTTTATGAAAATGTTTCGCATAAAAGATGAAAATCAAAAAATCAAATTTGATCAGATACCTGCGTTAAAAAAGAGCATCGGGTTTGAAAAAATGAATGAACATGTAAAACTCATAAAGGAAATGAGTTATAAAATTGACCATGCTGTTAAAGGTAAAACTGTTAAATTAAAAGTTAATATTAAAATGTTAAGCGGCAAGCAAAAGGATTCAAAATTTTATATATTAGTTGCTCAAAAAGTTACTGGTTAGTAAGGTATAATTGCATTTATGGCTTATATAACTCTAAACAAAAATAATTTTTTTAATAATCTGGACAAAATTACAAAAAAGACTAACTCTAAAGACAAAGTAGCACTTGTTTTAAAAGATAACGCTTACGGACATGGACTTGTGGAGATGGCAACTCTTGCAAAAGAGTATGGTCTCACAAAAGCCGTAGTACGCAATAACGATGAGGCTAACAAAATAGAAAGTCTTTTTGAATATATCTTAGTCTTAGGTGATATTCCCCAAAAATCTAGCGATATGATTAGATACACGATTAATGATATAAAAAATATTGATAAATTTCCAAAAGGTACACTTGTCGAACTAAAGGTCGATACGGGTATGCATCGAAATGGTGTCGATATGAGCGAATTAAAAAGTGCTTTTGGCAAAATTAAAGATGCAGAGCTTTCGCTTGAAGCTGTCTTTACTCATCATAGGTCCGCAGATGAACTAAGCAGTGAATGGTTTTGGCAGAATGATAATTTTAAAAAAGTTAAAGCTGAAGCAAAATATTTGGCAGAGGAGTTTGGGTTTGCTCCGCTTAGATTTCACTCTGCAAACTCCGCTTCTCTCTTTAGAACTGATACTTTTGATGAAGATATGGCAAGAGTCGGCATCGCATCTTATGGCTGTTTGGAAGGCTTTGAAGAGTTGTCTCCAGTACTTTCACTGTATGCGCAGAGGCTTTCATCAAGAGAGATAAAAAGAGGTAATAGAGTCGGATACGGCGGTACTTTTAAAGCCATGAAGAGTTGTGTGGTTTCAAACTATGATTTTGGATACGGTGATGGATTTTTTAGAAACTCTTCAAATGATTTCATAACTCCAGATGGAGTGAAGCAAGTGGGAAGAATCTCTATGGATAACAGTTCCTTTATATCGGATGAAGAGAATCTTTTAATCTTTGATAACGCTATAGATGTAGCAAAGTCGGCAAGAACCATAAGTTATGAGGTTTTAACATCATTAAAAGCATATCTAAAAAGAGAGATTGTTTAATCTTTTTTTTGTATGTTTGATATATAGTCTGCAAGAATTCTGATATCGTTTTTAGATAAGTCGATGATTATACCTTTCATTAAAAAGCCAAATCTGTGTCTGTCTCTTTTCCCTTGCAAGTATGTTTTTTAAGAGTTTATTTTTATAATGGCATTTGAAAAAACAACACCGTCTACTCCCAGTATTATTAACTCTTCTAGTTCACTCTCATCGCTTATATGCACAAGAATCTTTGCATCAAAAAGATAGTTGTTTGCTATATTTTGAGCTGTTTTTGCAAGCTCTTTAGAGACTACTATAAAAGCAGCACCAAGTGATGAAGCATATACTATTTCTGTAATATTTGAAACTCCCAGTGCTAAGACTACGTCATTAGATACAGCATGATTTATTATTTCCAAATTATCTTCACTGAAGTCTAGATAAATAATCGAGTTTGAAGGCGTGTTTTGTATAGCATCTATATTTGGTATATGGTAAAAGCTGTCGCTCTGTATAAATCTGTGTCCGTATATCAACATCATGACTTCTTTAAACACTCTTGCGAGCAGTAGTATTTGTTATTGCTTAGGATTGTATCATCAATCTCACAGTAGATGCCACACTCAGCACACGCTACCATATCATTACTTTGTGCTTCTTTTTTGGTAGTTTTGTCTGTAGAATCTTTTTTGTCTTGTTTGACTTGGGGTCTTTTCTTTATAAACATAAAGTATATAACTGCTATAAGTCCAATAACTACGATCCATTGTGGTGACATTAATCTTCTCCTATTAGTAAATAGTGTCTATTTTTAGTTTTTATGATTTTATGTTTCATACTCTCATCAACTTCATCATAAACTCTTTCGCCCTTATAAAAAAGCAACTTTGAGTTTTCATCACGAAAGTTTTTACTCAAGTTTAGCAGCATCTGTGTATCTGTCACTGCTCTTGAAGTTACAATGTCAAATATTTCATCTTCCATTTCTTCTACACGTTTTTTCACGACTCTAACGTTATCAAGACCTAGGTCGGCTTTTATGAACTGTAAAAAACTTGCTCTTTTTGCCAATGGTTCTACTAAGGTTACTTTTGTATCAGGAAGAGCAAGGGCTAAAATCATACCCGGGAAGCCTGCACCTGTGCCTATATCTAAAAGTGTTTTTGCTTTTGGTAGAAAGCTGATGGGGAAAACCGCATCATATATAAACTCATTAATAGAGTTTTCATCTTTTGCACCGGTCATATTATGTATCTTATTCCATTTAAAAAGATGCTCTTTGTATTTTTGTATATTGTAAAAAAAATTGTCCGGTAGTTTAATATTGTCTGATGCAAGTGTAGCTTTTAAATCCACTAATATATCCTTTAAAAAGGATATTTTACCTAAATTTACCCTTTTATGAAAATATCTTTTTCATAGCCGCAAAAAAAGTTTTTTTTCAAAAATATTTGGAAGTTCAAAAGTAAGTGAATTGGAGTTGGACAAAACCAAACTGTAATACTATACTGAACTTGAAGTTACAACACTAGAACTCTTAAAAGCTCTTGGTTCTTTAGAGAGAAGAATCTACTCTCTACCGGAATCTAAATTTTACTAAAAAAGATGACCCATCTCATCTTTTTTAATATTTAAGTAATCTTCGTTATGCTTGTTTGAATCCATAATAATCGGAACTCTCTGCACAATCTCAATATCACTGATAGAATTAATCTTATCAGGATTATTAGTCAATAGCTTTATCTTTTTAATTCCAAAGTGATGTAGAATATAAGTAACCATTTCATATGTTCTTTCATCTGCACGAAAGCCTAGTTGATGGTTTGCTTCTATTGTGTTTAGACCTTTATCCTGAAGGGCATAGGCATTTATCTTATTTAAAAGACCGATGTTGCGTCCTTCTTGTCTTAGATAGATAACCATGCCGTTGCTTTTGTTGGCTAAAGAAAGTGCATACTCAAGCTGATCCCTGCAGTCACACTTTAAACTTCCAATAGCATCTCCGGTTAAACACTCCGAGTGAACACGTACTGTAGGTATTTCATCCAGGTTGTCTGTATAGATGACCAGATGTTCTTTTTGACCCTCTTTAAAGGCTTTTACTTTGAAGTCGCCAAATCTTGATGGTAAGTTTGCAACCTCTGAAATCTTGATATTCAATTAATGTACCCTAATTTAAACTTTAAAACGATAAAATAAATTTTTCAAAATTATAGCTAAAAAAGGTTTATTATGTTTCAAAGATTTCGCAGAACTCGTTTAAATAAGCATCTTCGTGCATTAGTGAGGGAAACAAACGTGAGTGTAGATGATTTCATTTACCCGCTTTTTGTCCGCTCAGGAGAAGGTATTAAAACAGAAGTAGCTTCGATGCCCGGTGTATTTCAAATGAGTTTAGATGAAATCTTAAAAGAGTGTACGGAGTTAAAAAAACTTGGACTACACTCTATTATCCTTTTTGGGATTCCTGATGTTAAAGACTCCATAGGTTCTGATTCACTTTGTGAGCATGGAATCATAGCATCTGCGGTTCGTGCTATAAAAAAAGAGCATCCTGAGATGTTTGTCGTGACTGATTTATGTTTTTGCGAGTACACAGATCACGGACATTGCGGAATCATAGATGAAGTTAATGAGACAGTAAACAATGATGCTACTTTAGAGATTTCTGCACAGCAGGCAGTCATTCATGCAAAAGCCGGAGCAGATATGATAGCACCTTCGGGTATGATGGACGGTATCATCGAGACTTTAAGAGAAGCACTGGATTCAAATGGTTATGAAAATCTTCCTATTATGAGTTACTCTACAAAATTTGCCTCGGGATACTATGGACCGTTCCGTGATGTTGCAGAATCTACACCTAGTTTCGGTGACCGTGCATCATATCAAATGGATCCTGCAAACAGAAGAGAAGCTATAAGCGAGTCTATATCAGATGAGATGCAGGGTGCTGATATCTTAATGGTAAAACCCGCTCTTGCTTACTTAGATATCGTGCGTGAAATTAAAGACAATACTTCACTTCCAATGGCAGTCTACAATGTAAGCGGTGAATATGCGATGCTAAAAATCGCAGGTCAAAATGATTTGATTGATTATGACAGAGTCGTAATGGAGACCATGATTAGCTTTAAAAGAGCAGGGGCTGACATAATTATCTCATATCATGCAAAAGAAGTTGCCAAGATGTTATTAAAGTAAATTACTATAAAATGACGGCTTATTTAAAAAATCGGGGAAAGTATTGAGACATTTTTTAACATTAAAAGATTTTACAAAAGAAGAGATATTGGAGATTATTAAAGTCGGTCTTGATATTAAAAAGAATCTAAAATCTAAAATTTATAAAAAAGAGTTAGAGAATCAGACTCTCGGTATGATATTTGAAAAAAGTTCAACCAGGACCAGAGTAAGTTTTGAGACAGGTATGTTTCAGCTTGGCGGTCATGCTCTGTTCTTATCTAACCGTGATATACACTTGGGCCGCGGCGAACCTGTAAAAGATACGGCAAGAGTTATAAGCAGTATGTGTGACATGGTAATGATAAGAACTTTTGAGCACTCTATGATAGAAGAGTTTGCAGCTTATTCAAAAGTACCGGTGATCAACGGTTTAACAGATTCGTACCACCCCGTACAACTTTTAGCTGATTATATGACTCTGGTGGAACACGGTGCAAATGAAAATATTGTCTGTGCATATATCGGTGATGGAAATAACATGACTCACTCATGGATGATGCTTGCGGCTAAACTTGGGTTTGAGCTTCGTATCGCTACGCCAAAGGGTTATGAGGTTGATGAGAAGATACTGCAAGAAACACTTCTTATAGCGAAAGAGAGCGGAGCGGTTATAAAAACTATGAATGATCCAAAAGAAGCGGTCAAGGGTGCTACTGTTGTTACAACAGATACCTGGACTTCAATGGGGCAAGAAGAAGAAAAAGAAGAGAGAATCAAAACATTCAAAGGCTTTATGGTTGATGATAAGATGATGCTTCTTGCTGCTGAAGATGCTAACTTTTTACACTGTTTGCCTGCTTACAGAGGATTAGAAGTTAGTGAATCAGTTTTTGAGAAACACTCTGAGATAATTTTTAATGAAGCTGAAAACAGACTTCACGCTCAAAAAGGCTTAATGGTCTGGTTAGACCAACAAAGGTAAACCTCTTCCACTATAAAACTTTAGATTTTGTCATAATAATGTCGCTTTCAGCTTTTTTCTGTTAGGATTGACTCTTATTTAAGAGACATACTAATGTATAGGAAAAAGCAAAAATGAGAGTTGTCTTAATTATTCTTGCTGTGCTGACAGCAACGTATGCCGCAAAAGTAGTGGAAATCTCAAAAGAGTATCAAACATCACAAAAGTGCAAGCCCTGTCACATGCAAATAGTAAAAGAGTGGGAACACTCTTGGCACTCAAAAAGCCATTATTCAAAAGATGAATACTTTAGAGCAACAATGGAATATGTTGCAAGAAAAACAAGAAAAAGCCCAAATAGTGTAAAAGTAAAATGCGCTACATGTCATAATCCAAGAATATCGGTCACAAGCACAAATATAGAGTATGAAATAAAAGTCTTAATGAAATTAGATAAAGGCTCTAAGGTTAATGAAGCTATTGATAATAAAGCTATCAGTGAAGGTATAAACTGTGTCGTGTGTCATAATATAGATAAAATATATGATGATAAAGACAGCAGTCATAGAGGTATGAACCGTGTTTCATGGACTAAGTCAGGAACAATGGTCGGTCCGTTTGACGATGCCAAATCACCTTATCACAAGACTGAGTACCGTGATTTTATGGATGAAAAATCTGAACAACTCTGTTTTGTATGTCATGCCAATGATAAATCTTCACATGGACTAGTCTTTACTGATATGCAAAGCGAGTATAAAAAAAGCGATAAAAATTGTGTTGATTGTCATATGGGACCTAGAATATCAGGAGCAGCAACAACGCTTAGGCAAGAAAATGGTGAAGTAAAAAAAAGAAAGATAAGAACACATGGATTTTCAGGTGCACATATGTCCGATGTGCTCAAAAATTCATTAAGCCTCAGGTTATGGCATGAAAACAGCGAAATATTTATAGAGCTTGAGAATTCACTGCCTCATAATGTTCCCAGCGGCTTTGGTTCACGCGAGCTGATCATAGATATTACATATAAAAATGCCACCAAAGAGATCAGTAAAAATTCTATATCTTTAACAAGACACTATACTAGAAGGGGAGGAAAGCCTACAATCGCGCATCTTGCAAAAAAAGCTTCTCAAGATTTGAGTATCCCTGCTCTTGATAAAAAGGTATTAAAAGTTAAAAAAACACCTGGCGCTATAAGTGTAGACGTTAAAGTTTATTACCGTCTTGTCAATGATGAGGTTCGTTCCATTTTAGATCTCAAAGATGCTATTTGGTCTAATAAAACTCTTATAACGTCAAAAAATTTAAAACTAAATTAGTGAAGGAGGGTTTCATAACCATCCTTTTGAGTCGTCCAATATAACTTTGTTATTGATATTATAAACTTCAATCAAAAGTGATATGAGCTCTGTTCCGCTATCAAAATATGCATCTGTATCATAGGAAATAATTTTCTTTTGCAGAACTTCTTCATTTGTCAATGAGATATAATTTTTACTAGAGCGTTCAATATTGTTCAATTTTTCATATAAATCTTGGCTAAAATTTTGTTTATTGCTAGAAGCGATTAGTTTTTCATTGCTTATTAGTTGAGAAGTAAGATTTTGTATCTCATGTATAATAGCCTGCAGTTGAGCTTTTTGAACGCTTTCAATCTTACCACTTGCAACGATACCAGAACCCATACCTCGCATCTGCCCAACATATTCGGATAACGGCAGTATGACTTCCATCATCACAGTTGAGAGTTTTTTGCCTAGTGGATTAAGTTCTTTGGAACCATGCTTACTGACCGTTTGCGCTAGCATCAATGTTTGTTCTATTAATTCGGTATATTGCTCAAATACTACAGCAGGCTCTTTTTTGAATGCTTTACGATTAAGCTTGATTAGTGATTGGCTAATATTTGTAGCACTGCTGTTGATTATAGGGTTAGATGCCAATGGAAGTGATTCCATGATACTGATGGCTTTTTTCATCTCTTTTCTGTTTCCATATACAAGTAAAATAGATGTGGTGTTGCCATGTAAGTAGTTGTTTGTCAGACCGCGAGTTTTTTGTGTTGCAATAATGAGGTCTTTGAGTGCAGCTATATATTTTGAGTTGTTTGCTTGGTTGGAATTACTAAAGAGTGATTTAGCATTTAGGCTAAGAATTAATGCAATTATTAAAAGAAAAATACGCATAATCGTCTCCCCGAAATTTTTGTCTATCTATTATAGCTACATTTCAGGGAAAATTAATTGTCGAGTGATAAGGAAGAAAAATCTTAGTAACTGATTCCTGTTACGCTTCTAATTTTTTCTATCATAGGAAGGGCTACTTCTCTCGCTTTGTTTGCCCCTGCATTTAGGATATCTCTAACTTCGTCTTGGTTTTTATCATAATATTCGCGTTTTTCTCTGAATTCTCTAAAATATTCCCACATTACTTCACCAAGATAAATTTTAAAATGACCGTGACCTTCTCCGCCTTTTTTATATCTCTCTTGAAGAGCGATAAGATTGTCACCTTCTAAAAAAAGTTTAGCCATATTGTAAACATTACAGTTTTCATATTCTTTTGGTTCTTCTACTGCAACATTTTCGGTAACAATCTTTTTGATCGTCTTCATCTGTTTTTTCTCTTCGCCAAAGATATTCACAACATTTCCATAGCTTTTTGACATCTTTTGCCCATCAATTCCGGGAACTGTCTGAACTTCTTCTTGAACACGAAATTCCGGCATGACTAAGATATCACCATATTGATTATTAAATTTTGTAGCTATATCACGTGCAATTTCAATGTGTTGTATCTGGTCTTTTCCAACAGGAACAACTTCTGAGCCAAAAAGTAAAATATCGGCTGCCATAAGAACAGGATATGAGAATAAAGAGTGGTTTGCTGCGATTCCTTTAGCTACCTTGTCTTTATAACTGTGAGCACGTTCTAATAGACCCATTGGAGTGAAAGAAGACAGTATCCAGTAGAGTTCTAAAACCTCTTTTACATCCGATTGAACCCAGAATGTTGATTTTTTCGGGTCAATTCCAAGAGCTAAAAAATCTGTTGCTGCCTGCATTGTAAGTTTTGCTAAGTCTTTACCACCACTAGTTTGTGCATGATAGTTCGCTATAAAAGCAAATGTATCGTTGTCTTCTTGTGCATCAACCATCTGCTTGATAGACCCAAAATAGTTTCCAATATGCAAGTCTCCTGATGGCTGAATACCTGTAAATACTCTCATTTGTTAAAATCCTAAATTTTTTTAAGCAGTATTATACCAATCTCAGCTTTATTTAGTTATTATTGAAGTATATATAGAGTAGCTAGGAGCTACTTACTTAAAGGATTTATTATGAACGTACAAATTCGTGCAAAAGACATTACACTACACGCTAACAACAGAGCTCACATAGAGTCTGCTATTGAAGGATTTTCAAAATATGCATTAGATATTACGACAGTTAACGTTAACGTAAAAGCTGAAAAAAAAGGTGTCTCAATAGAATTTGATATTCATGTTGCTCACGCTGAACCGATTGTTATAAATCAAAGTGACGATAATTTAGATGCTGCTATTGATTTAGCAATAGATAGAGCTTCTAAAGCACTCCGTCGCCTGCATACTAAAGTGGTAGACCACAATAATGCTTCTATTAAAGATTTAGAAGTTATTGACGTTTAAGTCAAACTAACTCAGCACACCCGATTTGGGTGTGCAATATTCTGCAAAATTCCCCCCGATAGGAAATATTTTTGAAATATTTAGTTTTACTGTTTTTATTTTTAAATTTGGGTGCAAGTGATGATTACTCTATCAGAGTTGCACATGGAAAAATCACAAATAGTGATTTCGGTGAAGTCGTGTTTTTAGATGTAAAGTCATATCCGAAAGATTTAACAGTCACTGCTTTAGATGCAGGTTATCTTTTAAAAGACGGACTTTTTGATTTACCGCTTGACATTTATGTAAAAGGCGGCCTTTCTTATTTTGACGAAGCCGGTTTGCAGGGTGATATATATGAAGGTACGCTGTATATAAAAATTTATTGGAATATAGATTTTTTAAAAAACAGGGTTAGACTCGGTTTTGGTGAAGGCGGTTCGTACACAAGTCATATCTTGTACTGCGAAAAACAAGAAGCTGTACAAAACGGCGATAATAATTCTAAGTTCTTAAATTATATAGATTTTAGTTTGGATTTTGACATCGGCAGGTTAGCAAAGTATGAACCGCTAAAAGACACCTATCTCGGCGTAGCAGTAAAACATCGCTCAGGCGGTTTTGGTACAATAAACAATGTAGAAAAAGGCGGGTCTAACTATTATGCCCTATCTTTAGAGAAAAATTTTTAAAGGACTGGATATGTACAATTTCGTTCTTTGGTTTCATGTGATTTCGTTTATATCTTGGTTTGCAGTTTTGTTTTATCTGCCAAGACTGTTTGTTTATCATGCAGAGAATATTGACAACAAAGGTTTCGTAGAAGTCGTTAAGATACAAGAGATGAAGCTTTTTAAATACATAGGTGTTCCGTCTATGTGGACAACAATACTAAGTGGTGCATATCTTAGCTACGCATACGGCTTTGCCGGTAATGGTTGGCTTCATGCAAAAATCTCTTTTGTAGTGTTATTAGTCATATATTTTTATTCTATGGACAAGTATAGAAAAGAGTTCTTAGAAGACAGATGCACAAAAAGCGGTAAATTTTTTAGAGTCTATAATGAAATCCCGACAATTTTAATGCTTATAATAGTAGCAATGGTGGTATTCAAACCGTTTTAATATATTATATTAGTCCGTAAAAGGAACAAGTCCCTTTTACTACGCTTGGGCCGTCTAAAGAAACATTTTGTTCCGCAAAAGCGGTTCCCTTGTTTTGAGGCCACTAAAGCTTGACACTTTTTAAGTGTCAGAGTATAAAGCAATTTAAATAGTTTACTTTTCCCCGCGTTTTTTAGCTTTAAAGAGTACAGGCGTTCCAGTGAAGTTAAATGCTTCTCTTAGTTTATTTGTAAGATATCTTCTGTATGTAAAGTGAAGACCTTTGGGTTTATTCATAACTATCGCTATTTTTGGCGGTCTTGTCTCGTATTGTGTTGCATAGTAGATTCTGATTACCTGACCGCTTACACTTGGAAGAGTGTGTCTTCTTAGCGCCTTTTCAACTACTTCATTTATTTGTGAAGTCGGGATTCTCTGAGAGTAGTTGTCATTAATCTCTAAAATCATATCATGAAGTTTATCTACTCTCTGGTGTGATTTTGCAGAGATAGTGATAATAGGTGCATACGCTAAAAACTTAAATCTGTCTCTGACTTCTTTGATGATTTTATCGTGATCTTCTCTTTTAGAAATATCCCACTTGTTTAAAACAATAATAGAAGCAAGTCTGTTGCTGTCAACCAAACCGGCAATTTTCTCATCTAAATCCAAGAACGGTTCACTTGCATCTAAAACAATAAGTGCCATATTCGCATTTTCGAGCATCTCCGTTGTTCTCATCAGAGCATATTTTTCAATTCCAAGAATTTTGCCTCTACGTCTTAGTCCTGCCGTATCAACAAATGTAAGCTGCTTGTCTTTATATTCAATAGTCTCATCAATAGGGTCAATTGTTGTTCCCGCAACACTGCTGACTACTGAGCGTTCTTCACCCAGTAAAGCATTTAGAAGGGAGCTCTTACCAACGTTTGTGCGTCCGATAATAGCGATCTTAATATGGTTGATGTCATTTTCATCAAACTCTTTTATTTTGTCATTTTGAGCAAAAATAGAATCATCTTCCACTTCTTCTTCATCCCAGTAGATATAGCCGTCATCTTCATCGTCAATATTATGGTCATGCTCAGCAAAGAACTCTTCATCACTAATCTCCGGCTCGATTACTTGAATATCTTCTTCTTCGTCATCTTCTTCTTCTTTTACTATATCGCTATCAGGTATCTTTGAAGCTATCCACTCTAGAAGTTCAACGGTGTTTCTGTTGTGAGACACGGATATGCCAAAGATAGCATCTGTGCCAAATTCATAATAGTCCCAAAGTTTTTCTTTCATCTTGTCGTTGTCTATTTTATTTACAACAAGAGCTACATCTTTTCCAAGATTTTGAAGCTCATAAAACAGTTTTTTGTCTTCATCTTCGGGTATTCCCTTACCATCGACCATGTAAAGAATAATGTCTGCTTTGTAAGCAGCCTTAAGTGACATCTCTTTAATCTTGTCAAATAGTTCGCAACCTTTATCCAGTCCGCCGGTATCAAGAAGTTCTACTTGTTTATTTATAATTACAGTGTTTTTTCTTTTAACATCTCTTGTCGTTCCTGCAAGGTCGGATGTAATAGCGTCTCTTTTTCTTACCAAACGGTTAAAAAGTGAGCTTTTTCCAACATTTGGACGACCGATAATTGCAATTTTTTTCATAATGGGAGCCTTGTAGTATATATAGAAGTAGAAATATTTATGGAATTATATCTAATTTAGAGGGGATTAAAAGATTGCTTTGTTAAATTCTCTCATTATGAGAGAATTTTTCAGTCCAACACCATCCATATAAAAAGTTCACCGGAGACTTTATCTTCGTAAACTTCTTCAATATGTGCTGTAATTGTATTTTTTGTCCGATAATTTGCACCGACGTCTATTTGTGAACTTCCATTACCATTTTTGTAGCTTTCTTGTTTTGTCAAACTCATCTCAACTTTTACGCCATGTTGAAGGGAAAGTTCATCAAGAGCTCTGGTAATTGCAAGTTTCCTCTGAGTCGATGTCTTTTGATCATAGGTTCTCATTGAACTTCCTACAGCTCCGTTTTTACCGTTTTGATTTGGATTTAAAATCCAAGAAGGAGAAGTACTGACTTTTTTTGGTGCAGGTTGTGAGTTACAACCTGCTAAAACAAATAAGACTAGCAGTAGAGAGCCAACTAATCTCTTCATTAGTCAGTCGGGAATTCTTTATCTAAACTCTCTAGAGCATTCTTAGCTTGAAATTGTTGCCATAGAGCCTGGTCATTTTTAAAACTAGTCTTAACCGCTTTTTTTACTTCACCATTTACAGTGGCTTCAGGAACAGTTACCAGCATATAGAGTGTGCCTGATGGAGCAGTCCAAGCATCAACACCTTTTGAACCTTGTAAATCAACTTTTGCGATTTGTTTGGAAACGGCAGTATTTACCTGATCTACGGTCTCACCTTCAGCAACGCCTGTTGTACGAGTGAAAGTCTCAACCTTGTCTTTTACTTGAGCTTTGATTTGTTGAGCTAAATCCGAACGGCCGTTAGCTAAAGCAACTCTTCTCATATGACCCATGCCAGCAGCACTTTTTTGAGCAATACCGACACCTGCATAAGCACCCTCAACCATAGGAACACAAGTCCACTTAGGAGCTAAAACATTTTCTTGTTTACAACGGTTGTCAAACTCCTCTTGTTTTGACTCTGGCGCAGCACCACCACATCCTGTAATTGTTGCAGCTACTAAACCTGCTAATGCCATTGACGATAAAGTTTTGATCATATGATCTCCTTTTTTAAATGTTATTCGATTATACTACTACTAATCTTAAATAATATTTATCAACTAAGTGTTTTATTTACTTTGTATACCGATGAAATTAAATATTCCTAAGTGTTTTATTTTCGTGTTAATATGCCCGAGTGTTTGGATTTTTGCATCTTTGTGATTCTTTCTTGATTTGCCGATAAAGGTGTGTTGTTTAAAAAGAATTTTATTTTTATCGGCATCAAAAGTTGTAAATTTGACTAAGTTTTTGCTTACATTGAAAGTGTACTCTTGTCCGTTATCTGTTTGTGAAGTTATAAGCAGTTTTAGAGTGTTCTTATCTTTATTTTTATTAGAAATACTCAAGCCTTCTTTTTCAAGAGCATCTCTAATAGCTTTAGAATATATTCTTGAATTTAGGTCACTAAGTACATAAAAGTTTACTTTAGATTTTAGAGCGTAGTATTCATCTGCTAGTTCTCTTAATATTCTGAAATTATTATTTGAATTATATGTTGGGACTGTTATTTGTGCAAATGCCGTTCTTGATGCAAGATAAGCGTATTGAGACATTAAAGTTTTGAGATAAACATAACGCTCAATCGCTATACTTTCTTTGTTATTATCGTATTTTTCTTTTAAACTTTTGATTTTACTATCTAAGTCAGGTTGAATTTTTTTAAAAAGTTCTTCTCTTGGAATAGATACAAGGATAAGCGTTTGGGAATTAAATAGTGCTTGTTTCTTTACTTTTACATTTCTCATGGAGAAGGTATTGCATAGATGTGCTGTAGTACTCATAACCTCTTGGAACATTTTAGTGTCATGAGAAAGTTTATTGTTTTGAGAATTCAATGAAGATTCAATATCTTTGTTTATATTTTGTCTTAAAGTATTTATAGCAATGTTTTTTGCCTTGTGTTCATTGCTTGCAGCTGCAACGGCATAAAAATTTTTAAAATCTTTTGGCGGATTGGTGTACCAGCCTGGAGTTTGTTCGGGCTTTGGAGCAGAACAACCGGCAAAAATTGCGATTATGATAACAAGTAAGAGATTTTTATACATTTATTAATCCTGATTTTTACAAGATTTTATCAAAATAGTTTTAAAATGAGTATAATTTCATTATGAAATATTACTCCTACGAAGATTTTAGAATCGATACAAAAAAACTACTGTTAAATGTAAAAGAATTTAACCCGGAAGTTATAGTCGGTATTGCAAGGGGTGGACTTACTCTTGCTCATGTTTTGGCAGAGGGCTTGGATATACGTGAAGTTCAGACCTTGAGAACAGAACTTTATGATAACACTCAAAAAAGAGATGCTATTAGCATCTTCGGTGATTGCAGTTTTAGAGATATATCAAGGGTTTTGGTTGTTGATGATATCTCTGACAGCGGAGATACTCTAAAAGCAGTTATGCCTCATCTCGCATCTAAGCATGAAAACATTGAGTTTAAATCATCCACACTTTTTTATAAAAAAACATCCGTTTATGAACCTGATTTTTGGATAAATGAGGCAGATGATTGGATTGATTTTTTTTGGGAGAGAGACTTTAAAACTTTATCTTAGCTATTTATGCCCTTTATGTTCTTTGTCAAAATCAGTCTCATAAATATAAGCAGAAATCTCTTCTAAAGATTCCATATCATAATGTAAATATGGCATTAATTCATATTTTTTGATGTCTCCAAGCATTATAGAAGTCTTTTCGTTTGGGTTTTTTACCCATCTTGACATATATGCTACAAAATCCTCTTTCTTTGGAAATGCTCTTAGGTAGTTTTCTTTTACTCTCATCATCGACGGTGCTGAGACATCTTTAGTCTCAAAATGACATGTCACACAGTTGCCATGAAATAGCATCGAGCCGTACTCATTAGCAACAATATTTGTCACAAGAACAAGTATAAATATAAACTTTTTTATTGCTTAGCCTTTTTAATCATCTCATAGGCTTGGTTTATCTCTTGAGTTTTTGCTGTTGCTTCTTGCATATATGATTCATCTTTCCCTTGAGATTTAATGATGTCGGGATGATATTGACGAATTAGTTTTCTATATGCTTTTTTTATTGTGCTGATATCGTCACTTTCACTAACACCCAAAAGTCTGTAAGCATCCGAGATGTTTGCTTTTGGTTGTACGTTTTTCATCATCTTTTCAAACTGATCAAAGATTGCATGGTAAGCATCCGGGTTAAATTCAAAAGATGAAGCAATCGTTTGAAGAACTATTTCTTCACTCTGTGAGACTTCTCCGTCAACGAATGCCAGTTGAATTAAAAAGCCCATAAACTGCTGTTGCTTTGCTCTGTCTCTCTTTATAGCAGATCCGAGTTTGTACGCAACATCTTGGATGTTATCGGTTCTGTTTTTTTCTTCATCAAAGATTTGTTTTAAGATGTCTTTAGTTTTTTGAGGCTCTGGAAATACGTTTGAGATGTCATCAAACATGATGCTTATAAGCTGAGCTTCAAGTGCATCTACTCTGCCATCAGCCTTAGCAACCTTTGCAACAAGTGCAACAAAAAGACCTAAGTCACTCTTTTGAAGTGAGTCTTTTGAAACAGAAAAGTTCTTAAAAGCCTCTTGAGAGTAAGTCGTATATCTGGAATAGCTCTGAAATATCCAGTAAAAAAATCCGCCAACAATAAGTAGTAATAATAAATTTCCCATAATTATCCTTAATTAATCGTATAATTATACGAAATAGAAGTTAATAGCTTGCTATAATTGCATTTATGGATAAAATTAAAAATTTAAACAACGGTGTGAAGTATATGCTTATAGCATCGTTTAGTTTCGCGATTATGGGTGCTTTTGTAAAGTTGGCATCTGAGCATATGTCATCACTTGAAGTAGTATTTTTTAGAAATCTTTTTGGTGTCGTACTAATCGGTTACACTGTATACAAAACTCCTATGATGCACAAAGGCGGAAAACCTTTCTTACTTTTTTTCCGTGGTCTTATGGGCTTTAGCGCACTTCTTGCTTATTTTTACAATATTGCCAATATACCTTTGGGAGATGCTGTGACATTCTCTAAAACTGCTCCTATTTTTACAGCTATCTTTGCTTGGGCCTTTTTAAAAGAAAAGCTTTCATTATCGGCTTGGCTAGCGGTATTTATAGGTTTTGGCGGAATCGTACTTATCACTCAGCCAAGTGCGATAGGATTTACAAAATATGACTTGCTCGGAATATTCAGCGGAGTCGGTGCGGCACTGGCTTACACTTCGGTCAGAGAGCTCAGAAGTTACTATGACACAAGAGCGATAGTTCTCTCCTTTACATTAGTCGGGACTATCGGACCTCTATTTCTGTTTGTCTTATCTGAGTATATTCAGGTTTCATCACTTGACTTTATGTTAGGTGAGTTTGTGATGCCAAAAGGAGTGGTTTGGCTTTATGTAATAGGTCTCGGTCTTTTGGGAACTCTTTCACAATACTATATGACAAAAGCTTACGGTGAGACAAAAGCGGGGATAGTCGGAGCGGTTAGTTATACAAACATTGTATTTGCTATTTTAGTCGGTCTTTTTTTAGGTGATTCTCTTCCTAATCTGATAACTGCATCCGGAATAGTTTTAATCGTAATAGCGGGTATCATGGTGGCTAGACAAAAGTAAATTTATTTTAATACCATTATGATATAATCTCTCTTTATTTTCACACCCTACTGAGGCTTCAGCCGCGGGGGTATCGGCATTTAGTGCCAAAAAGGTAAACAATGGTATTACTTACGGGACCTTGTGTCATTGAGAGTGAAGAAAACATATTTAAAATTGCTAAAGCTCTAGAGCCGTATCATCAAGATGAGTCTATAGATTTTTATTTTAAAGCAAGTTTTGACAAAGCAAACAGAACATCTTTAGAAAGTTTTCGCGGACTCGGTATGCAAGAGGGTCTTAGAATCCTTCAAAAAGTAAAAGATGATTTCGGATATAAGATTGTGACAGACGTTCACGAATCGATTCAAGTACCGACTGTCGCAGAAGTGGCAGATATGTTACAGATTCCTGCATTTTTATGTCGCCAGACAGATTTGTTAGTCGCCTGTGCAAAAACAGATGCTAAGATAAATATCAAAAAAGGTCAGTTTCTAAGCGGAGATGCTATGCTTTATCCGGTATTAAAAGTTCTTCAAACCAGAGGATGCAAAGAAGCTTCGTATGAAAATGCCCTAAAACACGGAGTATATCTTTGTGAGAGAGGAAACTCTTTTGGTTATGGCAACATGGTGGTAGATATGAGAAACTTGGTCACTATGAGAAATTTTGCACCTGTTATCTTTGATGCGACCCACTCTGTTCAGATGCCAACAGCTGCAAACGGTAAAACTGGCGGAGACTCTTCTATGGTTCCTTACCTTGCAAAAGGTGCAGCAGCAGTAGGTGTAGACGGTTTCTTTATGGAGACACATTTTGACCCAAGTGTAGCACTGAGTGACGGGCCAAATATGATAAAACTGGATGAGCTCGATGCTCTGATAACAAAAATTAAAAAAATTCAAGAAATATAAGGAAGATAGATGAAGTTAGTTGAAGGTAAATTAAAAGTAGTTAACGGCAAAAAAATTGCGATAGTAAGTACAAGATGGAATCACTTTATAGTTGATAGATTAGTTGAGGGTGCTGAAGATGCATTTAAACGTCACGGCGGTAATGATGATGAGCTTACACATGTTCTGATTCCTGGAGCATTTGAACTTCCAATGGTTGTTGACCAACTTTTGGCATCTGGCAAATACGATGCAATTTGTGCTTTGGGTGCAGTTATCCGTGGAGCGACTCCTCACTTTGATTATGTTTCTGCAGAAGCAACAAAAGGAATAGCAACAATGAGTCTTAAGTACCAAAAACCTGTTTCATTCGGTCTTTTAACAACTGACACTATCGAGCAAGCTATCGAGAGAGCCGGTACAAAAGCAGGAAACAAAGGTTTTGAAGCAATGACTACTGTTATTGAGATGCTAGATCTTTACGAGAACCTGTAATGGCGACTAGACATCACGCCAGAATGGCGGTTGTTAGCCTTCTTTATGCCTATGACTTAGGTAATGGAAATATAGCCGAGCATACAGATGAGATATTAGAAGAGAAAAAGATTCGTAACAAACAAAAAGATTTTGCACTTGGACTTTTTGACGGAGTTATGCAAAACCTAGAAGCTTGTGATAAAGCGATAATAGAACACTTAAAAGAGTGGGATTTTGAGAGACTTGGAAGTATTGAAAGAGCTACTCTTAGACTTGCGACTTATGAGATTCTTTTTGGTGAGCTTGATTCCGCTGTTGTTATAAATGAAGCTGTTGAGATAACAAAAGCTTTTGGAACTGAGCAGTCTCCTAAATTTATCAACGGTGTTTTGGACGCAATTTCAAAAGATAAGTAAAAATGAAAAGATTAACTAAGCAAGAGGCACTGGACTTAATAAAAAATGCTGACTTAAAAGAACTGGGACGCATGGCGTCAGCTCGTAAAAAAGAGCTTCATCCAAAAGGTATAACTACTTTTGTCGTGGACAGAAATATCAACTATACAAACATTTGTTGGGTTGATTGTAAGTTTTGTGCTTTTTACAGACATGAAAAAGATGCAGATGCTTACGTTCTTACATTTGATGAGATAGATGCAAAGATAGATGAACTGCTGGAAATCGGCGGAACTCAGATACTCTTTCAAGGCGGAGTTCATCCGAAGCTCAAAATTGAGTGGTATGAAGATTTGGTTGAACATATCCACACTAAATATCCTGAGATTACGATACATGGATTTTCATCTATTGAGATAGATTTTATAGCTAAAGTATCTCGCATCAGTGTTGAAGAGGTCTTAGAAAGACTAAAAGCCAAGGGTCTTGCATCTATCCCAGGGGCAGGGGCTGAGATACTTAGCGATAAAGTTCGTGATATTATCGCACCTAAGAAGATTGACTCTGAAGTTTGGATAGATATTCACAGAAAAGCCCACAAACTTGGGATTATGTCAACTGCTACAATGATGTACGGAACTGTTGAGAGTGATGAAGATATAATTGAGCATTTTGATATGATTAGAAATCTTCAAGATGAGACAGGCGGTTTCCGTGCTTTTATCATGTGGAGTTTTCAAGGGCAAAACACTGAGCTTTTACGCCTAATCCCAGATATGGACAAGCCTTCTTCAAACAGATATCTGAGACTTTTGGCAGTTGCAAGACTCTATCTTGACAATGTACCTAATATTCAGAGTTCGTGGGTTACGCAAGGCGCTTACATAGGTCAGATGGCTCTTAGATTCGGAGCCAATGATTTAGGTTCGACTATGATGGAAGAAAATGTAGTAAGTTCTGCCGGGGCAGCTTACTCGATGGCAAAAGAAGAGATGGTGACTCTTATTAAAGATATTGGTGAGATACCGGCAGTTAGAAATACGGCATATGAGACTTTAGAGAAATTTGCTTAAGCAAAATTCGCCTTTAGTAACAGGAGAATATAACAGCAATGATGAGACTTTTACTAACTTTATTGATTACAGGACAAATTATAATGGCAACAACTATAGAATATATTGAGACAAACGGGTTGAAAGTGCCTGTGATTTTTGAAGAAGATAAAAGACTTCCTCTTGTAACTATGCAGTTTGTTTTTCAAAACAGCGGCAGCATTACAGATACAACAAAAGCGGGACTTGCAAAGTTCAGTGCGAAGCTAATGGGAGAGGGAACTAAAAAACTTGGTTCATCTGCCTTTGCCGAGTCTTTGGAAAGTAAAGCTATTCATATATCTTCATCTGCGGGCAAAGAGACTTTTGTTATGGAAGTCGGTTGTTTAAAAGAGGAATTCTCAGAAGCACTAAGAAAGTTCAGCTCTTTACTTAAAGACCCTAACTTTTCTGATGAAGCGATAAGTAAGATCAAAACTACGACTATCGGTGCGCTTAGTTCTAAGGCAAATGATTTTGACTATGTAGCATCTAACGAGCTAAAAGCAGTTCTTTTTAAAGGAACTCCGCTTGCAAATCCGGCATCTGGAACAATAGAGAGTGTAAAAAGCATAGAACTTAACGATGTCCAAGCTTTTGTAAAAGAGCATCTGGTAAGTTCAAGACTGATAGTCGTAGTCGGTGGTGATATAGATGTTAATAAAGCAAAGGATGAGATAACAAAAATCATCAAGACTATGCCTAAAGGTAAGATGACTTCTCTACCTTATTATGATGTCAATCAGAAAGTCTCAGAGAGCATTTTAAAAAGAGATACTAAACAAGCATATGTATATTTTGGTTCTCCTTATAATATCAAATATAATTCTGATGATTACTACAAGGCAAGAGTTGCTACTTTCATCTTGGGAACAGGCGGATTCGGTTCACGTCTTATGGAAGAGATTAGAGTTAAAAAAGGTTTGGCTTATTCTGCGTATGCAAGAGTAAGTGTCAGTAAATCGAGCAGCCATATGACCGGTTATCTTCAGACAAAACTGGATTCACTCGGGGAAGCACAAAAGACTGTTGTAGAAGTTGTTGCAGAATTTGTAGAAAACGGTGTGACAAAAGATGAGTTACAACAGACCAAAAAATTTCTGCTTGGGAGTGAACCTTTAAGAGTTGAGACAATGAGCCAGAGACTAAACAGAACTTTTATGGAGTTTTATAAAGGTCAGGAACTCGGTCATTCTGTAAAAGAGTTAGAGCTGATAAAAGAGCTGAAACTAAAAGATCTAAATGAGTTCATCAAAAGTCACAGAGAGATTTTAGAGATGAGTTTTGCGATAGTTACTAAGTAATTATTGCAATCTGCAATATTTTTATATGAGGTTTTCAAAAAGAGGTAGTATTAGTAACTCAAGGAAATGAAATGGACCTCACTAAAGATATGCAAGAAAAGTTTAAAAAGCTAGGTATTAATTCTTGGTGTGAACTTGCTTTAAATATTCCGCACTCTTACGAAGACCTCACTCTTCACAGTTCAATCCAAATGGGTAAACCACAATTAATAGATGCTACAGTTGAATCTGTTTTTCGCGCTCCAAATACAATCCAAATAACTTTTTATGCACATAATCTGGGTCATACAATCAGCGGAGTTTTATTTCGTCCAAAGCCGTATATGATGCATCAGTTTAAAGTCGGAGAAAGAGATTACTTTTACGGTGTCATAGATTGTAAAATCGGCAACTGCAGTATGAGTATGCCGAGAAAAACCACAAACGTAGGCGCTATCACTCCCAAGTACAAATCAGCCTTGAGGACTGACGTGATGCATCGCCTGATACAAAACAACCTTACACTGCAAAACTTGCTCTCAGAAGGCTTAAAAGAGGAAATAGCGGAGAAGGTTTTAAAGCTTCATTTTCCAAGTGAGCATCTGATAAATCTAAAAGAGCTAGATGCTAAAACAATAGATGCTCTTAAGTACCTGGAACTCTTTAGTTATATGAAACAACTCTCAGGAAAAAGAAGATATTTTGAGTCTATGGTGAAGGTAGATGCCAATTATAAAACTTGGGCAGATTCGCTGCCTTTTGAACTGACAGATGAGCAGTTAAAAGCTATAGAAGATATAAAAAGTGATTTTAACAAAGACGTAGCATCCAGGCGTATGATAGTCGGTGATGTAGGAAGCGGTAAGACTATGGTTATTTTAGCATCTGCTTTTATGATGTTGCCTCACCGCTCAATTTTAATGGCTCCGACTACAATACTGGCAAACCAGCTTTTTGAAGAGGCACAAAAGTTTTTGCCGGGTGCCAAGTCTGTGTTAGTAACAAATAAGTCTAAGAATATTGATTTACAAGAGTTTGATTTTATCATAGGGACTCATGCACTTTTATATAGAGAACTCCCGGATGCAGGACTTGTTATGGTTGATGAGCAACACAGGTTTGGAACAGCACAGAGAAATATGCTTGATAAACTTGTAAGCAGCGGTAAAAAAAAGCCGCATTTTTTGCAGTTTTCCGCAACTCCGATTCCAAGAACACAGGCAATGATAGAAACGGCTCATATAGATGTCTCTCTTATCACGTCTACGCCATTTTCAAAAGATATTTATTCCAAGGTCATACACAAGAGTGATTTTAAAGAGTTGTTAGCGCATATAGAATCTGAGATAAGTAAAAATAACCAAGTTCTTTTAGTTTATCCTTTGGTTGAGCAGAGCGAAGTTTTGGAATACCAGAGTATTGATGAGGCTAGAGGATACTGGGAGAAAAAATTTGAGAATGTCTATGTGACCCATGGAAAGGATAAACAAAAAGAAGATGTGCTTTTAGAATTTCGTGAAAAGGGAAATATTCTTATTGCCACAACAGTTGTAGAAGTCGGCATCTCTCTTCCTCGTTTAACTACTGTTGTTATCGTAGGAGCTGAGAGGTTGGGGCTTTCCACGCTTCATCAGCTTAGAGGCAGAGTCAGCAGAACGGGACTAAAGGGTTATTGTTATCTCTATACAAATCAAAGTGCATCTGAGAGATTAGACAGATTTGTAGATACTACCAGCGGTTTTGATATTGCAAATTTGGATTTAAAGTTTAGAAAAAGCGGAGATCTGCTTAAAGGTGCTTCGCAGAGTGGAAGTCAGTTTAAATGGGTTGATTTAGCTGAGGATGAAAAAATTGTAAGTGAAGTTAAAAAAGATTTGCTTGTTTAGACTTTAATGAGGCAAGAGCCTCATTTTTAGTGGCCTCAGCGGCCTAAGCGGAGTAAAGGGAATTACTTTCCTTTACGGGACTAATTAATAAAGCCCAAATTTTCCATCATTACGTTTGTATAAAACGCGAGTTTTACCTTCATTGTCTAAAAAGATTTCAAACATTTTACCGCCATCTTTGAGGTCGTTTAAAACATCTTCAACTTCACGAGGTTTGTAAAGTTCTAGTTCAACAGGAACGATTTCGTCTTCGTTAGCTTCAGCTTCTTCTTTGATATTTACATTTTCAGCCTTAACTTCATTAAGACCTACTTTACGGTGTCCAACATCTTTATCGTGCATACGGCGTAAAGCTTTTTGAGCTCTGGCAATAGCTAAATCAATAGCAGCGTATAAATCGCCGTCATTTTGTTTGATGATTACAGAGTTTTTGTGAGCAAGGTTGATAACAAACTCAACAACAGAGTGCTCTTTACCTTTTTTTGTTTGAGTAGAAGCTATAACATTTACAGAAATAATATCCATATTGTATTTAGTCAATGTTTCAATAGATGTATTCATATGAGCTTTGATAGGCTCAGTCAGTTCTAAATGTCTTCCCGTAAGAGAAATATTCATTTATGGTCCTTTTAATATTTTAATTTTGAGATTATATCATTAAAAGGTTTAGAAAATTTATAATTTTTGGATGCTTCTTCTAAAATAGCGGATTGGTTCGGTTCCCGCGTTTGTTGTAACAGTAATATCCATTAGTACGGAGCCGCTTTGCTCTGGGGTGATTATAGTGAAATAATCTTCGCATCCAGTCACTGTTCCAGTATATACATATTTCATAGTCACATTTGCATTATAGATGCTAGCAGTACCTGAAGAGTCGGGAAAATTAGTATTAAAGTTGTTAGTACAACCATTTTTTGCAATATCTAGCAGGGCTAACTCTGCAGCACTTTTGGAGTACAATATTGCCTGTTCATACAGATAAAGGTCCGTGGTTTTTTTTACAGTTTCTGTAGTCATGCTTAGTGAAAGAGTCATAATTGTGGTTATAATAACTATTACTACTATAGCCATAATCATAGCAAATCCGGATCTGGATTTGCTTAGTAAATAGTTTTTTCTTTGCATAATGAATAATCCTCCACTAAGTCGGTATTTACACACACCTGTATCTTTACAACTGAACCGACAGCTTTAAACCTGAATGTATCTACACCTTGCATTAAAATATCATGTTGACCATCTGTATATGTTTCACCAGCCCATGGTTGATAATCATACCATAGAACTAAATCTCCGTTTACTTGATGTTCTACTGCATAAGCAGTCCAAGCAAGTTGGTAGTATTCGTATACATCAACTCCGCTAAAGTTATTGTCAACGCCAGTACTTCCATTGACAGGAACAAACTCATCAATGGCAGCACCGGCTCTTATGGGGTGCATTACAGAGTTCTGTGTTGTTATAGGATTTCCGTCCCATCCATAGCCGGTATTTACATTATTGTTTGAACCGATAAAATATATAGCAGCATTATTAATACCCGTCCCGCTAGAGTGCGATAATATGCCTATTTGCGTATTTAATGCGGTTGTATTCGTATCTGGCGAATTCAAAAGATCAGCACTTGAAGCGTCTAAGTCAATGATTCCACTCCACAAAGGTAAAGAGTTGCCTCTAAAGCCATCTATATCGCTTGCTACCCATTCAAGTATTCTTGCATTTTCAGCTAAAGTTGAATTTGCTAACGCTTGAAAAGTTGCTGCATCTTGTCTTGCAATAATAGAGTCTTTTACACGAAACTGAAGTCTTGAGGCAATAGTTTCTATGGCTGCAGCACTGTTTGACTGCAAAGTGTTGTTAATATTTGAAAATATAAAGCTATTATATGCTTGAGCTAAAAATTCAACACCAAACTTACCGAGTATTCCCATGATTACTATAACAAAAATCAGTTCAAGCATTGTAAATGCAGCGCGATTTATCACTAGAACCCCCTCTTGAAGTAGTCTATTTCACCAATATTTGCACTTTGCATTTTAAGAACTGTGATTAAGTCACCGTCTGAGTCTGTTACATTAATAGTGATATATTTTATATCACCCGCCTGAGTGATACTAACAGAACTGCTATAATCATTCTTATATCCAGTTGCCTCTGGATTAGGAAGAAGGAAAATAGCATGACTACCGACAGCATTATTTAAATTTACAAAAGTGGAGTCTGAAGCGTTATTGACAGTGCCTGCATTGCTAATAACACATCTCCTATGTAAAGGCTGCTCTATATGCCCAGCTCTTAGCCGGTATCTGCTGCTGGTTGTATTATTATCACAATCTCCGTCTACATCTATAACTCTGGACATATGACTTAGATTATAATCCTGCATCGAGTTTGAATCCCAATACCCTGAAGCTGCGCCCATCAACTCTGCAGAGGCGGCAAAAATAGCTTCTTGAACTATATTGCTCTCCACCCCTTTCGCTGTTACTTGGGTAATCATAGGAAGAGATAGTACACTTATGGCAATAATTACAATTGCAAATATAAGTTCTATCATAGTAAAAGCAAATCTGCCAATTCTGTTTTTTTTGCTTACCACATGCTTCTCCTATTAGTTTTGATTGTAGGTGCATCTCTGGTTGTCGTGTTTGTATCGTGCGCACCGCTCCAGTCACTGCCTATTTTATCGAACTCTACTGGAAATTCATTTCTGATCGCTGTTGGATTATCTTCATTATAAATAAGCCATCTGGAGGCATTGTTATCCATAGTCGTTTTATATGGATAACCAAAACTTTCATCGTATGTAAGAGCAGCAGTTGATGGGTTTGTAGTTCCAGTTGTAACAGCATCTACGACATCAGAAGCCGCACCTGTACCGCCTTTTTGTATAACGGTACCTATATTGCCGTCTCTAGTCGTAATATGTTGAGTGTTTACATACCATCTGATATCATTAGTCCTTGTTGAAGCTGTGCCGTCTTGAAGAAGAGTCTTGTCACAGGTTACACTATTTAGCGCATTGAAGCAGTAGGCCTCAAAGTAAATTTTTGCAGTACCTGTAGGTCCTTCATATCTCTGTCTTGGTGCATGTGTACGACCGTAGTAGTGAGTTACATTGTTGTCGAGTGAACGCACACCCTGTGTAGTTTTAGTCGTTAAATCCGCACTGAAGCTACAGTTGATGTTTGCATTTTGGCAATCAACATTATACGTGATAAAATTGATTTTTTCAGGATTTGCAGGAGTGTTAATTTTTCTATTGAAATTCAGATTCAGTTTTGAGTTGATTGAGCCGAGAGTAGATGCAGTAAAGTTTCCATCACTTAGGCTTATCGGACCGGCTGTATTGTTTAAATCACCGCTGGTTGTCGATACTTTTAGATTATTGGAATCGAGAGTATTAAATCTGTACTGATAAGCAATACCCGTTGTAGCTAGATTTGATTTTGAGATATTTATATCAATTGCTTGGGCATAACAACCCGTAGTAAAGTTAGTAAGATTAGAGTCATTGTATCCACTTGCTCTGATATTGCCGTTCAAGTGAAATGACATATATTCATCTTGTGACATATCTGACATATATACAAAAGAGTTTGTAGATAGCGCAGTGTTGTTTAGACCGACTGAAGAGTTAATATCACTTAAATCAAACTTGTATGGATAGAATGATGTATCGAAATCATTAAATGCGACAGATGTTGTAGGATTCGTGTGGCTGCTACTAATATTACAGCCGATAAATGCAGAAGCTGACCCTGGAGAGTATCCGACCGCCTGTGTAACCGTACTGTCTGCTACGCAGTCCGGAGTTCCCATGAAGTAAGTTCCTGTCTGATAACTTGTACTGTCTACGCTTGTCCAAGTACTGTCCGTTACATTCAGTAGATATTCACCGACTTGGTCAACAGATGTATTTGCATCTACCGAGCCGTCAACGAATGAGAAACCTACGGTTTTATTGCCCTCATCATTACAGCCTGTTAATGCACTGTTCCATTGATACTGTGCTTTATAAGGCGTTGTCTCGGTATAAATACGTGTATAACCAAGAGAAGCATTATCGTCAATATGGCTTGTAGCAGTTAATTCGAGATTATAGTTATATCCTGCTGCAAGTTTGGCAGGGGAAGAGAGCGGTGTTTGAGAAGCCGGATTTGCCTGGTCTTGATCATCTATTTGAATATCAAATGCCTCCGGTCTTATCGCAAAGTTGTCTCTTGAACATGTCAGTGTAGTGGCAAGACCGTAGACACACTCCAAGCACGTTCTAAGTTCTGACGGTGTCATTGTCGATGGAGAACCTGCGTTGTCGCAAAACTGTGCAACAGTGTCTTGGTTGTTTAGATTACCGTCTACATCAGTGACACACTTACCTATCTTTACAGCATCGGAGAAATTGTCTACATTGTATTCAGGATTGCCTGGAGTACCTGCAACGGATAGTGTCAATAACTCATCATCGTTACCCGCAAAATAATAACTTGTACGAAATGCAACATTTTCACGTGCTTCTTTGTAAAAATCAGAAGGTGTGGTTATAATTCCCCTGTCAGTGGAAATCATATCGGCATCTATGGCTGCTTGAATGGCCGCTTTATTAAACGGCATAGTTGTGGTGTTATTATCAAATACCACCCATACTCTCGGTGTAATGGCAGAGAGGGTATTTCCGCATGCCGATTCTATATCTCCGTGACCGACATCCACATCTATTAGCTCAACGGATACAGGTACAGCCGTGATTGATTTGAGCGTATGTTCATCAGGAGCAGGCTCTAATGAGATGATTTTAAAATTACCCTCTCTTTTAACTACTTGAGTCGGCAGGTTATAGTATCTGTTGCTTCCGCCGATATCAAAATCGTAATAATCTGCATGTACCATATTGAATATAGCACTGATAGGGTGGTAACCGCCTCCGCTGTTGGCAGAGCACAACGGTACGTTATCACCCAGAGTAAGCGTGTAGTTGGTGGTTCCGTTTACGCTTAGTGAGAGATCCGCATTTATCGGTGTATTTAAAATAGATATTTTCGGGTCTAACTTATAGTTTACGTAAAAATAATCGCTGCTACTTAAAGTACCAAGCGGAATTTTTTTAATGTATTCGTCCGCAACATCCATACTTGAATCGGCTATGGAAGTATAAATAATTCCGTTTTTTGCCACTTCTGTTGATTCTCTATGGTAAGTTACTTGGGTAGAGTTTATATCCAAAACACTCATATTTAAATCTGTAATGTTAAGACTTGAACGATATCTTATATAGAGATTCATATCCACTGGAATAGATGTGTCATTAGCAACTATATATTTGGCACCGCTTACTAAGTCTGCTGATTCATTACCGTCATTGTTTTCTGTAAAATAGCTTCCCTGTTGGCTGTAAGCGTATTCATAACAAAATCCATAATCAACGGTAAGTGAAAAACTGCCTGCGGCGGAAGAACCATCTGTATCGCTTGCTGTGACATTTAGGTCATATACTCCAAGTGTTGTAGGGGTTCCGCTTAAAACTCCTGAGCTTGTATTAAAGGACAAACCGGCAGGTATGCTTCCTGATATACTGTATGTTACATTATCATCATTTACTTCTGTTACATAATCTGCGATATTTAAACTATAAACTAAATCTTTTATTGCAAACTGATCGGAAATACTACCCATAATCGGCGGCCAGGCTTGAGTGTCATCATTTAATATTGTACCTATCCCTGAATCGTCCGCGATTGAATTAAGACTGGCACTTCCATCATTTTTACGCAGATTGTATATAATAACTATAAATGTTTCATCTGCTTCTGGTGTCGTATCGCCATTAACTGTAACAGATATAGTAGCAGTGTCTGTGGAGGCGTCAAAATTAGTTGTTCCAGTAGCAGCAATGTAGTCGCTGTCAGCGGTAGTTGCAGTAGCATCATATATAATATAATCAATAGATTCATCACTAGGGGTGTTGTCAGTTCCTGTAATAGTAAATGTGAAAGTCGTAGTACCGGAGTTGCCTTCACTGATGTTGACGTCGTTTATAGAAACGGTCTTGTCTCCTGCATTGAGAGGTACCGGCAAAATAAAAAAACTTAAAATAAAAAACAGATAATAAAAAAATTTCATCACAATCCCCCCTCAGCTTCACGTAGAAAAGAGCAGCCTACATGTAGATTGTACTATTATTAACGATAATATTTTCTTAAATTATTTATTTAAAAAAGTAGATATTTTTTCAGCTACACCGTACTTCGTAGATTCAGCAAGGATTACTTGAGCTGCCTTATTGTTATCTGTGTTAAAGATAAGAGGCCCTATGAAATTTACCACAGAGTTCTCTATGGGAGTTTGTATAAGAACAATATTCAAAATCAAAAGATTTGATTTTTCATTTATTTCCATCATATTTTTGATATTGTTTGGAACTTCAAAATCATATTCTCTTAAAACAAAAGGGTTTATAAGAGTAAAAGATATATGCTCATCTTCACAAGAAACCATTTTCATAAAAATATCATCAATCTTTTGTAACTCTACCTGTTTTATCTTTTCAAAGCCTAAAAGAGGTACGCTCATGTCAAATTTCATAAAAAACCTTTTGCAAATTATTTGTTTATTGTAGCACTTTAAGCATAAAATGTACCTAGTTTAATCAGTGTTATATATCTTTTAGCTAAAATATCATCTTATTTATATATTGGGATATTATTTGATGAAATTTAAAAATAGTTTTTTACTGACGGCATTCTCAGCTATCATCTTTTTTAGCGGTTGTTCTAAAGAGTTGGAAGAGTATAACAAGCCGGCTATATATTGGTATGGGAAAATAGTAAAAAATATTTCTCAGGGAGATTTGGAAAAAGCAGATAACTATTATAGTTCTCTCCAAGGTGAGCATATCGGTTCACCTCTTTTGCCCGAAGCAACTATGATTTTGGCTATAGCTCATATGCATGATGAAGAGTATCTCTTAAGTGAACATTTTTTAAATGAATACATAAAAAGATATGCAACGGCAAATGAGAAAGAAGATGCAGAGTTTTTAAAGATAAAAGCTAAGTATCTTGCTCTTCCAAATCCAAGGCGTGATCAAGCGCTTATCGCAGATGCTATAAGAGAAGCGCAAAAGTTTAAACATAACTATCCTGATTCTATGTACTATAACGTTGTAGATACCATGCAAACGCATTTATATATGGCTGAAGCTGCCTTAAATGAGACAATAGCAGATCTTTACGCCAGACTAGACAAACCAAAAAGTGCCCAGTACTATAGAACACTTAAACCACAACCGTGGATAAACTGGAATGAGGTAGACAGAGCAAATTCTCCCTGGTATCGTGAGTGGTTTGAAGGTGACGGTACTGAAAGTTGGTATGCTTTTATGGTTCCTGATACAAGGAGTGTTGTTTCAAGAAACTCTATTGTTAATGACAGTTTGACTCAAAAAGCCCCAGCAAAAGAAATAACTGAAACTAAGAAAACTTTGAGTAAATTTCAACAAGATGAACTAGATAAAGCACAAGATTTAAAAGATAAAGGTATCATCACAGAAGATGAGTTTAATGCCTTGAGAGATAAAATATTAGAACTTTAACAAATTTAGGATGAAAATATGAAATTAAGCAATTATGGAGATTTTCCGGCTGATATACCGGTAATAGCAGAAGACGAACTTTTTTTATACCCTTTTATGATATCACCGCTTTTCTTGAGTGATGAAAACAATATAAAGGCGGCAACTTTAGCCATGGAGGACAGCTCTTTAGTCATTGTCTGTCCTACCAAACCTTCAAGAAATGGCGAGAGAACGTTTGACTCACTTTACGATGCGGGTGTAGTTGGCTCTATTATGAGAAAAGTAGCGCTTCCAGATGGTCGTGTTAAGGTTCTTTTTCAAGGACTCGCACGTGCTAAAATACTTTATGAAGTACAAGATTCACCTCTGATAGCAAAGGTGGATATACTTCAAGCTACAAATGTGGGTTCTCTAAAGATAGATGCCATACTCGAAGTAGTTCGTGAAAAAGTCAGAACACTCTCTAGTGTAAGCAATTATTTTCCTCCGGATTTATTGAGAACCATAGAAGAGAATCATGATCATAACCGCATCATAGATCTGATATGCAGCAGTGTAAAACTTAAAAAAGAACAAGCGTATAAACTTTTTGTTGAGACAGATACGGAAAAAAGATTTTTATTTCTAATTGATTATCTTATTGATGAGATAGAAGCGAACAAAATACAAAAAGAGATTAGAAGTAAAGTTCATACCCACATAGAAAAAGTAAATAAAGAGTACTTTTTAAAAGAGCAGTTAAAACAGATCCAAAAAGAGTTGGGAACTGATACTGCTCGTGATGAAGAGATAGAAGAATACCGTAATAAACTAGAAGCCAAAAAAGGCAAAATGGGTGAGGAAGCTTATAAAGAAATATCTAAACAGATAGAGAGGTTCTCTAGAATGCATCCGGATTCTTCAGATGCATCTATGACTCAGACATACTTGGACTGGACATTAGAGATTCCATTTGGTGAGAATGCGAAAAAAGCACTTAAAATAAAAGACGTCGAGGCGCAGTTAAATGAGGACCATTTTTCACTTAAAAAGCCAAAAGAGAGAATAATTGAGTATTTTGCCGTAAGAGAGCTCTTGGAGTTAAGAGGTCTTAGCAGTGACAGTGCAGGGGCGATTTTGTGTTTTTCAGGACCTCCGGGTGTCGGTAAGACTTCTTTGGCAAATTCCATTGCGGAAGCTCTTAAGAGACCACTTGTCAGAATAGCTCTTGGCGGGCTTGAAGATGTAAATGAGTTAAGAGGGCACAGAAGAACTTATGTCGGTGCTATGCCCGGTCGTATTACTCAAGGTCTAATAGATGCCAAGAAGATGAATCCTGTTGTTGTTTTGGATGAGATAGATAAAGTCTCCCGCTCTCAAAGAGGGGATCCTACGGCAGCACTTTTAGAGATATTGGACCCGGAGCAAAACAAGGAGTTTAGAGATTACTATCTTAACTTTGACATAGATTTAAGTAAGGTTATTTTTATTGCTACTGCAAATGATGTCAGTCGTATTCCTACTCCCCTTCGTGATAGAATGGAGTTTATAACAATAAGTTCATATACTCCGCAAGAAAAACTCGAGATTGCAAAGAGATATTTAATACCTCAAGAACTTAAGAAACATGGACTCAAAAAGAGTGAAGTGAGCATCTCAAAACCTGCTCTTAAAGAGTTGATACATAGTTATACAAGAGAAGCCGGCGTGAGAAATCTCCGCCGTAGAATTGCAGATATGAGTAGAAAGATAGCTCGTCAAATATTAGAAAATTCTGCAACCGATAAGATATCCATAACACTAAAAAATTTAAAAGACTTCTTCGATAAAAGTGTTTTTGAAATAGAAAAGACAACGAAAGTACCTGTTGTAGGTGTAGTTAACGGATTAGCTTGGACAGCGGTCGGCGGAGATGTACTAAAGATAGAGAGCATTAGAATCAAGGGTAAAGGCACTATGCAGCTAACGGGTAGTCTTGGAGATGTGATGAAAGAATCTGCACGAATAGCTATGAGTGTTGTTAAGACTCTTATTGACACTAAGAAGCTGAAAATAGCACCTGAGAATATTCCTCTTACATTTAAAGAAACAGAAGAAAAAATCAAAGTTGATCCTAGTGAAGTATATAAGCGTTATGACCTGCATATACATGTCCCAGACGGTGCAACTCCAAAAGACGGGCCAAGTGCAGGTATAGCAATGGTCAGTGTCATCTCTTCAATACTAAGCGGAGAAAAAATCCGTTCTGAGATTGCTATGACTGGAGAAGTTTCTTTAAGCGGAGATGTTCTACCTATAGGCGGATTAAGAGAAAAACTGATAGCCGCGCATAAGGCCGGCATGAGTAAGGTCTTAATACCTTCAAAAAATTATGAAAGAGATTTGGATGATATTCCAAAAGAAGTAAAAGATTCTTTAGAGATAATCGGTGTAAGCAGGGTTGAAGAGGTCTTAAAATATATTTTAGTGAAGGAGTCGTAAGACTTCTTACACTATAACAGTTGATATCTTTTGAAGCAGATCGCTGTTTCGTATAGGTTTCATTAAAAAACCATTGGCTCCAAACTCCAGAGCATCACTTTTCTTAGTCTCATCAGTCGTTAAGACTATAATAGGAAGTTGACGAAGATTATCATCTGCACGTACAACTTTTAGCATCTCAATCCCACCCATAACAGGCATGATTATATCGAGTAATATTAGATCAATATCATTTCTTGATTTGAGAACACCTATGGCATCCGAACCATTTTTAGCCTCAATGACTTCTTTAACTTTACCACTTTTCATCAACATTGATTTTAGTAGTTTAAGATTAATCATATCGTCATCTACTGCTAATACTACTAGGTCTATTTTGGGCATACCCTATCCTTAAATAAATTTTTCAAATACTAAACGTAGTAAATCTTTATTTACCACATTTTTAATTAATTCATGCACATATAAAGCATCGTCAGCATCTTCTTTTAAAGATGAATCACTGATAAGAACCAAGTAAGAGATTAGTCCACTGATTTTATTTGAGGCCTTGATGTCATTAGATAATTTTTCTAAATTTAGTCCACTTAACTCTTTGTCAAAGAGTATAAGTTTATATGTATTGGTCTTAGTCATATCTTCTAACTCTTTTGCTGTGTAAGCAAGCTCATAAGTATAACCTAATGATTCAAGAAGTTGTATATATAGTTTTGATTCAAAAAGAGTTTTTTTCGCTAAAAGAATATCTGCTTTGTATTTTGATTTTTCATTCTTTATAGATTGTTCTATTATCTCTTGTTCATTTGAGATATTATTTTGCACTTCTTCTTCGTTATTTTCCTCAGATACAATATCTTTATCTATTGTTTTTGCAACTTCAGCAGCACTTTTTGGAACTACTGGATCTTCTTCTACAATGAAATCTGCCAGAAAATGATTTAAAAGCGAGATTATTTCTGACCTAACTAAAGGTTTTGTTGTATACTCATCCAAACCTGCTTCTAAGAATCTTTCTCTATCACCTTTAAGAGCATTTGCAGTTAGTGCTATAATTGGAACATGCGGTTGATTGAAGTCTTCTTCATATTCTAAGATTTCAGCAGTTGCTTCTACGCCGTCAAGAAAAGGCATCTGAATATCCATAAAAATAAGATCAAAATTTCCATCTTTTCTTTTTTGGAAAGCTTCAAGACCATTGCTTGCAATCGAGATCGTTAATCCTAAATCTTCCAGTGTTCTTTTGATGAGTTTTTGATTGATGATATTATCTTCGGCAACTAAAACATTTGCTTTAAATTTTGATGTTTCTTTGTTGAATTTTTTACGATTTGTTTTTTTAGCCTGTTTAGCATTATAGTTTTCTGCATTAAAGTTGTCAAGAGCTAGTTTGACTTTTGAAATATTCAGAGGTTCATATATGGTTTTAAATATATCTATATTGAGAGAATCTATCTTTTTCATGTAGTATGATTTAGTTAAAAGGACCAAAGCTTGTGGAAGCTGTGAATATGCAACCAAATCATTTTCTTGACAGTAATCATAATCAACAAATATTAAGTCATAACTTACTTGTCTTTGTATAGTTTCTAACTCGTTAATATCTTTAAAAGTAGTGTAGCTGACACCATAGAAATCTAAATATTCACGTAAGTAAGTCTCTTGCCTTTTTGTTTTATGGTTAACTTCAAGCAATAATGCGTTAAGATTGGAAAAAGTGCCTTTACTGCTTTCATTTAGTGTCTCTACTTCTTCAAAATCTATTGTAAAGTAAAAAGTTGTTCCAGATCCTGTCTCACTATGAAGATCAAGCTGTCCACCCATTAGTTCAATAAACCTGCTTGAAATTGTAAGCCCGAGACCGGTACCGCCGTACTTACGAGTAATAGATGTATCTGCTTGAGAAAATGCTTCAAAAATTCTAGATTTTTGTTCACTTGTTACACCGATACCACTATCTTGAACTTCAAATCTAACTCTTGTTTTGCCTTCTTGATCACATTCAACCTGTCTAATATCTACATTTATAGAACCAGCACTGCTAGTGAATTTAACAGCATTTGAAAGCAGGTTGATAATGACTTCTTTAATCTTGGTAGGGTCACCTTTTAGCGGATGTTCTAGAGCCGGGTCTATAAAACATCCAAGGTCTATATGCTTTTCACTCGCACGTACTGCGTAAACTTCAACCGCACTTTCAAATTCATCAATAGGATTAAAAACAATATCTTCAATCTCAAGTTTGTTGCTCTCAATTTTAGAAAGGTCAAGGATATTATTGATAATTTCAAGAAGGTTTTCAGATGATTTTTCAATAATTTCAACAAACTCACTCTGTTCTTCTGCAAGTCCTGTATCTTTAAGAAGTTCCGTAAAACCAACAATCCCGTTTAATGGAGTACGTATTTCATGAGACATATTTGCAAGAAACATTGATTTAGCTTCACTGGCTTCTTGTGCAGACTCCTTATCCTCTCTTGTCTGCTCGATTATCTTTTCTAGCAAATCATATGCTTGAGCTGTACCATCAGCGGTTTGCAGGTCAATAACAGCACTCTCTTCATCTTCACTTGTATCTTCTGCAACCCTTTTTAATACTTCCTCAAGGTTTTTGATGTTTCTTGTAATCTCATTAGATAGGAAATAACCTAAAGTAGCCAAGATTAAAGATACTGTCCAAATTACCATTGTAATAATAAGAAATTGCAATGAAGATGCTTGAACTTCTTTAGCTCTCTTATCCATTTCATTTAAAAGCAGGTCTTCTGCATTTGATATGATGTTTATTTTCTCAGAGTGCATTGTGAACCAGACACCGGAACTAATATCATATTTACCGTTTTGACTAGCGGAAATAATTGCTGTTCTCTCAGTATTGATATCTTGAAAAAGTTCTATTGCATCTTCATTTTTGAAGAGTTGGTTTAACTCATCAAGAAGTTTTTTATTATGGAGTGTGTTGTAACTTATAGCATCTGCTTTACCGATTATAGAAATCCATTTGTTAAGATCTTCTTCTTTAAGTTTTGTAGAGCGAGAGATGATGTATGACATGTAACCTCTCTCTATACCACTGAACTCTTTTGCATTAACCATTGCTATATATATTGAGTAAAGCTCATTAATATACTGGTCCGTCTGATCATTTGTAATTTGTTCAAGTTGAGCAATCGAATGTCTTTGAGTATCACTATAAATGTTTGTAAATACATCTTTGAATGCTATTTTTTTACTATCAACCAATTCTCTGGCATCATAAATTTTTTGAAGTGAAGTCTCTACAGAAGTGTAGTTTTGACAAGTAAGACAGTTTTCTTCACCTTTTGAATGGTCATGTAGTGCAACGTCATTTTTTGTGTGCTCTAAATATGCTTGTGTTTTTGCATCAACGACTTTTCTTTGTTCTTGTAATGATTTAAAAATATTTTTTGATGGATTACCGAGATACATGGCAGTCATACCACGTTCCCTCGCAACATTTCCGACTACATCATTTAAGTATCTGTTTTGGGAGAGTTTATTGTGAAGCATCTCCGCTCTTTGATAATTTTTGTACGAATCATAAAGGTAATAACTTGTTAATGAAAATAGAATAATAATTGGAAATAAACTGATTAATCTTAGTCTGTTTTTTAAACCTAGCTGCATATATTAAACCTCTTTGCCCGATATTTGCTCTAGTTTAGCACTTATTAAGTCTATGGATTCTTTGACCAAATCAGCATCTTGTGTGTTGATGATTGATTCTAACTCTTTAGTAAAATCATGAATCCTCATATTATCACTCATGCTTTTAAGTTTAACTGCAGTTTCTTTCCATGTTTGGGCATCATCTTGTTGTACGGCTTCATTGATCTTAGTACAATCATTTCTAGCTTCTATTATAAAATCATCAAATAGTGCATCAAAACTTTGTGAATCTATACCAATCTCACTTGCTGCCATGGCTTTGCTGAATGTAGATTGAGAAAGTTCTGTAGCTGTTTCTTCTAAAGTATCTAGCTCTTCTATCTCAATGCTGTCGTTTAAAAATGTATCATCTTGAGTTGATTCAAAATCTATATCAATTTCATTTAAATCACCGATTTCATTATCTAGGGTTATCTCTTCAAGTTCTAACTCTGGTGTATAATTTTCCGTGATATCATTGTTTAAAAAATCATCGTCTGCTAATTCAGGCATTTCTATTTTTTGTGGAACCTCGATATCTTCGATTTTCTCTTGTGTATTTACTTCATCATCATCTTTAAAGCTAAGAATTAAATCATCGTCGTCATGATCATTTTTATCTTCAGGTATTTCTTCTATTTCAGTTTCCATAGAAATTTCTTCTTGAGATTCTGCAATCTCACCCTCTTGAATATTTTTTCCGGATAATTTTTCAATTATTAAATAAAATGTGTCCATGTTTGTCTTAATCTCATTAGTATCACTCGAAGTATTAATATTAGTTAAGACTTCAAATGCATCTTCGATGCGTAAATTTGCTGCAACACCTTTTAGTTTATGAGAGAGTATTTTAACGTTGTCCATGTTTCCATCAAGAAGTGATTGATATAAGTCATCTTTAAAATCTTTTGCCTGATTAATGAAATCTTGAATAAACTCTTCTATTAAGTCAACAGGAAGTCCAAGTTCATCTGATGCAAGGTGTGGGTCATAGACATAATCTCTCTGTGTATTAAGAACTTGTGCAGCAACAGGAGTAACTATTTGTTCTTCTGGTTGTTCTTCTGGTTCAATGTGAATGTTTTCATCTTCACTTTCATAAGCTTCTGTTTCACCGACTTCTAAAGGTTCATCATATAGGTCTATTGGAGAGTCTTCATATATGTCTTCGATAATCTGTGGATTTGAACCAAGTTCATCAAGTGTATCTGTAGTGCTAATCTCATAAGGGTCATGTGTGACTTCTACGCTCTCTTGAGGTTCCTGGTTTTGGACAATTGTTTTATCTTCTTCCTCAGCATTAAATTCATCGGTAAATTCAGGAGTATTAAATACAACATTGCTTTGAGCAGAGGCTATATGTGCAGGTTTTTCAAGTATATCTCCGGCTATTTGTTCATTTTCACTGTGTGTCAACGTTCTTAAATTTGAAAGATTTATGATATATGCTTTTTTTGTTGGATTGTCTACCAAGTAAGCAGTTTTTATATCTAAAACACATCTGAAGTTCTTGCCGTTAGCGTGTATTACTACTTTTGAATCATCACTACCTTCTGCACACGTAACAAAGTCTATCCAATGAACATGTTTGAAGTTATGTACAAAGCCAGGAGTTTTTACAAAAAGGTCTGCAAAATCGTCTGATTCATTTCTTAGTTGTGAAAGATCTGAAAATCCTAGAGTTTTTAAATCACTTTCATCAATTCCCACAAACTCTTTTTGGTAGTTATAAATTAACATGAATTCCCCTTACTTTTCAGTTTCAAGCATTTTTTTATAAAGCTCTTTATTTTCGTCAATATCTTTTCTTGAAGCGACTTTTCTTGCAGCTATATAGCCTGTTATCTCTTCATTTTCATTACGAACAGGGATTATTTCTGAATCAACCCAGTAATATAATCCGTCTTTACGTAGATTTTTCACTAAACCGTTCCAAGCCTGACCACCTTGTATGGTACTCCACATCTTGGCAAATATTGCCTTTGGCATATCTGGATGTCTGATGATATTATGGTTACTTCCAATAAGTTCATCTATTTTATAACCTGAAACTTCGCAAAATTTTCTATTTGCAAAAGTTATAATACCCTTTAAGTCAGTTTGACTGATGACCATACTGCCTTCAAAGATATACTCTTCATCAACCGGTACTACTTTGTCCATAAATAAACCTTATATTCTACAAAATATTATGGTTATAAATATATCATAATAGATGCAAAACTATACTTAGACGTAAATATTTTTAATTACTTTTGCATCTTTTATGTTTAAAACAGAGCCTATTTCTTCAATAGTTAGGGTTTTTAGGGCTTCAAAGGTTCCAAAATGATTGAGTAGTTTTTTCACCTTCGCCTCAGAGATTCCATGAAGACTCAAAAGTTTACTCTCTTTGTCAAGTTTAAGTTTTGTTTTTTTGTGGAAGCTTATTGCACTTCTATGTGCTTCATCTCTTAAATTTTGAGTCCATTGAAGTCTTTTATCGGAATTTTTTAGCTTAAATATATCATCTTTTGTATGAATAATATCATTGGCTTTACCTTTTGCCCTGTGAGCTTTGGCATCAACTTTTTCTTTTGAAATAGCGATTATATCTATAAACACACCTGCTGAATCTACAATCTCGGAAGCCAGTTTTAAAAGAGTAGCTCCTCCGTCGATTATCCATAAATCAGGAGGTGAGTTTTTGGAAAAACTTTCAACTCTTCTTGTTAAAGTCTCGCGCATCTGAGCGTATTCGTCTTTTGCTTCAAGATGATAAGTCCTATAGCTTTTTTTATCAAACTCACCATTTTCATAAACAATCATCGCCCCTACAGTTGCAACTCCGGACATGTGAGAATTGTCAAAGACTTCGACTCTTTTTGGGATGCGCTCTAAGCAAAGAAGGTCTTTTAATTCATCTAATATTTTTGTGTCAACTGATTGTTTGTCTTTTTTTAGAAGTTCTTTGGCATTAAGAATGGCCAAATCAATAAGCTGTTTTTTATTACCTTGTTTTGGTACTTTAATAGTCGCTTTTTTTTCAAAAACACTACTTAGATGCTCTTGTATAATCTCTAGGTTCTCAAACTGAGATGCAACTAAAATGGGTGCAATAATCGGAGGTTTTTCTTTGGAGTAGAATGCTAAAAGAACCCTCTGGTAGAGCTCATCCTCATCATAACCTTCGTTGAGCTGTATGAAATCATGAGTAGAGGAGATGATTTTTCCATCTCTCATAAATATTCTGACAACGACAGCTCTGGTTTCAGAATTTTGAAGAACAAAAATATCATAGTTCTCATTCGTTGCAAAATCTATTTCACTTTTAATCTCTGAACGGGTGATTCTCTCTATCCTGTCTCTTAACTCACCTGCCTCTTCGAATCTCAGGTTCTCGGCATAAAAAGACATCTTTTCTTGAAGTTTTTTTATGAGCAATTTTTTATTTTGAATCAGTTCATGAGCTAAATCTAACTCTTGTTCATATCTTGCATCTGAGATAGGAAGTTCACAAGGACCTAAACATTTATCAATCTGATGATACAAACAGAGTTTCTTTGATTTTAGGCATCCCTTTTTTTGAACAAGTTTGCAAAGCTCGTACACAGAGTCTAAAATATCTCTAGAAGCTACAGAATAAGGTCCGAAATATTTGATATCGGATGAGTCTATAATTTTTCTTGTTATCTCAAACCTAGGGTATCTTTGAGAGTTGTCTATGTAGATATATGGATAAGTCTTGTCATCCCGAAGAAGAATATTATATTTTGGATTCAACTGCTTGATAAGTGAGTTTTCAAGTATTAGAGCATCATGTTCTGAGTTTACGACTATGTAGTTCATAGATGCCGTCTGATTTATCATCTTTGTTATTCTGAGTGACAGATTGGATTTTGCTTTTAACTCAGGCGTAAAACTGAAATAACTTTTTACCCTTTTTTGCAGGTTTTTTGCTTTTCCGATATAGAGCAGATGCCCGTTAGTGTCAAAATATTGGTAGATGCCAGCAGAGTCGGGAAGCTGTTTTATCGTTTGTTTAAGAGTCATTTTTGGCTTTTATAATATTTTGGATAGATTTGACTAAAGAGTTTAATTTTTCATCCTTAATATCGATTGTGAAATTCCCTGTAGCTCTCTCTTTATAGATTTCTTTTGAATCAGTTTTAAACAGAGTTATCTTGCCTACAGGCTTGTTTGTCACAAATGCTTTGATATCGGTTACACTGATATCCATACATTCCTCAGGAGCTACGAACTTTAAAGCACTTTTAATACTTTGTATATTATTATCAAACTCTTGTTTAGCCCCGGGGTGATTTAGGACAAAAAAAAGTATGTCATTTTTAAAATATGCAAACTTAATCATCCTTTGAAGTGCCGGTGAAAATAGAGATTGTATTTTTTTGATACATCTAAATTTTGAAAGTTTTGAGAATTGAGGTCTATGTTGAATAGAATTAAGAATTTGAGCACTGTTTTTCATCTGCTTATTATAGCAATGTTTGTATTAAGTTTAAACGGATGCGGATATAAAAAAGCGCCTTATTATAAAGAAGAAGCTCCTAAGGGCGATGATAATGTTAAGTTTATCATCAAAGAGCCAAGTAAATAATGCAGTATGATGTAATAATAATTGGAGCGGGAGTAGCCGGTCTGTATGCGGCTTCTCACATTCCAAAAGATAAAAAAGTACTCATAATAAATAAAAGAGAAACTTTTAAATGCAACAGCTTCTATGCTCAGGGTGGAGTGGCACTCTCAAAAGATGAAGATGATATTCCTCTTCATATAAAAGATACCCTTGAAGCCGGAGCAGGTCTTTGTGATGAAGAAGCCGTAAAAGTTTTAAGCCATAACTCACGGGAAGTTATCGATGATCTGATTGAAAGAGGATTTGAGTTTGACCGTGATGACGATGGAAAACTTCTTTATACGAAAGAAGCAGCTCACTCGACTAGTAGAATTCTTCATGCCGGAGGAGATGCAACGGGTAGGCACATGCATTTCTTTTTACTGGAACAAAACCCGCATCCGATGCTCAGCGATGCCAGAGTCGTAGACCTTCTCATAAAAGATGGTGAATGTTACGGCGTCACTGTTTTAGATCATAGAGAGAGTAGAAATATCTACGCTCCCAACGTGATAATAGCAAGCGGTGGAGTAGGCTCTCTTTATCAATATCATACAAATGCTCCGTGTATCAGCGCAGATTTGCAGGGACTCTGTGTTTTAAAAGGTATAGAACTAGAAAATATGGAGATGATGCAATTTCACCCGACTGTCTATGTAAATAGTGAGTATGCTCAAAAACTTCTCTTAACTGAAGCGCTAAGAGGTGAGGGTGCGACCATAGAAGATGAAAATGGAAAAAGATTTTTGTTTGAGTATGATTCTCGCGGTGAGCTTGCTTCTAGGGATATAGTTAGTAAATCTATATATGACTATACTAAAAAAACAGGCTTGAAAACCTATCTAAACCTTAGCAATTTTGATTACCACTATTTTATGCAGAGATTTCCAAACATATATAAAAACCTGAGAGATATCGGTTTTGACGTACCGGAGCAAAGAGTTCCAATCTCTCCGGCTTTTCATTATGCTATAGGCGGTATAAAGACTGATTTAAAAGGAAAAGTTCCAAACGTGAGTGGACTTTACGCTATTGGTGAAGTGGCATCCGTGAGAGTTCATGGGGCAAATAGACTGGCTTCTAACTCACTATTGGAAGCTTTAGTATTTGCAAAAAAGGCGGTACAAGATATTTTGCAAAATGCAAAGCAAAAAAAGATGCTTGAGTTTGATGTCAGCAATGAAGTAATGAGTCTCAAAGGAGATAAAGAGAAGAAAAATCTTCTTCGTGAGATTATGTGGGAATATGTCTCTATAGTTAGAACAAATGATGGATTAAATAAGGCATTAGAGCAAATCAATGCTCTTTTAAAAGAAAAAATTGGTAAACTGTTAAAATTTCGTTTATTAACGGCAAAAGAGATTGTTCTTTCAGCATTAGCTAGAGATAAATCCATAGGTGTACATTTTATTAAAAAGGACAATAATGATAAGATTATTGATGATGCTAATGCTTAGCATTAGTTTAACATATGCGAGTTCCGGGGTATCTACAGATGTAATTCCCGATTTGACTTTTACGTGGGTGGGCTTGGTCTCTCTTGTGATTTTTGTTGTTGCCTACTACTTTGTTGCAACAGAGGAAAAATACCACATAGATAAAGCTAAACCTGCATTATTTGCCGGTACATTTATGTTTATTTTAATAGCTGCGTATTATGCAATGAATCATTTAAACATGGATTTAGTTCATATTCAGGCACAGCATCTGATACTTGAAATTGCTGAGATTTTCTTCTTTTTGTTTGTTGCAATGACATATATTGAAACACTAATACATATGAATGTTTTTGAAAAACTCAAATATAATTTGATATCTAAAGGATATAATTACAGAAAGTTGTTCTGGTTAACAGGGTTTTTAGCATTTTTCATATCTCCGATTGCGGATAACTTGACAACAGCACTTATCTTATCAACAGTTTTAATCACAATCGAGCGTGAAAACAAACACTTTCTTGTCCCAGGTGCGATTAATATTGTTGTAGCGGCAAATGCCGGCGGTGCTTGGTCTCCTTTTGGAGATATCACAACTCTTATGGCCTGGACTGCCGGTAAAGGTGCTTTTTCAGATTTTCTGTTTTTACTTCCAGCCTCTTTAGGTGGTTATCTTGTAACGGCATTTATATTAAGCAAGTTTGTGCCGCAGACAAAACCTGATTTTGATGCATCCAAAGAAAAATCTCCTGAGATGATGCATGGAGCGAATATCGCTATTGGTCTTGGTATTTTTACTATCGCTTCTGCGGTAATATCTCACCAAGTTCTTCATTTGCCTGCGATGTGGGGGATGATGTTTGGTTTAGCCGTACTGAAGTTATTCCAGTATAGACTAAAAAGAAAATACAATTCACAGCTTAATATCTTTGAATCAATGAGTAAAATAGAAAACAATACGCTTCTGTTCTTCTTTGGTATTTTAGCTGCTGTGGGAGCGCTTTATTTTATAGGTTGGTTAGCTTTAGCCGCTGTAGTTTACGATCCGAATGTTCTTGGTCCGACTTGGTCAAATATCGGGGTAGGATTTTTATCGGCAATCGTTGATAATGTACCTGTTATGTCTGCCGTACTTAAAGCGTCGCCGTCGATGGGACTAGATCAGTGGATGCTTGTAACATTAACAGCAGGTGTAGGTGGTAGTTTAATTTCTTTTGGTTCAGCTGCAGGTGTTGGTGTAATGGGTAAATTACCGGGTATTTATACATTTGGTGCTCACATGAAATATTCATGGACTATTCTTATCGGTTATATTACATCAATTGCTATTTGGTATCTTCAGTACGAAGTATTAAATATTGGTGCGTAAAACATTTGTTTTATTGAGATAGAAGAGGTTTTTTCTATCTCAAATTTCCTTATATCAAATCTTAATCTTTTTTATAGTATCCTTCCGTGATTAATTAAAGCACTATTGTTAAGCAACACAGGTGCGTGGGCTTCCTACCAAAGGAAACCAAGCGTTAGCTTATAATTACGGGCTTTGCCCGTAATGTGATATAAAAAATAAAAAGGCATTTTTATGACAAATGTTAGCATCATAGTTTTAGATTTTGGTTCTCAGTACACCCAACTTATAGCTCGTCGTCTTCGTGAAGATAAAATATATTGTGAAATTCTTCCATACCATACATCAGTAGAAGAGATTGCAGCAAAAAACCCAAAAGGTATCATCTTAAGCGGTGGTCCTTCTTCTGTTTATAATGAAAATGCATATGAAGTTGATCAGGGTGTTTACAATATGGGATTGCCTGTTCTTGGTATCTGTTACGGTATGCAAAGAATCGCGGTAGATTTTGGTGGAAGCGTAATACGCTCAGACCATCATGAGTATGGAAAAGCTGAACTCGAAATTGTTGAACCGCAACACTGCTCTCCATTACTCCAAGATTGTGAAAGCGGTCGTATTGTCTGGATGAGTCACTCTGATAAAGTAGATGTTTTACCGGATGGATTCAAACCGATTGCTATAAGTGCAAACTCTCCATACGCAGCAATAGCAAATGAAGAAAAACGTGTTTATGCAATGCAGTATCATCCTGAAGTACAGCACTCTGAAGAGGGCTACCTGATGCTTAGAAATTTTGCAAAAAACATTTGTGGAGTAACTGAAAAATGGAAAATGGAGCACTTCTTAAAAGAGCAGATTAAAATCATTCGCGAAAAAGTAGGTGATGGAAAAGTCCTTTGTGGACTAAGCGGCGGAGTTGATAGCTCTGTTGTTGCTGCGATGCTTTATGAAGCGATAGGTGATCAACTTATTCCAGTATTTGTAGATAATGGACTTTTACGTAAAGGTGAGCGTGAACAAGTTGAACAAGTTTTCAAACTGAATCTAAAAGCTCCTCTTATCACGGTAGATGCAGTTGATAACTTTTTAGGAAAACTGGCAGGCATATCAGACCCTGAAGAAAAACGTAAGATAATTGGTCACACGTTCATAGAAGAGTTCGAAAAAGAGGCTAAAAAACACAATGGTATTAAATTCTTAGCTCAAGGTACACTATACCCTGATGTTATTGAGTCAATATCTGTAAACGGTCCATCTGAAGTAATAAAATCACACCATAACGTTGGTGGTCTTCCTGATTGGATGGATTTTGAATTAATTGAACCTTTACGTGAACTTTTCAAAGATGAAGTTCGTAAAATAGGATTGGAACTTGGTCTTCCAGAGTCTATGATTAACCGCCATCCGTTCCCTGGACCTGGTTTGGCAATTAGAATCATGGGTGATGTAAATGTACCTGACTTAACTTTACTTCGTGAAGCTGATGTTATTTTACTAGATGAGTTAAAGGCCAGTGGTTACTACGCTAAGACTTGGCAGGCCTTTGCAGTTTTACTGAATGTAAAATCTGTCGGTGTAATGGGTGACAACCGTACTTATGATAATACTGTGTGTGTTAGAGTCGTTGAAGCTGTTGATGGAATGACAGCGACATTTGCACACCTTCCACATGACTTACTAGAGAGAATCTCCAGAAGAATCATCAATGAAGTTGATGGTATAAATCGTGTAGTTTACGATATCTCAAGTAAGCCACCTGCTACTATAGAATGGGAGTAGAGATTTAAATCTCTCTTCTCATGAAAAGACAAATATACCTCTTCGCAACTTCAAAACATCCAGATGCTATAAGCTCTAAATCTTTAGAGGTCAGATTTTTAAAACCGCAAATCGATTTTAGTAAATACGACTATCTGATAATAACTTCCAAACAAACAGTAAAAGCACTTGAACAATATAAAAGAGAAAATTTCATAAATATTCCTGCTCTTTGTGTATCTGCAAAAACTGCTGCATCTTATGAGAGTTTTGGCGGAAAGATTTTGGATATCGGTGATGGTTACGGTGATAATCTTGTTAAAAACATAAAAGAAAAATCAAAAGACAAAAAATGGCTTTATCTGCGAGCTGAATTGATAGCATCTGACTTTGTTCAAAGATGCAAGAATGACGGTTATGATATAGATGAAGAGATTCTTTATGTAAGTGAATGTGCCAAAGAAGCTTTAGAAGTAGAAGTAAGTGAAAATCCTATATTGGTATTTACTTCTCCATCGGCAATTGAGTGCTTTTTGAAGACTCATACCATAGGAGAGGATGCTAAAGTCGTAGTCATTGGCAAGACTACCGCAAAAGCTCTTCCTTCTGGAGTAAAGTATAAGATATCTCAAAAAACATCCATAGATAGTTGTATGGAAACCGCTTTAACACTGCAAGTATAAAAAAACAATATTTTAAAATAACTCCCCAAAAAGAGAAGTTTATTAAATAAAATCAAGATTTTTTTAGTATAATATATTCATAGTCTGAGTAGTTCGATATATCGTACATATGAGGGTTCTACATTTTCAAACAGTGAACAGGTAGAGTTCTTGTGTGTCAGTGTCATCGTTTGAGATACGTTAACTCTGTCGAGATGATGCCGCCGTTAGAGAACGCTCTCTTCACCCAAATTCGGCTTTTAGAACCGAGCCAATTACGAAACGGCTACTCGGGCTATCTTCTTTTGATAGATGCCCCATTACTAGAAATAAATCGGAGAATATATGAAAATATTAATTTTAGGTGCAGGCGGTAGAGAATACTCTATAGCTAGAGCAATTTTAAACGAAGAACAAAAACATGAACTATTTTTTATGCCGGGTAACGGTGCTACAAACAATTTGGGTACAAATTTAAATATTAAAGATTATGACAAACTAGCAGATTTCGCAAAAGAAAATAGTATTGAATTAACAATAGTAGGTCCGGAAGCTCCGCTGGTTGACGGTGTGGTAGATATTTTCAAAGCAAAAGAATTAACAATTTTCGGACCAAGTAAAGAGGCTGCACAGCTTGAGGGTTCAAAAGTTTATATGAAAAACTTTTTAGCAAAGTATAGTATTCCAACTGCTCGCTATATAGAGACTGACTCCATAGAAGATGCGTTTAAATTTACAGAGACTTTAACTGCTCCGATAGTCGTTAAAGCTGACGGATTATGCGGTGGTAAAGGTGTTATTATCGCACAGAGTCATGATGAAGCAAAAGTAGCTATCTCAGAGATGCTAAGCGGTAAAAGTTTTGGAGAAGCGGGACTTAAAGTTATAGTTGAAGAGTTCCTTGACGGTTACGAGCTTTCGATGTTTGCTGTGTGTGATGGAGATGATTATATCTTACTTCCTGCGGCGCAGGATCATAAAAGATTACAAGATAATGATCAAGGACCTAATACTGGCGGAATGGGTGCCTATGCTCCAACACCATTGGTAGATGAAGAATTATACCAAAAAGTTAGAGACAGAATTATTCGTCCTACTTTAGATGGAATGAAGCAAGAGGGAGCACCTTTTGAAGGTGTTTTGTTTATTGGCATCATGGTTGTAAACGGTGAGCCTATCACATTGGAGTTCAATGTACGTTTTGGTGATCCTGAGTGTGAGATACTTATGCCTCTTATGACTTCTAGTGTCAGTGATATGTTTTATAAGGCTGCTACAAACAGACTTGGTGAGATAAAAGTAGAGTTTTCTTCACAATATGCCGTTGGTGTAGTAATGGCTAGTGAAAACTATCCATACGGAAGTTCAACTCCTGCTGAGATAATTGTAGATGAAGTTCACCATGAAGATATAAAAAACTTTACTCATATCTCATATGCAGGTGTCAGTATGCAAGATGGCGTACTATACGCAGACGGCGGTAGAGTCTTAGTATGTGTAGGTCTTGGAGATACTATCAAAGAAGCTAGAGATAGAGCATATATGAGATGCGGTCAAGTCCATTTTGCAGGTAAAAAGATAAGAACAGATATAGCTTATCAAGCCCTTTAGGAATTAAACAGTTGAATGATGAGATAGAAAATATTCTTCACCGTGAAGGCATTGTACTGGCAAGTAATAAAAAAAGAGCGATGGCTTTTTTTATAGACGAGATGCTACTTTCATTTTTGCTTGTTATTGCTTTATGGGACTCATTTGCATCTGCTCAAACAATGGAACAGATGATCAATATAACTAACACTTTTGTTTTAGAATTCATGCTTATGAAGATTATATATCAGACTTTTTTTGTTATGCAGTATGGTGCAACAATCGGTAAAATAGTTATGGGTATAAGAGTAATAGAGATAAGCACGGTTCAAACACCAAGTCTTATGAGTGCTCTAAATCGTGCAATATTTCGCGTAATTTCAGAACTCCTGTTATATCTTGGCTTTTTATGGGGTCTGCTTAACCCCCAGAGACAGACCTGGCATGATAAAACAGCGAGGACTTTGGTTGTAGATGCTTAAACTTCTCACTCTATTATTGATTCTTACATCATTCATATATGCAACAGATAAAGTTGAAATATATGCATCATCTATGAATTCCAAAGATAATATAGTAAATGCTTCAGGAGAGGTTACCGTTGTATATAAAGACTACTTTTTAAGTGCACAAAGAGCCACTTACGATAAAAATACGGGAGAGCTGGAACTCTTTGGCAATATTCGGGCTAATAAAGGGGAAAATTATAAACTTTTAGGAGATTATGCAAGATTAAACATAGCTAAAAAAGAACGTATGTTTAAACCTTTTTTTATGCTAGAAAAAGATTCAAAAGTTTGGATAAGTGCAGATGAAGGCTGTGCCGTAAATAAAGATTTTGAAATAGATTCCGGAGTTCTTAGCGGATGTGACCCGAATGACCCTCTTTGGAAGATACACTTTTCATCATCCACTTATAATTCTGATGATATGTGGCTTAATATTTATAATGCAAGAATTTTTATATATGATATACCTGTTTTTTATACGCCGTATTTTGGATATTCTTTAGATACCAGAAGAAGAACGGGACTTCTTGCTCCGGCTTTTGGTACATCTGCTGTTGAGGGTTTTTACTATGAACAACCGATTTATATTGCTGAACAAAATTGGTGGGATTTGGAACTAAAACCTCAGATAAGAACAAGTCGTGGTTACGGCGGATACTCTACCTTTAGATTTGTTGATTCTAAAATATCAAAAGGCGAGTTCACGACGGGTTATTTTAAAGAAAAAGAGAGTTATTATAAGTCTAATAATCTGGCGAATGATTCACATTACGGATTTAACTTTTCATACGATAACAAAGACGTAGTTGATCAATGGTTGGGTTTAAACCTTGACGGTCAATCCGGGTTATATATGAATCTAAATAACATGAACGATGTAGATTATATAAATCTATCTACAAATAACACCACAAATAATGTTACTTCCACACAAGTGCTCTCAAGAATAAACCTCTTTTACAATACGGACAATAATTATTTTGGCGCATATTTTAAATATTATCAAGATTTAACTAAGGTTAGCAATGAAGATACTCTTCAAAAACTTCCAACATTTCAGTACCATCGATATTTAGACACACTTTTTGGCAATCATTTGATTTACAATCTAGATATGCAGAGTAACAACATATATAGAGAGGTCGGTAAACATGTCACTCAAACAGATATCAGTGTCCCTATTACTCTTCAGGGAAGCTTTTTTGATGAATATTTAAATACCTCTTATAAGGCTTACTTGTATGCCCAACACTCAAAATTCAGTGGAACAGAAGAGGTTAAAAGCGGTGATTACAACAATGGATATTTTTTAAGAAATTATCATGTACTATCAGCTTCTACGCAACTAAGCCGTGCTTTTGAAGATATAACGCATGTGGTAAGTTTCGGTGCCAGATATACATTGGCAGGTGCAGAATCAAGAAATGGTTTTTATGAAGATTATAAGGATTTTTGTTCAGATGTAAACAATCAAAACACACCACAATGCGAATTTTATAAAATAAGTAATATTGAAGAAGAATTACAGCTTGATTTCTCGCAGTATCTTTATGATTCTACCGGTTCACAAATACTATATCATAGATTGGCTCAGACAATTTCTTATCAAAATGAAAAGGACCATCTGGGTGAGCTTGAAAATGAGTTAGATTATCAAATTTCGAAAAGTGTCAGATTTTACAACAATATGTTTTATAACTACGAACAAAACAAGCTTTCAAAGCTGTATAATCAAATCTCTTTTAACTCAAATGGGTTTAATATCTCTTTTTCTCATCTTTATAAAGATACATTTTTGGAAAAAACTTCAACTTATTCGCCATATACAAGCTATATTACATCAAGTGCCAGCTATACTTATGACACGCATTATTCGTATTTTGCAAAGTATAATTATGATGTTGAGCTTAGTTTAAAAAAGAGTGCGGAGATAGGGTTTTTATACAAAAAAAGATGTTGGAATTTTGGTTTGAGATATCTTGAAAATAATAGACCGGTGCTAACAGAGAGCGGTTCTACATCTATATATGACAGATATCTTTATTTTACTATTGTATTAAAACCGATGATGGCTTCAGACAGCGGTCCGTTGTTTGAATATAAATTACCAGAAACAATGCAAGGACTGTAGCAGTATGCAAAAATATAAACATATACTTAAAAACAGAGAAGATGCAGCAAATAAGCTAATTGATGTAATACCTATGCAAAGACTTAAAGATGAGTCATGGAAGATGGTGGCTGTTTCAAAAGGCGGCTTGGAACTTGCACATCTAATAAGAAAAAAACTTCCAAATACATTGGATTTTCTTTTTTCAGAAGCTATCATGGCACCTAATAATGATGAATGTGAGATTGCAAGAGTAAGTGAGAGAGAAGAGATAGTTATAAACGAACAGTTAGTAGATACTTTTGGTATTCAGTATGATTATATTTACGGTGAAGCTCATAGAAAACATGAAGAGAGAATCTTAAGTTATATATACAAATACAGAAAAGGGAGACCTTTTTTACCCATGAAAGGGGAGATTGTTCTTCTTATAGATGAGGGAAGTGAAACAGGTATGAAGTTTATGACTGCACTTAAAACTATTTTGTCTATGAAGCCAAAAGCAGTTTACATTGCAGTAGCGGTTTTACCTAGTGACACATTAGATTTATTAGAGCCTTTTGCAGATGATATATTTTTTCTATATGATATAGATGATTATGTAGAGACAGCACTTTATTATGAAGAATTAGAAAAAGTAGAAGAAGAAAAATTAGAAAAATACTTAGGAGAAAAGAATGAAATATGATGTTGATTTAATGTTGGAAAATAGAATAGAAGAGTACTCATTTGGGGATGTGGCAAGACAGGCAAACGGTTCTGTTTGGTTAAGAAGCGGTGATAGTGTAATACTTGCGACTGTTGTTATAGATGAAACAGAGATAGTAAAAGATGATTTTTTACCTTTAACAGTCCAGTATATTGAAAAAACATATGCAGCAGGCAAAATTCCAGGAGGTTTTTTCAAACGCGAAACAAAACCAAGTGATTTTGAAACTCTTACATCTCGAATAGTTGACCGTTCTCTTCGTCCTCTTTTTCCTAAAGGTTTTGGTCATCCTACTCAAATAACTATTATGGTATTTAGTGCCGGTTCAGATGCAGATTTACAAGTCCTGGCGCTAAATGCCGCTTCTGCTGCACTATATACTTCTGACATAGATATTAACACTTCTGTCTCTGCGGTCAGAGCTGCAAAAATTGATGGAGAATTAGTTCTAAATCCAACTCTTGATCAGCTTAAAAACTCTACTTTGGATTTATATTTATCCGGAACAAAAAAAGAACTTCTTATGATTGAGATGCGCTCATTTGGCAGCAATGAGGCACAAGTAGAAGAAAATTATATAATTGACCCCATGATAGATCCTACTTTGACAACACCAAGTATCATGGTACATAGGTCAAATGCCATAGCTGAAGACGAGTTGATAACTATACTTGAAAGGACACAAGAAGCTTTGTTTAGTGTAAACGCTAAATATGAGGGAGCATTTGCCACACATAAAAAAGAGACTCAACCTATAGAATACAAAGCACACGTCATCAACGAAGAGATGTTTAACTATGTAAGAGATAATCATATGTCTGACATAGCATCTGCAATGAATCAAATGGCAAAATCTGAGCGCTCAACTGCTCTTAGACAACTTAGAAAAAGCATATTGGCTGCAAAAACAGAGTGGGCTGATGTGGAACAAGAAGTAGCTTTAAAAGATGCCATTGAAAAAGTAAAAAAAGAACAGGTGAGATCTCAGATATTAAATGAGAGAGTTCGTGCTGACGGCAGAGCTTTAACGGAAGTAAGACCCATATCAATTAGCACAAACGTACTTCCAAAAGCTCACGCTTCTTGCTTGTTTACAAGAGGTCAGACTCAGGCTTTAGTCGTTCTTACAATGGGTGGACCAAAAGATGCACAGATGTATGAGTCGCTTACTGATGATGGAACTCAAAATGAGAATTTTATGGTTCATTACAACTTCCCTGGATTCAGTGTAGGCGAAGCATCTCCTATCATGGGTACAAAAAGAAGAGAGCTGGGGCACGGAAACTTAGCAAAAAGAGCATTAGAACCTATTGTTGATCTAGATGGAGATACTGTTCGTTTGGTTTCAGAAATTTTAGAATCAAACGGTTCATCATCAATGGCTACTGTTTGCGGTGGCTATATGGCTCTTCGTGCAGCTGACATTGATACTAGTGATACTGTTGCCGGAATTGCTATGGGCATGGTTTCTGAAGGTGATAAGTATGCTATTCTCTCAGATATAATGGGACTAGAAGACCACGATGGAGATATGGATTTTAAAGTCACAGGTTCAAAAGACGGAATTACTGCAATGCAGATGGATATCAAACTTGGCGGAATCTCTTTAAATGTTTTAAAAGAGGCACTTTATCAAGCAAAAGAGGGAAGAAGTCACATAATTGATATCATGATGGGTGCTGAGCAGAAGATAGAGTTCAATGACGGAGTTTTACCAAGCACGGATTTCTTCCATATTGACCCAAGTGTTATCGGTGATGTAATTGGTCAAGCCGGTAAAGTAATTCGTGAAATTATCGAGAAGTTTGAAGTTGCAATCGACATTGACAAAAAAGACGGAAAAGTAAAAGTTACAGGTAAAAACAAAACCGGTGTAATGGGTGCTAGAGAACATATTGAAGGTATCGCAAATTCACCTAAAATAGAAAAAATCAAGTACCAAGTCGGTGATGTACATGAAGGAACTGTAAAGAAAATAGTTGATTTCGGAGCTTTTATCGGTCTTCCGGATGGTACAGACGGACTTTTACACATATCAAAAATATCAGATCAAAGAGTAGAAAAAGTATCTGATGTTTTAAGTGAAGGCGATAAAATCATGGTAGAGATTTTAGAGTTTAAAGGCAATAAAATATCTTTAGGCCGTGCATAAGAGAATATTTAGCATAATTTTTATATAATCCGCGTATCAATTTCTAGTAGGGAAATCTGGGCATTTATGTTTAGGTTGCGCCATGTTAAAATGTCGTTACGCTATCCGAACGAATTTGTAATAATTATATTTGGAGAAACTTATGAAAAAAGTTCTATTTTTAATGCTAGCTCTTGCTACTGCTGCATTCGCATCTGACGGTGAGGTTGCTAACCAAACTCTTAAAGCATATTCAATGATCGCTGCTGGTCTTGGTCTTGGTCTTGCTGCTCTTGGTGGAGCTATCGGTATGGGTCATACTGCTGCTGCAACAATCGCTGGTACTGCACGTAACCCAGGTTTAGGTGCTAAACTAATGACTACGATGTTCATCGCTCTTGCAATGATCGAAGCACAAGTTATCTATGCACTAGTAATTGCTCTTATCGCACTTTACGCTAACCCGTATTTAGGTTAATCTTTAAGATTTAATCGAAATATACCTCAAGACTCAACTCTCTTTTTAGAGTTGGGCTTTTTTAATCTTTCTTTACAATGCGATCGTGGTGGAACGGTAGACACGCTACCTTGAGGGGGTAGTGCCTTACGGGTGTGAGAGTTCAAATCTCTCCGATCGCACCATCTATATTTCGTTATTATTCCATGCTTTTACAGCATCTACAAGATTTTCAAATCCGCTAACTTTTCCGACTATAAATATTTCGTCAAAGACATAGCAACATACGTTTCCATTTGGCTCCAGTAAGAACATAGCGTTTTCATCTTCCGCTCTTTTATCGGTAGATAAGACTCTCATTCCATCAATAATGTCGTTAATACTTGGAATATCATCATACTCGACATCCAGTAGTTTTTTGCCGTCACTCACATATACAGCCATGATTACCTCTTTGTAAAATTACGATACAATTATTTTATTATTAAAAAGCTTTGGAAAAAATATGAGATCAGTTATATTCGTATGTTTGGGAAATATATGCCGCTCGCCTATAGCAGAAGGTTACGCTAGAAAAGTGTTAAAAGAAAACGCGATAGACATAATCGTTGATTCTGCAGGTACGGGTAGTTGGCATGTTGGAGAAGCACCTTGTGAGAATTCAATAATAGTAGCAAGAAACAACGGTGTTGATATATCATCATTAAGAGCCAGACAGATAACTAAAAAAGATTTAGATGAGTTTGATCTCATTGTAGCGTTTGATGAGAATAATTATAATGATTTAAAAGCTCTGTGTGCAAAGAACTTGGTAAAGCTTGGAGATTATGGATATGGTGGAATAGATGTTCCTGATCCGTATTTTTATGATGGCTTTGAAGGTTTTGAAGAAGTATATAAAATGATAGAAGATTGCGTTAACAATCTTTTTAGTGTAAAATCAATTTAATCAATCAGTGAGGAATCTTTTATGAACATAGCCAATAACATTACAGAACTAATAGGTAATACTCCGTTAGTAAAGTTAAATACGCCGTCAAAACTTACAGGAACAACTATTTTGGGTAAGTGTGAGTTTATGAATCCGACAAGTTCCGTTAAAGACAGAATAGGCTTCAACATGATTAAAAGAGCACAAGAAGCAGGCAAGATCAAAAGCTCCACAACCATCATAGAACCAACAAGCGGAAACACGGGTATAGCCTTGGCAGCTAACTGTGCTGCTCAAAAGTTAAAGCTTATTCTGACTATGCCGGAATCTATGAGTATTGAGAGAAGAAACTTGCTAAAAGCTCTTGGTGCAGAGCTTGTATTGACTCCAGCTGCTAAAGGGATGAACGGTGCAATTGTTAAGGCGCAAGAGTTACAAAAAGAGATAAAAGACAGTATTATCTTACAGCAGTTTCAAAACGAATCTAATCCTGAGATTCATATGATCACTACAGCTGTGGAAATACTAAGAGATACGGAATCAAAGATTGATGTGTTTGTGGCAGCTGTCGGGACAGGTGGCACACTTACAGGAACATCAAGAGTTTTAAAAGAGAAGATTCCTAATATTAAAGTTATTGCGGTGGAACCTCAAGCTTCTGCAGTGCTCTCAGGGGGCAAACCTGGACCGCATAAGATTCAGGGTATAGGTGCAGGATTTATACCTGATATCCTTGATACTGCCATATACAGTGAAGTAATACAAGTAAGTAATGAAGATGCTATAAACACTGCTAAAATGTTGGCAAAAGAAGAGGGATTGCTTGTCGGCATCTCTGCCGGAGCAAATGTTTATGCAACAATGCAGGTCGCATCCAGAGAAGAGTTTAAAGGTAAGACGCTTTTAACAATACTTTGCGATACAGGTGAAAGATATTTAAGTACAGAGTTGTTTAGTGAGTGAGACTTTTTTAGAAACAATCAGGGCTGTTGATGGAAAAGTATATAACCTTTCTTATCATCAACAGCGATATGAGGATGTTTTAAAATCATTTGGTTCAAGTGATTTTAAAAATCTTCAAGACTATTTAAATCCCCCTGTTACAGGACTGTACAGATGCAGATTAATATATGACACGCGAAATATCGATGTTACTTACCATAAGTACGAAAAAAGGGAAGTTGCATCGCTGAGGTTAGTGTATGATGATAGTGTTGATTACTCGAGAAAGTCTACTTACAGAAATGAACTTGAGAGTCTTTTTGAAAAAAGAGAAGAGTGTGATGATATCTTAATAATCAAAAATTCTTTAATAACAGATACAAGTATCGCAAATGTTGCTTTTTATAATTCTGGCTTGTGGTATACCCCTTTAAAGCCGCTTTTAAGAGGAACAACAAGGCAAAGGCTTCTTGATGAGAATAAAATTATAGAAAAAGAGATAAGAATACAAGATTTAAAAGAGTATTCAAAAATAGCACTTATGAATGCTATGATAGATTTTGATATAATTACAAAATATGATTTAAAGGATATTATTTGTTAGACAGCGTCATAAATGATAAAGAATTTACACAACTCATGCAGAAGCATATGGAGGAGTTGATAATTCATTTTTTTGAAAAAGAACAAAACTTCGGTATTCTTTGTAAGATAGAAGACGCACATTTTGAGCCAAGTTTACCCAAAGATATCGTGTCAGAATTCAGGCCCTTAACACTTTTCTTTTTGGCAGGTTATACATTTGAGACAGCGCATATTCAGGATAAACACTTGATTTTTGAAGCTGGTTTTGGATCGGATAATTTTGGTAGTCTGGTTCGTGTACCGCTAATAAGTATAATGCAGATAATTGTAGATGAAACACCTGTAATGATAAATTTAGCTACTCGTCAGCCTGAACCTAAGCATAAAAAAATACCAAATCCAAAAGGCGTAGAGAATTCAATGGCTTCATTCCTCTCAAATCCGGAAAATTCCAGATTTGTAAAAGATAAGAAATAGATTAGATTTTATTTAAAGAGAGCAGGTAGTTTACAACATTATCAACGAATGCGTCGTGTTTTCTCTCTTTTGAGTAGGCAATATAGAAATTTCTCTCAATTTTATAATTTTTAAGTCTTGCTTCGTAAAGTCTTCCTGATTCTAATTCAGATTGTATAACGTGACGAGACATAATAGAAACTAAAGGTCTATCCGTGTTTTTGTCAGCATTAAGTATTGACTCTTTTATAGATGTAGGAGATGCCAGAACTGCAAGTACGTTAAAGTTTGCACACTGAACACCCATCTCTTCAAATACTTCAGAAGTCAGTTTTCTTGTGTGTGAATCTTCATTACGGCAAATCCAGTCAAATTCAAATAAATCTTCAGCCAGAAGTTGCTTTTTAATCGGTTGATTTGAAAAGAGTACAAGCTCATCTTGAACCCACTCTCTATAAATGATGCCGTCTCTAAATATAGGAGATTCTATAAGGGCTACATCTATCTTTTTCTCTTCAAGTTGATCAATAATCTCAGATGATAGACCGACATGCATATAAACTTCGTTACCGATTCTTTGCTTTATTTCACCTAGATAGTTAGGAAGAATATAATTACCGATAGCATTTGAAGCACCCATGATAAAAGTAAACTCTTTGTTTATTATTTTAAGAAGTTCTTTTTCACTGTTAGCTATTGCTTTGTCAAGTTTTACAGCGATTCTATAAAGATCTTCACCTTCTTTTGTAAGTAAGATACCATTCTTCTTTCTCTCAACAATTTTTGTATCAAGATAGTCTTCGATGAATTTTATCTGTTGCGTAACTGCCGGCTGCGAGATTCCTAATTTTGCTGATGCTTTGGAGAAACTTTTCTCTTTTATGACCATCAAAAAGGTCTGTAATTTGGCAAAATCTTTTAACATAATAATTCCTATAAGTTTAATGAATATTTAAAATTATAACTCAATATTATAATTATTGCAATAGTTTTGTAATAATTTATAAGTATTTTGCTATAATAGATTTAATAAACTATTGATTAGTTGCAAGTAATGGAAAAAGATGGAAAAAATATTTGAAAAACTAAATGAATCTCAGAGTCAAGCTGTAAAACAATCAGAGGGTCCGGTTCTTATTTTAGCAGGGGCGGGAAGTGGAAAAACAACGACTATTGTTTCCCGCTTGGCATACCTTATCGAGGTTCTGGGCATCCCTGCATCAAACACTTTAACTTTAACCTTTACTAATAAGGCAGCCAAAGAGATGCGTGAGCGTGCGTTGAGCATGATTCAAGATATCTCTTATCCTCCGCTTCTTTGCACATTTCACAAATTTGGGTTGCTATTTTTAAAGTTTCATATACATCTTTTAAACAGGCAAAATAACTTTGTTGTAATAGATACGGATGATAAAAAACGTATAATAAAAAAAATAAATTCTGAAATACCGACACCCTTGATAGCAAGTGAAATATCTAGATATAAAAACTCACTCTTAACTCCGGACGATGCATATAAGCAGGCAGAGCTTTTTAACTACCAACAAATTGCAAAAGTTTATGAGGAGTATGAAGCTTATTTAAAAGAAAATAATCTAGTAGATTTTGATGACCTGATAGCACTTACATATAAGCTTCTGGATGAAAACCCTGAACTTGCCCAAACAACATCTCAAAAATATCAGTATATTATGATTGATGAGTACCAAGATACCAATGAACTGCAGTTAAAACTTTTGCAAAAATTATGTAGCGCTCATAACAACTTATGTGTTGTCGGAGATGATGACCAGAGCATTTACGGTTGGCGCGGTGCACATATACGAAATATCATAGAGTTTGACAAAGATTTTGAAGGTACTTCTGTCTTTAAGCTGGAAAATAATTACCGTTCCAAAGAGCCTATCTTAAAAGTAGCAAATGCACTTATCGAGCACAATCGCTCACGCCTTGGTAAGAAACTAATTCCTACCCGAGGTTCAGGCGAAGATGTAAGTATATTAAATTCACATGATGAAAATGAAGAGTCAAGAAAAATAGCACAACAGATTAAAAAGCTTTTAGATTCAGGAGTAAAGCCAAACGATATTGCAATTTTATATCGTGTCAATGTTTTGAGCCGTTCCATAGAAGAAGGTTTAAACCGTACAGGAATAGCTTACAAACTTGTTGGAGGGTTAAGATTTTATGATAGAGCAGAGATTAAAGACCTTATAAGTTATATAAGAATAATTACAAACTTCCATGATGACTTTTCATTTAAAAGAATAGTAAATAAACCAAAAAGAGGTTTAGGTAAAGCAAGTCTAGAAAAAATAGAATTAGCGGCCCATGCTGCATCATCATCAATATATGAATATGTTAAAAAGAGTTCACTAGCAGAACTAGAAGCTTTGGTTAGAAAGAAGAATGCTAAGACTCTAAAGACGTTTATTAAAGATATTGAGAGCGTTTCAAAAGTAGCCTCAGAGTCGACATATCAGTTTATAGATGTTTTAGAAGACACTTTTCATCTAAAAAACATCTATGCAGGGATGCCGGATGAAGCAGAGAGAATTTTAAATATGGATGAGTTTTACGGATTGTTCCGTGATTTTGTAAAGAAATCTCCGGAGTCCGGGTTGGATGAGTTTTTAAACGAACTGACTCTTCAAAGCGAACAAGACCAAGTTGAGGGTGAGAGCATCTACATGATGAGTATTCATGCTTCAAAAGGTCTTGAGTTTGAGCATATCTTTATCATTGGACTTGAAGAGGGTTTTTTACCTCTTGTGGGTGATGGAAGTGATTTAGAAGAAGAGAGACGTCTTGGATATGTATCTTTTACCAGAGCAAAAGAGAGTCTCACTCTTTCTCATGCAGGAAGCAGATTTTACAAAGGGCGAAGAAGTGATCTGCAAAAGAGCAGATTTTTTAATGAGGCCGGACTTTGTGAAGGTTCATTGAAAGTGGAAAAAAATACAGCCTTTAAAAAAGGTGACTTAGTGCGTCATAAAATCTTTGGCACAGGCAGAGTGGTAGGGATAAGTAAAAGTGGTAGAGAATTTAAACTAAACATTAATTTTGCAGGTACGAAAAGAGACATACTTGCATCTTTTGTTGAGCGACTATGAATCGACTCTTTGTAGCATATAAACCTACAGGGATCGGTTCAAATATTTTTTTATCACAGTTGAAAAGAAAATATAACAATAAAAAAGCCGGTTTTTCAGGAACACTCGACCCCTTTGCAAAAGGAGTGTTGATAATAGGTTTCGGTTCTCATACAAAACTCTTCAGGTTTTTAAATAAAACACCCAAAACATATAGAGCGACTCTATGGCTTGGAGCTGCATCTGATTCTTTGGATACAGAGATGATAGAAAATGTAGAGATGCTAGAAGAATTTGATATAGAGAAGGTTCAAAAAGCCGTAAAATCTTTAGAAGGTGAACTGGAGTATGAACCGCCCATCTTCAGTGCAAAGCGTATAAATGGACAGAGAGCTTATGATTTAGCACGAGCAGGCAAAGAAGTTAAACTCAATAAAATCAACTCTACTATCTATAATACAAAACTGATAAGTTACTGCCATCCTTTTGTCACGTTTGAAGCAACCGTGTCTGAGGGGACATATATACGCTCATTAGGATGCATAATTGCTGGGAGACTTGGATTAGAGCATGGAAGTTTAAGTGCTTTGGAGAGACTCTGTGAAGGTCAGTTCAAATATGAGGATGAAATAGCATTAGATATTAAAAAATCTCTCAATATCCCTCAAAATTTTTACCTTGGTGATAGTGATAATCTCAAATATGGAAGGGTTCTTGCTTTAGAAGATTTAGAGATACAAGAAGATGGATATTATTGGCTGGATAATGGTGATAATATTTCTGTAATAAATGTAGAAAATAAAACAGTGAAATATGAACTGGGCAGGATATATACATGTTAGTACTAGCTAGAAAATTAGATGAATCCATAGTGATCGGCGATGATATAAATATTAAAATAATATCTATTGACAAAGGTGTGGTTAAGCTGGGCATAGAAGCACCAAGAGATATTTCTATTATCAGAAGCGAGCTCTTAGAAGATGTAAAAGATTTAAATATAGCTGCTTCAAAAGAGTATAGCCAAGATGATTTAAGCATGCTTAGTAAGATTATTAAAAAATAGAGATAAATATGAAGATTTACAGGGCTTACGCTAAAGTAAATATTTTTTTAAAAATAACAGGTAAAAGAGATAATTATCATGAGATAATATCTAGGTTTATGAGGGTAGATTCTTTATATGACGAGCTCTCTTTTGTTAAAAAGAGTAAAGAAGATTTTGAAATTATCGGAGATTTTTCTTGTAATACAAAGCAAAATACCATATATAAAGCATATGTGGCTTTAAGAGAAGCCGTCGACTCCGACTCTCTTGATAAACTCATGAGTACGTATGCAGTAGAAGTCAAAAAGAATATACCGGCATTTGCGGGTCTTGGCGGTGGGAGCAGTGATGCCGCAACATATTTAAAGATGTGTAATGAGGTCTTGCACCTTGGACTCAGCCAAAATGAGCTAGCCAAGATAGGGATAAAAATCGGTGCGGATGTCCCCTTCTTTATATATGGGTATAACAGTGCAAATGTAAGCGGTATAGGTGAAATAGTAGAAGAGTTTAAAGAAGATATATTGGAGTTTGAAGTTTATACTCCAAAAGTAGAAATAAGTACTCCAAAAGTATATGTAAGCTATCGCGAGAATTTTTATGCACCTATAGATGGATTTGAAACTCAAAAATTGAAAAAGAAAACTTCACTAGAAGTTTTAAACACCATGAGTGCAGATGAAGCAAACGATCTTTTTAAACCTGCACTTCAAGAGTATAGTGAACTAAAAGAGTACTATAAACATGGATACTACTTCAGTGGAAGTGGAAGTAGCTTTTTTAGACTAGTTCGATAAATATTGATTGTTTTATAGGTAAAGTATAAAATTTTATGATACAATAAACCATCAAGGGATATTATAAAATCTAATATTAACAGGTGGAGAACATGATGAAAAAAATATTGCTTACAAGTGTAGTCGCACTGGCATTATCGGTTACTTCTGTATCAGCATATGAGCTTAAGTCAAATATGCAGCTTTTAAACGCAGAATTAAGAGAAGTTCAACAAGGTTTTATAACCAGTGATAAAGATGGTGTAAAAAGTGCGATTGAACGATTTGCAAAACATGCAAATGAGTTGCTTGGAAATAAGGAAAAGTTTGAAAAGATGCTTCCAGCAAATAAAAAGCACAAATCAAACGAAGCAGTTATGAGTGCACAGATTATTGCACATAATGTTCAGATAATCTTAGATGCTGTCGAGAACAAATACAATCAATCAGGTAAACTTCGCAGAGAAGAGTCTCAAAGAGCCTATACATACATAGAACATGCCTGTTTTCGCTGCCATAATATAGTTCGTGACGAAAACTAAACAATTGACATCTCTTTAAAAAAGAGGTGTCTAAACACTCCTTCAATCAATAAAACCTTCCTAAAAATCCAATCCTTAATGAATACATGGTAAAATAATAAAAAATATATTTAGACTATATAGTCAAAAAGGAAAGTTAATTATGGGCGAAACAATAGCAAAAAACAAAAAAGCCTATTTTGATTACTTTTTAGAAGAAAAATTTGAAGCAGGCTTAGTACTTCAAGGCAGTGAAGTAAAAGGTATCAGAGCAAACAGAGTAAATCTAAAAGACAGTTTTATACGTTTTGTGCAGGGTGAAGCATTTTTGTTCAATGCACATATAGGAAGACTTGAGACTACACATCATTATTACACACATGAAGAAAGAGGCAGCAGAAAACTTCTTCTTCATAAAAAACAGCTTTTAAAGATGAAAAAAGCAGTTGAGAAAGAGGGTTATACTATAGTTCCTCTGCAACTCTATTTTAGTGCGAGAAACCTTGTGAAAATCCAAATCGCCATAGCAAAAGGTAAACAGCTTCATGATAAAAGAGAAGATCTCAAACAAAAAGATATGAAGCGTGATATTGCAAGAGCGATGAAAGATTACTAATGAAGTATTTTATTTTTTTAACATTTTTTGTCTCAAGTGTTTTTGCTTTTAACATAAATATTTCAAATTCCAATATAGCAAACGGAAAAACAGCGATAATAGAATTTAAAAAAGAGCAAAATACTAAGTACGATAAGATAGTTTTAGACAAAAAAACACATAAAATATATCAACACCCGCTGGATGTAAATAAGATGTACGTTTTAGTACCTATAAGTTATTATGAAAAACCGAGTGATAAGAAGCTTGAGATTTTTTATAAGGAAAACGGAAAGCAAAAAAGTAAGATTGTTTTTTTGCGTGTAGAAGACGGCAAGTATAAAAAAGAAAAAATAAAAGTACAAAAATCAAAAGTGACTTTAAACGAAAAAGATAAAAAGAGAGCAGCTAAAGAGTATGCTGAGGCTATGAAAATCTACGGCAAATCTACACCTAAAAGTCAGATATCCTCTAAGTTCATAACTCCGATGAACAGTAAAATAACAAGTTCGTTCGGAAAAGCAAGAGTTTACAATGATACACTAAACGGTTATCATAGTGGAACTGATTACAGAGCAAAAATAGGCACTCCTATCAAAGCCTGCAATGACGGCGTGGTTGTTTTGGCAAAAGATAGATTTTATTCAGGCGGTACAGTTGTCTTAGACCATGGGCAAGGCGTCTACACATGTTATTATCACATGAGTGGTTTTAATGTAAAAAAAGGACAAAAAGTAAGCAAAGCGGATATCATCGGACTCTCTGGTGATAGCGGAAGAGTTACAGGTCCACACTTGCATTTCAGTGCAAGAGTAAGCGGCGAACAGGTAGATCCGCTTCAGTTGATAGACTTACTGAATAAAAAATTATTTTAACAAGGGTAGACAATGACAATTTTTCAACTGTTAATGCTCGGAGCTTCGGCGTTTTTTGCATTTAAAATTTACGAGCATATTCAAACACTTCAAGAACCGGATGAGCAAAACGACATCTCAAATCAAAATGAACAAAAGAGTGCAAAAGCATTCTCCCCATTTGATCCAGAGGTTTTAGTGGAAAAAGCAGATGAGTCTTTTGAGGAAAAAGATTTTCAAAAAGCTTTGGCACTCCTTATTGAAGCAGATGCAAAAGATCCGCAAAACTCTGATATACTTTTTAAAATAGGATATATTCTGCAACAGACAAACGATAATGAGGAAGCGTTAAAATACTATAAGCAGGCACTTGAAATAGATAAGGATAATGAGTTTCTCCATAACTCTATCGCATCTGCATATAGAGCTAACGGTGAGTATATATCAGCTAAGATGCACCTTAGCGCATCTTTAGATATTGATGATTCAAATTCTGTTACTTACTACAATTACGGGAATCTTTTAGTTGATATGAAGCATTTAGAAGAAGCAAAAGCAATGTATGCAAAAGCTCTGGAGTTAAATCCTGATTTTAGCCAAGCTAAAGAAGAACTGGAGAAACTAAAAAATGAAAATTTCTGAAATATATGCATTTTTAGATAATCTCTCACCTTTTGAACTCCAAGAATCTTGGGATAACTCAGGTCTTTTACTTGGTGACTTTAATCAAGAGGTAAAAAAAATAGTTCTTAGTATAGATGTTGATGAATCTTTGATTGACTCCATGGATAATGACACTCTTTTAATCACTCATCATCCTCTTATTTTTGGTGGGTTAAAACAACTCGAATTTAGCAAATATCCGGCAAATTTGATTCAGAAGATGATACAAAAAAATATTTCAAATATTGCGATGCATACCAATTTTGACCAAACACATTTGAATGAGTTTGTCGCTACGGAAGTTTTGGGATATAAAATCGCACAAAAAGACGGGTTTGTTGCTTATTTGGATGTTGATGAAGAGTTTGATGCGTTTGCAAAAAAAGTCTCTTTGGCATTTGGACTTCCACACGCCAGATGCGTAAAAAGTTCAAATAGAGTAAAAAGAGTAGCTCTTACAACAGGTTCCGGATGCTCTTTGTTGAAATCTATAGATGCAGATTGTTTTTTAACAGGAGATGTCAAATATCACGATGCTATGGAGGCTAAAAGTATAAAATTGTCACTTATTGACATCGGACATTTTGAAAGTGAGCACTTTTTTGCACAAATTTTACACCGTCATTTGAAAATTTTAGGTTTAGAAGCTATAATTTCATCATCAAAGAACCCGTTCACATATATTTAATCCAAAAGGAGACTGATGAACCAGCATCTT
>NZ_JBFFMZ010000010.1:0-86531 GCF_041563495.1 Sulfurimonas sp.
AAACGAGTAAAACCTTGGATCATTACTTAGCTCCTGATACTACTGTTTTAAGTCTAAAAGATTTAGTCTTAGAAAGTGGACGACATTCGATTGCAATAATCTCGTCACCAACTTTTACTTCATTACGCTCATCATGTACCAGGTACTTTTTGAAACGTTTTACAACTTTGTGGTAACGAGGATGCATTACACGACGCTCAACAACGATAGAAACCGTTTTTTCGCCTGCAATTGTAACTACTTTACCTTGAATTTCACGCTTATGTGTCATTATCAAGCCCCTAGTTTGCCACTGCAGTAAGCGCAGTGTTGATTTTAGCAATATCTTTTTTAGCAACACGAAGTTCACTAGTATTATTTAATTGCATCATCTTTTGTTTGATTTTTAAAGTAAACAATTCTGTTTTCTTTTCTTTTAGCATAGCCTGAAGCTCTGCTGCGTTTTTATCTGCTAAATCAGAATATTTCATTGCTCATCTCCGCAGTAATTATTTTTGTTTTGAATGGCAATTTGTGCATAGCAAGAGTTAGCGCTTCACGAGCTAAATCATGTGGAACACCAGCCATTTCAAAAATGATACGACCAGGTTTAATGTTCATTACCCACTGATCAACTGAACCTTTACCTTTACCCATACGAGTTTCAAGAGGTTTAGCAGTTAATGGTTTAGCAGGGAATACACGAATCCAAATCTTACCATTACGTTTAATGTGACGAGTAGCTGAAATACGAGCTGCTTCGATCTGACGAGAGTTAATACGACCTGCTTCAACCGCTTTAAAAGCGATATCACCAAATGCTAATGTATAACCTGAACGAGCGTAACCACGGTTACGACCTTTCATTACTTTACGATATTTTGTTCTTTTTGGCATTAACATGATTAATCAGCCTTTCTCGGAGCACGTTTTCTTGGGCGCTCGTTTTTCTCTTCTTTAGCTTCAGCAGGGATACCTTTAGTAAGTACTTCACCTTTGAAGATCCATACTTTAACACCGATAATACCGTATGTTGTATGAGCTTCTGCGAAACCATAATCAATTTTAGCACGAAGTGTATGTAAAGGAACACGTCCCTCTAAGTACCACTCAGTACGAGCCATCTCTGCACCGCCTAAACGACCAGAAACAGAAACCTTGATACCTTTAGCGCCCGAACGTTGTGCACCTTGCATAACTTTTTTCATAGCACGTCTAAAAGCAACACGACGCTCAAGTTGAGTAGCAACGTTTTCAGCAACAAGTTGTGCTGAAGTTTGAGCTTTTTTCTCTTCTTTGATGTTAACAGATACTGTTTTACCAATTAGCTTTTGAAGAGAATTTTTAAGTTTTTCGATATCCGCACCTTTTTTACCAATAATGATACCAGGGCGAGCTGCAACGATAGTTACACGAAGTCTCTTAATTGTTCTCTCTATAATGATGTTAGCAACACCAGCATAGTAAAGCTCTTTTTTCAAAAATGTACGAATCTTGTGATCTTCACCTAAAGCTGCCGGAGCAGTTTTAAAATTAGGGAACCAACGGCTCTCCCAGTTACGATTGATACCAAGACGTAAACCAATAGGATTAACTTTTTGACCCATATTATTTACCCTCTACTTCTACTAAGATATGTGCTGTTGGCTTTCTGATTCCAGATGCCATACCACGTGCGCGTGGTCTGAATCTTTTAAGAACCGGACCATTATCAATACGACATGATGTGATAATACAATCTTCAGCTTCACTGCCACTGTTAGCAACCGCAGATGCAATAACTTTAGCAATAATTTTTGCTGCCTTATTTGGAGTGAATTCTAAAGCTGCTAATGCTTGTTCAGCATTCATACCTTGAACTTCTCTAGCTATAAGACGAGATTTGATCGGTGATACACGGATAAATTTTAATAATGCTCTAGCCATGATTACCCCTTCTTCTGAACAGAGCCTTTATGGCCCTTAAATGTACGAGTTGGTGCGAATTCACCAAGTTTATAACCAATGTGATTCTCTGTAACATATACAGGAACAAATTGACGTCCGTTGTGAACATTTAATGTTAAACCAACCATCTCAGGAAGAACCATAGATCTTCTTGACCAAGTTTTAATAGGTTTTTTGTTGCCCTCAGCTCTAGCTGCTTCAACTTTCTTCATTAAATGGTCATCAACAAATGGACCTTTTTTTACTGAACGAGCCATATTAGCCTACCCTTTTTGCATTTGGTTTACGGCGAGTAATAATAAGTTTATCACTAGCTTTCTTACGACGAGTTTTAGCACCCTTCGTTGGTTTACCCCATGGAGTAACCGGATGACGACCTGAGTTCGTTTTACCTTCACCACCACCATGCGGGTGATCAATCGGGTTCATCGCAGAACCACGAGTCTGAGGACGAATACCTAAGTGTCTTTGGCGACCAGCTTTAGCGATAACAATGTTACCGAACTCTTCATTACCAACTGAACCAATAGTAGCTAAACACTCACCTAATACTAAACGCATTTCTGATGAAGGCATACGAAGTGATACATACTTGCCGTCACGACCCATAATCTGAGCAGAAGTTCCAGCTGAACGAACCATTTGTCCGCCTTTACCAGTTTTAAGCTCTATGTTATGAACCAATGTACCAACAGGTATATTTTTTAACTTCATAGTATTACCAGGTTTAACATCTAAACCAGATTCAGCAGAAGCGATAGTATCACCTACACTTAAACCTTTTGGTTGAAGAATATATCTTTTCTCACCATCAGCGTAAGTAACTAGCGCAATACGACAGTTACGGTACGGATCATACTCAATAGCGCTTACAGTAGCAGGAATATCGAATTTATTTCTTTTGAAATCAACGATACGGTAAAGCTTCTTAGCACCGGCTTGACGGTGACGAGATGTAATACGACCATTATTGTTACGACCTGAATGAGTAGGTAACTTAACCAGTAATGAACGAACACTTGCTTTTGCAGTAATGTCAGACGAATCAACATTAGTGTAAAAACGACGAGATGGAGTTATCGGTCTATAAGTTTTAATTGCCATCTTATACCGCCAAACTTTCTATTTGTGCACCCTCTGGTAATCTAACATAGAACTTTTTAAAGTCATTTTGTTTACCAGCAACACCACGGAAACGTTTAACTTTTCCGCTTTGATTAAGTGAGTTAATGTTTGATGGAATAATTCCAAAATACTCACGAAAAACCTCTTTAAGACCTGTTTTAGTCATACGTGGAGAAGTTGATACAACGATAACGTTGTCTTCTTGCATACCTAAAGTCTTCTCTGTGTATAGTATAGATTTAATATCTGTAATATCTGCCATTATTTAGCCTCACCTACAAGATTTTCCCATACCGCTTTCTCGATCACAATAGAACGATAATTCGCAGCTAAATAAGCATTTAATTCATTTGATTCAATTACATAAGTACTTGAAAGGTTATCAAACGCTAAAAAAGTTTTTTCATCTAAAAGAGATTTTACAAAAAGTGCATCTCTTTGGTTTAGTGCTTTAAACATTGCATTTGCATCTTTAGTTTTACCAGATGCGATTTCAATGCTGTCAACGATGAAAAGACTACCGTTTTGCGCATGCTCGTTAAGAGCAAAGTTAAGAGCAAGTTTTTTTTGCTTTTTATTAACTTTAAGGTCATAATTACGATTATTTTTAGAACCAAATGCTTTACCACCGCCCACAAATATTGGAGAACGACGTGAACCAGCACGAGCGCGTCCGCCACCTTTTTGAGCCCATGGCTTTTTACCACCACCTCTGACTTCACTTCTACCTTTTGTAGTCGCTGTATTTGCACGTTGTGCAGCTTGAGCAGACTTAACATATAGGTATAAGTTATGAGGGTTAATACCAGAGAAACTCTCCGGTAGTGCTAACTCAGATGCTTTTTCCATTTTATCATTTAAAACGATTGCGCTCATTATTTAGCTACCTTTACACGACCTAAAGAACCATTAGCTCCAGAAACTGAACCAGACACCGCAATGATGTTGTTTTCAGCATCGTAAGAAACGATCTCATTTTTTACACTATTTTGTGTGTTTCCGTATTGTCCAGGCATTTTTTTACCCTTCATTACGCGACCTGGCCACTCTGCATTACCGATAGAACCTGTTCTACGACCAAATCTGTGACCGTGAGATGCAGGACCACCACCGAAATTCCAACGTTTCATTGCTCCAGAAAAACCGCGACCTTTAGTGTTGAAAGTAGATTTTAAAACTTTAGCTTCCGCTAAAGGTGTTAAATCTAAATCACCAGCTTCAGTGTTTGCTACTTCTAAAGTAACAAAACGGTTAAACTCAGATGAAAGGCTATATTTCTTTTGCTGACCTTCAATTGATTTATTCATTTTTTTACCGCTATTGTAAGCTACAATTGCAGTGCCTTCGTTAACTTCACATACCTTAGCTTCTAAAACTCTTAATAGAGTAACAGGTTTACTTGGTACTGTGATTGTACGACTCATACCGATTTTTTCAACAATATATTCCACGACCTACTCCTTACTTGTCCATAGAGCGTACTTCTACGTCTACCTCTGGTGCAAGATCAAGCTTCATTAGAGAATCTACAGTTTCCGGCGTAGCAGAAACGATATCTATAACTCTAGCGTGCATACGAATCTCAAATTGTTCACGAGCTTTTTTGTTAACGTGAACAGATTTTAGTACTGTATATTTACGAATCTTTGTTGGTAAAGGGATCGGACCACGAATTGCGGCACCTGTACGCTTTACAGCCTCAACGATTGATGCTACTGATCTATCTAATACACGATGATCGTAAGCTTTCAATTTTAAACGAATTTTTTCCATGTTTTTCCTTCTAAAGAACTCGTTGGATCCTAGCCCAACTATTTAAGGGAGCGGAATTGTACCCAAACTTAAGCTGAGATTCAAGGTTTTAGGGGGCAAAAAATGAAATTTGTCAAAATTTATTTCCTTTAAGGAAGGAAATGATAAAATCACTTTATGGAAATTTTACTGCAAGAGTTATATAAAACAGATATTTATGTTGATAAATTTCACTTTAGAAAAGTATATTTGGAAGATACTAGTTATCAGATAAACGGAATTTCCCAAAGCGGAAAATCAAAACTGGTAAAAAACTATCTCTTAAGTCTTAAAAAAAACAGTTATCTATATATAGATTGCAGTGATATTAGAATAGATATTGAGAAACTAAACCTCACACTTGCAAAATTTTGTAATCTCAACAAAATAGACACCTTGGTTTTAGACAACTATATAGAAGATATTAAGATAGTAAATGTACCTCAACTGATTATATGTTGCGAGACTCACTTGAAGATAGACTATCTTAAGAGCATCAGACTATACCCGCTTGATTATGAAGAGTTTTTAGCTTACGAGCACAAGTACGATTCAACTGCACTTAATCATTTCTTTCAATTAGGCGGATTCCCTTCTATGCATAAGGTTCCAAGCGATGAAAGAAACATATATATTCAAAAGACACTGAAATACACTCTTGAGACAATGGAGTTTGACATACTTATATTTTGTGCAAAGATGATGGCTCAAAAATTATCACCCTATTCCATATATGAAAGACTCAAGCAGACAAAGAAAGTGTCTAAGGACAAACTATATAAATCTTACGAGAGCTTATGTGCTAAAAACTATATACATCTGCTAGAAAAAAATAACCATCCTAAAGCTACTAAGAAAATATACCTCTGTGACATATCTTTGAAATCTGCACTCAGTCTTGACAAACATTTCGGAAGACTTTTTGAAAATATGGTTTTTTTAGAACTCTTAAAATCAGGCATAGAATGCTTTTATGATGACGGTATTGATTTTTATATTCCTTCAAGAGATGAAATAATACTGTGTAAACCATTTGCGGATGAGAGAACACTTTTTAAAAAAATGGAAGCTATAGAAGCTTTTATCTTCAGTTACTCTATAAAAAAAATAACAGCGATTACAATGAACAGAGAAGGAAGTGTAAGTCATCCCTTTTCAAGGGTTGAGATGCTACCATTCGATATATGGGCGATAGGAGATTAAAGTATGTTATGTGGAATAGATGAAGCCGGTCGTGGACCTATTGCGGGAGACCTGGTTATGGTGGGGTGTATACTAAACTCCCATATAGACGGATTAAACGATTCAAAAAAGTTGACAGAAAAAAAAAGAGAAGCTCTTTATGAACTCATAGTAAAAAATTCTAATTATCATATAGTAAAGGTATCCCCTCAGTCTATAGATGCTGATGGTATATCACTTTGCATCAAACGCTCTCTTGAAGAGATTATGCAAAACTTAGTGTGCGAAGAGTACCTCTTTGACGGCAACTCAAACTTTGGAGTGAGAGGACTTCCTACTATGATAAAAGCAGACGGTAAAGTCGCGGAAGTCAGTGCGGCATCTATACTTGCAAAAGTCACACATGACAGAGATATTTTAAAAGAAGCAAAAAAGTATCCTCAGTATCAATTTGAGAAACACAAGGGTTATGGGACAGCTCTTCATATTGAGATGATTAAGAAGTATGGCTACTGTGATATTCATAGAAGAAGTTATAAACTTAAGGCTCTACAAGCAACTCTCTTTTAATTTATATCTATAATATTTTTTTATTATTCTAAGTGTTAAAATTGTATCAGAAGGAAAGGCGATGAAGTTTTTATTTCTAATACTGTTTTATTTAGTATCTCTCTTAGCACAAGATAGTTTTGAAGGGTGGGAAGGTAACTACAGACTCACGTCTGCACCTATAGATTCAGATGCCCATAATGCTTACATAGAAATTTTCACAAATAAACAAGCAACGGATGCATATCTTAGTGAAGCAAAAGAGTATCCTGTGGGGGCGATAGTCTATAAACCTCTTTATAGAGATATTGACAAAAAGTTCTTGGTCAGAGTCGTTATAATGCAGAAGATGTATAAAGGATACGACACTGAGAATGGAGATTGGTTTTATGCTGTATCAAATCCCAAAGGTGACGATGTTTATACACAAGGAAGAATCAAACACTGCATCTCATGTCATAAATTCGTAAAAGAGACAGATTACATGTTTAGTAAAAGCGTTATGAAAAAGATTAACATCCAGAGATATACACTTGATAAATCAGTTGAGGATTTAGAGTTATATAAAGAATAACTCTAAATTAAAAAAAGATTATTGATTAGCAGTTGCGTTTAAAGCTAGTATCGCCATGTTTTGCATATGGATTGTTATGTCTTTTTTAGCGTCTACGGCTTTTTTAAGCTCATCTAAAAAGTACTCTTTTGTTCTATCATCAGCTAGGTTGAAGACATAAAGCACCCATTCGGTGTTTAACTTGATATCTTCTTCCTCTTTTGTGACTTCAAAGATCCTATATAGATTAATATCACTATCTTTGATAAGCTGTAAAACATCTTTATAAAATTCTGTTACTTCATAATTGACAAGTGATTCTAAATCATCTTTAGGAATCGTTACATCCGTATCAAACAAGCCGTCTTTACCTACAATAAGTGCATTTCCGACTATAAGCTGCTCTCCTATAAAAAACGGTTCCATATTTTTTGATATTGCTTCTGCATCGCTGTGGATAGTGTGTTTGTCAAGTGTAGACAACTCATCTGTTAAAATAGAGTTGAAAAAGCTATACACAGTATTAGCCTGCATCTCTATATCTATCTCTTTTACTTCTTGTTTTGCCGAATCGATCGAATAAGCTTTCATTTAAAAATTCTCCAATAAAATTACGTTTACAAAAGTGCCTTCTTCCAAGTCACCGTCTTCTTCACCCGTTACCATTAACGCGCTGCTATTTAACATGTTAGTGAGTATGGCAGAGCTTCCTACCTTTTTGTCTTTGAAGTTCACAAAATACTCGCCGTCTTCTACAACAACATTACACGGAGTAAACTCTGTAAGACGGCTTCGTTTAGTAAAACTTTCACTTAACTTTGCCTCTACTCTTTTGTATGGCTCATGAGTTCCCAACATCTTAGATACAAGCGGAAGCCCGTAAAGTATAGCAGTAACAGTCGATGAGTACGCAAAACCAGGCAGAGCTAAAATAAACTTGCCTTCTCTTTGAGCTACCATAATATGCTTACCAGGTTTTATTGCCACACCTTTATAGACTATTTCTGCACCAAGACGAGGGACGATATCCTTTACAAAGTCATAATCACCTACACTGACACCGCCTGTACTGATAAGGATGTCTGCAGATGCAAGGGCATTTTCAAAAGTCTGCATAATCGCTTCTTTATCATCAGGAGCAGTTCCAAGCTGTATAGCCTGCGCACCGGCTTGCTCAAACAAAGCACACAAAGTGTAGTTGTTTGAACTTCTGATCTGTGCAGGGTTGTCACTCTGTTCGCCAAGGTCTAAAATCTCACTTCCCGTGGATATAACTGCAACTCTAGGTTTTAGTGCGACTTTGACCATTACCTTGTTTAGTCCTGCCATTACACCGATTTCGGCAAAGCCTATCTTAGTGCCTTTTTTTATCAGCACATCTCCAGCTTTGTAAGCTTCACCAATCGGACGCACTGAAGAGCCAAAAGGAACTTTCTCATCAATTGAAATCTTATCACTGTTTGCGCTTACACTTACATTTTCTATCTGAATCAGCGTATCTGCACCCTCTGGCATCTTAGAACCTGTGAAAGTCTTAATACACTCTCCGCTCTCTAAGACTCTAATCTCATCATGTCCTGCAGGATTATCTCCAAGAATTGTAATAGTTTCATTGTCCAAGTCAGAGTGTTTAACGGCGTAACCGTCCATAGATGCTGTAGGAAACTGAGGGTCATTATACTGTGCCACTATATCATCTGCCAAGATCCTGCCAAGAGATGAGCTTAGTGGTAAGTTTTCACTTCTAAAGCTACCGACATTTAGCAAGTCCAACATAGTTTGGCTTGTCTCATAAGATAGTAATTTCATGATAAAATTCCACTCCCTTTTATAGCTGTTGACCTGTCAAGTGCATAAACTCTTTTGCCGTTTTTAAGGTCATATTTCCAGATTGGTGCAGAAGCCTTGAAATCTTCCACAAACTCATCTATAAACTCTAACGCAACACGTCTCTTTGGAGAGAAGACTGCCGCTATGTATGATGATTCGTGAAGCATTACATCTCCGCGCGAGTGTGCCATTTTTATCACTGCACCTCTTGCTTTTGCTTTATCCACCCAATCATTAAACCACTTCTCTAAGATTGGCTCATAGATATCAAAACTCAGACCGTCTATGTCATCTTCACTTCTTACAGTTCCTACAAATGGAATATATGCTCCATAATTACTAGTCGCTTCCTGCTCGTACCATTCTTTTAAAATAGTCGGTACATCCAAAGGTTCGTCATAAAGGTATAGCATCTATCAACCTCCGCAGACTGGAGGTAAAAGTGCCACTTTGTCACCGTCTTTTAAAGCAAAATCTCTGCTGCTGACAAGCGTGTCATTTACCGCTACTGCTGAATTTTCCAACCATTCTTTCATCTGAGGATCATCTTGTAATATCGTTGCTAACTCGTTTAAATTTGTAATTTCTAATTCTAAAGGTTCTTTTTGAATAGGACCTAAAAATTCTACTTTAACCATAATGTAGACTCCAAAACTATATTTGTTTCAGCGATTATATCTAAGATAAGTTAAGTGATGTATAATTTCAGTCAATTTATTTTGGAGTTACATTTGGTTTTTGGAAAAATTGAGTATTTAAACCTACTACCTTTTCATGTTTTTATGAAACGCTTCACAAAAAGTTCTCAACAAGCTATGAGTATGCACTATAAACGCGGTGTCCCTGCAAAAGTAAATAAAAAATTCTTATCCCGCAGTGTAGATGCAGCTTTTATTTCAAGCATACATGCAAAAAAACAAAGACATGTAAACTTAGGGATCATTGCAAAAAAAGAAGTTCTCAGCGTAATAATAGTCCCGGATGTAAAAAATGAAAAAGATGTGGAATCAGCCACTTCAAATATTCTTGCCCGTGTTTTGGGAGTCCAAGGAAAAGTTCTCATAGGGGACAAAGCACTAAAACACTACCTTCAAGGCAAACCTCATATAGACTTAGCCGCTCAATGGAACAAAAAATATAATCTGCCATTTGTTTTTGCCGTTCTTTGTTACCACAAAGACAAACAACTCTACAAAAAGATTGAAAAACAATTCCTAAAACAAAAAGTAAAAATACCGCAATATCTTCTTGGCGAAGCATCACAAAGAACAGAAATTTCAAAAAAAGACATACTGCACTATCTTTCGTATATATCGTACGATTTAGACCAAAAATCCAAAAAAGGTCTCTCTCTTTTTTACAAATTTGTCACTTATTGACAAAATTACGCTAAAATGTCTCTATGATAAAGACATTTTTACTATTATTTTTTACAACAACAATATACGCTGGTGAGCCGATTTCACCCATTCCTCTGAATACTAAAGTAGATATGAAGAAGGCAAAACTTGGTCAGAAGCTGTTTTTTGACACAATTCTTTCTAAAGACAACTCAACGGCATGTATTAGCTGCCATAATGTTTTTGATGGCGGAGCAGATTCTAATAGTGTATCAAGCGGTTTTGCAGACAAAAAAGGCAATATACAATCACCTACTGTTTTAAACTCAAAATATAACTTTAGACAGTTCTGGAACGGGCGTGCAAAAAACTTATTTCAACAAGCCCAAGGTCCCATAAATAATCCGGCAGAGCATAATATGAATGCCGAGGCCGTTGAGGAAAGGCTTAATGATTCCAAAGAGTATCAAAAATTATTCAACTCGGTATATGGAACTTCTAAAATTTCTTACAAACAGGTTCTTGAAGCAATCGTGGAATTTGAGAATGCTCTTACAACACCGAATTCAAGGTTTGATAGATTTTTAAGAGGCGAGATTCAACTTACAAAAGATGAGAAAGAAGGTTACGTACTTTTTAAACAAAACGGATGTATCACTTGTCATAATGGAATCAACATAGGCGGTAACTCATTTCAGAAAATGGGAACATTTGTAGACTACGAACTCCAAAAAGACTACCCGGACAGAAGTAAAATAACAAACAAACAAGACCACAAAAATGTATTTAAAGTTCCGACTCTAAGAAATATAAACAAAACGACACCATACTTTCACGATGCAAGTGCCAAGACCTTAAAAGAAGCGGTGAGAACAATGGCAAAATATAATTTGGGAATACAGATCAAAGATGAAGAAATTGATAAAATCGTAGCCTTTTTAAAGTCTCTTGATGGAGAGCTGCCTAAAATACTGGAAGAAAAATGAAACTAAAAAAACTTATGTTTGTGGTTTTAGGTATTGGAGTAATTTCTTCTATTGCCATTGTTTACTTTTACATAATCCAAAAGAACTTTACAAAAAACCACAGAGAGTTTCTTCTTTCTGTCAACTCTTTGGAGTATTCCCACTCTCATTTGGAACATCTAATACTACAAAATTCTATCTATTCATATCACAACCAAGATGAGATCTCAGCTACTATAAACAAACTCGAAGATGACTATAAAAATTTGCAAGACTCTTATTTGCTAAAAAACAACACTTATGAAAAAACAAAAAAAGATATAGACTCACTTAGACAGCATCTATTCTTAAATCTACAAAATATTGAAGAGTATCTAATGCTAAATGCCGCTATAAAAAACTCTTTGATATTTTTAAGCAGACATATAGAAAGTGCTGCTTTTTTGCATAAAGAAGACAGAGACCTTTTTTTACAAGCGACAAAGATTTTAAACCATTTTAATGATGCAAAAAGAATGCAGGATATCGACTATATTAATCACGATAATTTTTTGCTAAAAGATGAATCTAAAAATATACAAACACAAAAGTTTATTGAGACCTTTAATCTTCATTCAAAATTTCTTATAACTAAATACCCAATATTCATAAAAACAACAAAGAGTGTTCTTCAAAATAATTTACTTCTCTATATAAAAAAGATAAAACAAGAGTTTTCTACAGTAGCGCTTAATGATTTCAAAGCACTTGATATCTTTGCCCTTATTTTGTTTAGTGTGTTTATCTCATCTCTCTTTTTGATTATAATTTTATTTGTCAAATATTTAAAAGAAAATAAAAAACTCCAAGAAACAAGTGCTTCACTTAAACACTCTCTGATATATGACCAACTGACAAATCTGCACAATAGAAAAGCTTTTGAGGACCAGTTACAAAAGACTAAAAAACCCCATCTTCTCCTTATAAATATAGACGGTTTTAAATATATCAACGATATATATGGGAACGATGTAGGAAATATTGTACTAAAAGAGTTAGCACAAATATTAAAAGAAGAATTTATTCATGCACCCAAAACCTGCATATACCGCCTAGGCAGTGATGAATTTGGAATTTTATTTAGCAATATATCAAATAAAAAAGCCTTGGATATTGCCTATAATCTTGAAGAAAAAATATCAAATCATGATTTTAATGTTTATGATTTAACTCTGCATCTATTGGTAAGTATTGCAAGTAACTCTATTGCTCCGATTTTAGAAAACACAGACTTGGCACTGAAGTTACTAAAAAAAGACCATACTAAAAGAATTTTGGAATATAACGACAATTTAAATATTAAGACAGACGTAAAACAAAACATGAATACTGTAGAGCTTATAAAAAGTGCGGTAAAAGAAAATAGAATCGTTCCATTTTTTCAGCCAATAATCAATCTAAAAACATCTAAAATAGAGAAATATGAAGCTCTGGTTAGGTTAAAGCTAGGTGACGGTACATTTTTAACACCGGATAAATTTTTAAACATATCCAAAAAGAGTTCTTACTATCACTTTATAACTAAAACGATGATAGAAAAAACTCTTACTATGGCAAAAGAATACCCCAAGTACAGATTTTCTATAAATATCTCAATGATAGATATGCTTGATACTAAATTAACTCAGATGCTCTTTGAAACACTGTCTGCTAACCCTGATGTGGCAAACAGATTAGACATTGAACTACTTGAATCTGAAAATATACAAAACTTAAAAATAGTTCAAGATTTTATAGCACGACTACATGAATTCGGTTCAAAAATCCTTATAGATGATTTTGGTACCGGCTACTCAAACTTCTCATATTTCTCAAACCTTGATATAGATATAGTAAAAATCGATGGATCTATCGTCAGTGAGATTGAAACGGATGATAAAAAACTTCATATGCTCACAAGTATTCACAAGTTTTCAAACGGGATGAATATGCAAAATGTTGCTGAATTTGTCGAGACAAGGGAAGTGGCAATAATACTGCGTGAGATTGGTATCGAGTATGCTCAAGGATACTACTTCAGCAAACCGCTAGAGAGACCTCTGGAAAATGACGAAGTAGTTATTTAGATTATTATAATATTTTTGCCAGCTCTTTTCTGTAAGCTTTTATATCAAAACCTTTCATAAAAGATGCACCGCTATCTATGGCTGCCTGCGCCACCGCACTGGAGATTTCTACTATAAGTCTTTTATCAAACGGTTTAGGAATCAGGTAGTTCTTACCAAATTTTATCTTTTTACCATATAACTCATTGAGATATTTTGGTACTTCACTACGTGCTAAATCTGCCAGTGCATATGCAGCGGCTATTTTCATTTCATCATTTATCTTACAGGCACGGACATCCATAGCTCCTCTAAAAATAAATGGAAATCCCAAAACATTATTGACCTGATTATCAAAATCACTGCGCCCTGTTGCCACTACGGCATCCGGCCTTGCTTTCATGACTTCTTCCGGAAATATTTCAGGTGTCGGGTTTGCCAGAGTAAATACTATAGGCTCATTTGCCATACTTTTAATATCTTCAACACTGAATGTTCCAGGACGAGATAGACCAACAACGACATCAGCACACTCAAAAACTTCTGAGTGAGTCATATATCCTCCTGCACAGAATTCTCTTTTAAAAGCGTTTAAGTCACTTCTTCCGTTATGAATAACACCTTTGGAATCAAGCATATATATCTCTCTGACTCCAAGTTTTTTATAAAGTCTCGCACATGATATTGCTGCCGCACCTGCACCGACAACAACTACCTTCAAATCTTCTATTTTTCTGTGTGTAACTTCACAGGCATTGATAATCCCCGCAGCAGAAATAACTGCCGTTCCATGCTGATCATCATGCATTACGGGAATATTTAACTCTTCGACCAAGCGTCTCTCTATCTCAAAACACTCAGGTGCTTTTATGTCTTCTAAATTAATTCCGCCAAAGGTAGGAGCTATTGCGGTAACGACCGAACAAAATCTGTCTATACTCTCAGTATCTACTTCTATGTCAAAACAATCAAGTCCTGAAAAATTTTTAAACAACACACTCTTACCTTCCATAACAGGCTTAGATGCTAAGGCTCCTATATTTCCAAGTCCAAGAACTGCTGTTCCGTTTGAGATAACTGCCACCAAGTTCTTTTTGGCTGTATATCGGTAAGCATCATCAGGATTCTTCTCGATTTCTAAACATGGAATTGCAACGCCCGGAGTATACGCAAGTGACAAGTCTTGTTGGGTGTCTACAGTTTTTGTAGTCTCAACTGATATTTTTCCAGGTTGTGGAAATTCATGATAATCCAGAGCTTCTTGGTCTGTAGCTGATCTTTTAGACATTATTAATCCTAAATATATTTTTAAAAGTATATCTTAATATTGATATATATTTTATTTAGTAATTTAGCCTGTTTTTTATGATTTTTCACAAATAGCATATAGTTTTATGTTTTTTACAGACAATATTTTAAACTAATTCCAATAATTGAATTTTTAGTAATTATAAACATTATTGATATGTAAAGCATTTTACTCAGAACAAATAACGCATCAAAACATTAAAAGAAACATTAATTACTAACTTGATAGAATGGGCTTATGTATACTCATATAAATAAATAGGAGATTGTTTGAATAACTTCATTGACAGTGATCTGATACTTAACTCATTGGAACAACACATCTTTGTTAAAGATTATGATTCCAAATATCTTTTTGCAAACACTGCTTATGCAGATTTAATCGGTGAAGATATTTCTTCTATCATTGGTAAAAATGATTTAGACTTTTTTCCAAAAGAGATTGCACAAAAATACCGCGATGATGATGCTTGTGTACTCAAAAATGCACAAATTATTGACACTGTAGAAACTATCTTCATAAATGGCGAATATAGAAAAATCAGAACAGTAAAAAAACCTCTCTACTCAAATGGCAAAGTAGTTGCCGTCATTGGAATATTTTGGGATATAACCGAATTAGTTGAAGAAAAAGAATACTTAAAAGAATTAAAATATGGACTAAACAAAGCACAAGAGTTGGCTCATATTGGTCACTGGGAACTCAACTTAATCACAAACACTCTTTTTTGGTCAGATGAAGTCTATCGTATATTTGGATTAGAGCCTCAAGAGTTTGGCGCGACTTATGAAGCATTTTTAAAATATATCCACCCTGATGATGTTGAACTTGTAAACAGTGCTTATACAGACTCAATAGCACAAAAAGAAGGTTATTATATAACACACCGTATTATCCGCAAAAATGGTGAAATAGGATTTGTTGAAGAGAGATGCGAGCATGAATTTGACAGTGATGGTAATGTCTTACGCTCTATTGGAACAGTTCATGATATAACAAAACAAAAAGCTGTCCAAAACGAACTTATGCTGGCATCTGAAGTTTTTTCAAAAATGAGTGATGGAGTTGTGATTACAGATGCTAATCAACGTATACTCAAAGTAAATGAAGCATTTACAAATATCACAGGGTATACCTCTGAGGAAATAAAAGGACAAACACCAAAAATATTTAGTTCCGGTTGGCATGATGAAAAGTTTTATAAACAAATGTGGGAAGAGATAAAGCTAAAAGGTCAATGGAGCGGTGAGATTATAGACCGTAAAAAAAATTCCGAAAGATATGTATCCGAAGTCAATATTATCGCTCTTTACAACGATGAAGGTGCTTTAACAAATTATATCTCCATAGCAAACGATATCAGCAAGAAAAAAGAACAAGAAAAGCTTATACACAATCTTGCATATTTTGATGCACTTACTGAGCTTCCAAATAGGTTTCTTTTTGAAGAACGTGTGCTTAATAGAATACCATTTGCAAAGCGTAACAAGCAAAAACTGGCAATAATCTTTATAGATATGGATAATTTTAAGAACGTCAATGATACACTCGGTCATTTTACGGGAGATATTTTTTTAGTTGAAGTTGCAAAGCGTATCAAAGGCATACTTAGAGAACAAGACACGCTTGCTCGTTTAGGTGGAGATGAGTTTACAGTTTTACTAGAAGATGTAAGCTCGATTCTGGATATTGTGCCAATTGCTGAAAAAATAATTGCAGCATTTGAAGCCCCTATACTTTTAGAAAATAAAGATATTTATACCGGCGTAAGTATGGGAATAAGTATATATCCTGATGATGGAGAAAACTACGATGAACTGATTAAAGCAGCTGATACTGCAATGTATCAAGTAAAAGCTTCCGGAAAAAATAACTTTAAATTTTTCAAACAATCAATGAATGAAAAAATCACAGAAAGACTCTTTATAGAAGATAGTTTACGCAATGCTATTAGTAACAACGAGTTCTTTCTAGTTTATCAACCGAAAATCAACCTTGAAACAAAAATGGTTTACGGCATGGAAGCATTAATACGATGGAGACACCCAAAAATGGGGCTTGTTAGGCCAGATAAATTTATTAGTATCTTAGAAGAAACAGGACAGATATACAGTATTGGTCTCTGGGTAGCAAAACAGGCTTTAATGGACACAAAAGCACTACATGAATCAGGTCATATGCTAACTGTATCCATAAACGTATCTAACAAGCAGTTGGAAAATGAAAAATTCATAGATGACATTTGCTCTATTGTTAATGAAATTAGTATTGAGAAAAGTTACGTTGAACTAGAGATTACAGAGTCACATATTATGAGTGACATAGATAATGCTCTAAATATTTTAAATGAGTTGCATTATAGAGGTTTTAAACTCTCTATTGATGATTTTGGAACAGGCTACTCATCACTGAGCTATCTTAAAAAACTACCTGCACAAACTATTAAAATAGACCGTAGTTTTGTTCTTGATATTGATAAAGATGAAGACGACAAGTCTATTGTAGCTACAATTATCGCTATGGCTAGGGCATTAGGCAAAGATGTGATTGCGGAGGGTTCTGAGACACAAGAGCATATAGATACTTTAAAATATTTACACTGTAATAAAATACAAGGGTACTTTTTTTCAAAACCTATAGAGATAGATGAATTTAAAGAGTTTGTTGATAATTTTTAATTGAAGTTTTGCATGAGTGGTGCGGATGAGAGGACTTGAACCTCCACGCCTTGCGGCACCAGATCCTAAGTCTGGCGTGTATACCAATTTCACCACATCCGCATGTGATTGTTAACATAAATAAAAGTTCGACATTGTATCTTACTTTTCTTAAAAAAAAGTTAGATTACCATGTGTCAGTGGTACGCCCTAAAGGATTCGAACCTTTGGCCTATGCCTTAGAAGGGCATTGCTCTATCCAGCTGAGCTAAGGACGCACATTCAGCATAAAAAATGGTACGCCCGATAGGATTCGAACCTATAACCCTCGGAGCCGAAATCCGAAACTCTATCCAGTTGAGCCACGAACGCTACTATCATTTATTATTGTTATTTTAAAAGTTTTATATTTATTTGTTATATGGGGTGAGATACGGGATTCGAACCCGCGACCCCCGGCACCACAAACCAGTGCTCTAACCAACTGAGCTAATCTCACCATATTTTTTGTAAATATAAAAGTGGTCGGGGTGAAAGGACTCGAACCTTCGGCCCCCTGGTCCCAAACCAGGTACTCTAACCATACTGAGCTACACCCCGACCTACACAAAAACCAAGCTTTAAGCTGATTAATGAGGCGAAATTATAGTCAATAACTTTTTAAATGTCAATGGTTTTTATGCAATTCTTTTATATATTTATTTTTTCTAGTATAATTGCTTCTGTTTAAAGGGATTGTAACAGATGAAAATAGCAAGATTTAGTAGAATTGGGTTTATTTTAGCTGCAGCGGGAAGTGCAGTTGGACTTGGAAATATATGGAAATTTCCATATATTGCAGGAGAATATGGCGGCGGAGCATTTGTTCTAATTTATCTCATTACGGTTTTACTGATTGGTTTTTCTATAATGATTGCCGAGATGCTAATCGGTTATATGGGAAGAAAAGACAGTGTAACTTCTTTTGAAGAGTTAGCCCCTAGAAATAAAAAACTGTGGAAATTCGGTGGTTTTCAAGGTTTGGCAGGTCTTTTTATTATGATCTTCTACTCCGTCGTCATAGGATGGATATTTCACTATATAGTTACGTCTCTGTCTTATCTTCCTGCAACCGTAAAAGAAGCTGAGACAACATTTAACGCTATGCTTCATACCGATATCTGGACACAACTCTTTTATCATACTCTTGCATTTATATGGATAACTCATGTTTTAACAAAAGGTATAAAAGGCGGTATTGAAAAAATAAATGTAGTTTTAATGCCTACTCTTATGCTTATACTAGTTGGAATGTTCGCTTATGCTGTAACACTTGACTCATTTGGCAGAGCGGTTGACTTTATGTTTGCAGCAGACTGGTCTAAAATAGATTCTGATGCCTTTGTAACCGCCGTCGGTCATGCATTTTTTACTCTCTCTCTCGGTATGGGTGCCATAATGACTTATTCAGCTTCGATGGAGAAAAACTCAAATCTTGTTCAAAATGCTTTTTGGGTTGTTTTTTTAGATACCGCCATAGCAATTGTTGCAGGACTCATGCTCTTTACATTTCTTTATCAGTATGGAGCAGGTCCTGCAAAAGGTCCGGGTCTAGTTTTTATCTCACTGCCTGCAGCATTTTATGAAATGGGCATCATTGGTAATTTCTTTGCAGTTTTATTCTTTTTAGCTCTTGCTTTTGCAGGCCTTACGTCTTCGGTATCACTTGTAGAACCTATGGTTCAGTACTTCATAGACAGATTTAACTGGAGTAGATTAACATCTTCTGTGGCAATGGGTCTTTTCTTTTACCTTATCGGAATAGTTGCCCTGCTTTCAAATATTGACGGTTACAAAGAAGCTCTTACATGGGGAGATAAAAACTTCTTTGACTGGGTAGACCATGTGACAGCGGCTATCATGCTTCCTATGGGTGGATTGATAATGGCTGTGTTTGTCGGTTTTGTTATTGAAAAGCAGAGAGTAGAATCAATCCTAAAACCCCAGCTAGGTTTTGCATTTGAGGCTTGGTACTTCTCACTTCGCTACATTACTCCAATAGCTATGTTTGTTGTTATGTTATCTCTAATGGGAGTTTTATAATCATGAATCAGATTACAAGACAGTGTAAACAAATATTAATTGATGAAGGCATAGATGCAAACTCCAGTATAGACTTTGACGTAAATGGAGAAGTTCATACTATGACTTTTGAGTACATTATAGATACTTTTATGCAAGCATCTGAAGAATCTCAATTGGTTTTTTATGCTGCCTTGCAAAAAGCCTTAGATGCCAAGGATATGGGAGTTGATAAGTTCTTTGAAGGTATGGGGCAACTTCTACTTATGACGCACCTATCAAAGAATATAGACATTTAAGAAAAAGTAATAATACTATTGGTTAAAATTAGTAACTATGAGTAAATTAAACAAATACATAGTACTTTGTACTATTTTTATCATCTCGACTCTAACACTTTTTTATCCTATTGATGTTTTTAGCGAAAAGGGAATAGAACTTCAAAAACAGATACTCGTAAACCAAGCCCAAACTCACTTTAAAGACCAAGTAAATACTAGAAAATGGAATGCAACTTACGGCGGTGTATATGTCAAACCTCTTGAAGGTCAAAAACCGAATCCATATCTAAAAAACAACACTCTCAAAGTAGATGAAAACTTAACACTTATAAAAATAAATCCTGCCTGGATGACCAGACAACTATCAGAAATCTCAAACATAAAAGGTTTCCACTTTCGCATAACAAGTCTGATTCCCATAAACCCGCATAACAAAGCCACTCCTTTTGAAGAGAGAGCTTTAAAGTACATAGGAAAAACTGGTGAAAAAGAGTACTACGAGATAGATAAAAACTCTAACTTTAATTATATGGGTGCATTAGTCACGACAAAAGCTTGCTTGCCTTGTCACAAACATCAAGGTTATAAACTCGGTGATGTAAGAGGCGGAATCAGCATCAACTTAGACTCTACCGAGTATGATGCTGTTGCTTCGTCTATTAAAAACAGAGCTCTTATTTTAAAAGTCTTTGTTGTATTTTTTCTACTTAGTATCATACTTCTTATATATAAGCAACTAAAACAAAATGAAAAACTACAGAGTGAAGTAAACAGAAGAACAAAAGAGATAGAATCCACAAAACAGCTTTTACAACAGATAATAGATACAGATGCCAGTTTTATTGTTCTTGCAGATGGTCAAAATATTATTTATGCAAATAAAACGATCTTGGAATTTACAGGTTATTCATCAATTGTTGAGTTTAAAAACAGTTATCAATACCTCTCTGATATGTTTGATAAAATCGATAATAACAAAGATTTTATACAGACTTACAATAACGGTGTCCACTGGATTGAGTATCTAAAAAAAGAACAAGACTCTAAAAACTTAAAAGTACGTATACAAAAAAATGGTGAGTTTAGATACTTCAGACCCTACGCAAAAGAAGTAAGAACAGACGATAGAACACTCTACTTAATTACATTTGATGAGATAACAAATGAGTATGAAAAGATTAAAGAGCTTGAGCATATGGCTTCTACAGACCCTTTGACAAAACTCTTTAACAGAAGTAAACTAAACGATGTTCTAGATAAAGAGATGGCACTCTCGCATGCTATTGCTTCTCCTCTGTCCATAATCTTTTTAGACATAGACAATTTTAAACTTGTTAATGACACTTACGGACATGATGTTGGAGATAAGGTTCTTGTCGACATAGCTAAGATTATCAAATCGGTTACCCGTGCAAACGATATTGCTGCAAGATGGGGTGGAGAAGAATTTATGGTTACACTTCAATCTACAGATGCCGCTATTGCTTCCATTCTTGCAGAGAAATTAAGAGTCGCAGTCGAGGAATATACCTTTGCTATTGTCGGAAGACTTACTATATCACTTGGTGTTACAGAGTATAGACATAATGAAAGTGAAGAGTCCTTCATAAAAAGAGTAGATAAAGCATTATATGAAGCAAAAGAAAAAGGTAGAAACCAAGTAGTTGTTAAGTAGAAGATACTAAATCAAAGAAGAACTCTAACTCCAAAGGAGTTTAGCTTTTAGGAATGCTAACCAATGGCATTCTCCACGATGAGTAGCCTCAGCGGCTTTAGCGAAGAAAAAGGAATTACTTCCTTTTTCGGACTATTAAAACTGTATCATTCCATCTATTGGAGAAGATGCAGTTGCATATGGACGTTTAGGGATTCTACCCGAGAGGTAACTCATCCTGCCTGCGATAACTGCATGTTTCATAGCCTGAGCCATAATCATAGGGTTTTGTGCCTGAGCGATAGCTGTGTTAGTTAAAACACCCTCAGCCCCGAGCTCCATTGCATAAGCTGCATCTGAAGCACAACCGATTCCCGCATCTACGATTACTGGAACACTTACAGCCTCACGAATGAAAACTATATTGTAAGGATTTTGAATACCAAGACCTGAGCCGATAGGAGCAGCCAAAGGCATGATAGCATGGGAACCTGCATCTTCAAGTCTTTTTGCCATTATCGGGTCATCTGAAGTATAAGACATAATAGTAAAACCATCTTTAGCCAAAATCTCACAAGCTTTTATCGTCTCTAAAACATCAGGATAAAGAGTTTTTTGAGTATCCCCGATTACCTCTAGTTTGATTAAGTCAATCCCCGTAGCCTCACGCATCAGGCGAAATGTAGTAATAGCTTCTTCGGCTGTAACACATCCTGCAGAGTTTGGCAAAAACTTAACATTTGTTCCGGCAAAAGTATCGCGAAGATTCTCTTTATCCGGGTCTGTGATGTTTAGACGACGAACAGCAACAGTAATTAGTTCACTTCCAGATGCTAAAGTCGCTTCTTTCGTAGTCTCAAAGTCTGCATATTTTCCACTACCGACTATTAGACGAGAACCAAGCTCATATTTTCCGATTTTTAAGATATTATCCATCTCATATATTCCTTAATTTAACACTAAATTTTAACAGGTTTGTAACCTTTGCACTTTTGTGCCTTTTTTATTAATGACTGATTTATAACATAAGAAATCTTATAGCTTACCTATCTGCATAATCAAATCATCCGGTGTAAGAGAAAAATCAGCACCACTGTAACTTTGTGCTAATCTTGTGTGTGCAAGCGAAGCGTTCTTTGCGGCTTCAAGACTATCATATCCTTGTGCCAAAAGTGCTCCTATAAGTCCGCTTAAAACATCCCCGCTTCCGCCTTTTGCAAGAGAAGACGTACCGTGAGGGTTTATAAAAAAATCTTTGCCTTTAGCAATTATTACATTTGCACCTTTTAAAAGAAGTGTAACATTCGGATAAACACTTGTAAAAAGTTCCACATACTTGAATCTGTATTTTTGCAGTTCCTCGACACTTATATCTGCAAGCCCTACTTGTTTTAAAAGAGCGCTAAATTCTTTTGCATGCGGGGTCAAGACAACATTTTTTCTTTTTAAAATCTGCGTGACTATCGGCATATGAAAAATATCTGCGTCGGCGACAAGAGGCAGAGAACTATCTAAAAATTCATCTAATTCTTCGTCACTAAACTCATCACCTAATCCCATTCCAATAGCTAAGGCTGTCGTGTTATAAGGAAGCTCATGCGAATACATAATGCTATGAGGAATTTGCTCATTCTCATAACCCACAAGCGTTACAAGACCGGCTCCAAACCTAAGAGCGGCTCTGGCACTTAAGATGCTTGCACCGCTTTTTGTCCCACATGCTAAAGCCAGATGCCCGAAACTTCCTTTGTGCGTGTTTTTAAGCTCTCTTGTGGGAAGTCTCAAGTCATCAAAATCCAACAGATGCCAGTTAGTCTCACGCTCGTAAATCTCTCTGGTTACACCCAAATCCAAGACTTCTATTTTTCCTACGAACTCTTTGAAGGCATCTAAAAACATATTTTTTTTTAGTGCTCCCATAGTAAGGGTAACGTCTGCAAAAAACTTATACCCGCTTGGAACATCACAAGCAATCTTAAAAGCTTCAAGTGCGTTCATTGATTCTATCAACTCTTTTAACTCACTGCTAAACTCACCGTTAAAACCAGTACCGGTAATAGCATCTATTAAAACATCTGAATCTTTTATCTCTTTGGTGTTTTTTACGCCTATGGCATCTGCACGTTTTTGTTGAAGAAGTGCCATCTGAGATTTTGGCTCTTTTGCGTAGTAGATGCTAACATCAAAGTCACCGTGAAGAAGTCTTGCACAGGCGATGCCGTCTGCACCGTTATTTCCGCTTCCGCAAACTATTGTTACTTTGGAATTTTTAGCAAAATTGTTTTGAATATAAGATGCCATGCCTTGTGCAGCATGCTCCATCAAGATATCTTCAGTTAAGTCAAACTCTTCGTAACATCTCTTATCCAATGAACCTACTTCTTCAAACAGCTTTTGCATCTTTAACTCCTAGTAAGAACCTCAACTATTGCCTCTGGCATTATTTCATATTCTATTGCTTTAATCTTAGCAGAAAAACTATCTAAAGTCTCGTTATCTTCTCTGAGAAAACTCTTTTGCAAGATAATCTCACCGCCGTCAAGTTCGCTGCTTACATAGTGAACGCTTACTCCGCATTCCTCTTCATCGCTCTCAAAACTTCTCTCAATAGCTCTTGCGCCTTTGAATTTTGGAAGCAGAGACGGATGCAGGTTTATTGCCTTTACCTTTGAGGTAAATACTTCACTTAATATTCTCATAAATCCGCTCAAAACTACAAGATCAGGCTCATGAGAGTTTACTAGTCTTACAAGCTCTTCATCGAACTTTTCTCTTGAGTCAAACTCAGTATGTTCCAAGACATCTGTTTTTACTGATAGCTTTTGAAGTTTATCAAGACCTTTTGCATCTCTTTTATTTGTGATTCCACACGCTACATAACACTCTTTTTCATGTAACTTTTTTACTATGTTTTGGGCATTGAAACCATCGCCGCTAAATAATATTACTATCTTTTTCATACGCGAATTATATCTTATGAAGCTAAAAACGGTATAATCACATTATGAATTATAAAGAGATTGCACAAGAAACTTTAAATATTGAAGCTCAAACACTGCTGTTGGCATCCAAAAACATGGGTGATGCATTTGACAAAGCCGTAGAGACGGTTCTTGCATGTAAAGGCAAACTTGTGGTTACGGGTGTCGGTAAAAGCGGACTTATCGGTGCTAAGATGGCAGCAACTTTTGCGTCAACAGGCACTCCTAGTTTTTTTCTGCATCCTACAGAAGCACTTCATGGTGATTTGGGAATGATCAGCGAAAATGATGTAGTTATTGCAATAAGTTACAGCGGAGAAAGTGAAGAACTCAGTTCTATTTTACCTCATATCAAAAGATTTAAAACACCTCTTATAGGTATGACGAGAAATCAAAACTCGACGCTCGGAAAATATAGTGATGTAGTTATTGATGTTATTGTAGAAAAAGAGGCTTGTCCGCTTGATATAGCACCTACAAGTTCTACTACACTTACTTTAGCACTGGGCGATGCTTTAGCTATTTGTCTGATGAAGGCAAGAAACTTTAAAAAGAGTGATTTTGCCTCTTTTCACCCCGGTGGAGCACTTGGCAAAAAACTGTTTGTAAAAGTAAGCGATCTTATGAAAAAAGACAATTTGCCAATAGTCTCAAAAGATACAAAAGTAAAAGAAGCCATCATTGAAATCAGCCAAGGCCGTTTAGGTACGGTTCTTATAGCAGATGAAGATAACAGACTTGTAGCTTTGGTAAGTGACGGTGATATACGTCGTGCACTTTTGCAAGATAACTTTTCACTTGAAGACAATGTTTTAAAATATGCAACTCAAAATCCAAGAACACTAGATGATGAAAACACTCTTGCCAGTGAGGCTCTTGTGATCATCGAAGAGATGAAGATACAACTTTTAGTAGTAACAGACAAAAATAAAAAGATAAAAGGCGTACTACATATTCATACGCTTATAGAAAAAGGCATATCATAATGATGCGATTAAACAAGTACATTGCACACCATTCAAGCTACTCACGCCGTGAAGCGGACAAAGCTATACAAGATGGTTACGTAAGAGTAAACGGTGAGATACAGGACAACCCTGCAACTCAGGTAGATGAAAAAGAAGACATCGTCTACGTAAGCGGTAAACAGATTACTCCAAGAGATAAATATACGGTTATTGTCTATAACAAACCAAAAGGCGAGCTTGTAACTAAGAGCGACCCAAGAGGCAGAAAGACTATTTATGACTCTTTAGAGAAAAAATACAAACACTTTATTCCTGTCGGCAGACTCGACTACGCGACTGAGGGTGTTCTACTTTTAACGGATGCTTCAAAGATAGCAAGCGCATTGATGAACTCCAACCTTGAGAGAATCTATAAAGTCAAGATTAAAGGTGAAGTGACTTCCGAGATGGAAGATGCCATGATGAATGGGCTTGAACTTCTAGATGCTACTGCCGGCGGACATACCCACTCAAAAGTAACTTCAATGACTTTTGCACCTTTTTTAGGTTATAAGATACAGAAGAATGAACATAACTACTCAGTACTTAAAATAGCAATATCAGAAGGTCAAAACAGAGAAATCAGAAGATTTTTTGCACACTTCGGTGCTGAAGTAGCCGACCTTAAGCGTATCAGTTTTGCAGAGGTAGAACTAAATAATCTTCCAACAGGCAAAGTTAGATTTTTAAGCAGAAGTGAATACTCAGCTTTATATACATTCATGAAAGAATCAGACAAAAAAGAGCGAGAGCGAGCAAAATAAAGTGGACTTCACGCATCTGCTACGACCCGGCTCTTTCGATGACTTAATAGGTCAGGAACACCTAAGTGCAAAAGAAGCTCCGCTTAGAGTTTTATGTGAAAAGTTTGCCTTGGGACATAGTTTTTTCTATGGTCCCGCCGGATGCGGAAAGACTTCCATAGCAAGAATCATCGCAAAGACTATGGACCTGCCCTTTTACGAGTTCAATGCGACTTCACTAAAGATAGAACAACTCCGTAAAATATTTGACCAATACAAAAATGCTCTTCAAAGACCTCTTCTTTTCATAGACGAAGTACACAGACTCGCTAAAAACCAGCAAGAAGTCTTACTGCCTGTTATGGAAAATAATTCTGTTTTAGTCATAGGCGCATCTACTGAAAATCCTTTCTTTTCTTTAACATCGGCAATCCGTTCCCGCTCTATGCTTTTTGAGCTTAAATATATAAACAATGAAGCACTTTCAACCCTTTTAGAAAAAGCTCTTATTCATGCAGACCTAAAATGTGACGCAGATGCAAAAGAGTATCTCATCGCAAGTAGCGGCGGAGATGCCCGTGCAATGTTGAAACTTCTGGAGTTTGCATCTAACATAGATACTAACATAACGCTAGATATTTTAAAATCACTCAGACCAAATGCTCTAAGTACGGGAAGCAGTGAAGCAGGTGTTCATTATGATCTCACAAGTGCCATGATAAAGTCAATCAGAGGCTCAGACATGGATGCAGGCATCTACTATCTAGCAAGGTTGATAGACGGCGGCGAGAGTGCTGATTTTATAGCAAGAAGACTTGTCATACTAGCCAGTGAAGATATTGGAAATGCGAATCCTCAAGCTTTGACACTGACAACATCGGCACTAACAAGTGTTTCAAAAATCGGCTATCCCGAAGCAAGGATCATATTGGCCCAAGCAGTGATTTACCTCTGTGCATCTCCAAAATCAAACTCCGCATATTTAGCAATAAACTCCGCATTAAAAGCAGTTAATGACGGAGTGATGCTCGAAATCCCAAAAAATATAACCCAACGAAATGAGAATTATCTATATCCGCATGATTTTGGCGGTTATGTAAAACAAGACTACTTATCAAAGCCTATGAAATTTGTAAAACTAAATAATAACGGTTATGAGAAGAAGATGAATGAATGGTTAACAAAAATCAATGATTTTATAAAAGATTAATAATTATAGTAATAAACTAAACTAAATTATACAACAACTAGGAGCCTAAACGCTATGGAAATCACATCATCTTCAAATATTATCGATATCTCGGGAAACATAAAAAGTATTAATGATTTCGCTGAAATCAAGCGTGTTATTGACAGTGTAGTCACTCAGCACAAAAATATAACAATAAATATAATTGATTCTCTCTCTATAACTTCTTCAGTAATCGGATATTTTAATAAACTGATTCTAAAAGACAATATAAATGTGGAAATGCGCATAGGCAATGAGCAGCTTATGCATCTGATTACAGATTTAAATCTAGCTTCAACTTTTAAGGCTAGAAAGGCGTAGTATGAGCATCAAATATAAACTAAATCTTATAGCTGTAATCGTTGTATCTTTTGCTCTGATTATTATTGCACTTACCACAAATAAAGCATATCATGACAGATCCGTCATATCTCAGGCAAAAGAGTTAAATATACTTTCACAAAAGCTCTCTTTGTTAATTCATGAAACACAAAAAGAAAGAGGTGCAAGTGCCGGTTATCTTGGTTCAAAAGGTACAAAATTTTCAGATATTTTACCTAAACAAAGAGTTTTAACAACAAAGAGAAACAGTGAACTCACGACTTATACTTCAACTCTTGATTTAAGCTCATTTCCAAAAGAGTTACAAGCTGAAATTGCAGCTCTTAATCTTGATATGAGCAAAATAGACCAAATACGCTCACAAGTAGATTCATTAAGCATCAGTGTAAAAGATGAAGTCGCATACTATACAAAGATGAATAAAAAGATTTTAAATATCGTTGCTCTTACTGCAAAACTTGCAGACACACAGGAGCTTGTAAAAGCGCTGGATGCATATACCAACTTTTTAAAATCTAAAGAACGTGCCGGAATAGAAAGAGCCGTTTTAAGCGGAACATTTGCAGCTGATAAATTCGGTCCCGGCATGTTTGCAAAGTGGATTACACTGGTTGCAGAACAAGACGCTTTTCTTAACTCTTTTCTTGCAATGGCTACGGAAGATTCAAAAAAGTTTTATCACTCTAAAATCAATTCTCCCGTAGTTGCTGAAGTTAATGCGATGAGAGAGGTAGCAAGAACTAAAGCAACTGAAGGCGGTTTTGGAGTTGATAGCGTTGTCTGGTTTAAGACAATAACTAAAAAAATCAATCTTCTTAAACAAGTTGATGATGAACTTGCAAAGCAAAACACTACACTTCTGGCAGAAGTAGAATCTGCTTCAAAACTAAGTACAACAATAACATTAGTGAGTTATAGTATCTTCGCTATAGTAATATTTATTATCATCTTTATTATTTCCAAAGGTATAAACGTAAGTGTTAGAAGCTCACTAGAAAAGATAAGCTGTGTATCTGACAGTCTTGATTTAACATGTGACATAATTGTTGAAGGTAAAGATGAGATATCTCAAATCTCAAAAGCAATACATGTGATGATTGTTGCATTTAAACAGAGTGTCAACGAGGCTAAAGCTGTTTCCAGTGCAACGACTAAAGAGAGCCAAAAACTGCATATGGTTGTAGAAGATCTTGCAAAAAACGGTGAGATTGCTGATGCTAAGATAACGGTCATAAATACACTTGTTTCTGAAGTAGGACAGAGACTCGATGCAGTTGAAGAAGCTTCTATTACGGTTACGGAAGATTTATCTAGTACTTTTAATGTACTTGACAACTTTGTAGCAAAACTGGACTCTGTTGTGTATGCAATTGATGAAGGAAGTGAACATCAGCAAGATTTAGTTCAAAAAGTATCATCACTGACAGAACAGGCGAAAAACATCAAAGATGTTTTAGCGATAATCTCTGATATAGCGGATCAGACTAACCTTCTTGCCCTTAATGCCGCTATCGAAGCTGCCCGTGCAGGCGAACACGGACGTGGATTTGCCGTTGTTGCCGATGAAGTTAGAAAACTTGCGGAGAGAACACAAAAATCACTTAGCGAGATTAGTGCGAACGTTAATCTTATCACTCAGAATGTTGTTGAAATCGCTGAAGAAACAGATAAGACATCTAGAAATATGCAAGATATTTCAGGCTCGGCACAAGAGCTTATTGCAGATTCACAAGCAACAAAAGAGAATCTTTCTGTTACAACGGACAAATCTAAAGATGTTATGCATCAAAGTACATATATTGCTACAAAAACAAAAGAGTTGATAGCTCATATGGATGAAGTCATAGAGCTTTCAAATGAAAATATACAACACAGAACAAAAGTAGAAGACAGTGTTAATTCACTCTCTGGCGATGCAAGTAAACTGCAACATGAATTAAGTAAATTCACGGTTTAACAGAAAGAGAGATATGCTAAAAGAGCAAATTGAAATAGATGAAAATGTTGTAGAAAATATGAAATCTTTAACACTTCTATGTGTTGAAGATGACAATAGTACACAGCTTCTGTATGAAACTATTTTTAAAGAGTTTATCAATAAAATAGTCTTTGCTAAAGATGGTGAAGATGGGTATGAAAAATATTTATCAAATGAAGTAGACATTATCATTTCTGATTATAGTATGCCTAAACTTAACGGCTTAGACATGATCAAACAAATCAGAGAATTAAATAAAGACATCCCTATTATTTTAGTTACGGGGATTACAGAGATAGATATAATATTAGAAGCACTGCAGCTTAATGTAAATAACTTTATAAGAAAACCAATCAAATCACATGAAGTGGTAAATGCTTTAATATCGGTTTCAAAAATATTAATTGCTAACAAATATTTAGAAGATCAAAAAAACGCTAAATTAAAAGAGTTAGAAGATAAAGAGCAGTATAGTTCTTATCAAGAAGATTTAGCATTTGCAAAAGAGCTAAATATTTTAAGAAACGACTTTTATTATCAACTTATCGACATGAAATGTACAGCGTTGGTAGATTTTTCATATCAGCCTCTAGATATTTTAAGCGGTGACGCATACAGCGCAAGAAAACTAGATCAGCAAAAGACTTTTTATCTTATTGTAGACGGTATGGGAAAAGGTCTTTCAGCCTCTCTTACTTCAATGCTTATCACATCTTATATCAATCATGTAATCGACAAAATGCAAGAGTCAGACGGTTTTGATTTGCACAAACTTGTATCTCAAGCATTAGAATACATTAAACCTATTCTACTTGATGAAGAAGCTCTATCGATTGATTTTATAGTGCTTGATTGCGACAATGCTCAAATGGAATATGCAAAGTTTTCAATGCCGGCACTGATGATGCAAACAAAAGAGAATGAACTCATAAAATTAAAATCAAACAATCCCCCTATAAGTAAATATATAAGAGATTTTACTATATCTACTTATAATACCTGTGAAATCATCAAGTTTCTGTTTTACAGTGATGGAATGGTTGAGAATCCTACAAGATTCAAAGACAAATTATATATAGAGTATATAGAGGAAGATTTTTTAGACTCTTTTACAAAAGAAAATATGAAAGAGAAACTGCTTTGGAAAATAAACATTCCCGAAGATGATATAACTTTTATTTTCATAAACAAATTAGACCTTGACAACACAGTAATTGCCAAAAAAAGTTTTAATACCAATCTAAATGAAGTTGAAGAATCCAATGAATGGTATGCTGATATATGGGATACTTTAACGGATGACACAAAACTCATCTATAGTGCAGGTATTGTTTTTACAGAACTATTCATGAATGCTTACGAACATGGTAACCTAAGTCTCGATTCACAGACTAAACACAGACTTATAGAAGAAGACACATATTTAAACACACTACTACAAAAACAAGAGACTTGTGACAAACAGATAAATGTCACAATAAATAGAATACAGTATGGCTCATCTATCTATATAATAACTCAGATAAGTGATGAAGGTGAAGGTTTTGATACTCAGATATTAAGTGAAATATTTAGAAATTCTAAGTCTTTTAATGGTAGAGGTGTTTTTGTATCGAGAAGTTCTTCATTGGGAATTTATTATAATTCTAAAGGTAACTCTGTACTGTTTTTACATAAGGTTTAGACCCTCAACTATATGTTGAGAGTCTGAACTTAGCAAAGATTATTTGCTAAGTGCTGCTTTAGATGCTTCTACAACTGCACTAAATGCTGCTGCGTCATTCATCGCCATGTCAGCAAGAATTTTACGGTCAAGCTCGATGCCAGATTTGTGAACGCCATTCATGAAAGTTGAATAATTCATTCCATTTAAACGACAAGCTGCATTGATACGTACGATCCATAATTTACGGAAATCACGTTTTTTCTGCTTGCGGTCACGGTGAGCATATACCCATGAACGTTCAATTTGCTCTTTAGCTTTTCTGAAGTGTTTACGGCGTCCGCTATAAAAACCCTTCGCTAATTTTAATATCTTTTTGTGTCTTCTTCTACGAACAACACCTGTTTTTACTCTTGGCATATTTTTCCTTTTTTCTTTACCTGGTCACTTTTTGTGATAAGGTGCCACATCTATGATGGTCTTGCCCAATTAAATAATTGGAGATTTATAATCCGCTAATTTAAAATTAGTTAATCATAGCCTTAATGTTTGCTTCGTCAGCTTTAGCAACAACTTTTGGGCTGTTTTGCTTACGACGAGTATCTGCATCTTGTTTAGTAAGAATGTGACTTCTGTACGCTGTACCACGTTTAACAGAACCGTTTTTCTTAACTTTAAAACGCTTAACAGCGCCTTTTACCGATTTCATTTTTGGCATCGATGGCTCCTTTGTAAAATTCTCATAATTTGAGAGTGGGATTATACCCAAAAATTTCTAAAATTTAGCTACAATTGCTGTATGAATTCAATTAAACATATAGAAAATGCACTTAAAGAACTAGATGATGAAGTACAGAAAATACTTTTAGACTGGGGAATTTCCCTAAATGAAAAAGACAATCTAATGCTTCCTATTCTTCAACAAAAAAAAGTCCTTACACAGACATTAGAAGACTTAACATATTTAAAAAACAATCCGCCAAAACCAAATCAGCCGTGCGGAATAAGTAAGTATAGAGAAGACTAAAAAAGTATCAATTACGTTTTGGCGTATAATTTTATTCAAGTTCAAGGCATAGCTGAGGAGTTCACATTAGTAAATGACGAAGTTATAACGAAGTAGTTGGATAAAAGTATATGTCAAAAAAGACTCCCCTCCAGATACCTGCGGCACATAACACTCTAAGGTGTGCTGCTGTATTCCTACCCTGACACAGTATCTCGAAGTACCATTGCACAGGTCTAAAGGGAAGCGGTGGAATTATAGCCAAAATTTTATAAATAGCAAAGTATTTAACAAAAAATTTTAAACAGCTTTAATTGTAGCAATTGCATTGTTCAATGCTTCCATATAAGCTTCATATTCAAACTCTTCTTTTAAATCAGTAGCTGCGAACTCCATCTCTTTTGACATTTCATATATTTCGTTAAATCTTAAATTTCCTGCACTTCCCTTCATTGCATGGGCATTTGATTTTATTTCCGAGAAATTTCTATCTTTAACTGCAGTTTCCAAAGTTTGCATTATTATTGCAGATTCTTTTATAAAACTGTTTATTAATATGGGTATATACTTTATATTTATGGATATATTCTCTGCCATGTCTTCATGATTCAAGGTTGAGTAATCAGGTGTTAAAATCGACACGATATCACTTCCTATATTTTATTTAATCTAGTACAATTGTAACACAGGATTCTAAAAATGATATATATTATATGTGCTTTAAAGTCAGAAGCACAAGCTTTTGTCGATAAGTACAAACTTCCCAAGAATAAACAAAATTCTCAAATCACACTGATAATCAGTGGTATAGGCTCAGATAATATGTTTAATGCAACAAAGAGTGTTGTTGCAAAGATGAATGAAAATGACATTATTATCAACGTTGGCATCTGTGGCGCAGATGAAAAGTTTGCTATCGGAGAGCTTATAGATGCAAGAGATAAAAACCTTACGTGTGTCGATTCTGAAATATCCCAACAAGGCAACTATGAACTTGTAGATATGGAGTCTGAAGGTTTTTTAAGAGCTACTCAAGATGTTAAGAACAAATATATTTTTAAAGTCGTGTCCGATCACTTTGAACCACAAATAGTTACCAAGCAAATGGCAAAATCACTTATCTTTAATGTTATAGATGATATAAACAATATAATTAATTTTAAGGCTGATAATTGAAATTTATTTTAATACTTTTACTGAGTATCTTAACTCTGGGTGCTAACGATGCACAGCTAAAAAAACAGATAGGCCGTATGCTTGTCATCGGTTTTGAAAATGAACAAATAGATGAAAATTCTAAAATAGTAAAAGATATCCAAAAATATGACCTTGGCGGAGTGATCTTATTTGACAGGTTTTACAGTGACAGAGATAAGACAAAGAACATAAGCTCACCCTCACAACTTCAAGACCTTACAAAAAAACTAAAGACTTTTTCAAAAAAACATCTACTTATCTCAATAGACCAAGAGGGAGGAAAAGTCGCACGTTTAAAACCTTCTTACGGGTTTGAAAAAACACCTTCTGCAGAAGAAGTATCAACTATGTCACTTCAAGAAGCAAAAGAGATTTACAACACACAAGCAAAAATGATAAAACAAAACGGCATAAACTGTGATTTTGCTCCCGTAGTAGACTTGGCACTAAACCCTAAGAACAAAGTCATCGTAGGACTTGAACGTTCTTACGGAGCTTCATCGTCTGAAGTAACAAAGTATGCTAAAGTATTTATAGACTCGCTAAGAGAACAAAATGTCATCTCTGTTTTAAAACACTTTCCCGGTCACGGCTCATCTTTGGATGATTCGCACAAAGGTTTTGTAGACATATCCAAGACTTGGACTCAAAAAGAGTTAGAACCATATCAAAACCTCATAAACTCAAGAGATGCAGATATGATTATGACGGCACATGTTTTTAACTCAAAGCTCGATGCCAAGTACCCTGCAACTCTTTCATACAGCGTAAACACAAAACTACTTCGCCAGAAGATGGGTTTTAAAGGCGTAATCATCAGTGATGACCTGCAGATGAAAGCCATCTCAAAACACTACACTCTAAAAGAGACAGTGACAAAAGCCATAAACTCCGGTGTTGATATACTTCTTTTTGGAAACCAGCTGGCATCCAACAATGCAGATGAGTTAGTTGAAATAATCTACTCACAGGTAAAAAACGGTGCGATATCAAAGAAAAGAATCATAGAGTCAAACAGACGCATAGAAAATCTGCATACTAAAAACTCCATCATTTACAGACCAATAGATTTTGGACAAAAACGTATAGATATGACAAAGACATATATCAAACAGCATTACGGTTTAAATGCAAAAGATATAACAATAGACCCAAAGATTATAGTTCTTCACTGGACTGCCGTTATGGATTTTGAAGATTCTTTTAAAAGACTAAAAGGCAACACTCTTTACAGCGACAGAGGCGACATAGCAGATGCGGGAGCTCTTAATGTCTCTTCGCACTTTTTAGTGGCTCGTGATGGGACTATTTATCAGCTAATGAGAGACAACTTTATGGCAAGACATGTCATCGGGCTTAACTACTCAAGTATCGGCGTAGAGAATGTCGGCGGCGAAGGTAATATTAAAGATGATTTAACTCCTGCACAACTAGATGCAAATATCAGACTTGTAAAATATCTAAAAGAAAAATATCCAAACATCGAATACCTCATCGGTCATCATGAGTACCAAGAGATGCAAAACTCCCCGCTTTGGTTGGAAAAAGATGCAAACTATAGAACAAAAAAAGCCGATCCCGGAGAAAAGTTTATGAACAAAATCAGAGGAAACGTTAAAGATTTAGGACTAAAGAAACCATAGATGCAAAGTGCTTTCTCATTTATTGACTGGTCTGTATTTGGAGCTTATTTTCTCATACTTGCAATCACTTCATATCTCTTAGCCCAAGCGAAAATAACAACTTCAAGAGAGTACTTTGTAAGTGCGAACTCCATGCCGATGTTTGCAGTTGCCATCTCGGTTTTGGCCACTTCACAATCTGCCGCGACTTTTATAGGAGCACCCGAGTTTTCATACAAAAACGACTTCACTTTTATAGGCTTTTACTTCTCTGCTTTAATCGCGGTTATTTTTGTAGCCTACGTTCTTATCCCAAAATTTTACGCCATGAGAGCAGTAACCGTATATGAACTTTTAGAATCAAGATACGGAGAAGGAGCAAAAAAACAGGCGGGAATCATGTTTTTAGTCGGTCGCGTTCTAGCAAGCGGAGCGAGACTCTACATAGGTGCTTTAGCTATCTCGATGATTTTATTTGGAGATATCATCTTCTTGCACGTTTTACTCTCTATTATCATCCTGATGCTCGGGGCTTTGGTCTATACATATTTTGGCGGTATAAAGTCCGTCATTTTAAGTGACATCATCCAAGCCGTAACCTATGTCGGAGCAGGTCTTGTCGTACTTGTCTATCTCTACTACTCTCTTGATAGCGTTAACATTATGCAAGTTCTGAGTGAGAACGACAAACTCAGTCTTTTTGACACTTCACTAGATGGAAAGTTCAGTATCATCGGTCTTTTAAGCGGTTGGCTGCTTCTAAATATTGCCGCTTTTGGGATGGACCAGGATATGACTCAAAGAGTCCTCTCTTGCAAAAACAAGCAAGATGCGGCAAAATCTCTTATAGTCTCAATAGTGCTTACCATCCCCGTAGTCCTGCTCTTTCTTGCCATCGGTGCCCTGCTCTTTGTCTTCTACCATCAAGCCGATATAGTACAGAGTTTTAAGGGTGAAAACATCACTATCTTTATGTACTATATTTTAAACGAGATGCCAGACGGTCTTCGAGGACTTGTGACTGTGGGAGCTATTGCCGCGGCACTCTCTAGTACAAACTCCGTTTTGGGAGCCATGGCATCTGTAGCCATCGAAGACCTCTACAAGCCTTGGAAATTAAGACAAGGCAAAACAGATGAGATGCACTTTGTAAGAGCTTCACGAAATGCAGTCATACTGTTTGCTTTTATCTTATCTCTTATGGCGGTAGTGAGTTATTTCTGGCAGAGGTACAGCGAACTCTCTCTTATAGGCTTTGCTCTTGGTGTTATGGCTTTTGCCTACACGGGTCTTTTGGGAGTCTTCTTCTCGGCTATCTTTACTAAAAGAGGAAACTCTAAACTTGTTCCTTTTGCACTTGTGGGCGGATTTGTTACCGTACTCTCGCTTCAGCCCTACACTTTTGGCATCTCTCTTGGTTTTTCATGGCAGATAGTTATTGGGACGATTGTTGCTTTTGGGATTATGCAGTTAAAAAAAAGTGAGACAGTTGATGAGTGAGTTATATATAGGCGTGATGTCGGGAACAAGTATGGACGGCATCGACATTGCTCTTTGTGAGATGGACTCTTCTCATTGCTCTTTGATTGCATCTTCTGAGTCTGAATTTGACTCTGAATTAAAAGCCGAGATTTTAAATATTATAAACGGCTCAACCATGCTTGAGCAAGTCGGTAGTGTTGATAACAGACTCGGACACATGTTTGCAGATGCAATCAATGCTTTTATAAAAAAAGAGTCTATAGATGCTGTAAGTGTAAAAGCAATCGGCTTGCACGGCCAGACACTTTGGCATCAGCCCCGCGGTGACAACCCTTTCTCGATGCAATCAGGCGATGCAAATGTGGTAAGTGCAAAAACCAGCATCCAAGTCGTAGCTGATTTTAGAAGAATGGACATAGCAAACGGCGGACAAGGCGCTCCTTTTGCTCCTGCTTTTCATCAAGAGATATTTAAAAACTTGGATAAAAAAACTGCTGTTTTAAACATCGGCGGTATGGCGAATCTCACTATTTTAGGAGATGAGCTTAGAGGTTGGGACACCGGATGCGGAAATGTTTTGATGGATTACTGGAGTAGTATCCACACAGATGCGGATTATGACAAAGATGCTGTTTTCGCTTTTAGCGGAGAAGTTAATGAAGCGCTTCTTGAGAGTTTTTTAGAAGATGCCTACTTTAAAAAGCAACCTCCAAAAAGTACGGGACGTGAATATTTCAACCCTACTTGGCTCTCAAATCATCTTCCGCTTTTTGACACCATAAAAGCAGAAGATGTTCAACGAACTCTGCTTGAGCTTACAGCCAAAAGCATTGCCAATGATGCCAACAAAACAGATGCACAGCTTCTGATAGTCTGCGGAGGCGGAGCAAAAAATCCGCTTTTGATGCAAAGACTAAGCGAACTCTGCAAGGCAGAGGTAAAGGTAAGTGATGAGTTTGGAGTTAGCAGTGACTATATGGAAGCAATGGCTTTTGCTTGGCTTGCGTACAAAAGAGTCCACAATGAAAAAGTAAAACTCTCATCTGTAACAGGTGCTTCAAAAGACTCAGTTTTAGGCGGGATATATGGATAAGATAAAAGAGTGGTTAGATACGACTTCATATAAAAATTATGAGATAAGCATAGCATCTGCGGATGCAAGTTTTAGGAAGTATTACAGACTTCAGAGTGCAGATACTACCTTTCTTTTGATGGACTCATCACTTGAAAAAGAGTCACTCGCTCCATTTATAGATGTTACTTCAAGACTTTTAGATGTAGGTGTAAATGCCCCTAAGATTTTAGAACAAAACCTAAAAGAGGGCTTTTTAATCATCGAAGATTTTGGAAACACTCACTATCTAAATGTCCTAGATGCAAACAACTACAAAACACTCTACTCAGAAGCGATAGATGTCATCATAACTATGCAAAACGCAGATGCAAGAGGGCTTCCACTTTATGACAAAGCATTTTTGCACTTTGAAATGGACTTGATGAGGGAGTGGTACTTAGAGAAAAACCTAAAAGTAACGCTAAGCCAAACTCAAAAAAACCTTATACAAAAGTCACTAGATGCCATCTCGGATGTAGTTCTTTCTCAGCCACAAAACGTGTTTGTCCATAGAGATTATCACTCAAGAAATATCATGTTGACAAAAGATGACAAAATAGGTGTTATAGACTATCAAGATGCAATGAGTGGGGCAATCACTTATGATCTGGTTTCACTGCTAAAAGATTGTTATATCGCTTATGAGAGAGAGGAGATAGAAAAACTAGTTTTAGAGTTTCGTGACAAAAAAGGCTTGATTGCTGGCGATGACGAATTTTTAAAATGGTTTGACTTTATGGGGATGCAACGACATATAAAAGTCCTTGGAATATTTTCCAGACTCTATCTTCGTGACGGCAAAGACGGTTACCTCAAAGATATCCCGCTGACTCTAAAATACACCATAGATGCCGCAAACAGATACGAAGAGACAAAAGAGTTGGGCGAACTTTTAAAAGAACTTCAATGAAAGCGATGATATTGTGTGCAGGTCGAGGAGAGAGAATGCGACCACTGACTGACACTCTTCCAAAACCACTCTTGGAAGTACGTGGCAAACCGCTTTTGGTCTGGCATCTACAGAGACTTGCGAAGTGCGGGTTTAAAGATGTAGTGATTAACATTGCCCACCTTGGTTTTAAGATACCCGAAGTCATCGGGGACGGCTCAAGATTTGGTTTAAACATAACTTACTCAGATGAGCAGGACACTGGAGCTTTAGAGAGTGCCGGCGGGATTATAAAAGCTCTGCCACTTTTGGGAGATGAAACTTTTTTAGTACTAAACGGCGATATCTTTTGCGACTACGACTTTGATTTAGATTTTGACTTAAAAGACAAGTTAGCCCATCTTATCTTAGTTCCAAATCCTGAGCATAACCCTGATGGTGATTTTGGACTAGAGGGAGACCTTGTTCTAAATGAAGCAGATGAAAAATATACATTTTCAGGCATAGGTTATTATTCCCCTAAACTCTTTAGTGTTTTAGAGTGTAAAAAATCAGCCTTGGCTCCACTTCTTCGAGTGGCAATAGCAAAAAATGAGGTAAGTGGTGAGTTGTTTAATAAGATATGGCATGATGTAGGAACACCACAAAGATTGGAAGATATAAACAGATGATTAGACTAATACTACTTTTAACACTCACAACAATTTTATCGGCCAAATATACAAACTGCGAATTTCAAAACAAACACTATACGGATGTCTGTAAAAAGGCTGTAAAAAACGGTGTCTCTTACACTTACGCCAACAAATTTTTACTCTCTTACTTTAAAACAAAAAAGTATGACGAAGTAAGCTGGAAGTATCTTCAACCACGCCATATAGAGACTCATAAAAAGAGTGAAAAAAAAGCTAACAATGTCTTGGTAAAACACATTCCAAAGATAGTCGAACATCTCAAAAAATATAAAAAAGTTTATGATTACAGTGAAAAGAAGTATGGTGTAAACCGTGAGATCATAGCGTCCATACTGATGAAAGAGACAAAACTGGGCAAGATAAAACCGACTCACGATGCTTTCATAGTCTTTAACACCATCGTAGTCAGGACTAAACCAAAGACTTCCCGTCAAAAATGGCTGCTTAAGATGGGTAAGACAAATATGGCATCTATCATCACTCACTGTTATAAAAAAGGTGTAGTACCTGAGGAGTGTAATCTTCCAAGCTCTTATGCAGGAGCCGTTGGAATCCCTCAGTTCATGCCAAACAGCTTTGTCTATACAGACGGTTATAAAACAAAAACGGCAGACCTTACAAAGATGGAAGATGCCATCATGTCGGCAAGTAAGTTTCTTCATAAAAAAGCGGATTTTTCCAAGCTTATAAAGTGGGACAAGATGCCGGACATTCCAAAAATAGAATCAGCTTGGTACGACTATGAGCATAAATATAAAGATGCTTCTCTTGTTTACACAAAAAACAAACACGGCAAAAAATATAAATGCTTTACATGTGATAAAAAAGAATTGAGTTATCTAAATGAGTATGCTAAAAAGGTCATGAAATACAACAACTCGTCAAACTACGCTATCGGAGTCATAAGACTTGCATATGATTCCCACTATCTGCTCAATAAATAACGGCTTTTAAGGTGTGAGCTTCGCCGGGCTTTAGCATTTTAAAATCTTCATATGCATTGGCTGATTCGATGCAGACAAAATCATTGTAAGCGTCATCTCTCATAGCGCTCATCCGTTTGCCTTTTTCTATCCAAGGATTCCAGATAACAACAGAAGATGAACCTTCGTTTTCTATGTGAATAGTTCTATTTTTATCAACAAGTAAAATTTGCTCTTTTACCTCTTGATAAACTCTATCTACTTCCTCTTCAAACAAGACATCTCCGCTTTGGACTAACTGTTTGTTTGTTAGAGCATCCAAGTAAGGCTTTTTATCAAGACCTCTTACTCTTACATCCGAGATGTGTGAGATATCAAAATAAGTGTGAAGTGCCTGCGTGATTTTAAAAGTCTTCTCATCCAAATTTTTTGTTGTGAGTTCCATAGTGAGCTTATCTGAGATGCTGACTTTAAATAGCAGTTCAAACTTATACGGCCATAGTTTCAGACTCTCTTTTGAATGAGTCAGCTTTAGAGTTACTACTGTTGTGTTTGAATCTATCTCTTGCGTGCCCAGATGCTTAAACTCTGCTGTTCTTGCAAAACCGTGCTGAGGTAAGGAAGGATTGTTCATTCCAAAAGAGGGCCAGCAAATGGGAACTCCTCCGCGGATTGCTTTGCCTTTTTCAAAATTACTGACCTCGCTTAGCCACAAAATAGGTTTTTCTCCATTTCTAGCATAGTGAAAGATATGTGCGCCCTGCAAAGCGATTTTTATAGATGCCGAGCTATTGTTTACTTCTATGTAATCAAGCATTAAGAACGCCAGGAACTATGTTTGTGCCATCTTGTGGCGTACATAAGTATAAAGAAATAACAGACGATTCCAAACAGGTATGCCGACTGCATATCTGCCGTTATCTGTGCGATTTTGCCAAAGGCAAGAGGAAGAACTGCTCCGCCTGCAATAGCCATAATAAGAAGAGCACTTCCCTGAGCCGTATATTTCCCGAGTCCTTCCAATGCCAAAGGCCAGATAGTAGGCCAGACAAGAGCATTAGCAAAGCCAAGCAGTGCCACAAAAGTCACAGTGTCTGGAAGTGTTGGAATAGAGCTCCATCCCCATAAAAACTCTGATATCTGGTGTGAAGTGGTTGAGCTGTAAGCGACTCCAAGCAAAAAGAGCATTCCTGCCAAAGCGGAATTCATAAGTGCTTTTTCTTGTGAGAGAAACTTTGGTATAAATACTATTCCGACTAAATAACCAAGAACCATAAAGACCATTGTGTACGATGTTAAAGCGGTCGCATTCTCTACATTGAGACTTTGTGCATAAAGTCCTATGGTATCACCGGCGATTACTTCTATGCCCACATAAAAAAAGAGTGCCAATGCCCCGAGAACAACACGAGGAAAGTGAAAAATGGTATCTTTGTCGTACTGATCTTCTTTCTCAAACGTAAGCTCCGGAATAGATGATAACTTCACCAAAGCTATCAAAGAAGTAAGAACGGCTGCCATAATTATATAAGGAATAATAAGCCTGTGAGCCAACTCTTTTGTATCTACAGATGCCAGATTTTGTGCTGAGAGCGAAGTAATGTCGGAGAGAATCAGGGAAGTAAAAAGAAGCGGGACCAAAACCCCTGCACCTTTGTTTATAAGTCCCATGATGGAAATCCTCATGGCAGCACTCTCCAACGGTCCAATCAAAACTACATAAGGGTTGGACGCAGTTTGTAAAATTGTAAGCCCCGTTCCAAGAGTAAATAGTGCTACTAAAAAGAGTATAAAATCTGCACTAAGAGCCGCCGGGATAAATACCAGACTGCCCAGTGCCATAACTCCGAGACCTATCGCCATACCGTTTTTGTATCCTGTTTTTTCTAAGACAAAAGACATCGGCAGAGCCATAACGGTATAAGCGATGTAAAAGGCAAAAGTAACAAAGAGTGCCTGAAACTCGTTTAAGTCGCAGATGACTCTTAAAAACGGTATGAGCGAGCCGTTTAACCAAGTCACAAAACCAAAAATAAAAAATAAAACAGCGATTATTATCATCGCAAACGAGTTAGTGTGGTCTGTGCGCACTTTTCAGTCCTTCAAGATATTTTGCTATGGCATCTTCATCGTTTGTATGAGTAAGAACAATGTCAGCCCTGTTTTTAACTTCTGCCTGCGCATTTGCTACGGCAACTGATGTAGATGCCAGTTCAAACATCCCCAGATCATTGAAGTTGTCACCAAATACCGTAAGCTTTGAGAGATCAAGTCCGCTATACTCACAAACACTTTTTATGCCATAGGCTTTGTCGGCATCTCTGTGGAGTATTGTCAAGAAATAACATCCGACATAGGCCTCAGGAGCCAAAATAAACTTGAGTGAATCTCCAAAGATTTTCTCTAAAAGAGCTGCCAACTCACGAAGCAGCTTTTCCTCTCCCATATAGACTATTTTAAAGTTATCGTCCATCGCACGGATATCTTTGTGTTCTTGCAGATTATCATCTTTTGTATAACGAGTAAGGACTTCTTTTTGATGTTCGTTTAAAATGCTCGAATGAAGAAAAGCTTCATTTAGACTATCATCTGCAAGTGCCAAAACAAAAGGGTAGATGCCAAACTTGCCGCCTTCGTTGATAATAACATCGGCTATCTCTTTGATTATAAACTTAGTGTCTATTATCTTCTTATCCATGGTAGCTATAAGCGCACCGTCAAGTAGTATCATAGGAGCATTTATATGAATATCTTTTAAAAACTGTGCCGTTTTTTTGTAAGTTCTTGCAGTTGCAACGCTTAAAATAGAGTCTGTAGATTTTGAATTCCAAATAGTTTTAGTATAATCACTTATAGATAAATCGGTTTTCAAAAATGTATGGTCAAGATCGGTTATATAAATATTTTTCATGTTGAGATTATAACTAAAATAAAAGAAGTAGATTATGAGTTTAAAGACAGCAATAGTTACGGGTGCAAGCAGCGGAATCGGCAAAGAGATATGCAAAAGACTTTTGGAGATTAACTACAAAGTTATAGGAATCAGCAGAAGCATAACAAAAGAGGATTTCAATAACACTTTGTTCAGTGCTCTTCAGGCTAATCTTGCAGATGAAAAATCAACACTTAAAGCGTGTGAGAGTTTAAGAGATGAAGATATAAATATCTTAATCAACTGTGCCGGTTTTGGCAGATTTGAACCTCATGAAGAACTAAGTCCGAAGACCATTACAGATATGACTTTCTTGAACTTAACAGCACCGATGCTTCTAACAAATGCTTTGCTTAGATCTTTGAAAAAAAACAACGGTTATCTCATAAACATCAACTCCATAGAAGCCATAAAAACGAGTAAGTTCGCAGGTGTTTACAGTGCGAGTAAAGCAGGGTTAAAAGCTTTCAGCGATTCTTTGTTTGAAGAGACGAGAAAAAGCGGACTCAGTGTGACAAATATAAACCCCGATATGACTCAGACAGCTTTTTATGATGAACTGCGTTTTGATACGAGCGACAATGAAGATGAGAGACTTTTGGCATCTGACATTGCAGATGCGATTACACATATACTTAGTATGAGAAAGGGTGCAGTTGTCAGTGATTACACCATAAGAAGTCTGAAATTTGGAATTTCTAAAAAAAGGTAGTCAGTAGGACTAAAGTTTTATATCTAGTTTATTTTTAGTAGCAGGTTGAGTCGATTTTAAAAAATCAATATTTTTTTTGAGCTGTTTTATAGTGAGTGCCGTCTCATCTTTGAGAGTATAGACCAACTCTGCCGCCTCTCTTAAAAGATACATTGCGGATTCTACATCTTTTATATTATCAAATTCAGGTGCAGTGTCTAATAATGATTCTATGGCATCCGTGTTTTTTTCAATCACCGCAATTTGCAGTTTCTTCAACCACATTATGTAGTCTCTCTCCACGCTTCAAGCAGGCCTTTAAAAACATTACTTACTTCATCCAGTTTCTCGGTATCGCTTTTTAAACTTGCTGTTGTTAAGAGTTGTATCTGGTAATTATAAAGTCCGCTTAAATAGGCAGAAACATCCCCCTGCGAGTCATCAAGGATAGATACTAATTCAACAACGATAGCAATTGAGCGGTTTGTCCAGTAAATCTTTTTTTCAACATCTCTATCTTTAATGGCTTTTTTTGCTTGGGCATTAAAACGAAGCACGCCCTCGTACAACATCTCTATCAACTTAGCCGGAGATTCGATTCCTACATTATTTTGTGCATAAATATTATGAGCGTTACTTCCATACATGTTAGATCCTTTTTTATCATTGTTCGCTTCTTTCATGCAAAGTATATCGACCATAGTTTAGTTTTCTTTACAGAAAATACGAGATTTATTTTTATAGTTTTTTTTTTAAAGATTATTGAATAATTGCCGATTATAATGCTATACTTTATATTCAAAGGATTTATTATGGCATCAAGTATAAGCTCACTAGGTATCGGTTCGGGAGTCTTAACAGCGGACGTTATCGACCAGTTAAAGGCTGCTGATGAATCTCGTATTATTACGCCTATAGAAAATAAAATCACTATTAACAATCAACAACAAGACGCTGAAGAGTTGTTATCATCGTTAATGAGCAGTTTTAAAGCCAGTGCTTCTGCTCTTAGTTATGACACAATTTTTGACGGCAAGACCATCGATGTCAGCGGTAATGCAGAAGTTACAATTGATGCCGGTGCTACGGTAGAATCATTTTCACTTGAAACCGTTACTCTTGCTAAGAAAGATATAGAGAAGCTTGGTGCAGTTGCCAGTACTGCCACTGACATAGCATCGGCTGACGGTACACTAGAAATAAAAGTGGGTGCAGATCCGCTAAATCCAGATCAAACTTTGAATATTAGCTACACTGCGGGTATGACTCTTTCTGAATTGACCCAGGCAATAACGGATGGAGCCGGTGATTATGTATCTGCTTCTGTCCTACAGACGGGTGACGGTGCTTACAACTTGGTACTTACTTCTAAAAATACAGGTGAAGATTTTGCTCTGACTCTTACCGATACAAGCGGTTTTTTAGACGCTGCACTTTTTGCTGCCTATGATGCTGTCACAAATCCAACCGGTTATGAAGAAGTGCAAGCAGCAACAGATGCGACTTTTAAATACAACGGCATCACTACAACAAGGTCAACAAATGATATAAGTGACCTCATACTGGGTGTAAATATAAAACTAAAAGAAGAAGGTGATGTGTCAAGTGTCGATGTAAACCTAGATAAAGATTCTATTACCGGAGAATTACAGCTATTTGTAGATTCTTACAATGCGCTTATGTCAAATATTAATGACATGACAGTTAAAGACGATGCTACAGGTGCGGAAGGTGTTTTTAACGGAAATACTTTTGTGAAATCCATAGGGCGTGATTTAATTCAAACAATAACTGCTTTCAATACCAGTAACAATTCTCTTATGAACTATGGTATAGACATAGACAGAAGCGGTACTATGAGTTTTGATAAAAGTGTTTTAGAAGAAAAACTAAATGATGACCCGGATGCTGTAGAGTTATTTTTTGCAGGCGGGCTTGACAGTGACGGTAATGATGTAACAGGTATCTTTGAAACTATTGATGAGAAGTTAAAAAGTTATACCGGGTACGGTAAGCTTTTAAGTGATTTTAAAACGAACTTGGAAACAGAAAGTACAAACTTGTCGGAGAGATACGCAGCTGCTCAAGAAAATCTTAACGACCGTTATGAAATAATGGCAAAACGTTTTACGGCCTATGATGCTATCATTAGTAAAATAAATTCACAGTTTTCATCTCTTCAAATGATAATTAATGCTGAAACAAATAATTAATAATATATGATATATTTGTATGACAGTTTATAGCACGTACTATTTCAACTCTTCTCAAGCTTTAGCAGATGCATCAAGCTGCGAAGAGGGGCGATTCTTTTTTTATGACGGAGCCACCTTAGAGGATGCTCCATCAAACTGTATAAATGTTCCGATTTCTAATTTTTACAATTATTTCTTAAAAACAATACATCCACAAATCTCTAAATTAAACTTTGATGCAACAGAGTTTTCACAAGACACAAGGGCACAAATAGCCCAAAGCATAACAGAAACTATAGACGCAATTAAAAAACAAAAAATTGAAATCATAAATAGTTTGCTAAATAGTGAAACAAATACTTCAAATGTCAATGTAATGATATTTGTTTTTATGCAATTTTGCAGAGATAATGAAGAACTAAATGAGAATATTGTCTTAAAACTGTTAAAGACAATAAAATTCTTAAAAGAAAACAACATCTCAGTAGATGCCATAAATGTAGAACTCTCTAATACACTTTTACAATATTTGCAAAAAGACAAGTCTATTCTGCATATTCATCTTTACTACTGTGCAAGATATATTCAAGACAACTCTTCATTGGAGGCAATAGAAGAAGATTATTTTAAATTATTGACAAAGCATAAGGCTATACTTGATCTCATCAATAATTTTACACTCGTAAAAACCATATTTCCACAAAGCAGATTTAAAGAGTATATTCAAAAAATCTCTGCACAGCTTTTTGACAATGACTTTTTTGGATTGGATGTTTTAGAACAAAAAAAGCAAATCTTTAAACTTTATTATCTGAGTGTTTTAAACTACAGCAGATGCAGGGAATACAAAGATATATACTACGTTCTTTATGACATATATGCAAAAGCTCTGGAAAAAGAACAGGACGAACTTGTATTTTACCTCTATACTCCTCTGATTATGTCTTGGGGCGAGGACGCACCTACGCAAGATGAACTAAAAGAATTCAATCAACAAATAGAAAAACCTCTTGAAAATTTTATAAAAGATAAACTTGTAAAAAAATACAATATTAAAGAAAACAACAATAAAATAAATTCAAAGAAAAAGATAAAAGTAGCCTTTTTAATAGACAGAATCATCCCTTACTCAATTTACAATGTATATTATGAACTTATAAAATCGCTGTGTGAAAATCCATCTTCAAAATATGAATTTACAATCTATAATTTAAACTTTATAGAATCAGGGTCACTCAACGAGACTGTCGAAGAACTAAAAAAACTCGGTATGAAATATGTTGACCTTCATAAAGAGTACGTCGGAGATGACTACCCGTTTTATGAGATAATAGATAAAGTTCTTCATGTACGCAACAGGCTCATACAAGATAAAACAGACATTTTGATAGGGATGAACTCACGTCCTGAGTATAACTTCCTATTTACAACCAGAACAGCTCCTAAACAGATTTACTGGAGTCATGGAAACTATGAATATGATATAGACGGAATCGACATGGCAATCGCTCACGGAGGTATTTCTGAAGACAAAACATCTAAGTTTAAACACCTGGACATGGAAATGGACATCAATAAATATGACGCAGATGTTGACATGGAGGAAGTAGCCAAAATAAAAAAAACATATCCTAAAGATAGTTTTATTCTTGGAACAATAGGACGACTGATTAAACTTGATAACGATGAATACCTTGAGAGTGTAGCAATAATAATGAAAGAAAATCCCAACACTATTTATCTTGCTTGCGGTAGCGGTGATAACTCAAAGATTAGAAAAAAAGTTGATGCCTTAGGTATAGGTGATAGCTTTTATTTTCCTGGTTATGTAGATGCGGACATCTATGGACATGTTGTTGATTTATGGCTTGACCAATTTCCTTCCGGCGGAGGAGAATCCCTTCAGGAATACAGAGGTAAAGGTAAACCATATGTTACCATGCTTGATAATACGAAATGGATAAAGACCGAAACAAAATTACAAGAGTTAATTTCAAGTATTCAAAAATCAGAAGCTTACGGTTTTGAACCTTCTTTATATTCAAAAAAAGATTTGGATTATTTAAGTAAAAATGGGTTTATCAACCCTATAAATAAACAGGCACAGTCGTACTCAAGTTTTTCTTTTGCTCTTACCAAAGAAGACTATATTTCCATTGCCAATGAGTTTATAAATAATGAGACAGCAAGAGAGAAGGCTACACAAGAGTATTTGCATCTTCTCTATCAACAATCAACAATAAAAGAAACAGACTCATTTTACAAGCTTTTAGATGAGAATTAACAATGTACAATAAAGGTGCCTGGAGCTTCTTATTTGATGATAACGAGCCGGTTGTAAGTTTTAAAAATGAATTAAAATACAATCTTAGAAAATGGTTCATAGATTCATTATCAATAATACCGTTTCTTACAGTATTAATACTGCTTTTTATCTATAAAAAAATTGTTAAACCAGAGAAAAAAAATAAAATATTACTAGGTACCGTACCTATAATAACTTTTGACCTATTGAGTAAATCGCTAACAAACAATAAAATAGACAACACGCTTTTTGTTTTTCAAGATTACTCAAATGGAAATTTCCATACAGGACTTACATTTAAGGATATCTGTCCAATTAGTTTTACACATAAAAACCCATATGAATTTGGTTCATACATTGCTTTTATTTGGGCTTTAAGAAATTTTGATATTTTTTGCCTGTATTTTGACAGCGGCTTTTTGGAAAGAACTATTTTTTGGAAACTTGAACCTATTCTATACCAAGTATTTGATAAAAAAGTTGTAATGCTCCCATACGGAAGTGATGTTTGGTCTATTAAACAAAATAAAAACAGGGTTCAAAAGCTCGGTCATATGATGAGTAGGAAGAAATATTTTCTTTTGGATAAAAAGAGAGAAAATAGAATTTATCATTGGTCAAAATATGTCAATCTAATCATTGCTTATGCAAGCTATATGGATTATTTACAAAGAATTGATATTTTAGTATATCACGGTCAGATCGTTGAAGATGTAGATAAATACAACTATAACTTTTCTAAGAGTGACAACATAAAAGTTATACACTATGCTAATGACAATGTGAGAAAAGGCAGTATGTATATTGAAGCTCTCTTAGGGGAGACAAACAATAATGTTGACATAGAGTTTTGTTATGGCATAGAGAGAAAACTACTCTTATCAAAACTGGAAGAAAGCCATTTTTACATTGAACAATTAGTAGATGGTATTATTACATACTCATCTTTAGAAGCTATGCTAAAAGGCAAAATAGTATTTTTATATTCAGACTCTGCCATAAATGATGTATACAGAATTCTCAACAGCAGTTATTATATAAATTTTTTCAACGATTCGCCTATAGTTAATATTGCTTTGGGAAATCTAGACAAGACCGTATTAGAATATCTAAACAAAGATTTTGAAGAACTACAGGATATCAGCATCAAATCAAAAGTTTTTGCAAAAAAACTACTTCTAGAAAATGAAAAGATGTATGTAGATATATTCAATAAATTAAAGTCATAAAATGTGTGGGATTGTAGGCTTTACAGGCGAAAAAAACAGTAAATTAATCGCCCAAATGAATAATGAAATTTTTCATAGGGGTCCGGACAATAGCGGTTTATTTGAGTCAGATCAGCTTACTTTAGCAATGCGAAGACTCTCAATAGTGGATATAGATCAAGGCAATCAGCCATACTTCTTTTTTGACAAATCTATAGTCGTGACCTTTAATGGAGAAATATATAACCATAAAGAGTTAAGAGAAGAGTTGATTAAAGATGGTTACATGTTTTCCTCTGACCACAGCGACGGTGAGATTATCCCAAATCTCTATTTAAAATATGGTGTAGATTTTGTAAATAGGCTAAACGGTATGTTTGCTATCTCTTTATATGATGCTAATAACAATAAGTTATTTTTATTTAGAGATAGAATTGGTAAAAAACCGCTTTATTATACAACTATAAATAAGCGGCTTTACTTTGCATCTGAGATCAAATCATTATTGTACATAGAACATGATTTTAAAATAGACAAAAAATCTTTGATTAATTATTTGCAATTGAAAGATACATCTGCTCCAAATACAATATATCAAGATATAAAACAATTAATGCCAGCAAGCTACATAGCGTATGATATATCTAAGAAAGTTTTCACACAAAATCAATATTGGAGTTTGAATTTTACAAATAAGCTTAATTTATCTGAAGTTGAAATATCAGATAAATTAACAGAGCTCCTAGAAGACGCTGTTAAAATAAGGACTCAATGTGATGTTGAGTATGGTGCTTACTTAAGCGGTGGGCTAGATTCTAGTCTAATAACTTCAATGATTGTGAAAAACCATAATACTAATGTAAAAACATTTTCACTTGGTTATAAAGATGATTTTAAAAATAAACAAAGTGATTTGTACCATGCAAAAGAGTTGTCAAAAAAACTAGGGACAAATCATTATGAATATATTTTAGATTCAAAGGAAGTATTTGATGAACTAAGTAATGTATTAAAAGCTTTTGATGAACCATTTTCAGGAACCATCAGTACTTATTTTTTAACAAAATTAATATCAAAGCATGTTAAAGTTTCACTTTCCGGTGATGGAGCAGATGAATTGTTTGGAAGCTATCTTACTCATCGATTGTCCAATCCTATCGAATATTATAACTCATTACAAAACAAAGATTTTTCGCATCTAACCCAAAATGACAAAAGGCGACTGGCACCGTATGATAGTTTAAATCAGTTTGAATTTTTAAAACAAACAGCCGAATCGGACATACAAAAATGGCGAAATAAACTAAATGTTTTTAACGATGCCGAATTAAAATTACTCTGTAATGATATAGAGATTGAAAATCCTTACGAAAGAATATCTTTAAGTTCTATTTCTATGCTTGATAAATGTTTGGAAATAGACCAAAAAGAACTTTTAGCAAATCAGATCCTTCCATTTATTGATAGATTATCCATGGCTCATTCCGTTGAAGTAAGAACTCCGTTTTTAGATTATAGAGTAGTAGAGTTTGCTTCAAGAATACCGTCATCTTTAAAGATTAAGAACAGCGTCAATAAATACATATTAAAATTAGCCTCAAATAAGTATTTGGATAAAGATATTATAAACAGACCAAAAGAAGGGTTCGTTCTGCCTGTTTATAAATGGATAGAAAAACAATACTTTACACAAGTGAAAAATACGATTCTGGATATAAACTTTATTGATTTTTTTAGTTTTAACAAAATTTATATAGAGAGACTTTTAAACGAATTTGACAATGGTGCCGATCATCATGCAAAAGTTTGGAATTTATATAACTTGGCAATATGGCATGAGGGAATAAAATGAAAATAACTGATGAAACAAAAGACAGACTTCTTAAAATAGAAGAAAATTTAAAAGAGTGGGATTTCCCGCCTCAAATCATCATAGAAAGTACCTCCGTATGTAATCAAAAATGCATCCATTGCAACCATCGCATCATGGAGCGAACCAAACAACATATGGATAGTAAGTTGTTTAAAAAGATTGTCGATGAAATAGCCGATACCGCTCCAAACACGGAAATATGGCCGACTTTTTACGGAGAAGCTACAACACTTCGTGAAACTTTATACGAACTTCTTAGATACGCCAGAGACAAAGGGTTGACCAATATGGTACTAAATTCCAACGGTGTCTTACTTGAGAGGCATGACTGGATAGACCAGATATTGACATCCGGACTCAAAAGGTTCATATTGTCTTTAGATGGTTTTAGTTCCGAAGTATTTAATAAGATAAGAGTCGGCGGAGATAGAGACAGGGTATATGCATCTGTAGAAAAACTCCTTAAACGAAAAGAAGAACTTGGATTGGAATTTCCTGTAATCCAATGCCAGTTTTCTGTTATGGATGAAAACAGACATGAAGTAGAACTATATAGAAAACACTGGGAAGCCAGAGGTGCCGAAGTAAAGACCAGAGATATGTTTTCATGGACGAATTCAGGTGATGTCGTAGCCAAAAACCTGGATTATGACACCAAATTCAGAGTTGCCTGTCCGTGGGCAAACAATACAATGGCAATACATGAAAATGGTAATGTCGTAACATGTGCGGTAGATTATGAAGGAAAATGTGTTATTGGAAATGTAAAGAACAATACACTAAAAGAGTTATGGGATAAGCATAATGAGATTGTCCGAAAACCGCACATACAAAACAGATGGTCAGATATACCAGAAATTTGTAAGACATGTCCAGACTGGCAGGTTGCGGGAGCAAAATATCATAAAAATGAGAATATTGAGTTAAAAGAAGAAGCTAGACCATTTTGGTGGAAAAATGAAGATTAACCTTTTTGCATTGACAGGTTTTGGCAATATAGCATTAAAAACTTTATTGAAATACAAAGATATTAATATAGTTACTCTATATACAAGAAAAGAAACAGACTGTTTTCCCTACTACGATGAAGAACAACTTGACTCTTTGGCACAAAAAAACAACATAGATGTAAAATACATAAAAAATGATGATGATTGGGATATTAAAGATAGTGTTGATTTAAATCTGATAGTTACCTTTCATAGAGTTTTTAAAAAATCTCATCTTGATAAAGGTACATACAATATCAATATCCACCCTTCACTGTTACCCTCATACAAAGGTCCTACTCCTACGAATTGGATTATACATAACAAAGAAAAAGAATGCGGTATCAGCGCACACTTTGTAAGTGAAGAAGTAGACAGCGGTGATATAATTTATCAAGAGTCATTTCCTCTACTTCAACAGGACGATGCTAGTTTACGAAAATTCCTAGCATTAAAAAGTGAAAATATCATCCATTTTATTATTTTAAATTTTCCTGACTATAATACAATAGAAAGTATCTATGAACAGAGCAGTTATGAATCATTTTACAAATATAAAGTATAGAAAAAGAGGTAGTCTATGAAAACAACACATGCACTTGAAGATTATTCGGAGTTTAAAACACCGGAATTTCCAAAAATGGTGGTAATCGCTATTAATTATGTTTGCAATGCCTTATGTCCAGGATGCGCATATACGAATTCAGATATAAGAGATTCCTACAATGATACAAAGTTTATGTCCGAAGAGACTTTTAAACGTATTGCGGATGAAGTCGGTAAAGAAAATTCTTGGCTGCGAATCTCCGGCGGCGGCGAACCAATGATGCAAAAAAATATAATCGAGTTAATAACATATGCAAAAGATAAAGGCTGTAAAGTAGGTTTGATAAACAACGGTTCTTTACTCAACGAAAAAGCAGCTCGAGAACTTTTAGGAATCAATATTGATATGATAGAGTTTTCAGTTGATGCCTGTGATGAAGCTACTTACAATACAGTTCGCAAAGGACTCTCTTTTAACACCTTGGTGAAAAATGTACAGCGGACTTTCAAACTTAGAAACGAGCTTGGAAGTAAAACAAAGATTATTGCATCCGCAATCAATCAAACCGGAGTCAATGTTGATAATGTAGAGAATTTCTGGAAATCATCAGTTGATGTATTTCAAAAAAGAAAGTTTTTAACTTGGGGAATAAACAGTTTAGAAAATTCGGCAGACACGACTCCGTACCTACCACCGGAAGATAGGATACCGTGCCCGATTATATTTGACAGACTGCTTATAGACAGCAGAGGACGGGCAATGTTCTGCATTTATGACATAGCCGGAAAAACAGATATGGGAAATGTGCAGGACAACTCAATAAAAGAAATCTGGAATTCTAAAAGATTTAAAGATATAAGAGATTTACATCTATCTGGACGCGGAGCTGAAATTGATATTTGCAAAACTTGCGAAGATTGGCAGTTTAGATCTTGGAATTACAATTATTTTAAAATCACAAAAGATGCTGAAGAAAAAAGAGTGCAAAAGATGGAGAACAATGCTTAATACAATCTCTAAAAAAACAATACTGCTCTTAAATCATCTGTTTAAAAAAGCAAGCTGGTTTGATATTTTAAATAAATCAGATAAAGATACACTCAACTATGCTTTAAAATCAGGAGAAGTTGTTTTAAAACAATTTGACGGTTTTAATGATTTTAAAGATAAAACTGTTTTAGATTTCGGATGCGGATTTGGAGGCAAAACGGCTTATTATTCATCTTTAGGTGCAAAAAAAGTATATGGAGTGGATTTTCATAGTGATTTTTCATTGGTACAAAACTATTGTGAAGATAAAGCTTTAAACATTGATTTTTTAACTTTAAAAGAAGACGGCTTGTTGCCCCTAGAAGATGCAAGTGTAGACGTAGTGATATCTTCTGCAGTATTTGAGCATGTGCTTAATATCGATACGGCACTCAAAGAGATAAAAAGAATTTTAAAACCCGATGGACTTTTTCTCAACAGATGGCATCCGTATGCTACAAGACACGGTTCTCATGTAAACGGTCTGATAGGAATACCTTTTGTTCATCTATTCTTCAGTGAAAAAAATATTATGCAGGTATATGAACAACTGCTAAAAAATAAAACAGATAAGATAGGACATACACTTTTATATAAAGTTAACGATAAAGAGTTCCAAAGCTGGGGAGATATCGGGCTTCAGTTTAATTATCTAAACATAAAACAGATGAGCGATAAAATGAAAGAACACGGTTTTGATATTTTTGAAAAAAGATACTTTTTAGATAAATCAAAACACGATTTTGTTAAGTATCTGCCTGATTATTTTAAAACTTTTTTTATTGATTATGAAATTATCATAAGCAGGAAAAATGAGTAAACTAGCTATTTTACAACCTTCTTACATCCCATGGATTGGATATTTTGAACAAATCATGAATGTAGATATATTTGTATTTTATGATGATGTCCAATATACAAAGAATGATTGGCGAAACAGAAATAAAATAAAAACACATGACACTGATATATGGCTTAGTATACCTACAAAGTCATCAAGCAAACAAAAAATCAATGAAGTACTTATAGACGATACGAAGTCCTGGAGGCTTAAACATCTTAAGACAATTAAACAATTTTATAGCAAATCAAAATATTTCAATGAGATTTATCCGTTACTGCAAAACAACCTAAATTCTAATGTAAGTTCTATTAGTGTATTATCAATCAACATTATTAAAGACATAACAAAATATTTAGGATTAGACGTTAAATTTTACTTATCCTCAGATTTGAACATATCTGGTAATCAAAACACCAGACTGGTTAATATTTGCAACCATTTTAATACCACACATTACTATAGCGGCATGGCTGCTAAAGATTATATTGACCATGAGCTATTTAGGAAAAACAACATAGAAGTAACTTTTCAAGACTATAAGCATCCGTCATACAAGCAGTTAAATGGTGCTTTTTTACCATATTTGTCTATAATTGATCTATTATTTAATCACGGCAGACAGAGTACTGAAATTATAAAAGGAAAAAACAACAATGTCTAAAACATATCTTATAACCGGTGGTGCCGGATTTATCGGTTCTAACTTTGTAAATTATATTTATAACAAATATCCTGATTCTAAAATAATAGTATTAGACTTATTAACTTATGCTGGCAGTGTTGACAACTTTCCGATGCACGTGAATAACTTAAATGAAAGATTTCAATTTTGGTACGGTGATGTCAAGAACAGCGCTTTAGTCGAGAGTTTGGTAAGTCAAGCTGATTATGTTGTTCATTTTGCAGCCGAGACACATGTAACTAGATCGATTTTTGACAATAGAGATTTTTTTGAAACGGATGTCATCGGAACCCAGACTGTCTCAAATGCTGTTTTACAACACAAAAACAGTATTGAAAAATTTATTCACATCTCCACATCAGAAGTTTATGGCACTGCTTCAGAATGTGAATTAATGGATGAGAATCACCAGTTAAATCCAATGTCACCATACGCTGCTGCCAAAGTTGGAGCAGATAGGCTTGTTTACTCTTACGTAGAGACCTACGATATACCTGCAACTATCATAAGACCTTTTAACAACTATGGCCCTAAACAGCATCTGGAAAAAGCAATCCCAAGATTCATAACAAGTGCGATATTGAATGAGGATCTAACAGTACATGGGCAAGGAGAAGCTTCAAGAGATTGGATAAACGTAAACGACACCTGTCTGGGAATAGATAAAATCTTAAACTCCCCTCTTTCAAAAGTTCAGGGTGAAGCTTTTAATCTTGGAACAGGTATTACGATCTCTATTAAAGACATAGCTTTGCACGTAATCAGAGCTATGAACATAGATAAATCAAGAATCAAGTATATTGATGACAGACCCGGACAGGTTGACTGTCATATAGCCGATATAAAAAAGATTAAAGATGTTTTGAACTGGGAGCCTTCTATTAAGTTTGAAGAGGGCTTAAAAGAGACAATAAACTGGTACAAAAACAACATGAAAATGTGGGAAAAACAGATCTGGATGCGTCAAGTTCCCATAATATTAAAAGACGGCAAGAAAGTGATTCACTAATCATTACTTTTATGAGTAATCCATAAATTGGTCATCTTATTAAAAGTTTGCTATAATCTTTGCCATATACGTTTCTAAACTAGACGGTAAAATGCCAAACATATTTTTGAGAACAAATACCAGATAGCATATATAATATTAGATTTAAAAAAAGAGGTTTTATGAAAATTAGTTGTCCAATGTGTTCTACTTCCGTTGCATATTCAACAAGTGTTTGGGAGTATGAGTTTAGCGAGTTAGTCCAATGTAACAATTGTGGTTTAATACATCATTTACGCAATGATATGTTACATGCGGAACAAGCATTTACGACTTATCATAACAATAGCTGGGGGCATGGTTTTGAAGACGTATCTGAGTTCAACATAAATTCTTCAGAGATAATGCAGCATGCTGCACGTATAGAATTTAATTTACAATATTTTTCAAAATTTCTTAACATTACTGAAGACGATTGTGTTCTTGATATCGGTGCAGGAGTCGGTCTTTTGGAGTTTGTAGCACAAGAAACAAATTCTCCAATACATAACACAAACCTTGTAATGATTGAACCGGTTGTTGAAAATTATAGGCTTCTTAGAAAGCGTTATCCCAATCATACCGCTGTTAACTGTCATATAAACCAAATTAGAAATGTAACACCTACATATGATGCAATATTCTGCCAAGGTGTTGATTATCTATTTGGTGACATAAATGAATCTTTTAAAATATTACACGGCTTATTAAAACCAGATGGGCTTATGCTGATATCACGCAATCTATTTATTGATATGCCATGTTATTTCGGTGGCAAACCTATTGGTAACAAAGCAGATATATTTTCACCAAATGCTTTGATAAATGCCTATTTTCTAGAAACACATTATAAAGAATTTTTAGAGAAAAATTTTGATATTGTTGATGAAATGAATTACGAAGAAAAATATGGTGAGAGTAGTGACCTAGTAGTCGGTCAAATTTATAATTATGTTTTAAAAAAGAAAGACTCATCATATGATGAAACACCGCTCGATGAAACAAAATATCTCACTCAATACAATGAAACACTTAAGAGATTATCCAAAAAATGAACATAGATTTTTTCAAACATAATATAGATGAAGAAGATATCTCAAGAGTAAACGATGTTCTTAAGTCTATATTCCTAACCAATGCAAATGTCACAAAAGAATTTGAACAAAAATTCTCCCGTTACTTAAAAAGTAAACATTGTGTTGCCGTAAGTTCATGTACTGCGGCTCTTCATCTAAGTCTACTGGCTTTGGGTATACAAGAAGGAGATGAAGTCATCACAACTCCTATGAGTTTTGTAGCAACGTCAAATGCTATCTTACATGCCGGTGCTACGCCGGTATTTGTAGACATAGAAAAAGAGACAGGCAATATAGATGCTTCGCTGATAGAGAGTGCCATAACATCAAAAACAAAAGCTATTATGCCCGTGCATCTGTATGGCAATATGTGTGACATGATAAAGATTAAAGAGTTAGCAGATAAATACAATTTAAAGATCATTGAAGATGCCGCCCATTGTATAGAGGGCGAGAGAGACGGTATAAGAGTCGGGGAGTTGTCAGATACCGCCTGTTTCTCATTTTATGCAACTAAAAATATCACAAGCGCAGAAGGCGGGGCAGTAACGACCAACAACAAAGAAGTGGCCGACCTACTCTACCAACTAAGACTCCATGGCATCAATAAAGATGCTTCTACAAGATATACCGGTAAGTTTCAGCATTGGGACATGAAAGTATTAGGCTGGAAATATAATATCAGCGATGTTCAATCTGCACTTCTAATCGGACAGCTGCAAAAGATAGAAAACAGATTAGCAAGAAGAGAAGAAATAGCAAATTACTATGAAAGAGAGCTTGACAAACTTGGCATAGAATATATAAAAATCCCAAAAGACACCAAATCTGCCAGACATCTATTTGTTATAAAAACAGACAACAGAGATGAAGTTGTTGCACAATTACAAAGTGAAGGTATTGGCGTTGCCGTAAACTACAGAGCAATACATATACTTGATTACTACAAAAACAGATTTGGATATAAAGATGAAGACTTTCCAGTAGCTAAAGAATTTGGAGATAAAGTCATATCAATTCCTTTATATTCTAAATTAACAGATTTGCAGACTAATTATGTCATTGCTCAATTAAGCAAAGGCTGATACATATGGGCTATACAAAAGATACATTGGACACTTTAAGACTGTTAAGAGATATAGACTGGGAAGAAAAAACCATCATAGAGTTCGGTTCACAAGATATTGACACGGATATTGACTCTTTACATGATTTCATAAGATCTTTCAATAAAAAGCCTCTGGATTTAAAAGATTATATAAGTGAGAATTACTCAAGATTATCTACCAGATATTTATACGAAAGCATTTGTATTAAAAAATATGACTGCATTGATATTGACGGTACTCACAACAGTTTAAAATTTGATTTAAATTATAACCTGCAAGATAAATATAATTTTACAAAAAAGTATGATATTGTCACTAATTTTGGCACAACAGAGCATATATTCAATCAATACAGCTGTTTTGAAAATATTCACAATCTATGTAATGAAGAAGGCTTAATGATTATCAGCCTTCCTATAGAAGGATATAGTAATCATTGTTTTTTTAACTATCATCCTACTTTTTTTGAACATTTGGCAAATAATAATAATTATGAGATTTTATATATGGATTATAATATTACTGCTTATCACAAAGATAATGATTCTAAAAACATCACTGTAATCTTTAAGAAATCAAACAATGAAAACTTTATAATACCTGTGCAAACAGAGATAAATAAGCCCGTAAATTCAATCAACAAATTCAATAATGAAAAATTAGTAAAACATTTTTATGCTCTTACAGATATAGATTTAAACAGTATAAATAATTTGGCAATCTTTGGTACGGCACAAGCAGGAGAAGATGCATATTTGTTCTCACAAAAAGCGAATAAAGAAGTCTTATGTTTTATTGATGATTTCAAAAGCGGTAACTATAAAGATTCATCAATTCCCATTGTCAGCTATGACGAGTTTATTCATTCATATCAAAAAAAGGTCGATCTAATTATTCAAGGCAACAAACAAAACGGTAACTTAAAAAATAGGACAGGCTTAGATGTAAATCTTGTTGAGCTGTCCTCATTAATAAATTTTAAATAAAAAGAAAAATATATGACAAAGCTGTTATCTTTTATATCATATAAGATAATCCCATTTTTAACGGGAGAAAGACATGCTCCCGATGTTTACATAACAAATGCCTTTTACTTAAACTGGCGACAACTCTCTAAAAGTATGAAAAATGCACTCCCTTATCTAAAAGGCAATTGCATTGATGTAGGTGCCGGAACTGCCCCTTATCAAGACATGATAAGCAAAAAGGTAGACAGATATACTGTAGCTGATCATACGGATACCAGAGCCTCTATGTTTGCTTTGGCATCCAGTGAGTTTGTTGAAGCAGATGTCCTTGACCTTCCTTTTGAAGATGAGAGTGCCGATACTATTATATTTACTCAGGTCTTAGAACATGTGAGCGATCCTAATCTCGCACTGGATCAAATCACACGTGTTTTAAAAACAGATGGCATTTTGGTTATATCTGTTCCTTTTATATTTCAGGCACATGCTCAGCCTCACGACTACTGGCGTTTTAGCCAACGCGGCATAAAAAAACTGCTCCAAGACAGGAACTATGAAATAAAACTATTTCACTATCAGGGTTATCTAGGTACCGCTCTCATAAATATTCTAAACGGTTTTATATGGGAACTCTCAAGTAAAAATAAACTTATCCGCAACTTTATACTGCTGCCAGTATTGCTGGTTTTATTTAGCATAAATAATATCTTTGGGCTTGTCATGGATTTAATCAAACTCCAGGCATATTCTCCCAATTTTTTTATAGTCGCACAGAAAAAAGAAGCAACATGAAAAAGATTTTGATTCTTACTCAAAACCTTGATACCGGAGGAGTACAAAAAAGTGCTTCTATGTTAGCAAACTCATTATCAAACACTTATGAGTGTACATTGCTTCTTTTTGAGGACAACAAACCCGTGAATTATTATCTGAGTGAAAATATTAAGATAGAAAATATTCCAACGAAAAAGCTTGATATTAACGAGCCTGATGCCGGTATGAAAATTTTTGATTATAGAAAAAAAGAGCTCTCTAAGTTCATACAGAAGATAAAGCCGGATTTGATTTTCAGTTATGAAGATTATCACAATATATTGTCCATCTCAGTCGACTCGGATGCAAAGAGAATAATATCTTGCAGAATCAGCTTGAAAAATGTCTACACCGAATCATCAAAGGTGCATCTGATGAATCCGGAGTTTTATTTTGATAACATCACCAAACTATATAAGAATGCACAAGCTGTTGTCTGCGTGAGTAAGTTCATACAAAAAGAATTGCTGGAGATTTCAAATGAAATCAAAGCAGTTAATCTCTATAACGGCATAGATCAGACAAGGATTTTAGAACTAAGCACTAAAGAACTAAAATATAATTCCGATTACATTCTTCATGTCGGCAGACTTCACCCGCAAAAAGGTCAAAAGGATCTGATCTCGGCATATCACAAGATTCATACCCAGATACCTGAGAATCTGCTTATCATCGGTGACGGTCCTCTTAAAGATGAACTCCAAGAAATGATAAACTTTTATAACCTCTCTCATAGAGTCACGCTTATGGGCAATATACCGGAACCTTACCACTACATGAGCAAGGCAAACTTTTGTGTTACACCGTCATATCAGGAAGGATTTTCAAATACCGTTTTGGAGATGTTGTTTACTTCGGCAGTCATAGCATCCAGATATAGCGGTCATGATGAAATACTCAACGATTATGCCAACCTCTTTGACATAGGAGATGTGGATAAATTATCTGCCTTAATGCTAAAATACTCAAATAATAAAAATGCTTTAAAAGAGTTAAGAAAAATGCAAAAAAATGATGTAGAATCTTTTAGTGTAGAAAAAAGCATGCAAGACTATACACAACTAATCGAGAATATTATAAATGGCTAAAATATTAATTACGGGCATTGCCGGATTTATCGGTTCGGCTTTGGCACAAAGATTAAGCACTACCAAAGATGAGATAGTTGGGATTGACAACCTAAACAGCTATTATGACTTGACTCTTAAAAAAGACCGTATGAAAAATCTTGGCATCGATTTAGAGAGCATCGATGAAGGCAAAACTGTAAAATCTACTGAATACCCTAACTTGTCTTTCATAAAAGCAGACATTACCGACGTCTCAGAGCTAGAGAACATTTTTAAAACATACAACTTCGACTATGTTGTTCACTTAGCAGCCCAAGCGGGAATAAGATACTCTTTTAAGCATCCGGAGACTTATGTCAACGTCAATATCATCGGTACATTTAACGTTTTTGAGTTAAGCAAAAAGTATGATACAAAGCATCTCTTATATGCAAGTTCTTCATCTGTTTACGGAGATACGGATGAAGAGATACTCTCTGTTGACATGAAATGTGACACGCCGCTAAATATGTACGCAGCTTCTAAAAAAAGCAACGAACTGATGGCTCACTCATACGCTTCACTGCATAAGATAAAAGTAACAGGTCTACGTTTTTTTACAGTTTACGGTCCTTGGGGTCGTCCTGATATGGCACCTATGATCTTTGCAGATGCCATCACATCAAACGGCACTATAAATCTTTTTAACCATGGGGACATGTACAGGGATTTTACATATATTGATGATATTGTCGAGGGCATCGTACTTATTCTAAAAAATGAGCCTAAAGACAACTACAATATTTTTAACATCGGAAACTCTGCTCCTGTAAATATGAACGATTTTGTAACCATTATGCAAGAGAAGTTTCAAAAAAAAGCCGATATAAAATACCTGCCGATGCAAAAGGGAGAAGTACATAAAACTTATGCAGATATTTCAAAGATAAAAGAACATTATAACTTTTCTCCAAAAACAAATATCAAAGACGGTATAGAGAAGTTTGTATCTTGGTACAAAGAATATTACGGGATTGACAAGTGTGCGGAATAATAGGCTCTAACCAGACAGATTTCACGCATCAAGATGTTCTTGATTGTATAAAACACAGAGGAGAAGATAATCAAGAGTTTATAATAGACAATGATGTTTTCTTAGGTCATGCAAGACTCAGCATAATAGACTTGGACGAAGAGGCAAACCAGCCGATGGTCTTTGATAATATCGACTTAGTGTTTAACGGTGAGATATACAACTACAAAGAGCTGATTAAAGAGTATGATTTGGCTTGTGTAACTGCAAGTGACAGTGAAGTTTTAATCCGCCTGTACCAAAAGTTCGGCTTTGATTTTTTAAATCTGCTTGAGGGTATGTTTGCTTTTTGCATCTACGACAAAGAAAAAGAGCTCTTCTTTTGTGCAAGAGACCGTTTTGGCAAAAAACCTTTTTATTACTACTGTAAAGATAAAAAGTTTTATTTTGCTTCTGAGATAAAAGCAATACTAAAGATGCTAAAAAAGACACCTGAGCCAAACGAAGAAGCACTGTGGCAATATCTCGCTTTTCAATCACCTCAGGGAGACAACACTTTTTACAGCGGAGTTAAAAAACTCCCTGCTTCATCTTTTTTAATATACCAAAATAACAATATAAAAATTGACACCTACTACTCCCTTGCAGACATAAAAATAACACATAAAGATGAAAAAGAGATTTTAAAAGATGTCGATAGACTCCTAAATGAAGCTGTTGATAAACGTCTTGTCAGTGATGTGGAAGTTGCGACTCTGCTCTCAGGAGGTTTGGACTCCTCTTTTATAACGGCGCTTTATGCAAAAAAATCAAAACATAAAGTACACACTTTCTCCATCGGTTATGATGAGTATAAGCACTATTGCGAACTTGATTTTGCAAGAGAAGCATCCGAGTACATCGGCACTGTCCATCATGAATACCGTATCGGAAAAAAACTTTATTTAGAGACTATAGACAAAGTCTTAGAACAGTTTGATGAACCGATGGCAGACTCCGCATCTATACCGACATATATTTTATCTAAAAAAATCCATGAAGAAGGATTTAAGGTATGTTTGAGCGGTGAAGGCAGTGACGAGAGCTTTTTGGGATATGACAACTATTTTAAGATGCTAAAGTATTATCATATGCAACAACCAAAAGAAGAGCCTTTTAACCTGACTAAAGAGTGGGAGTACAATAAACGCCGTTTAAAAGGTGAACAGGTCTATCAGTCAAGCGGAGAGACATTCAGCTATGCTCAGCTTCAAAGATTATCATCTAAAAGCATCTCCCCTGTTTTACATCCTTATGTTTCACACTATCCTCCTGAGCAATGGCTTACCTATATTGACTTTAGCATCTGGATTGCGGAAGTTCTTATGACTAAAGTAGACCGTATGTCAATGGCGCACTCTTTGGAACTAAGAGCACCTTTTTTAGACCATCATCTTGTTGAATATCTGCTTGGTGTTGAGCCAGACATAAAAATCGGAAATACAAACAAAGCTATCTTAAAAAAGATTGCAAGAAACTATCTTCCTGACTCCATCATAGACAGAAGAAAAAAAGGATTTAGTTCTCCTTTTATAGAGTGGCTCTATGATGCTTATGGAGTAGAGATTTTAAATCTAATGCTTGATGTTAATAAACAATTAGATATATTTAACGATGATTTTCTAATATTTTTATATGAAGAAGGTAAAAATGGCCATTTCAAACAACATATCTACTCCCTCTATATGTTTTGTAAATGGTATAAAAAGGTGTATATGTAGATGATATGGTTTGACTTAGTGACTCCAAAGTCTATTCTTTTTTTTGAGCCCATAATTAAAAAAATGAAAGACAAGAACATAGATGTATTCATTACCACAAGAGGCGGAGAAGGGTATCAAGAGACGGTAGAGTTATTAGATTTATATAATCTCTCGTACACAAACATAGGTAATTTCGGAGGCAGCAGCCTAAAGTCGAAGTTTGAAGCATCTATTGACAGACAGATAAAGTTCATGGAGTTTATAGGAGAGCATCATATAGAAAGACTTGTATGTCTCTCCTCCGTAGATGCATGCAGAGTTGCATTTGGTCTTGGCATACCTATCATAAATTTTTACGACATTCCACTCTCAGACTACACTACAAACTTTACAAGAGCACTTCCACAGGCTAGGCTTACCATACCTCTTGCACATAAAATGTTTAAACCTTTTGTTGTTCCGGACGAAGTCATAGAGAGGTTCGGATTAGATAGTTCACAAATCTATGAATACAACTTTATTGACCCTTTAATCTGGCTGCAAAACTTCAAATATGATTTTGACTATGTAAAAAAAGCGCTGAAAAACTACAATATGGACTATACAAAATCCACGATTGTAATCAGAGAAGAGGAGTATAAATCCTCTTACGTAGATAAAAAATATCCTATTCTTTATGAAGCTATCGATGAAATCCAGAGACTGACTGACTCAAACATTATAATTATTCCACGATATGAGAGTAAATACCTTGAAAAAGAGTTTCCAAAAGCTATAGTTTTAAAAGAAAAAATAGAGATTCAGCATTTGCTTTTCTTTTGTGATCTGTTTATAGGAGGCGGTGGAACCATAAACTCCGAAGCCTGTTTTCTAGGTACGCCTACTATCTCAACCAGAAGCTTTATAAGCCACTATGACAAATATCAGATTGATAACAACCTTATGGTCTGGGTAGATACTAAAGAAGAGTTGATAGAAAAAGCTCGCCTGCTAATCGGAACAAAAATAGATACAAGTCCGATTAAACAGATGGGCATCGATATAGACAATATAATAAAAAATATTTTAGATTAAGCCTTAGAGATATAATAACTGTAAATAATATGGTTTAAAATCATATGCATATCTTCTACGATGCCGTACTCTCCGGCATCTGTGTCTACATGAAAGTTTATATCTGATTGTTTTTTAAGCTTACCGCCGTCGAAACCTGTGATTCCGATGACTTTTGAGCCTATTTTTTTAGCGTATTTTACGGCTTTTGTAATGTTTTTAGAATTTCCGCTGCACGAGATAGCTATGAGGATATCTTCAGGTTTGATTCTGTCTTTTAATTGCATATAAAAAATATTTTTATATCCGATATCATTTGCTAAAGCGCTGCACACCGGTGTGTTATCACTTAGACTCTCAACATCGAAGCTTTTTATGCCTCTTCGTCTAAGTCCTGCACCCAAATCGTTAACCATATGAGATGCCGTTGCGGCACTTCCGCCATTACCGATTATGTAGATTTTACCTTTAGTGTTATCCAAGGCATCGACTATTTTAGAAATAGAGTCCAAGTCACTCTCTTTAAGAGTATCAACCAGTTTAGCAATATATTTTTTTGTAAAAGCTTTCATTCAAACACACTTAAGTTAATTTATAGTATTTTACCCTTTATAACTAAACATAAAGATTAAACTATGATTGAGCCAGACACTTATTTTCTCTCTCCTCAAGAAGCACTTAGAGTTGCCACGCAGCAAAACAGAAGTGACGATCAAGACCATGAATTTTTACAGGTTTGCTACTATAACGGTGAGAAGATAGATTCTGACTTAATCAATCTTGTGCATCTTCCCATCAACTCTCTTGTGGATGATTTAGCCCAGGGAGAGTACAAACTTCCAACTGAAATCGACTTTAACGGACTGGAAGTTTCACAAGAAGAAGTAGATGCAATATCCAAGAATCTTATTACTGCCATAAATCAGGCTCAAGCATACAGAAAAGAGCTAAATGAGATCTATGCAGACAGACTAAGAAATGCAAAGTTGGACTTCTCTGAACCACTCAGGTTTTATCTCTTTGCACATACTTGTACAACCGTTATGCAGCATATATCAAAAAATATTGCCGATGTCTTGAAAAGTATGGGATATGAAGTGATGTTTCATCTTTATCAGGGTGTGGAAGACTACTACAGCTACAAAAAAATGTTTGAATTCAACCCTCATGTTACTATCAACATTAACTTTTTAAGAAACGATTTTTTAAGTGATGATGTTTTTAACTTTGTCTGGGTTCAAGACCCGATGCCATACTTAACCGACGATTCGACAATCACACTTAGAAAAAGAGACTACGTATTTTCTTTAATCAATACACTTGATGATTTACTGGAGAAAAAAGGTGTTGAGTTTCAAAGACAAAGCTTTTGTATCAATGAAGATGTTTACAAACTTGACCATTCCATCAAAAGAGAGAAAAAGATTGTATTTATAGGAAGTTCATATCTGCATCTGATTCCAGAAGATAATGAACAGGTAAATCAAGCGGTAAAATATATGATATCTCTTTTTCATAACGGGGTAAACTTTACCAATGAAAAGATAGAGCAAATCTCAACTACATTTCAAATTGACAAAAATTATCTAACTACAAGGATTATCCCTTTTATCGTAAGGGATATAGGTCTTATAGATCTTTGCCAGATTAAATCAAAATACACCATAGAGATTTACGGCTCCGGTTGGGATAAGTACGAAATTTTAGAGCCATACTACAAAGGGATGCTGACTTACGGTGAAGATATAGCAAAAGTTTACAATAGTGCCACTTTCGCTTTTGCACCTCATCAGCAGTATATACTGCAACAAAGAACACTAGAAGCTGCAGCCTGCGGTGCAATACCTATTGTCTATGATTGTCGAAAATTATCTAATGAAAAATCTTACAGCGAGGCCGTGATTTTCTTTAAAACTTTTGAAGACATAGAAAAAGCGCTTCATAAGAAACCGCCAAAAAAAGATTTTAAACGACTATTGCAAGAAAACAGCTACAAGGCTTTTGTAGATAAAATGCTAAATATAGTAACAGAAGGTTAAAAGATGGCTGACACTTACTCAATTGATAGTCATAAACTACTCTACCATCCTGTGGAAGTTTCAAAATGGTTTGAGTCTAAAGACGATTGGCAAAAACAAAAAGTAATCTATCCTATATATCTGGAGATTACTCCTATCGGTTCATGCAACCACAGATGCACCTTTTGTTCAGTTGACTACATAGGTTACAAAAGTATCAAACAAGATGAAAAAATCTTAGGCGAAAGAATCAGAGAGATGGCATCTCACGGAGTAAAAAGCATCATGTTTGCAGGTGAAGGCGAGCCGACTCTTTATAAACCGCTTCCAAACATCTTAGATATTTGCAGCGAAGTGGGAATTGATACTTCACTAACGACTAATGCGGTAGCTATAAATGAGACAACCGCAAAAAACTACGTAAAAAACTGCAAATGGATTAAAGTCAGCATCAATGCAGGTGACAGAGATACTTACGCAGCTGTTCATCAAACAAAACCAGAAGATTTTGACAAGGTAGTTGAGAACCTCTCAACTGCCGTAAAGATTAAAAAAGAGAACAATTACAGTTGTACCATCGGTGCTCAGATGCTACTGCTTCCAGAAAACAGAGAAAGTGCTGTTTTACTGGCAAAGAAAATGTCTGAAATCGGTGTGGATTATTTAGTCATAAAACCATATACTCAAAGCTTATACGGGACTTCCAGAAAATATGAAGGCTTGAGTTACCAAAGCATGATGAATCTTGAGGAAGAGCTGAAAAAATATGAAACTGAGAACTTTAAAGTGGTATTTAGAGCAAACACTATGAAAAAACTCGAAGAACAGAAACAGCCTTACGAAAAATGTTACGCTACTCCGTATTTTTGGGGTTACATTATGGCTGATGGTTCTCTTTACAGTTGCAGTGCGTTTTTAGGAAACGATAATTTTAGTCTTGGAAATATCAACACCCAAACTTTTAAAGAGATTTGGGAAGGTGACAAAAGAAAACAAAATATTAACTATGTAAAAAATGACTTGGATATTTCAACGTGTAGAAAAAACTGCAGAATGGATGAAGTAAACCGATATTTATGGGCACTGAAACATCCAAATCCTCATGTAAATTTTATATAGGGAATCTAAATGATAAACTCTAAAGATATTAGAAACAAGACTATAAAGCTCTCTTGTGATACTGGTGCCGGGCATCTGGCTCCCTCACTCTCAACAGTAGAGATTTTAACCGTACTCTTTGGCAAATATTTAAAATATACGAAGAACAATCCGCAGGACGATTCCAGAGACAGGTTTATAATGAGTAAAGGGCATGGTGCTTATGCCTATTATATTATTCTCAATGAACTTGGCTTTTTACCGGATTATGAACTTGAAAAATTTAACACGCCTGAAGCTTCTATAAAAGGTTGTCTTACACAAAACAATGACTACATGATAGAAGCATCTACAGGTTCACTTGGTCACGGTCTGCCTATTGCTCTTGGAATGGCACAATCTTTTAAAATTCAAAATAAGCCAAACAAAGTAATCTGTATGCTTGGTGACGGAGAGATGCAAGAGGGAAGCAATATGGAAGCGTTGATGCTTGCATATAGGTTCAAGCTTGATAACCTTATGGTTATTATAGATGCAAACGACCTTCAAGCTATGGGCAGAGTCGATGACGTGGCACTAGATAACAACAGACTCTCAAAAGTTTTAAGTTCTTTCATAGATGATGGTTTTTATGATATTGACGGTCACGACGAAAATCTTATATCTGAATGTTTTGATAAGTTTTATAACTCTGCCAATCAAAACTTCTCTATCATGTTCGCCCGCACCATTAAAGGTAAAGGAATAGATATACTCGAAGGCTCTGAAAAACATCACTTCAGATGCCCTACTCTTGATGGATATGTACTGGAGTTGGATAATGAGTAATTTAGTCTCAAAACAAGATATTATGAAAGAACTTTACACTTATTTCAAAGAAGATGAAACTATGGTACTCTTGGCGGGGGATATGGGCTTTGCAGTATTGGATCAATTTTTTGACAATCATTCAAACAGAGCATTTAACACAGGGATAAATGAACAGGCAACCGTAAGTATGGCGGCAGGTATGTCAATGACAGGCTTAAAACCTATCATATACTCTCAAATACCTTTTATCACAATGAGAGCTTTTGAGCAGCTCAGATATGACGTAAACGAGCATAAACTAAACATAAAAATCGTCGGTGTCGGTGCGGATAACTACTTTTCCATGCTTGGCAGAAGCCATTGTATGGATGATGATGATATCAAGCTCATATCTATCTTGGAAAATATACTTATCGTATCACCCACTAAAGAGAGTGTAAAAGAAGATGTTAAAAAGATGATGGAACATGACGGTCCTGTATATATGAGATCTCTGTAGTGAAGTATTTAGTTTTAGGAAGCAACAGCTTCTCAGGCGCTTCGTTCATTAATTATCTGCTCGACAATGAAGATGATGCAGAAATCTTTGCCATAAGCAGAAGTCCTGAATATAAAGACTCTCTTTTAGCTTACAAGAACAATCCGAAACAAAACAAGGTAAAGTTTTTTCAACTAGACATCAACAATGATTCCCAGAGGGTTGCAGATCTTATTTTTGATAATAAGATAGAGTACATCATAAACTTTGCAGCGCAGGGAATGGTAGCTCAGAGTTGGGATGCACCGCTTGAGTGGTTCAACACGAACACTCTCTCATTAGTTGCACTTTTGGACAAGATATATAAATTTAGCTTCATCAAAAAGTTTGTGCAGGCCTCGACACCTGAAGTATACGGAAACTGCAACAACATAAAAGAGTCGATGACTCTGCTGCCCTCTTCTCCTTACGCGGCTTCAAAAGCGAGTGCGGATTTGATTTTATACAGCTATTTCAAGACACATGGATTTCCTGTTAATTACACAAGAGCCTCAAATGTATATGGAGCATATCAGCAACTTTACAGAATAATCCCAAAAACGATTTTGATGATAAAGAAAAATCAAAAGCTTCAACTCCACGGCGGAGGTAAAGCCATGAGAAGTTTCATTCACATAGATGATGTCTGCAAAGCCACTTTAAAAATCGCAAAAGAAGCTAAAAGCGGTGAGATATACCATCTTAGTGATACTAAAACTATCTCTATATATGATTTGGTTGCTCTGATTTGTAAAAAATTAGGCAAAAATATTTTAGACCAGATAGAGATCACGCAAGATAGAGTCTCACAGGACAGTCTATATCTTATGAACAGTCAAAAACTTTTAAATGAGTTTAATTTAGCTCCACAAATAAAGTTAAGTGACGGAATTGACGATGTAGTGAGATGGATAGAATTAAATTATGAAGATATAAAAGATTCTCCTGATTATTACATACATAAAGTTTAAAAAAGGATACAAAAGGTGACTGAGAGAAAACATTACAGATATGAATCGCCTGCATTAAAGATTTGGAAAAAATTAACTACAGACCAACAGTTTAATGAGGTCAACGAGTTGAGTCAAGTTTTTAAAGACAGACTTGACTTAATAGAAGTACGCGACCAATCTATAAAAGTAGAACTCTCCGTAGAAAAAAGTGAAATATATGATCTTTTAGTAGAGTATGAAACTTATTTACGAGAAAATTTAGACAATATACCCATTATTGTACTCTTACAAGGAAAAACTGATGCCAATAAAAAAAGACAATAAACTTATCCTGGATGCTACAAAAATATACTGGCATCAGGAGAGAATTAAACAGTGGGACAGAGGCGAAAGAATTGTTCCTATAACAATAGATATGGCACTAACAAGAGCTTGCAACTATGGTTGTCATTTTTGCTATGCAAGACTGCAAGAAAATGACAGATTTGATATTACTCAAGATGTCATTGATAACTTTTTAGAAGACTGTGCAGAGATAGGTGTAAAAGCAATCAGCCTTGTAAGTGATGGAGAGAGTACCCTCTCGCCTGTTTATGAACATACAATTATCAAAGGTTCAGAGCTTGGCTTATCAATGGCAGTCGCTACTCACGGGTTTAACACAAGATACGAAGCATTAGAAAGAATCCTTCCTCATCTTACTTATCTTAGAGTAAATATTTCAGCAGGTGAAGCAAAAAGATATGGCGAGATAATGGGAGTTAAAGAAAGCAACTTTCATCAAGTTGTTCAAAATATCAAAGATATGGTAGAGATAAAGAAAAAAAACAATTTAGATGTAACAATCGGTATGCAGATGGTACTGATGCCAGAAGATGCAGACCAAGTTATACCTCTTGCAAAACTTGGCAAAGAAATCAGACCTGACTACTTGGTTGTAAAACACACAAGTGACAGCGAAGACGGAGAGCTTGGTGTTGACTACTCAAAGTACGCAGAACTAACACATATTTTAGAAGAAGCTGAATCTTACAGTGATGATGAATATCAAGTATCTGTTAAGTGGTCTAAGATAAACAGTGAAGGCAAAAGAAGCTATCAGAAATGTTACGGAGCACCGTTTCAACTGCAAATATCTGGTTCCGGTTTAGTGGCTCCATGCGGAATGTTTTTCAATGAAAAATATAGCCGTTTTCATATAGGAAACATCACTCAAACTAGATTTAGAGATATAGTTAAAAGTGACAAGTACTGGGAAGTTATGAATCATATCTCATCTGACAACTTTGATGCTCAGACAATGTGCGGTTCACTCTGCCTGCAACATAAAGTAAACGAGTTTCTTGATGATTATAAAAAGGGTTTACACTCTTTAGAAACTCCAACTGGAGAAAAGCCTCAACATATAAATTTTATATAAGGAAATTTATGAGAAAAGTATTTGTAAGCGGTGATTTTAACATTTTACATCCGGGACACCTCAGACTTTTAAAGTTTGCCAAAGAAAGCGGTGACTATTTGAGTGTAGGTGTAAACAGTGATGATGTTAACAAAAAAGGCATCTCTCAAGATATAAGACTTGAGTCCATACAGGCTACCAGCTATGTAGATGAAGCTTTTATCTTGGACATGCCCGCTTTAGAATACATAAAAAAGCATAAACCGGATATTGTCGTTAAGGGTAAAGAGCACGAAAACAGAGAAAACAGTGAGTTAAAATTTATAAACAGCTATGGAGGAAAACTTCTTTTTACTTCGGGAGAGATAGGATTTTCTTCTATAGACCTCCTAAGAGAGGAGTTTCTCTCCGTAAACTACAAAGTCAAACACAGCAACAAATACCTAAACAGACATGCTTTTAAACCAAATGAGCTCAAAGATATTATTGAGAAGTTTTCCAAGTTAAATGTGTTAGTTATCGGAGACACTATTGTCGATGAGTATATTACCTGCGAACCTCTTGGCATGAGTCAAGAAGACCCGACAATAGTTGTGACTCCCCTGGTAAACAACAAGTTTATAGGCGGAGCTGCCATTGTTGCAAGTCATGCAAAGACGTTGGGTGCAAATGTACATTTTATATCTGTTGCGGGAGATGATGACAACAATAGTTTTGTGCAAAAAGGTTTAAACGACCTTGGCATAGACGTCTCTATCCACACAGACAATACAAGACCGACAACACTAAAACAAAGGTTTCGGGCAAAAGACAAAACCCTTCTGCGTGTAAATCATCTAAAACAACACGGTGTGAGTAAAGATATAGAAAAAGCTATTTTAAAGACTCTCAAAAAAAACATCAACAATATAGACTTGATAATATTTTCAGATTTCAGTTACGGCGTTTTGACGAAAAACATCATTAAGACCATAACAAAACTAGGTCTTGAAAAAAAGATTTTAATGGTAGCAGATTCTCAGAGTTCTTCTCAAGTCGGAGATATATCCAAGTTCAAGAAAATGACACTGCTTACTCCAACTGAGAGAGAAATCAGACTCTCTTTAAATGATTTTGAATCAGGTCTGGTTGTCTTGTCTAAGAAACTTGCAGATATAACAGATGCCAAATATATCTTTACAACTCTCGGTGCCGAGGGCGTTATGATATATAACAACGCTAACAAAGAGATGCTAACAGATAACATAGAATCTTTAGGTGCCATTGTAAAAGATGTCAGCGGTGCAGGTGATTCACTTCTTACCTGCAGTTCCATGGCTTTAGCGGTTGGAGCGAACATCTGGGAGAGTACTTATCTCGGTTCTTTGGCATCTGCCATACAGGTAAGCCGTGTAGGTAATATCCCTATCAAAAAAGATGAAATCTTAAAAGAGCTCCAATAGATGAAAGCCCTGTTGCTTTGTGCCGGATTTGGAGCTAGACTAAGACCTGTCACTTCATTCATTCCAAAGTGTTTGGTACCCATAAACGGCAAACCTCTGCTTGAATACTGGCTTGAAAACTTAACAGAAGCAGGGATTGAAGAGTTTCTTATAAACACCCACTATCTTCATGAACAGGTTGAGGAGTATGTTGAGAATTCAAAATACAGAGATAAAATCACACTTATATATGAAAAAGAACTTTTAAATACCGGAGGAACACTCTTGGCAAACAGAGAGTTTTTTAACGGCGAAACATTTATGCTTGTTCATGCGGACAATCTCTCATTTTGCGATTTTAAAGAGTTTATAGACTCTCATGAAAAAAGAGATCCGATTTGTGAAATAACGATGATGCTCTTTAAGAGTGACAACCCTTCAAGCTGCGGTATAGTAGAGTTAAAAGATAATATTGTAATCGACTTTCATGAAAAAGTAGACAGCCCGCCTTCAGACTTGGCAAACGGTGCGGTATATATCTGTGAAGATTCACTCTTTGAATTTTTAGTTAGTCTGAATAAAAAAGATATTGATTTCAGTAATGATGTACTGCCAAAGTTCATGGGCAGAATAAACACTTATTTAAACGGCATCTACCATAGAGATATCGGGACACTCGAGAGCTACTCCCTGTCCCAAATAGAGATATTAAAACTTCTCTAATTCTTTTAGTTAAATACAGAAGCATACTCAGACTGAGCCTGCTCAAAATCACTAAGCCTTCCGATATCAAGCCAATACTCACTAATAGGAAAAGATAAGACTTTTTCCTCTTTTTCTATCAAAGCATCAAAGAGTGTCGGCATATCATAAAAAGTATCATTTGGAATATTGCTTAAAGTCTGGGGAGACAAGATATATATACCGGCATTTACAAAAAACTTGTGTATAGGTTTTTCAACTATGGAAGTTATCTGTTGGTCATCTACTTCTATGACTCCGTAGGGCACCTGAAAGTCATACTCTCTCACACACATGGTCGCCTTTGAGTTATTAAAAGAGTGAAAATCCAAAAGATGTGAAAAGTTTATGTTTGTAAGTATATCTCCGTTCATAACAAAAAACGGCTCATCCAAATCACACTCAAGCAGACTCAATGCACCTGCCGTTCCCATTCGCTTGTCTTCATGTATATACTCAATGTTTACACCAAACTTGCTTCCATCACCAAAATGCGACTCTATTACTTCCGATTTATAACTGACACTCAGTATTATGTTTGTAAAACCATACTTTTTAAAATTCATTATAATGGTCTCAAGTATAGGTTTATTGCCGATTTTAAGCATCGGTTTTGGTGTTTTTTCCGTTAGCGGTCTAAGTCTCGTTCCAAGACCTCCTACCATTAAGATGACTTTGTTTTTCTTAATGGTAGGTTTTAAAAGCTCATCTACTTCTTCTATACCGACTATCTTTCCATCATTATCTACAATGGGGACTTGGTATAGTTTTTTCTCTACTGCGATTTCAAGAATTTTCTCTTTTGTATCTTCTATATGACATACGGTAGGAGTTCTAAATATAAGACTCTCAATAGTATCGCTAAGCTCTAAATCGCCTAAAAGCCCTCTTCTGATATCTCCGTCGGTAAGTGTACCCAAAAGTGTTCCATCATCGTTTATGACTACTGCAATACTCATAGCTCCGTTGTCAATAACTCTATATGCTTCTTTTATAGTAGAGTTTTCTTTGAGTGCTATATTTTTATAGTTTTTCATTTACAATCCTTGTCATAAAATACTTTTTTTATTATCGAATTCAAAGAAGCGGTTTTAATGATTTCCTTAATCTTTTGACCCGCTCCACCTTCACCGTAAGGGTTTATAACACCTAACAATCTCTTTTTAAACTCATCGGTGTACAGCTTCTCAAAAGCATCTGTGATTGACCCTGTATCCGGTGAACAGTTTATTACACTATCGGCCATTATGCGACCTTTTTGTCTGTCCCCGATGTTAATGGTTCCTATCTTAAAAGAAGGAGCTTCAAGAAGACCGCTTGAACTGTTACCGACAACTGCATCTACATACTGCAATGCACTCAGATATCTGAGCTGTCCCAAAGAGGCAAAGCACACGGATTTGTCACTGTTATTTTGAACATAAGCATTTATCATTCTATTTATAACTCTGCCGTCTGTGTCGCTGTTTGCCTTTGTGAAGATTATCTTTGTGTCTTCTAGTTTATCTATGGCATCAAGAAAATTTTGAAACTGCTCAGATGCCGTTTTTACTTCAAGTGTCACGGGATGAAAAGTAACTAATATATTTTTTGCGCCAAGTTTGAACTCAATTGATTTTTCAAACTCCTCTTTACTTAGGAGTTTTAATTTTTTAATATTGTCTATTCCCAGTCCTCCGACGTTAAAGACTCTCTGTGGCTGTTCGCCAAGCTGAATGACTCTGTTTTTATATTCCTCTGTTGCAGTAAAATGCAAATGGCTCATCTTGGTAATGCTATGTCTGATTGCCTCATCAAAGGCACCCTCGGTAGTCTCACCGCCGTGAAGATGGGCTATAGGGAGTCTCTCTATCATTGCAGCCGTTGCAGCACTTAGCATCTCATATCTATCACCGAGGATTACGACTATATCCGGTTTTAGATTTTCATAGACTTCCGCAAAACCGACCTGTGCAAGAGCCATAGATTTGGATATTCCTACAGGAGTATCATCAAAAAGTAGGATCTCTATCTTTTTATCAATCTTAAACTCTTTTTCTATCTCTTTATATGTCAGTCCAAATTCAGAGCTTAAATGCATACCCGTTACTACAAGTTGAAGCTGCAGCTCTTTATCTTCTTCTATCTCTTTTATAAGCCAATAAAGAAGCCCGTAATCAGCTCTTGTTCCCGAGACTACGCATATCTTTCTAGGACTTGTCATATCAGTTCATCTTCTTTGTAATTTTTGCTTGCAACAGTTCCAACAACTTCATCCCATCTCATAGGGCTTATTCCGTTACCGGGTCTTTTTACTGAGAGATTATCTTGCGTTAAAAGCTCACCTTTTGCAATTTTCTTAGATGCTACTATAGATTTTCTTGCTACCTCCATATTTGGAATCTCACTTTTGCTTGGTTTTTTTATATCGTCTCCAAGGGCAAGTTCAATGTTTCGAATTGCTTTTACCATAGCATTTAACTCACTAGGTTCTAGAGATGCTTTATGATCAGGTCCTTCCATATTCTTATCCAAAGTGAAATGTTTTTCTATAACAGACGCACCCATGGCTACGGCTGCAATATCAACCTCTATGCCCAAAGTATGATCGCTGTATCCAAAAGCAACGTCAAAAGAATCTCCGATGCTAAGCATGGCTCTTAAGTTTACATCTTCCATAGGTGTCGGATACATAGTATTTGCATGAACTACGGTAATCTTATCTTTGTTAGTTCCTGCACCTACCAAGACATCTAAAGCATCTTTTATTTCACTCATATCAGACATACCAGTCGATAAAATGATTTGTTTGTTCAAAGCACCGATCTTTCTAAGATATGGCAGGTTGGTAATCTCTCCGCTTGGGATTTTAAATATCTCCAATCCCAAGCCACTCAATAAATCAACACTCTCAAGATCAAAAGGAGTCGAGAGGAACATTATCTCTTTTGCCTTGCAGTAATCTATAAGTTCACGATGAGTATCAGCGTCAAGTTCAAGTTTTTTTATCATCTCAAACTGAGACTCTTGTGCGTTTGTAGTCTCTTTTTGATAAGCGGCTTTTTTAGCATCTTTTGAGACTAGATTTTGAGTTTTAAATGTCTGAAACTTTACTGCATCTGCTCCAGATTCACTTGCTGCATCTATGAGTTTTTTAGCAAGTTCTATAGAGCCGTTATGATTAACGCCTGCTTCTGCAATTATAAAGACACTCATTTTTGCAAATCCCCTGCTTTAATAAATCCGCCGATCTTTATGTACTCTTTTGTCGTCACGTTACTGCCCACAAAGCTGTTTTTTCTCACTACGACACCGCCGTTTATGACTGCTGATGTTGATATATGGCAAAAATCTTCCACAACCGCATCGTGCTCGATCAAGGCTTTTGTGTTTATGATACAGTTTTGCCCGACATAGGCATCTGCGTTTATGAGAGCGTGATGCATGATAACCGTACCTTCTCCTATTTTAGAGTGTTTGGATACATAAGACAGCGGCGATTTAATAACAGGGAGTCTATAACCTATCTCTTTTAATATATGAAATAGTTTTACTCTAATCTCATTTGTTTTAATCTGTCCGATTGTTATTATTGCGCAGTTGTAAATCTCAAACAACTCCTCTAAATCATCATCACAGCCTATGATTTCATAACCGAGTACAAATTGTCCTACAAGCTCTTTTTTGTCTATGATTCCTGCAATCTCATACTTGTTTTCCTGCTCGATTACATCTATAACAGATTTACAATGACCGCCGCCGCCGATTAAGAGTATTTTTTCTTTCATGATATCACACTGCTTGAAATATTTACAACCCTTTGTTTTAAATATTTTGAATTTTTTAAATCACTGCACTGACAATCTTTAAACATCTCAAGCTCGCTCATAAGCTTCCAGACAGGTCTTGTCATAACACCGTTGCTGTTTGTAAAATCCAAAAACTCGTCTCTTGCCTTTGCATCTTTTAACATGATAGCCTGCAGCCAGTAGCTTGACTTGGCATCTGTCGGCTCTTTTATAAACTTTATCTCGCTGTTTGTTTTAAAATACTCTTCATACCTGGATGCCAACTCTCTTTTTGATTTTAAAAAGTCATCTAACTGTTCAAGCTGTGCGACAAGCAAAGCGGCATTTAGATTTGGCATCCTGTAGTTGTATGCTATTTCGTCATGCACATACTCCCACTTGTGAGGAATTTTAGCAGTAGTTGTGAGATGCTTTGCTCTTTTTGCCAACTCTTCATCATCAGTAACTATAACTCCGCCGCCACCCGAAGTAATGATTTTATTTCCGTTAAAACTAAATGCTCCAAGCTTTGCGAATGTTCCCGTGTGTCTGCCTTTATAATAACTTCCTAAACTCTCTGCGGCATCTTCTACTAAGTTTATCTGCCATTTGTCACATATGGTTTTTATCTCATCAATCTTGCAGCTGTGCCCGAAAGTGTGCATTGGCACACAAGCCCTTATAATCTTTTTACTTGTTTTATTGATGCATTTGTTGTCTATTAGCTCACAATTATTTTCCAAAAACTCTTGCAGTGATGCAGGACTCATACCCATGGTATCCAAATCAACATCTACAAAAACAGGTTTTGCGTCCAAATAACTTATAGCGTTGCATGTAGCTACAAAGGTTAGTGCCTGAGTGATGACTTCATCATCTCTTTGTACTCCTGCAAGAATGAGTGCAATATGCAAAGCAGAAGTGCCGTTTACAGTAGCCACTGCATATTTGGCACCGACTTTTTTTGCAAACTGCTCTTCAAAAGCATCTACGTATTTACCGACACTTGAGACAAAAGTAGAATCTATACATTCGTTTAAATATTTTTTTTCATTGCCCCTGAATCTAGGTTCGTGAAGAGGAATAAACTCTTTAGTAGCATAAATATTTTGGATAAACTCTACTATATCTTTATACATCACATTTTTCCGTCAAGATATTTTCCCGTCTCTTTATGTCCAAAGTCGGGTATCATTTTAAAGAACTCTTCTACTATATCTTCTTTCGTCCATGATAGATGCATTTTGAGTCTCTTTATATTCTTCTCAAACGAATCAAGCAAAGCGTTGTTAAAATCAGCATCATTTTTTATGATACCGATATTTTCAAATCTATCCATATCAAGAGTCTCTGCATCCGTAAAGAACTCTTCAAAATCTTTTTCACCCGTCGTGTCGCTTGACGTAAAAAGACAAGGCCATTTTCCCTGTGCAGGCAAAGTTTTTATAAGTTCTCTTGCCTCATCTTCATCTTTGCACAGATATGGTTCGTAAGCAAGTCCCTCAAGATACTTTACTGCAATATCTGCAAAAGATATCAGATGCAGATCTTCACTGAGTTTTGGAAAAAATATATCTCTGTTTTGTCCGAAGATGCAAGACATAAGACATAACTCACCTGATTCTTGCGGAGTTACAAAGTATCTTTTTATGTCATTTGGTGCTACTATGGGCTGTTGCTTTTCGATGCGTTTATTGAAGCCGTGAAGAAGCGAACCGTCTGAAAAGGCCACATTTGCAAATCTTGCCATTGACACTTCCATGTCATTTGAATTTCTATGAACAAACATTTCCATAATTCTTTTGGAAGCACCCATCATATTTATGGGATTTGCAGCTTTGTCTGTACTTACACAAAAATATTTCTTAGTTTTTTTCTCAATTGATTGTTTTATTGTTTTATCTGTATTGAAAATATTTACGTCAATCATGCGCATCAGAGTGTACGGGTCTTCTTCGCTTCTTACATGCTTCAGAGCCGATAGGTTTAAGACATAATCATATTTTCCGTCGTTTCTTATAAAAGCATCGTACTCCACACTTCCAACATCAAGAGCAAACGTCCTGAAATCACCTTCAATGTAACCAAACGAACTTCGAATATCACGAACAAGCTCTACCATGTTGTTTTCACTTATGTCTACGGCGTGAAGTTTTTTTGGATTACGCTTGAATATCTCTTTTGTAACGGCTTGACCGATTGAACCCGCTGCTCCTATGACTAAAAAAGATGACTTTGCGATTATATTTTGAAGTTCATCGGCATTATCCGTAATGTCGCTTTTAAAAAGCTCCTTTTCTCTGCCTATCAAGTTCAATATCATAGCGTGAATCCGTCATCGACAACAATATTCTGACCGTTTACAAACTTGCTCATATCACTGAGCAGATAGACCAATGTACCGTTTATGTCACTGTTATCAAGCATACCTTTACTCAGACTCTCTTGTTTATATGCATCTAAAAAAGCCTTAGGCTGATTATCTAAAATACCGCCCGGGCTTATGGCATTTACTCTGATGTTTAGTCCTTTGAAGTACTTTGCCATATATTTGGTTAAGTGAATAAGTCCCGATTTTATAGCGGCATACTCTACGGGCATTGTCATCGGTGTATTGTCATACACCTCAAACTTCGGAGCGATTACACCGTAGATAGACGAGATGTTTATAATGTTTCCATAACCTTGATTTTTAAAGTACTCGGCAAAATGTTTTGAAGCATTAAAATAGCCTCCAAGATTTAACCCGGTATTTTCTACAAAATCTTCATACTCGACATCAAAAAAATGCTTTCCGTAGTTTTTGTTTCTGGGATAGGCATTATTTACGAGAGCATCTACTCTTTTATATTTTTCATCCAAGTAATTTATTGCACTCTTTATAGACTCTTTTGATGTAATGTCCATCTGAACAAAATCAATATTTTTGCTTTGAAGTTCAATAGAGAGTTTCTCTTTGGCATCTTCTCCTATCTTGGCATCAATATCTGCTATGACAGCTAGACCGCCGTTTTGAACCACTGCCTTTACAAACTCTTTTCCCAAAAATCCGGCCCCGCCGGTTATGACTACGACTCTATTTTCTAGCATCAGTTATACTTTCTAAATACGGGTTTTATGATATCACCGACAAGATATTTTTCATACCCTTCATCAACCGCTTTTTTATATACTTCAAATGTTTTCTCTAAAGCCTTCTTGGTGATTTCCAGCTCTTTGTCGCCGTGTGCATAACTTATCGCTATCCAAGGCATGAGTACGCCGTTTTTTATCATCTCCTGAGAAAAGAGTGTTCTTAGCCCCAAAGAGTTTTCTCCGTTTTTGTCAAAAGTCAGATAGTAGGGACTGCACTCCACTCCGCCTGCAACAAAGTTTTTCTCGATGCCAAACTCTTTGGCACTTTGATTCATCATCTCTATAAGTTTTTTACCGTAATCCCAAATATGCTCGATTACGCTGTTTTTTTGTATAAATTTTATAGATTCTACAAATGCTCCAAGACCGTTCATCTCGGCACCGTGAGTTGTTGAGAGAAGAAAAAGTCTCTCTTGCCCCTCTTTTTCTATGGAGCCAAGCTCCATGATCTCTCTTTTTCCTGCAATGGCCGCTACTGAAAAACCGTTTGCCATAGCCTTTCCAAAGGTACATAGGTCCGATTCTATCTTGTAGTAGTTCTGCGCGCCTTTTAAATCCCATCTAAAGCCCGTGATCATCTCATCCAAGACAAAGACTGCCCCGTTTTTTTTACAGACTTCTTTAACCTTATGTAAAAAATTATCCTTTGGATGTTCTGTTGCAGAGGGTTCTAAAATGACACAGGCAATCTCATCCGGAAAATCTTCAAATAATTTTTCTAACGATGCTATGTCATTGTAGTGAAATGTTTTTGTGCTGTTTAAATCTTCTTGCGGGATACCTCTGGTTATGGGAGTTGAACTAATAAACCAGTCATCATAGCTGAAAAAAGGGTGTTCCTGACATCTTGCAACAATATCTCTTCCTGTATATGCACGACTCAATTTTACGGCTGCCGTTGTCGCAGTTGAGCCGTTTTTAGTAAACTTTACCATATCTACACTATCTATAAGACTTATCAGCAACTCAGCAGCTTCAAGCTCTATCATACTAGCTCTTGTTAGATTATTGCCAAATTCCATCTGCTCAAATGCGGCTTTGTTTATATCTTCGTTCGCATACCCTAAATTGACTGCGCGAAGAGCCATACCGTAGTCAAGAAACTCATTTTCACTCTCGTCATAGATATATGCACCTTTCCCTCTTTTTAGGATTTGAGGAGCATTTGACGGATACTGGTCATACCCTCTGCTGTAAGTATGTGCTCCGCCCGGAATGGCTTTTAACAACCTATCTTGATAAGTCATCTCTTCCCTCGCTTATTTCTTCTAACTCATATAGGGTAGATAATATTTTGTAATCGTCTTCGAGAGTGTTTGGCAGATTAAAGATTTCTCCGCTTTTAGCCGCTTTGGCACTGCTGATAAAATCTCGAACTTCGTTTATGTACGGTTCTTCAGGATTTATATATCCCTCTTCAACCGTACCTTGGTCAAAATTCACCGTCTCCCACTCCTCCATTTTTGTATTTATATATTTCAAAATGTTTGTATCACCGCTAAAGACTATTTCACCCTCCGAGCCGATCACTCTGAAATCTCTGGTCGCCTTTGGTCGTGAAATAACTTCAACTGTCAAATTACCTATTACATTGTCTGGATATTCAAGTATACAGTGATATATATCGTCTATTTCGGCCGATATGTTAGTCAGTTTTCTTCTTACGCAAGCCAGAGCCTTGGAATCTCCAAATATATCATTAAGCCATGTTAGTTCAAAAGGTACTATCTCCCTTGCACCGCCGGTGTCCGGATTGGAAACATAAAAATCTCCTATATCCTCCCACGGATGCCAATCCGGCAGATACTGTCCGGTATGATAGTTGTAATTTAGCACTTTTCCTATTATTCCAGCACCAATCAACTCTTTGATTTTTTTAGGTGCGGGATAATATCTCATAGTCGATGATGGAATAACAACAAGTTCTTTACCCTCTACGATGCGTGAGAGCTCAAGTATTTTTTGGGAGTCCACGACAGAAGCCTCTATAAAACAGCTCATACCGACTTCCACAACCTTGTAAGCGTATTCCATATGCAGATTCGGCGGAGTTGAGATTAAAACTGCATCTGGTTTATGCTGTGTCATTGCCGTAGTAAAATCATCATATATCTCTATATTATACTTTTTGGACTCTTCTCTTCTTGCTTCTTGTATATCGAACCCTGCTATGCTGTCTTGGTAACCTAGAGCAATAAGATTTCTCACTCTTCTTTTTCCCATAGAGCCTAAGCCGATAACTAAAAATCTCATGCTAAATTTTCCATTCATATTTCATTATGTTCTCAATCGCTAAAAAATCATACATATCGTCAATCTCATAACATTGATATCTTTTTATCTCATAAAAAGTATTTCTCTTTGTGTAGAAAGTCTTTTCTTTTATCAATGAGTCAGTCTTGACTATATAAGCAACCCCGTAAGGAAAATAAGCTGCAACATTATCTTGTCTGCGTGACTTCATCTCTAACTCTTTACAATAACCCTCTAAAGAGTCATTATTTACGATTCTTTGCATGATGGAAGGATGCTCATGCACCTCTCCGACGCTGACTATCGAATCATACTTATCACTTTGAGAGATCAGCTTCTCAAGCATATTATCAATATCGTCATTTTCTCTTAAAGGCGAAGTCGGTTCAAGTAAGACTATGTAGTCAAACTCCGTATTGTTTTGGCTTTTGTAAAAATCGATTGTATGTTTAACCGCATCAAAAGTCGTAGCCGTATCACTTGCCAAATCATGCGGTCTTAAAAATGGTACATTTGCAGAATACTCTCTTGATATGGCTGCAATCTCTTGGCTGTCAGTCGTCACCATAACTTCATCAATATATTTACTTTTCAATCCTGATTCAATGCTCCAGGCAATAAGAGGTTTTGAACATAATTCTTTGATATTTTTACCACTTAAGCCCTTACTGCCGCCTCTAGCAGGAATTATCGCTAAAACTTTTTTGTCATCATACATTTAGAGAACCTAATTTATAAATATAATCAATTTTATCTGTTTAAATATAAAAAGTATATTATTTGATATACTTTTACAAATACAAAGGAATTTTAGTGCAAAGTGTAGAAGATAAAGCAATTTTAACTTACCAAGAAAATATGAAATTTTTTGAAGAAAAGCATACACGTTTACACGGAATGCTTGTGGCATTAGAGACTCTCTTAAGTGAAGGGAAATATCCTCAAAAGTATGAGCTTGAATATAAAAACGGCTACTTCGATGTTTTGGAATTGTCGTCTCAAACATATCTTTACAATCAGGATTCAAAAAAATATTCAGATAAATTAGTAGATGAGATATCATTTAAAAAAAATGACCAGGTCTTTGAGAGCTTTTATAATTTCAACTATAATTCTGAAGCTGTCGATCTGCTAAAAAATGCAGATGCTTATTTCCCACATGCAACTACAGCGGCAATTACAAGTTACCACCAAAAAAACATAGATACTTCTATGAATATGATTAAAGTATATAAGTTTATTTTTATCGGCGTAGGGCTAGGTTTACATATTAAACATATCATAAAAAAAATAGACGCGCAAGTCATTTTGATCACAGATAGCGATATAGAGTTATTTAGACTTTCCATGTTTACTTGCAACTATAAAGAAGCCATTGGAAATAAAACCGCTTTTTTCTCAATTGCACAAAACCCTTTAGAATTTGCAGCAACTTTTCAAAGTTTTTTTGAAGTTGCAATAATCCGTAACCACTATCTGAAATTTTCTCTCTTTTCTTCAAAAGACCAAGGAACGATAAAAGAGATACAAAAATCAATCCTTACCCGTCCTGAAAAATGTTATTCACACTCAAGACTTCTTGAAAAGAGTAAAAACCTCATTAACAGACTCAATAAAGATTATAAATTTTTAAACCTGCAAAAAAAAGTTTCTGAGACTTTTTTTGATGATAAACCTATTTTAGTCTTAGGTGCAGGACCGTCACTTCATGCCGAAGTAGAGTGGCTTAAAAACAACTATAAAGACTTTATAATCGTAGCTCCCCTTGCTGCTGTTCAAGTACTTTACAAGCTAGACATTTCTCCTGACATTGTTGTACATATTGATGAAAACGTGCCGCTTGCCAAAAGAGAATTAGACTCGTTTGATGACAAAAGTTTCTTTAATAAGAGTGTATTTATTTTTACTGCATCTGTTGCAGAAATATTTTTCGATACATTTGAAAAAGAACAGATATATCTTTTAGAAGACCGTACATCATATAAACTTAACCACTGTTTCATAGATGCGGCAAGTGTCGGTGAAGCTTGTTATGGCATCGCTTTATCTTTTACAAACAAAGATGTTTATCTGCTTGGTTTGGATTTGGCACTTGGAGATGACGGCTCATCACACGCCAAGGATCACTCAGATTATGTTAGCATAGACACATCATCGGTAGATCAGGTCTCTGAAAGTGAAACCTTGGATAGAGCTGTTACTGAAATTAAAGGTAACTTTAGAAGCAAGGTAAAAACTATCCCCCTGCTGGCTATGTCTATTCCTGTTGTCAACATTCATACACAAAACCTTAAATCTGAAAATCAAAAAATCTATAACCTTAGTGATGGTGCTTTTTTTGAAAACACCATACCTACTCACTCTGCTGACATTCACCTTGGACATCCTATAGACAGAAGCGATTTTAAAAATCAACTAATTTCACTCTTTGACAAATATTCATCGATGAGTCTATCCGAAGAAGAAACAAAAGAACTGATAGCAAAAAAAGGAAGACTCACACATTACCATGACTCACTAACTGCTTTTAAAGAAAGCAGTTCAGCTAATGAAGAGCTGTTAATGCAAAATTATGTGAAACTACTCGACTCAATGGTAAATTACCATCAAGATGAACTGCATCAAATAATGATAAATTATCTTTTAAACACTACTACTTATGTATCTGATCTTTTTAATACAAGAGAATTAAAAAACAAAAAGACTCATGTTAAAAAAATTAAGAAAATTATCATTACATTGATGGAAAAAGTTATAAAAGCATATGAGTTGGAGATATCTAAGATAGTAGATGAAATACAACATGCCGAATAAGGCATGTTGTTAGTGCGCGTGACTATTGTAGTAGTTTAAGCACGTTTTCTAAAGAAACATTCATCGCAACGCTAAAGCATTGCTTTAGCAACTTTTACTACTGTAAAAGTTTCAGAACGTTTTGTTGAACAGCATTAGCCTGACTCATCGCATAAGAACCAGACTGAGCCAAAATATTTAATTTGGCAAAGTTTGCACTCTCTGCAGCGAAGTCAACATCTCTAATTTGAGATTCTGCCGCTTGAACGTTAACCTGAGTA
>NZ_JBFFMZ010000011.1:0-82480 GCF_041563495.1 Sulfurimonas sp.
AAGAAGGAATGGTAGATTCAGACCTGTATAAGTTTCAGACCAAAAAATCAACAAAAGGAGTAAGTTAAACCATTGTCGCTTAAGGTTACTATTCGTAAAAAATCCTACGAAAATCTGCCTAATTTAATTCCGCGCTTGACAGTACCAACACTACTTTTCATAGTCTTTGAAGATTTGCCATTTTTACGATTATTAATCTCTGTAGATAAATGAGATTCAATTTCAGCTTCGAGAACTGCTTCAGTAAGTTGTTTAATCAGTGGAGCAAGTACTCCATCTTTGCCATCAATTCTGGCACCTTGTTTGACGAGTTCAAGTGCCTCGTCCATATTGAACTGTTGTTTCATAAGTCAATCCTTTAGAATTTAATATTCTATCGGTCTGACACAAAGTTTTGAACACTTCCTTCTATTTAGCTCCACTATTGATGTTAAATTTTTGTTTTACCTCTATCTACATTTGGTAATGGTTTATTCAAGGTATCGATTGTAATGCCTTTGGAATAAGCATTATACGCCCATCTAGCAAATTGTTCTAAGAGGTCTTGATTCTCTTTATATAACCTTTGATTTTCTGCTTCTGTTCGCTTTAGGGTTTGTATCATTATAGAAGTTTCTATTGATATAGGTTTAAAATCTTTTCTATCCCCGGATACCCTTTCTTTTGTTAAATTATACGCAGATTTAATTCTGTTGTGTTTAGCAAGTGCTTGTCGTGTATACTCATTATTTAACCTAATTTCAATTTCTTCTATCAATAAATTCCAGGTTAATTTTTCGGACCACCCATCAAGAATTTCAACAATTTTTTCAATCATGTCATCGCTTAGGTTGTCTGCTCTTTTATGTTGAGTGTTATTACTCATTTTCATCTTCCTTTTCAAGTAGTAGTTCTTTCAAATAATTAAATTCGCTAGAATCAGTATTAGATTCCCTTCTAAGTTTGGCTTGTGAAATTGGTGATACAACTGGAATATTAGAGAGCTGAATAAAAGAGCCCTCAGGTACAGATGGGTCATCCAGTAAGTCACATAGTTGACTAAACCTTTGAAAAGCAAGGTCATGATGTTCTACCCATCTATTCGCACCTGCTTTACTATCGCTTTGTGCTTTAATAGCTCTTTGTAAAAGCTCTCCTATTTTTATTTTTATTTTTTTAATGTTATCAGTTCTTTCTGTATCACCTTTCATGCATACTTGCTCTGTACAATTCATGCAGTCTCTATGAAGTTGACATGGTGACATCGTATAGTCATGTATACATATACCGAACTCTGTAAGATGAGCAGTAGGTACTTTTAGTTGAGCAAATTCATCTCGAGATATAATAACCTTTGCTTTAACATCATTGATTTTAGCTAGTGGTCCGATCATCTTATCTTCATCGCCTATTGAGTCTCTTATCATTAATAACATATCATCAGGACTTAGATGGTCATAGTCTTTATTTTGTTGTATATCAGCTCTCCCCGACCATTTGGCAATATCTAATTGACTTGCTCCACCTTTTTGAGCCAAAGTGTTTAAGAAGTGTCTAAATTGATGGGATGTGGCTTGTACTAAACTACCATTTTTCTCTTTGTAGTCAAATATTGTGAAAAGTGAAGATTTTGCTTCTCTTGCACCTAGTGCATCGGCAATAAAGGCATGAGTAAAAGACTGTATCGTTGGTATTATGACATCCCTCTGGTCATTATATTCATATTTTCTTTGTATGATTAATGTTTCAGAATATTTTAATCCTATTTCAGTGTTAACATAAGGAAATTCTTTTGGTAAAAGGCTTAAAATTGATTTTTCTACATCTTTGTAAGTAGCATATATTTTACCTTTAAGCTTCGTTGTTAATATAGAATGTTTTTTTAGCCAAACATGTATGGAGGATCTTTTTTTATCTAAGCTTTTATTTGTATTATCTACACCATACAATATAAAAGATATCTCTTTTATATTTAACAAATGAGTATTTCTAAGATATTCTAAATCTTGTAGAAGAAAAAGTTTACTGGGATTATTTTCATACCATAAAGCAACTTCTCTAGCAGATGCTGTTAATTTTTTAAGTTTACGAATCACTTCTTTAGCTGTATCTGCCATGGATGGGATGACCCACTTAATTGTTGGTTCAGCACCTTTTGCTGGAAACCATCTTAGTCCATAAGCTTCTTTATACTCATTGCTATTTGTATCTGTAGAATCATCAAAATCTTTATTCTTAATTTTTTCAAATACTTCTATATCAAAAGGTGCTAAAAATACTTCATTAATCCGATTTGGTGCGCAAAAAAGTAAAGCGATTATTGAACTTGATATAATTTCATAAGGAGTTTTTGCTATATTGAAAATTTCTGGTATTGCATCTAAAGCTGCTTGAGAAGGCATTCTTTCATTTCTATTTTTATCAGCCTCTTTACCAACTCCAGATTTGTCATTAGGTCTTTTTATTGAGTTGAGCCAATCAATTGAAATATTTACTAAATTTTTTTTAGTTAAAAAATTAGCTATCTCTTCTAATTTTTGTCCAATTCCATAGCCAGTAGATTGCGCATAATTTTCTTTTGTTATTTCTACTGCTTTATTTAAAATATCATTATCTATATTTATTGGGTTAATATTATTACCCATCTCATGTAATGCTTTTTCTATAACTCTTAGTGCAACTATTATATTAGTAATGGACTTTGTAGGATTATTTGAAAATCTATTAACAAAATAGGCCTTAGCAAAATCTAAATACGGATTTTGCATAAATACGATTTCTCTGCCACCTTCTTTTGTCTCATCTTCAGTCATTTTTACCTGAGATATTTTTGCATAGTCAAATGTTGAGAATATAGCACGTGTAATAGTTTTAGAAGCTTTTTTTTCAATCTCTAGGTCCCAGGTATTATCATTAAATTTAATATCTGAATTTAAGAAGATTGATTCAGATTTGCTGGATTCAATAAAACTATCGAGGTTAACTTGAGCATGGGTGGACTTTATTAAGCTCATGTAATTAACTCCTGTTGATTTGTATTAGTGTATTTTTTACATTCAATAACAACTTGAGCTACTGCGAGTATAGTTCTATCGTTGATACTTGCAATTCTATAATCAGTGGTTTTTAGCAGTTTTTTACGTTCTTGAAGTAAGCTCTCTAGAACCTTTTCATGTGGTCCATCTGACCATGCTTGGAAGCTATTACATGTATAGCATGCTATTGGAGATAGAAGGCCACAGAAACTATATGTACCACATTTACCCATAGCCTTGCATGAGCTGTCAACTTTTGGATCTATAATATCGGCAGATGGATCATGAGAACGTTTTGCAGTTGATTTGTCTTTAACTAGTTTTCCTGCAAATGCTTGAGCTATTGGAGCAAAATATAGAGCTATAGCCTTATCTATTCTTTCCATCATTTCTGGTCTAGATTGAACGTATACGCCTACGTTTTGAGTATCAGTGTGATCAAGTAGTTCAGCTATAATTAATTCACCGTGCCCTTCTGAAGCCGCTCTTGTTCCAATAGTACGTCTAAAGCGAGTAGGAAATATATTTAATTTTTTATTTGTGCGTTCTGAGATTAAATCAAATTTTGAAATTATACTTTTAATTTTACTTCTAATATCAGGAGAATTTTTGTGATAAGTTAGTACTCCGGAAAGTTTGTTTGATTGAGATGGAAAAAGTGGTGTTTGTTCCGTATCTTTTAATATGTCGTGAAAGTGGTTCTTTAATTTGTTTGTATACTCCAATAGGATTTCTCCTAATTGTGGGGGTATTGAACGAACTTTAAATTCTGAACGAATTTGCTTTCTATTTTTTGCTCTAGGCATACGAATCATATATTCATGAGAGGCATCTTCTTTTGTTAATTTTAATATATCACATACTTTAAGTTGCGCGATTTGGATAGGACGTGAGCCATAAATCATAACTAACTTTATTAGTAAGTATTCTTCCTCTAGAATTTCATTATTTGCGTATTTATTATTTAAAGAGTCTTCTATAGATTTATATTCTAAATCTGTAAAAGGACCTTTATATGGACACATTGTTAATACTGCAGTACCTTTCTTATTGCCTTTTAATTTTTTTTCATTTAAATAGTCATAAGCCTTCTCAGAGAATCCTATATAGCCCATTTCATACCATTTTTTTAAAAAATTCGATAAAGAAGAAAGGTGCCATATATGTAAATTATCTAAAGAATTTTCAAAGTTTTTTATATCTATTAGTTTAATTTTAGAAATATTTTTTTTATCTAATCTATATATATAATTTAGGAGTTTTTCAAATAAATTAAACATATTTGCTGCATGCGAAATTGAACGATTCTCTAAATACCATATAAATGTACGTTTCAAGCCGTATAATAGATTTTCTTCAAGATGAAGTTTAGTAAAATTAAAAGAATGATTTTTAGATATATCATTTAATTTCCATATATTAGCATTTGGGTTAAATAAAATACCTACTGAAGTTTTAACTTTATCTGGAAGTTGATTTATAGGTTGATGGATATTCTCATGTAAAGGTATAGTTTCCATTATTATTCTCCTAATTTGTTTTACCTGCCATTTCTAGTATAACTTTATTAGCTTCTTCTTCCCTATGTCTTCTAGTATATGAAGATGCAGCGTTTGATGTATCAGACCAGCCCATTGCATATGAACGTATTTTCTTTTCTTTATCTTCAGGAATATTTTTTTTGTCCATAATAGCGGAAAAGTTATCATTCCAGGAGTGTCTAAGTGTGTGTGGTGAAAAATTATTTGGTAAGTTGTCATTTGAATCTTTTAATTTAATAAACATTTTATTAAGAGCGCTAAGGCTCATTGGAGCACCACTCTTATCTGCAACAAATAAATATTCATGATATTGTGCTTCTGGTAGAAGCCCACGAACTCCGATTATGTATTCCCTAGTTAGGTTGAGTGTATTTGTAGGGATTGCTAGTTTTCTTTCTTTAGTTTTTACAAGTGGTTGGTTGCTTCTTGGGTCATTTTCATCATCTGGTCTTCGTAAAACTAAAAAAGTTTCTGATTGAAAGTCTATATCAGATATTTTAAGATTTAAGAGTTCACCTCTTCTTAAACCAAACTCATACAACCATAGGATAATTAGTTCATTTCTGATTTTAGTAAAGTTACTTATCCATGGATTAGTAACTGAATTACTATCTACTAAGGAGAATAGTATATTTAACTCATTTGTACTTAAACCTTTTTTAGCATTGATTGGAGAGATACCAGTAGTCTTTGGAATTCTAGATGTAAAGGCAGATTCAACTAATTTAATAGCATCATTAAGTGAAAGGGTATTTAATCCAAGGTCAGGATTTCTGGATAGAAAGTTTTTAGAAAGCCAAATAATATAGTCGCGTATCGCTCTTATACGATGTGAAGTAGTTTTCGAATCAGTAGTGAGAATAGTATCAGAACTATTAGCAGCCCTGAATTTTTCTAAAGATCTTAAGTTTAGATTGCTTTCTGATAAACCTAGATTGTTCTCTTTAAAAATATCTTTGTAGTGAAGTTTACAAATATCACATAGAGTTTCTATTTCATGTAGCTCTAAAATCTTTCCTACTGCTAAACGGCTATCAAGGTTGACTTCTTCATTGTAGTTGTTCTTCAAAAAGAACATTAATAACATTAAATGTCTCAGTGTTTGTTCAATGGTATTTACCGCTAACCCTCTTGATCTTAATTGAGTCATTGAATAAATTGTAATCCAATAATGAGGAATATTAGTTTTAGATTCCACTAACATTGGAAATCTTTCACCATTTGAAAAAAGAACTTTTTGGATGTTATATCTAGTCATATTTGTTTCCATTTTTTATGTTACACATTATAACATAGTTTGGAAGAAGTTGGAGAATTTATGTATACAGGCTTTAAAGACCATATATAAGGACTTTAAAGTAGTTTATTTGAAGAGTTATTTACAGATTATATTTGGTATAAATTAAAATGGAATTTCATCTTCATCGATGTCGATCACAGGAACAGAATCGCTACTTGGCATCTGACGACTTTGAGTAGAAGCCTGTTGCTGATAACTTTGTGCTTGTTGTTGCTGCTGAGGCTCGTTATTACCATAGCTTGGCTGTTGATAACTTTGAGTTGACTGACCTTGAGGTTGGTTGTAGCTTTGTGCACCGTTATTTTGTGCAGGAGCTTGATAACCGCCGCTTTGGTTGTCGCCCTTAGAGTCTAGCATCTGCATAGTTTCAACTGTTACAGAGTGTTTTGAGCGTTTTTGTCCGTTTTGATCTGCCCATTGTTCAAAAGTAAGTCTTCCCTCAACTAGGATTTTACTCCCTTTACGAAGGTATTGGTTAGCAACTTCTGCACTTCTAGCAAAGAAAGTAATATCTACAAAACATACTTCTTCTTTTTTCTCACCGTTAACAGTGAATTTACGGCTAGTAGCAATAGCAGTTTTAGCAATCGCCATCCCACCTTGAGTGTATCTAAGTTCGATATCTCTAGTTAAGTTTCCAACTAATATGACTTTGTTAAACATGAGCTTTCCTTAATTTATTAGGCTTTGCTGATTATTCAGCTGCCGCTTCCTCTGCTGCTGGTGCTTCAGTAACTGGAGCTTCTTCAACTGCCGGTGTTTCAGCTACAGGAGCTTCTTCTTTAGCTGGTGCTGCTGCTTTTTTCTGAGCTTTTTCAACTAATTGATTCCATGCAGCTACTTCACGGTTTGTATCATATTTGATTGTTACAAAACGAAGAAGGTCTTCATTGATACGGAAACGTCTTTCAATCTCACTAATTGCAGATGGAGCAATAGAGTAATAGATAACATGGTAGTAACCACGTTCGTTTTTGTTGATTGGGTATGCTAGTTTTCTCATTCCCATAGAGTCTGTAGTAGCGATTTCGCCACCGTTAGAAGTAATTGTTTCTTCAATAGCATTGATGCTACTTTGAATTTCTTCGGCTGTAAATGTTGGTTTAACGATAACTAAGTTTTCGTAGTTTCTCATAGAGTATAATCTCCTTTTGGTATTTGCCGTGTAGGCATTGTTTCCCTTTCGGATGTGTACATATCGCCAATTTCTAGTGATACAAAGAGAAAGGAACGCGGGATTATACATAAAGTATGCTTAAAAAGAACTCTGTGTATTAGAAGTATGTCTATTTGCAATATGAATGCCTTTTTTTTACTTTTTTTGATATAGTTATAAAAATTTTTGAAAGAACTGTATAAATGGCAAAAAGAAAAAGAAAAAAATCAAGTAGTAATTTTTTAACATATATAGCATGGGGTCTTGCAGTAATAGCAATCAGTTTAGGCTCTTTGGTTGGAGGCTATTATATCGGCTATGAAGCTGCAAAAAATGATATATCTAAAAAAGTTAAAGCTGATAAGAAAAAAAGACTTACAATGCTTCAAAAGCTTGAAGATGCGAGTGCTAAAAAAGCTAAAACAAGCGTAAATACAAGATTAAAAGACGTCCTTAAAAAAGAGAGTAAGATAAATGCAGGTGCAGCAGCACACGAGTATGGAGATGCAACTCTTCCCGAGCCGCCGGCACCGCCAAGAAGGGATTTTAAAAAAATTGTTTCAAAGCCCATGTTGGCAATTATTATTGATGATGTGAGTGTCAGATCACATATAAATGCCATTAAAAGTTTGGGTATTCCTTTGACAATGTCTTTTTTACCTCCTAGTAAATTTCGTCCAAATTCTGCAAGACTTGCAGCTAAAGAAAAGTTCTATATGGTTCACCTGCCAATGGAGGCACAAAATTTTAGTGCAGAAGAACCTATGACCTTGAGAATCAGTGATTCAGATGATAAAATAGCCTCTAGAATTCAAGAAATTAAGAAAGATTTTCCCAGAGTTTCTTATATAAATAATCATACCGGTAGTAAGTTTACTGCAGATGAACTTTCAATGAATAGGCTTATATACGCACTTAAAGCGCAAAATATTAACTTTATAGACAGTAGAACAACCGTAGATACCAAAGCACCAAAGGTTATGAAAAATTTTGGTTTAAACTATGTTGCAAGAGATGTGTTTTTAGATCATGCAATGGATAAAGGGTCGATAAAAGCTCAGATAAAAAGAGCTGTCAAAATAGCAAAGTTGCATGGAACAGCTATAGCTATAGGACATCCACACGCGAATACTCTTATGGCTCTTCATGAATCAAAAAAACTATTTAAAGATGTTGAACTGGTCTATATAAACAGGCTCTATTGATGAATTTGGTTCAGGAAAATATCAGTGAATTACAACTGATGAAAAACTATCCTAAAGAACTTTTTTATAGTGGCAACCTTGAGCTACTGCAAAAAACTAAAATATCCATTGTTGGAAGCAGAAAACCGTCAAAATACTCCCGCTCACTTACGCATCAACTCTCTTCACAACTCTCAAAAAATGCTGTTTGTGTTGTCAGTGGAGGAGCGATGGGAATAGATGCCATTGCTCATAAAGGGGCAGGAGAATCAAACACTATATCTGTACTACCCTGCGGTATAAACGTTAAATATCCGGCTATTAATAAAAATCTACTGAGTGATATAGAGAAAAAAGGACTTTTACTCAGTCAGTTTAGTTCTGATTTTATAGCAACTCCATGGAGTTTTGTTGTAAGAAATGAACTTGTAGTAGCACTTGGAGAAGTTTTAGTGGTCGCAGAAGCAGAGTTAGAGAGCGGAAGCATGAGAAGTATAGAATTTGCTCTAAAGATGAATAAAGAGATATATGTTTTCGCTCATAGAATAGGGGAGAGCACAGCGACAAATGAGCTTTTAAAATCGGGCAAAGCAAAAGCTATATATGATATAGATGAGTTTGTTAAAAAGTTTTCAAAAACCCTGGTAGAAGTGCCCAAAACAGTTGATGATTTTATAGACTTTTGTAAAAGTAATCCAACGTATGATGAGGCTCTAAAGAAATATCCAGGTAGAGTATTTGAAGCAGAACTAAGCGGAGAGATAACTATAGAAAACGGAAAAGTGTTCTCTAATCTATAGGATTAGCATCGCATCTCCGTATGAGTAAAACCTATAGTTGTTTTTTATAGCCTCTGCATAAAGTTCTTGAGTTTTTTCCAGACCGACAAAAGAAGCTACCAGCATCAAAAGAGTTGATTTTGGCAGGTGAAAATTTGTAAGCAGGTAGTTTACTCTTATTGGTTTGTTGTTTGGATGTAAAAACAGATTTGCCTCGCCCCTTTGCATTTTTTTATGTCTTGCATAAAACTCAATAGTCCTTGTCGATGTAGTTCCAACGCTTAGTATTGGTTTGTCTGAATCAAGCAGTTTTTTTGCTTTATCTGAGATATCATAATACTCCGAGTGCATTGGATGATCGGTAATAGTATCCGTTTCAACAGGTTTAAACGTTCCACTTCCGACATGTAGAGTTACAAAGGCATGTTCATGATTTTTACAAATTCTTTTGTGTTGTTCCCCAGTGAAGTGAAGCGAAGCAGTAGGAGCTGCTACTGCCCCTTCTTCTTTGGCAAAAACACTTTGGTACTCTGTAGCATCTTGGGCATTATCTTCTCTTTGTATGTATGGAGGAAGAGGAATATGACCTATTTTGTCTATGATAGGAAGAAGTTCTTCAAATCTTAGTAGTTCGTTTTTTTGAAAAAAGTTTACAATTCTACTTCCGTCATCTTTTAACTCTTTTACAACTACTTCAAGCCCTTCATCAAAAATGATTTTCGTTTGTGCTTTTACTTTACCTCTGATATAAACGTTGATGTTATTGGCATCCAGCGGTCTGTTGATTAAAAGCTCAATCTTTCCTCCACTTGGTTTATGCCCGTAAAGCCTTGCTTTGATGACTTTAGTATCATTAAAAATAAGTGCACACTCTTTGGGAATATATTTTTCAAAATCATAAAAGTGGCAGTGGGTTACTTCATCAGTTTGGCGGTTGTAAACTAAAAGTTTTGCTCTGTCTCTTGGGTGTGCAGGGTGGGTTGCTATGAGGTTATCAGGAAGGATAAAATCATAGCTGGAAGTAAGTAACTCTGGGTTATTCACTCTTTTTCTCTAGCGCAAGTGCTACTTCTTCTTCGTCCTCGTCCTCATCTTCATCCTCTTCTAACGGGGGAGCAGGATTTACAAGTCTAACGATTAGGATTGATAATCCATAAAGAACTACCAGCGGACCGGCCATTAGTAATTGAGTAAGTACATCAGGCGGAGTCAAGAGTGCTGCTACAACGAAGATAATAATAATTGCATATTTAAAGAAATCTCTCATCATTCTGTCATCGATCATGCCAAGGAGTGCCAGAAAATACGCAAAGATAGGCAGCTCAAACGCTATACCAAATCCGAACATTATTTTTGTAAAAAATCCTACATAATCTTCTATATTTATCAGAGGAGTGAACTTGAAACTACCAAAGGTTATAAGGAAATCAAATCCAAAAGGAGTAACGATATAGTAGGCAAAAAGTACACCGACTAAGAACATCGTTGTTCCACCGATTATAAAAGGGATAATCATTTTTTTCTCATTAGCATATAAACCGGGAGCAACAAATAACCAGATTTGAGCAAGGATTATAGGTAGTGCACCTACTATTGCTGCAAAAAATGAAACTTTCAATGCAACAAAAAATGCACCTCCGACTTGAGAAGTTGTTATCATACCATCAGCTGCATGAACTGATTTTTTACCTACTTCTAAAAGAGCAACATTCAAGGGCTCTACCATCCAGTTTAAGATTGGTTCATGGAAGTAAAACATAATAAAAAACATAACTATTAAGCTGCCGGCTGATATACCTAGCCTTTTTCTTAGTTCAACTAAATGTGGTCTTAAATCATCAAACATCTGCACTGTCTTCTTTTTCTATTTTTCTATTTTTATTTTTTTTCTCAAAAGTTACTTTTTCAGGTTTAACCGGTTCTTTTTTCTCTGTTGGTTCTGAATAATCATCCAAGAAATCATCATTTAAGTTTGTTAGAGAAGCTTGTACATCATTTATACCAGTCGACTTTTTAAGCTCATCACCTGCACTTAAAAGTTCCTTTTTATATGCCAGTGCCTCTTCCTTTATGTCCGCAACATTCATTTCTTCTTCTAAAGAATCCTTAACTGTGCCTATAGTCTTTTTAACGCTTCTAAAAAATTTAGCTACTTCTACCATTGTACTAGGAAGTTTATCGGGACCTAGAAACAAAATGGCGATAACAGCAATGATGAGTATCTCTGTAAAGCCCATTCCAAACATATTTAACCTTCAAAATTATTATTAAGTCCAAGAGTTTAGCTAAAGAATGATTAAATTTTCTTCAACTGCTCAAGAAAAGTGTAATCTCATCAGCTAAAAGATACTCATGGTTATATAATGTATCATTTTTAAGTGTGAGTTTTTTTTCATCAACTAAAATATCAGCTCTTTTTTGTTCATCATTGTTAAGAATTGCGTACTTTACTCCTACACAAGAACGAAGACCTAAAAATATTTGTTCAATTTTTTTATCTTCAAGACTTAACTCTTCAACTCTGATATTTACAGGATTGATTATGTAATCTTCAACAATTGTAGTTGGATAAAATCTTTTAAGCCCAAGTTTTCCAACTGCACCGCTTCCTAGACCAATATAATCTTTATATTCCCAGTATCCCAGATTATGAGTGCTTTGGTATGATCCGAAGTTACTTATTTCATACTGCTTAAATCCAGAGTTTTGTACTGTTTTAAAGAGCCAGTTTGTTAGATTTAGAGTCTCTTTTGACATATGAGGCTTTGACTCAAAAGGTGTACCCTCTTCTATGGTTAAGGCATAAGCACTTAGGTGATTTATAGGTAAACTAAATGCCGTTTTTAAATCATGATTTAACAATTCTTTTGTATCACCCAAAGTGGCATATATCAAATCAAGTGAAATGTTTTTAAAGCCTATTTCCTTTGCATCTAGGATGGCTTTTTTTGCATCTGTTGCATCATGAGCACGATTTAGAAGTTTTAATTTCTCTTTGTTAAAACTCTGCACGCCAAAACTTATACGGTTGACCCCCAAGTCAAACATTCCCTGCAACCAAGCTTTTGTGGCGCTGTTTGGGTTTGCTTCGCTTGTTATTTCAATGTTGTTTTTTAGGTACGGTCTTATTGATTCAAATATCGGTTTATATAATTCAGGAGCAACGGTAGATGGTGTTCCTCCACCTATAAAAACCGACTCTATAGTCTGTTTTTTCGCTTCAAACCTTTTAAGCTCAAAATCCAGCTGAATTAAAAGGGCTTGCATATATTTTTCTTTTAGATGAAACTTGTCAACATAAGAGTTAAATGAACAATATGAACATTTTGAATCGCAAAACGGGATATGGATGTAGAGTAGCATGCTTAATAGTCCTTGTTAAGGATGAAAGTATAGCAAAAGTTTATTTTTTTAAAAGAAAAGAAGAATATAATATAGTCATTGTATATTGTGATAAAACAACTAAGAGCGTGGTCTATGAGCAAAGATATAAAGTTCACGAAAAATATAAAACTTTTATACGTTGAAGACAACGATGAGCTTAGAGAAGCAGTGCTTGAGATTTTAAAATATTATTTTAATAATATTACAACAGCCGAAAATGGAAAAGAGGGTCTTGAGTTTTACGAAAATCATCACAGCTCAAAAAAAACATATTTTGACATAGTCATCAGTGACATCAAAATGCCACATATGGATGGCGTTGAGATGTGTAAAAAAATCAAAGATATAAATTCAAATCAAATAATTGTACTCCTCACTGCGCATGATTCTAATGAATATCTAATGGATGCAATAAATATCGGCGTTGACAAATTTATTATAAAACCCATTGTTGACGCAAATGAGTTTATATCTTCACTTATAAAATTATCAAAAAAAATATTATATGAACTTGAGTTCAAAAAGAAAGAATTTTTATTAAAACAAAAAAATAAGATTATTGATGAAAATATTTTTATGACAGTTTCTGATTTAAGTGGAAAAATTGTTGAAATATCACAGGCATATCTTAATTTTACTGGTTATACGAGAGATGAAGTAATCGGTCAAAATCACAGCATATTTAGAGATGAAGGCGCTAACCCTGAGATTATAAAAAATCTTTGGGAAACGATTTTAGCGGACAAAGAGTGGTTTGGTGAACTCAAAAATAACAAATACAGCGGTGAAGAGTATTGGATAAGTTCAACTATCAGCCCTTTGTATAACATTAAAAATAAAAAGATAGGCTATACCGCAATAGTAGAAGATATAACAAATACTAAAAGATTGGAAGCTCTGTCTATTACCGATTCCCTGACAAATATTCATAACAGGCGCTATTTTGACTACTCTTTAAAAAGAGAGTTTAAAAGTGCGACATGGAGAAAAGAAAATTTTGGACTTTTAATAATCGATGTTGATTTTTTCAAAGAGTATAATGATATCTACGGTCATGTAAAGGGTGATAAAATCTTAAAGACAATAGCATCTGAGATAAAAAAATATGTAAATAACTCTATAGAAGACGTTTTTAGAATCGGCGGGGAAGAATTTGCCGTATTTATCTCGAACAAATCTGAACGCACTGTACAAAGAATAGCCCTAGAATTAGTCACAAATATAGAGTTGTTGGAGATAAAACACGAAAAAAGTGCAGTCTCAGACTTTGTGACTATATCGATTGGTGCCGTTAATATAGACGGTTCAAAAAACCCTGTCTCAAATGAGGACCTTTATAATCTTGCAGATAACAATCTCTATAAAGCAAAACAAAGCGGCAGAAACAGAGTCGTATTTGATATAGACATATCTTCTATGGAAACACTGAAAAATTTAGACGTAATAACAAAGCTGCCAAATAGACAATCTCTGATTCAGGATTTATCCATTTTACAAGAAGAAGCGATGCTTATACTGCTTCATATAAATCAAATCAATTCTATAAAAGATTTGTACGGCATTGAAGCAGTTGAAGATATCGTCTCACAAAAAGCAAAACAATTAAGTCAGATAATAATAGACAACGGTGCTACTCTCTATAGTCTAAATATGCAAGAGTTCGCGATTTTAGTTACTTCAAGACCTATGTTTGAAAAATATATGGCGCTGTTAAAATATTCTATATTAACAAACAGTGATGAAAATGTTTATTATGCCGATGATGATAATTATTTTATATCCGAGTTCACTGCGGGTGTGTCCTATGGAATGTTAAATATATTTAACCAAGCGGATATCGTTCTTCAAGAAGCCATAATATCTAAAAAGAATATGCTGATATATAAAAACAACCAAACCACTCTTGAACTTCAAAAAGCTACATTAAACAGGTTGAGAGTTTATAAAAAAGCACTTCATAGCGGAAATATAATCCCATATTTTCAACCTATCATAGATGCAAAAGATAACTCTGTGATGAAATATGAAGCCTTGGCGAGGCTCATGACTGATACAGGGGAAATTGTAACTCCTTATTATTTTCTCGATTCTGCAAAACAGGATAATACATTTGAATTTTTTACAAGACAGATGATGCAAAAAGTCTTTAACATCTATGCAAAAAGAAAAGCAGATATATCCATAAATATAACCTATGAAAACATAAACTCTCCGAGTATGCAGGATTATATAAAAAACAGACTGGATAAGTATGGTGGGGATGGTATAACATTTGAAATTGTCGAATCTGAAGATATTGAAAACTATGCGTTGATTGAAGATTTTATATTGATGCTTAAAAAGTACAACTGTAAAGTTTCCATAGATGATTTTGGTTCAGGTTATTCTAATTTCACAAATATAATTAAATTAAATATTGATTATATAAAACTTGACGGTTCTTTAATAGAAAAACTCAATATTGATAAAAATGTAGAGCATATGATTAAAGCACTTTTAGACTTTGCAAAAAATGCGAATATAAAGACAATAGCCGAGTTTGTAAGTACAAAAGAGTTAGACGATAAAGTCAGAGAACTTGGAGTAGACTATATTCAAGGTTATTTATACGGCGAACCAAACACAGCAGAAAGTTACGGACTGATATAGAACAGGTTTTCTTTTTTTGAAATTATCTTGTTTTAATAGCAGATTTAGTATAATCGCGATTATTATAATACAGAGTAAATAAATGAAAAAAGATTTATATCGTCCTAATGTGGCAATGATTATTGTATCAAATAATTATCCGCTGAAAAAAGAGATCTTTATAGCACAGCGAAATGACCTTACTGACGTATGGCAGTTTCCTCAGGGTGGCATTGATGAGGGTGAAGAGGTGCATGAAGCACTTTTTCGTGAGCTAGAAGAAGAGATAGGTACTGATGAGGTTAAAATCGTGGCTGAATATCCTGAGTGGATAACATATGATTTTCCTTCTAAAATAGCTGTGAAAATGAAACCTTACAAGGGACAAAAGCAGAAATATTTTTTAGTAAAATTAAAAAAAAGTGCAAAGATAGATATAAACACTGCTCATCCTGAATTTAGTGATTATAAATTTGTTGGAGTAGATGAGGCTTTAGGTTTAAGCGCCTCTTTTAAACAGGTAGTCTATAAGACTGTGATTGGACATTTTAAAAATGAAGGTTATCTTTAGATGTTAATAGTACAAAAATTTGGTGGAACGAGCGTTGGTGATTTGGAGCGTATTCAAAATGTGGCAAATCGTGTGGCTGAAACTAAAAAGGCCGGTAACGACGTAGTTGTAGTTGTTTCGGCAATGAGCGGAGAGACTAACAAACTAGTGGAATATGCAGAGCACTTTTCTGCTACTCCTGCAAGAGCTGAAATGGATATGTTGCTTAGTTCAGGGGAAAGGGTAACCGCATCTCTTTTATCTATTGCCTTAAATGAGATGGGATATGAAGCAGTTTCTATGACTGGTAGAAAAGCAGGGATAGTTACGGATTCGCTTCACACAAAAGCACGCATAGAAGAGATAGACCCTACAACTATGAACACTGCTCTTAAAAATGGCAGAATTGTTGTTGTAGCTGGTTTTCAAGGTGTCTCTTTAGAAGGAAATGTGACAACTCTCGGTCGTGGTGGAAGTGATTTGAGTGCTGTTGCCATTGCCGGGGCCGTAAAAGCTGATCTTTGTGAGATTTACACGGATGTCAGCGGTATTTACACAACTGATCCTCGTATTGAGCCAAAAGCAAAAAAACTTAATCAAATATCTTATGATGAGATGCTGGAGTTGGCATCTCTTGGTGCAAAAGTACTCCAAAACCGCTCTGTAGAGTTGGCAAAAAAATTAAATGTAAATCTAGTAACCAGAACAAGTTTCTCAAATGAAGAAGGAACATTAATAACAAAGGAAGAAAATATCATGGAAAAACCATTAGTAAGCGGAATAGCATTAGATAAGAATCAAGCTCGCATCTCTTTAATGGGAGTGATTGACAGACCTGGAATAGCATCTGATATCTTCGGTAAACTAGCTGCCAGTGATGTAAATATTGACATGATTATTCAAAATAAAGCGCATGATGGAACAACAAACATAGATTTTACCGTAGCAAAAGGTGATTTGTATGATGCAAAAAGTGTTGTGGACGATTTCGTAAAAAGCGGTGATATAAAAGATGATTCATATAATGAGAAAATTTGTAAGGTTTCCATTGTCGGTGTAGGTATGAAATCTCATACCGGTGTCGCTGCAAAGGCTTTTGCTACTATGGCTGATAATAACATAAATATAAATATGATATCAACATCGGAGATAAAAGTCTCTATGGTTATAGATGAAAAATATGCAGAGCTGGCTGTCAGAAGCCTGCATGATGCGTATGAGTTAGATAAGTAACAGTATATGCAGGATTTTGCACAATGGAGTTTGGATATTATTAGAGAAGAGGGGGCAAGTCTTAGTTGGCTCGAAGAGCAGCGCTTTGACTGGACAAATCCTCTTTCTCTGGCATTAGAGCAGATATTAAACGGTAAAACAATCATTCTCATCACTGATGAGAAACGAAAATGGTTAGAGACCTATATTTTGTGCTCAATAAACTCTATGAATTTAGATAGACCTCTTTTGCCTATTGTCAGTATGGACAGTCTCTATCAACATTATAGAAATGTAAGCGGCGGAGAGATGATAGACGTAGTCGAAGATATGATATCTCTTTCATACAAAGATGACTACTTTTTTTGGTATATAGGTAAAGGTGACGATAAACGCGCTGATATAGCAAAAAGAAAAGATACCAGTTATTTTTGGATTTTTGATGAAGAGTTCCATAATGGTTTTACGCTAAAGTCATATGACCCTATTATAGATATAAAACTTTTACAATTATATAAACTATTTGACGCTTCACTCAATGCTACAATATTTGGAGAAGTGGATGTTAACTCGTGAAGAAGTAAAAAGTCATATTTTAATATCTAGCGATATTGAAGCAGAAGTAGAAAAATTAAAATCTTTATTGCAACCAAACAGAGTTGTTACTTTTATTGAAGAAAAATTTCTTATTGAACACGCAAAAGCAGTCGTTGCGGAAGCTTATATAAGCGAATCCCAAACAAAATACATTATTCTTGGAGCATTGGAGTTTAATGCTGTCTCTCAAAACTCTTTGTTAAAAGTTTTGGAAGAACCGCCAAGAAATATAGAATTTATAATTATTTCTCCTACAAAATCAAATCTTCTTCCGACTGTACGCTCAAGACTCCCAATCCTAAAAGGTGAAACTTTTCATACTGCGCATGAGTGTGAACTTAATCTTGCAAAACTGGATTACTCAGACGTGTTTACGTTCTTAAAGACAAATGCAAGAATAAAGAAAAATGAAGCAAAAGCTATAGTCGAAGCTCTTTACTACAGAGCAACGGTCGTAGATATGCTAATACTGTCTCAAAATCAATTAGACAATTTTGACAAAGCATACAGACTCTTGGAGTTAAACTCAAGACCACAAAGTGTTTTAGCACTTATTTTAATGGGGTTCATAGATGCAAATTGAAAAACTCTCAAACAACATAGATGTTTCGCATTATTTAAAAGAGCTGGGAGTAGATAGCGGCGGTATTGGCATCTTGGCTTCAAAAATGACTCATCATATTATCTACATAAGAGACCTGCATGTCGGTGCTGCAAATATTTTAAAGCAAGATGCACTTTCTATAGGAGCTGATTTGGCTGTACCTCGTGGAACGGTTGTCGCAGCAACTTCTCAAGTAGACTGCATTTTGTGTGCTACAACCAAACAGTTGAATCTTCTTAGTAAAAAAGAGCTTGCACAGCCGTTTGGACTTAAAGAGTTGGCAAAAAAGTTAGCACAGATAGCAAAAACCAAAAAACCAAAATCCACACAAATTATGGGTGTTTTAAATGCGAATGAAGATAGTTTTTTTTCCGGAAGCAGGTTTGTAGACAGAGATGCTATCTTTGCAATAGAGAAGATGATAGAAGATGGTGCTGACATAATAGACATAGGCGGAGTCTCTTCTGCTCCAAATGCAAAGTCTGTAGATGCCAAAGAAGAACTTGAACGAGTTAAGCCGATATTGGATGTTATCAAAGAACAAAAGCTTAATGAAAACGTAAACTTCAGCATAGACAGCTATGAACCTACGGTTGTAGATTATGCTCTTAAGAGCGGTTTTAAGATAGTTAACGATATAACGGGATTAGGCAATGATGAAATCTGTAAACTATGTGCGAGTTACGATGCAAAAGCGGTAATTATGCATATGCAGGGAACACCATCAACCATGCAAACAGCACCTAAATACAATAATCTTTTAAGTGATATATATTCGTTTTTTCAAGAGAGAATTGAAAAAGCTGAGAGTTTTGGTGTAAAAGACATAGTTTTAGATGTAGGTATAGGATTTGGAAAAACACTTGAGCATAATCTGAAACTGATTAAGCACTTAGAACATTTTTTGACTTTAAACAAAGAATTATTAGTAGGTGCTTCAAGAAAGTCAATGATAGATAAAATATACCCTTCTCTGCCGCAAGACAGATTGGCAGGAACACTTGCCTTGCACCTAGAAGCTATGAAAAACGGTGCATCTATTATCCGTGCACATGATGTTATGGAACATCTGCAGGCCATAAAAATTCAAAAAGTCTTGAACGAAATATAAAGGAGTTTTATGAAGTTTCCAAATATATATGAAATCGCAACCACATCAGTAGTCTCAATAGATATAAACAGCACCTTTGCTCAGGCAATGGAAAAAATGCTTGCTAATAATCACAGAAATATTGTTATTGTGGATATAAATGACTTTTATATTTTAAGCATTATAGATATTTTAAATATTCAAGCCAACTCAATTGATTTTAATACACCGCTTCGTGATTTGCAACTTTTAAAAATACCCATAATAAAAAAAGATAAAAACATTTTAGAAACCTTAGAATATTTAAACAACTCGATAGAGTATATTTGCGTAGTAAATGATGACCACTCACTATATGGACTTGTCACTCATACAGATATAACTACAAATATAGACCCTGATACATTAATGGAAAACTACCGCCTACAAGACTTTTTGAAACTTGGACGTAGAATGAAATGGGTAAGAAGAGATGAAAAAATATCTACCTTGATTAAAGATATGATTGATAACTCTTACGACAATGTAGTAGTCGTAGAGGATTTAAAGCCTATCGGTATTTTTACAACAAAAGATATTATGAGATTAATGAAAAATAAAACCAATTTGGATGTAGAGATACAAGAACATATGACGACACCTGTTGAGTCAGTGCATAAAAATGCTTCAATAAAAGAAGCATTAGAGTTTATAAAAGAGAGACACTACAAAAGAGTTATAGTCGTGGATGATAATGGTTCGTTATCTGGAATTATTTCACAAAAAGAGTTGATATCTCTGACTTATTCTAAATGGTCGACTTTGATGAAAGAGTATCAAGCAGAGTTACATGAAATAAACTTAATGCTTCAAAATAAAAATATTGAGTATGAAAATATTGCATCAACAGATTCTTTAACAGGACTATACAACAGACACAAATTTTCTCAACTCTATCTATCGGCATATACATCAATGGTTCAAAGACATAATGATATGTCACTTATACTTTTAGACATAGATCACTTTAAAAAGGTAAATGATGATTTTGGACATAATGTAGGTGATAAAGCTCTTGTTCAAGTCTCACATGCTCTTTTAAAAAACCTTAGAAATATTGATATAGTGTGTAGATGGGGCGGAGAAGAATTTTTGATATTATTACCGACAGTAGATTTGGAGCATGCTATGCATATTGCTCAAAAAATAAGACAAGCAATAGAAATATTAGACATAGACATTATTGGTAACGCTACTGCAAGTTTTGGAATAGCTCAGGTTATTGAAGGTGAAGAGATGAAAGAGGTTATAAATAGAGCCGATAAGGCTCTATATCTGGCAAAAGATTGTGGAAGAAATTGTGTAAAGAGTGAGATAGATATTTAAAGCATAATACCTTTGATCATAAAAAACAAAACAGCGGCAAGCACTGCAGCGGCCGGTACAGTTACAATCCATGCCGTGATAATTTTTTTGATTGCATCTCTTTTTACAAATTCAACTTTTTTAGATCTTTTAATACTTTTTTTAGCTGATTTAATCTGTTTTTCTTCATATGCAATCTGCTTATAGAGCTCAACAACTCTTTCATAATCAGCCTGTGTCTTTTCATCTTTTGCTTCTAAAGTTTTTAGTTCTTCAGTATAGGCATGAAGATTCTCTTTCTCATCAATAATAGTCTGTTTGTCATCTTCTATTGTTCTGCCCATGTCATTCAGGTGTAACCATTCTCTTAAGAAACCAACACCAAATACACCACCGATAGCGATGTGAGTCGAACTTACAGGAAGACCAAGTTGAGAAGCTATAATTACTGTAATAGCAGCAGCCATGGCAATAGAGAATGCTCTTATTTGGTCAAGTTCTGTAATTTCACTACCTACAGTTTTGATTAGATTCGGTCCATATAGAGCAAGACCAAGAGCTATACCAAGAGCACCGATTGCCATTACCCAGAATGGAATAGAAGCTTTGGAAGAGATACCGCCGTTTACTACCGCATCGTTGATGGCAGCTAATGGTCCGATAGCATTTGCAACATCGTTTGCACCGTGAGCAAAACTTAAAAGTGCTGCAGCAAAAATAAGAGGGATAGTAAAGAGAGTATTTACGGAGGCTTTATTGTTTTCAAGCATTGTTGTGTTTGAACTTACTTTACTTTTAACAAAAAAGTAAACTATTACGGCAGTAATCAGGCCAAAAGTAATAGCAGTCATAAGGCTTGGTTTTTTAGTCATTTCTATAGCTACAAACGGTAGCATGTTTAATAGCTCAACAACTTGTGGCCAAATCTTTTTAAGACCTTTTAGTGTTAGATATGTAATAAATGCCCATGACATTATTGCAACAAAAATAGGAACATATTTTTTGGCAGCTTCAACTTTATCATCTTTAAAAACAATTGATTTTTTAATCGCAAAAAGAAAAGCAGCAGCAATAACCCCACCTAATACAGGAGAAATAACCCACGAAGCGGCAATTTTACCCATTGTGCTCCAAGAGACTATGCTAAACCCTGCAGCGGCAATACCTGCACCCATGACACCACCGACTATTGAGTGAGTTGTTGAAACGGGAGCACGCATCATCGTAGCAAAATTAAGCCACAATGCGGCTGCAAGAAGTGCTGCCATCATAGCCCAGATAAAAGGATCTGCATTTCCGCCAAAAGCAGAGATGTCAATAATACCTTTTTTAATGGTTTTAACAACTTCTCCACCCGCAATAAGAGCACCTGCAGCTTCAAATATAGCGGCTATGATGATAGCAGTGGTAAGAGTAAGTGCTTTTGAACCAACGGCAGGACCAACGTTATTGGCAACGTCATTAGCACCAATATTCATAGCCATATATGCACCAATTAGCGCAGCAACTGCTAGGAACATATTGTTTGAAATTCCACCATTGCTTAAAAAGCTAAAAGTCAAAACACCTATCATAAAAAATAGTGCGAAACCTAATCTAGTAAAATCTGTTCCGCTCTTTTTAAGCGCCTCTTTTTCAAGCTTTTTTATAGTCTGAATTTCCATACTTCCCTCTTGTAATCGTATTGTAATAATTTTGCGAATTATATCTTCATTAAGGTTACAAGAATATTACAGACATCTAAAGTACCATTTAACAGCAGTTTGGTTTGTATGGTTGATATCCTAGTTTTTAATATATGCTTTTATTATTTCTTGTCTCTCTTGAGGTCTGTCCGCACCGCTTCTGCCAAATGTAGCTACATTGTTAAGCTTCATAATCGTTATCATCGAATCTTTTGTAGCTTCACCAAAAATAGTATGTCTGCCGTTAAGCCAGGGAGTTTTATTGGTAGTAATGAAAAATTGGCTTCCATTCGTGTGAGGTCCTCTGTTAGCCATTGCCAAAATGCCTGCTTTATCAAAAGTTTTGCCTTTAAACTCATCTTTAAAATCTTTGTTCCAGATGCTATTGCCGCCTCTGCCGCTCTCAGTCGGATCACCGCCTTGAATCATAAAGTCTTTTATGATTCTGTGAAAAGCAACACCGTTATAGTAACCTTTTTTTACATGTGTAGTGAAGTTCTCCACTGCAAGCGGGGCTACTTCTGAAAAGAGTACAAGTTCTATATTTCCCTGCGTAGTCTCTAGTAGCACATGGGGATTTTTATCGTTAGCCTCTAAATTAACAGAGATAAATAATAAAAGTGTGAGTAGTGTTTTAATCATATTTTTCCTTTAATGTTTTTATATTTTTGGATTCTTCTTCATAAAGAACATAAGCTTTTTCTTCAGCCAGATTTATTGCATGTTCTATTTCGTTTAGTGAAGTGTCTGCAATGTCCATTAATATGACAAATTTTGAGTTCATCGAACTGATTTGTGAGTATGAACATAGCAGTAAATTGTCTAAATCTTGAGATAGTAAATTATTGGAACTATCTAATAAAACGGTCTTATCCTTAATAAAAAATTCTAAGTCATCATGTAATTGTCTTTTACTTATATTGTCACTTACGACTAAAATATCTTGAGAAGAGTTTTCTTTGAGCAAATTAGAAATAATCTGCAGTGCTTTTGCATGCTGATTTGCTTGTTTGAAAATAATTTTTAATTTTTTTGGTTTAAAACTTTTTTCAAATCTGTAGGTCGCATCTTCATCGCCATACTCATTAACTAAAATGAGAGAAGATTTTTTTTGTATATGCTTTAAATAATCTATAAACTCAATAGGGAGTAGGTTGGCATTATCACAAATAATTAGGTCAGCGATATCAAAACTTTTGCGCATAAGCTTTTCATCAATATTTAGAACAACTTCTAATGGTGGTTTTTTTAACTTGTTCAGGTGCCTGTTCACCAGCTCAATAGGGGTTATTATCTCAATAGAACTGAAATCAACTTCAATAATAGCGTATTCTATGATATCAAGTAATTTCTGTTTTAAAATATCGCAAGACAGAGTTGTAGGCTCAATAATAACAATATCTATTTCAGGATTTCGCAGAGTCTCTAAAATGGCTTTTAAAATAATTGAGTTGGTCTTACCCGAATGTGCACTACCGCTTAAAGTCTCAACTCCATCAGTAGTAGATTCAATAAACTCAATCTGTTCGTCAGTGGCTAGATTCATGCTCCCATCTTTTGAAAAGATAAGATACTGAACAAGTAAGTTCCCCATTATATGAACTTCATCAGGCATTCTTGATGTAGGCAGCGGCAAATTTTTTAGTTTTTGTAATATTTCTGATTCTAAAGAGTCATTAAACATAATTTTTTGATAAGGGAGTAACTCTTTTATAGAATCATTTAAATGTTGGTATTCATCACTATTTAAATTTTCCATCAAAAGGTAGTTATATATTGGTACTCCGTCATTGTGCGTAAGCTCATTAAACTTTTGTTTTATAAATTCATGTGTTTTTTCAAAAGCAAGACTTTTTTCACTGGAGTCCTGATTTGTTGCTTTTGATATTGTTGAATTTTTTAAATCATCATATGACCACTCTTTATATTCAAATAAGCAGATTCCTCTGTTGGGATTTAAGATTAAAAGAGGAATAAAAAAGTTTTGAGTATGATGATATATAGTTATATTTTCGTAGATGCTAAAGGAGTTTTTTTTACAAACTTCTTTTAATTTTTTGATTAATAATGAATCTGGAAGACTTAGAGTTTTTGGTTTTTTTCTGAAAATTGAGAAGAATGAAAATATATTCATAAAAAGAAAAAATCCATTGCCTTAAAATGCAATGGATTTTTGAGATTATTTGCCAGCAGCAACGCGGTCTTTAAGACCTTTACCAGCTTTAAATTTAGGAACCATCTTGTCCTGAGTAGTATAAGTTTTACTTGTACCTGGAACTTTACCACTTTTGCCTTTTTGAAGGTTTGCAGAAAAACTACCAAAACCAACTAAAGAAACATCTTCTTTTTTTACTAGAGCTGCCGTTACAGCTTCTGTAAATGCTTTAATTGCAGCTTCTGCTTCAACTTTAGTTTTGTACTCACCACTTGCTTGTACTAATTCAACGAATTGAGCTTTGTTCATATATTTACCCTTAGATTCATAAAGATTTCCGAGATTATTCAGCATAAGCACCAGACAGCCTTGTGCTAAAATAATTCAGCTACGGATACTTTATAATTTATTTGCTTAAATTTTTCTTCTTTTTGATGAAAAGTGTGATAAATTGCGATAATTTTGACTCTTTAAGTCCTATTTTAGCCATTTTCAAGAACTTAGAAGTGTTTAAACTAATATTCTTAGACATTAGTAAAGATGAAAATTCTTTCATTTTTTCATATTTAGTATTGTCTGTGCTAATAGATAAAAATATATCTTCTAAACCATCTCTTTCTTGTTTAGTCAGTGCGCTCATTTACTATACCTCTTCAAGTCTGTTGATTTTTCTTACAGCTCTAATAATCTCATCATCATCTAATTTACCCAACATTTTCATTACCACAGAAGCAGCTTGAGGTTTAGCTCTAGCTAGTTTCCAGTCCTGATATGTACGCATAGAGATCCCAAGAGAATTAGCCATATCTTTAAGGGATATTTTTTTTCCATTGTTTTGAGACTCTAACGAGTTATGAAGAATATTAAACAGATCATCAATTTGCATAAGGAGAAGTATACGGATTTAATACTTAAATATACATTTAATATTAGAAATTAAGATATTTATATACTTAATAGCACCAATTAGTTTGTTTTATATATTTAAAATATACTTTTTAGATATAATTATTTTATATTAAATACGGAATACCGTGTATTAAATATATAAAAATATCACTAAAAATAAGAAGTTGAAAAAAAATTATTTAATATTTAATTTTTACGATTAGAGAGAGATTGATTTATTTACAGGTAGCAGAGTTATTTTATCTTCAGATATTTTTAGGTGGAATGGCTCATAGCTTTGTGCATCTGTCTTGTAAATGATTTCATTATCATTATCAAGTGTGAATACTATGTTGTTTAAACCTTTGAGCGGTTTTTCTATGCTTATTGTTGCTCTAAAAACAGAACTCTTGATGTCATCTACTAGATTTTTTAATTTTTTTAGCTCATTTTTTATATTTTCTACTTCGGATTTATTGTGTCTCTGTGCTTCTTCAAGAGAAAATTTTAAATCTTCCATATCTTCTTTTATAAAATCTATTTTAGAGTTCAAAACAGGGATATCTTTATAGTTGATTTTAAAGAGATTATCTTCACCGCTTACAAGCCTTATGCTAATAGATTCACTGGCGTAAACTTTCAGGTTGCTCTTTACATGTCCGATTTTTGCATTTTGAGCATATACAACTCCGCCAAGACAAGCTTCAATTTCTACATTTGTAGCGTGAACGGTACCACCTTCAAGAAGTGCTATTTTTGCATTGTGGCATCTGAGTGTACCTTTGTGTCTGTTTATTTTTGCTATTCTTGCAAATTGTGCAGAATCTTGATGTGTCGCTCCATCTATTTGCATGTTTACAGCTTCTAAGATGCTGTTTGCACCAATATGACCGTTGACATGTATTGTCTCACTCTTTAACTCAACTCCTTCACCGATACTGTCTTTAGTGGTATCATTTTGAGAGATGTGCACTTCTATATTGTTGTTTTGTTCTTTTGCCAAAGAGTCTTCTACTCTCGATATCTTGGCTACTTTTAGTTTATTGTTGACACTGAGTTTAGTTTTACTAAAGTTGACAAAGCCCTTGACTTTACTTTTGTAGAGTTTTTTGTCATCATTCTCTTCTATATAGATGCTGTCTGTATCTATTTGTGTTTGAAGATCATCAGCATTATGAGCATAGTCTTTGTCTAATTGCTTTCCATGAGAGTTAAAGCCGCTTTTTCCGTAAACAGGTTTTTTATACTCTACTAAAATTTCATCTTTTTCAACTTCCGTAATCTGATGCTTATGTTGAGACTCTTTGTGTTTAAACCATAGTATTAATTTTCCGGCTCTGGTTATTTTGGGTTCTATTCCTTCAAAAAGTGGAATTCTAATCTTTTTTTTGAACTTGCCTTCATAGAGATGTTTTGTAAAAGCTTTTAGGCTCTTGATCATTTTTTCATCAAATAAGTCTATTAGAATCCCATTTTTGGCTTTTATCTTATTTACCTCCCGAAGTAGAAGTTTGTATGTTTCTATCGGCTTATGTGTTTTGTAAAGTATGTGTGAATCAGGATGTAATATCAATTTTGGATTACATTCAAATTCATCCATTTCCAAGGAGTAGTTGAGTTTAATCTCTACATTTACAGGCTTAACCGCCAATATAGTGTATATTTGTTGAAATTCTACATGTCTGTTTATAATATCGTTTTCATTTTTATAATGTTCATTGAGTTTTTCATTAAACTGTATAAATTCATCGTCTGAATTTGTTTTTACGTAAGTCACTGTATTTAAAATAGTGAAGTCACACTCATTTAAAGGTGTAAAGTTGTCAGATGCAAAGTTAATCATTGCATTTTTAATATTTTTAGTTTTAATGGTTGTGTCTTGAATTTCAGCCACTATAATAAGCCTCTTTAATTAATATGAAAGTAAGTCACTGTAATCATATTTTGAAAAATCTAAATATAATTTGCCGTCTTTGTGCAGGACTCTTATATCATTGTCATAAACAGATAAAAATCTTCTTTTAATAACTTTTCTTTGATATGATTTTAAATTCAATGTCTTAAGATAATCTTTTAGTTCTACTATTCCTGGTTCTGGAACATTTTTTTGTTTATCTTCTTCTATTGTTTCTACTTCGTGTATAGTCTGCCCTTGATGTTCTAGCATCATCTTTGTGTTTACAAGTTCCAGTATATTTTTTAACTGCTCATCTTTTTTACTATAGAGTTGCTCAATTTTATCACGTTCATCACGGAGCATCTGCTCTTTATCACCTATTAGTTTATCTATTTTCAACTCGAGCTGCATGATCTTTTCTTTGAGCTGTGTATTTTCTCTTTGGTATAAAGCTATGACAGTTGCAACTGTTGTCTTTGGTTTGAGTATTGCTTTTTTCTCAGTAACCGCTTCCTTTTTTATATCAGTGTCAATAGGATTCTCTTTTACCATTATGTATGTTATGGAATCTTCAATTATATAGTCTAGTTTTTTTGATTTTAGTTTTGAGCTGATCATCTCTTTTGACATTTTAAACTGTTTTGAGTATTCGTCTATTGTTAGTCTCATATTATGTCCTTATAAGCATAGAATTAAAATTTGTATTTGGCGGGTTTATTATACCAGCCTTTCGTAGCCACACAAGGCGACCTTCTTTTTTATTACCGTGTTTATCTTCAAAAATATAGGGTGATGAATATTTAAACTCTCTTTCTATTAAAAGTGAATTAAAGTTTTTGTATCTATCTAAAAAAACTTTTAAACTTTCATATGCGGTATCTGAAACCATTATTGTAGATATTGTATAATCTTTTATCTCCAAATATCTGGCACAATCATTTAAACCGTCCCCTATGTAGTTTTTATGTCCCAATATATCTATAAACTCATATATTTTGCCTGTATGAACAGCAATCCTAATACCTTGAAAATATGAATATTTTTTAGAAATATATTCTGACATATAGTTAAAACTAAGTCCTAAAATGGTTCCGTAACCTTTTAGCTTAGGGTTTAATATGCAGTAAAAACCGTCACCTGTCGAGATATATCCTAGTATCAAACTACTCAAGGGCATCTTTGAGCTTTCTAACATCTTCTCTATCATGTTTGTATATGTCTTAGTCAAGAAGTTGATAATCTCCAATTGATATTTTACTTCAAGTTTAGAAAAATTGATGATATCAATGAGGACAATATCAGTTGTCCACTCACTATTTTTTTTTCTAGTCATGCAAACTCTATGTTTTTTAACCATTTTAACATAAAAAGTTTATAAAAAAGTTATTTCAAATAAAGCTTGTAATATAATCACGAATATAATAAAAAATATAGGAAGAGTAATGAGCAAAGGCATATTAGATATTGTAAAACCGGGTGTCCTTTTTGGAGATGATGTACAAAAAGTTTACAACATGGCAAAGGAGGTTGGTTTTGCTATTCCTGCAGTTAATGTTGTATCAACTGATTCTATAAATGCAGTGTTGGAAGCTGCAGCAAAAGTGAAATCTCCTGTAATTATTCAGTTTAGTAATGGCGGAGCTTCATATTATGCAGGTAAAGGTTTAAGTAACGAGAATGAAAAAGCTGCAATTATCGGTGCAGTATCCGGTGCTAAACATGTTCACATGATGGCAGAGGCTTACGGGGTTGCTGTAATACTTCACACAGACCACGCGGCTAAAAAACTACTTCCTTGGATAGATGCGCTTTTAGAAGCAGGTGAGAAGCATTTTGCTCACACGGGTAAAGCACTTTATTCTTCACATATGTTAGACCTTTCAGAAGAACCGTTGGAAGAAAATATCTCAATATGTAAAGCATATTTAGAGCGCATGAGTAAAATAGGCATGAGCATAGAGATAGAACTCGGGGTAACAGGCGGAGAAGAAGACGGTGTTGACAATACTAACATCGATAATGCTCTTTTATATACTCAGCCAGAAGAAGTCGCTTATGCATATGAGGAGTTAAGTAAAGTATCTCCAGATTTTACAATCGCTGCTTCATTTGGAAATGTACATGGCGTTTATAAGCCGGGTAATGTAATGCTTACACCTAAAATATTGGATAATTCTCAAAAATATATTCAAGAAAAATTCAATACAGAAGCTAAGCCTGTAAACTTCGTATTTCACGGTGGTTCTGGTTCACTTCCAAGTGAAATAAGTGAAGCAATCAGTTATGGTGTTATTAAAATGAATATAGATACTGATACTCAGTGGGCTACCTGGGTCGGGACAAAAGAATATATTGAAAAATACAATGCTTACCTACAAGGTCAAATCGGTAACCCTGAAGGTGAGGATAAACCAAATAAGAAATATTATGACCCTAGAAAGTGGTTAAGAGCAGGACAAGAGACTCTGGTTGCTCGTGTAGAGGAAGCCTTCGCTGACTTAAACGCACTAAACAGAAACTAAGATTTGAAGGCTTTTAGGCCTTTAAATCGTGATATATATCTTTTATACAGCTTGTATGAGAATTTTCTAAATGATAATAATTTATAAGTTGGTTTAGCCTGTTTTGGTTAAATCTCCAAAATCTTTTCCCATCAAAATTTTCGTCACTCTTTACCTTTTCAAAAAGCTCGCTATGACTTAACTCTCCTTTATTCTCTTTTATTACCTTTAGTATTACTTTTAAAAGTTCTTCCTGTGATTCTTTTGTTGTGTCATCATCTGCCAACGGTTTATTTGGTAAAAAGGCATAAATTTTCCAGACGCTTATTATGAAGAGCAGAACAAAAAATATCAGCATCCATGTAGAAGTAGTCATTGTGTATTCTCTCATTACTTATTTATTAATTGGCAACATTTTAGCTAAAATACGATTATGAATGATAAAGTTTTTACAAAACCAATAAAAAAACAATTTGAGTTTGATGAAGAGGTCGCTGCAGTATTTGACGATATGCTTGAGAGAAGTGTGCCCTTTTATAAAGAGTCGCAGAAGATTACGGAATTTTTTGCATTAAAACATCTTAAAGAGGAATCTGTTCTTTATGACCTAGGCTCATCGACAGCATCTCTTCTTATTAATATCAGCAGAAAACTCAGCTGTGATGCAAGACTTGTAGGCTTAGACAACTCAGAAGCCATGCTGGAACAAGCCAGAAAAAAATGTGTTGCATTTGGTGCTGATATAGAGTTACAAAATGCTGACATACTTGAATATGATTATAAAGAAGCGGATGTTTTTATAAGCAACTATACTTTGCAGTTCATTCGTCCGCTTGTTAGAGAAGAACTGGTTAAAAAGATAAACGCGTCACTAAAAAAAGATGGTGTCTTTATCTTCAGTGAAAAGGTTATAAGTCATCACTCAAAACTAAATAAAGACCTTATAGAATGCTACTATGATTTTAAAAAAGAGCAGGGCTACTCAGAATATGAGATAATGCAAAAAAGAGAAGCTCTGGAAAATGTTCTGGTTCCATACAGTGAAGATGAGAATATTAAGATGGCTAAAAATTGTGGTTTTTCACACTGTGAGGTAGTCTTTCGCTGGGCAAATTTCGCCACATTCATAGCTATAAAGTAAACTTACTTCATATTTCTGCATTAGTTTATTTCAATTGGCTACAGCCAATCTTCAATAAACTGCCTTGAACTATTTTGTAATTTTAATTTCTAGCAACAAATGGCACTTCCTTTACCAGACATTGCCTTTTGGTTTTTCTTTTTTACCTGTCCAAACATCTACAATTTTTCCACCGGCTTCACCTATCTCTTTGTAAGTGATTATATCGTCCTGACCGCACTCTTTATGGTAGTAGCCTTGCAGGTCGTAGTACTCTTTGCAGTCGCTGTAGTATTTTGCTGATATTCCGTGTTTATTCACACATCCGCTGAGTACAAGTGTAGTTGAGATAATGCTTAGAATAAGTAGTATAGTTTTTATCATAATCTTATTCAAGCATTTTTTATGCCTAAACTTTGAAAGTCTCTTTAGTTTTGCAAAATTCTGTTAAAAAACACTCATCACACTTTGGGTTTTTGGCAGTACAAACATATCTGCCAAAAAGAACCATTCCCTGATGCAGAGCGTGAAGGTCGTTTTTAAATTTTTTTACAAGCGTTGCTTCTGTTTTTATGGCAGTTTTGTCATCACTTAGTCCAAGTCTGTGAGAAACTCTAAACACATGCGTGTCAACAGCCATAAGGTTAGCTCCCGTGTATTCTATCATCACGACATTTGCCGTCTTTTGTCCTACACCTGCAAGTGTTATCAGCTCTTTTTCACTCATAGGTATTTCACCATCATAGACTTCAACTACTCTTTTGGCCATTGCTATAATGTTTTTAGCCTTGTTGTTGAAAAATGAACAACTGTTAATTAGTGCTTTTACTTCATCTATATCCGCAACTGCCAGTTCTTTGGGACTTGGATATTTGGTAAATAGCTCAGGTGTAAGCATATTTACTCTTTTATCAGTGCATTGTGCCGATAGCGCAACAGCGACTACCAGCTCATAAGCGTTCTTGTATTCCAGCTCCGTTACAGCATCGCTGTATCTCTCAATAAAGCGTTTATGGATTTCTAAAATCTCTTTTTTTGTTGCTTTTTTCATGGACGGTATTTTAGCAACTTATATGATATAATCAAAACAATTATTTTAAAGGTGCGCAGGATGGGCATATTTTCGTTTTTCAAAAAACCGCAAGAAGAGATGGAAGAAAAGTACTATTATGGTGATTATTTTACAAAAGAATTAATTTGGGATATTGTAGATTCAAACAGTTCGATGATGCTGTTTTTTACAAAAAAAGATGGATGGATTGGGGCAAACAAGCTTTTTTTCAGAACTTTCGGTTTTAAAAATATAGAAGAATTCCGTCATAGGTATGAGAGTGTAAGAGAACTTTTTCTAAATGAAAGCGAAGAGATATTTACAGAGGATGATAGAAGTTGGCTCGATTATATAAAAAAATATAAACGTGATGGTTATCACATTTCTGTTTCAACGATTGATGATGTGATGCTGACAATAAATGCCAAGTGCCATACAGTGCCTAGAGCAAAAGGTTTTTATATCTTAGAGTTAGAAGATATTACAAAACTCCACTTAGCAGAGTTAAAGATTAAAGAGGTTGAAAAACTAAAATCAAAATTTTTGTCAAATATCGGTCATGAATTTAGAACACCTATGAATGGAATACTGGGATTTGTCGAACTGCTGCAAGAAACAAATCTAGATGCACAACAGGCAGAATATTTGCAGATGATTAGCCGTTCTTCTAAAAACCTTATGTCAAATATAGAGTCACTTTTAGATCTCTCTCAAATGCAAGGTGGAAGATTAAAGCTTAATCCTTCTGTCTTTTCTATTTCTGCTGAGATGGAAAAAATAGCTTATAACTACTGTATAGTAGGAAGAGATAAGGGTGTCAGTGTTCTCTCTTTTATAGATCCAAAGCTTCCGAGTGAGTTGAATGCAGATTTTAGAAAAATCAAACAGGTAATGAACTCACTTATTCAAAATGCCATAAAATTTACTCCAAGAGGCGGCAGAATAGTTGTTGAGGTAAAATTGTTAAAAAGACAGCCTAATGGAGATTGCAGTATAAGTTTTAGTGTAAAAGATAACGGCAGAGGAATAGCAAATGAGCAAATAGCACTTATTACTGAGCCGTTTATTGCAGGCAGTCAAGCGGATGAGAGACTTGGTGTAGGGTTGAGCCTTTCTCATGGTTTAGTAAGTTTACTTGGCTCTGAACTCAAGATTCATAGTGAGGAAGGTTATGGAAGTTATTTTAATTTTACGCTTAATTTTAAAGCTTCAAAAGGTCAATCGTATAAGATGATGCCTAAAAAAAGAGTCAAAATTCTACTTCTTGATCCAGCTAGAGTTGACGAAGCGAATTTTCTGACTATATATCTTCGCTCTTTTGCCATAGATGTTGTAAAATCAAATATTTTAGATGAGGATGTTTACAGCGGGATTGAGACACTTTATATTGTAGCGGATCAAAAAGATTCGTCATGGATGCTAAAACTTGGAACATATGCTAAAAAAGCACCTGTGATACTTTTGCTTGATGAGAATGAAAAACTTCAAACAAAACTTACTCATATTGTCGATGGTGTGTTTAGAAAACCTCTGCTTCCAAGTTCTGTTGCAAGACAGTTAAATGAAATATATAAGAATAAATTGGAGATAAAAAGAGAAAAAAAAGATGTCTTGAGAAATAACACATATGCATTGGTCGTTGAAGATAATTTGATAAATCAAAGATTGATTCAAATACTTCTTCAAGAGTATAATATTTCAGTCTCAACGGCATTAAATGGAAATGAAGCAGTAAGTATGTGTGAAAAAAACAAGTATGATATTGTCTTTATGGATATAGATATGCCTGAAAAAAACGGAATCATTGCCACAAAAGAGATAAAAGAACAGATAGACCTGAACGGTAAAACACCTATAGTCGCTCTGACCGCAATGGCAATGCAAGGTGACAAAGAAATGTTGTTAAATGAAGGTCTGGATGATTACATATCTAAGCCTCTTACACGTGAAAAATTGGAAAATATACTAAATAAATACCTCAAAAGTGTATCTGTTTAATAATGGTTAGTATAAAGCCACTAAAATTTTTTAACTATAAAGGAATATATATGATGAAAATGACTAAAATCGTTGCTACATTTCTATTGACGAGTACGTTAGTAAGTGCTGCGACGTTGATTACCGTAAATGGGACAAAAATCACTCAGCAAGATGTTGATACTGCACTTATGAATGCAACACAAGGCAGATTCAATCAAGTTCCGGCCGATAAACAAGCAGAGTTTAGAAAACAAGTGTTAGAGCAGCTAATAGCAAAAGAGTTGGTCTTTGGCGATGCAAAAGATACAGGCGTATTAAAGACTAAAGAGTTTAAAGATGAATTTGTAAAAGTACAAGAGAGAGTTAAAAAAGAACTAGCTATTCAAGTTTGGCAAAAACAACAACTTGATAAAGTGAAAGTTTCAAACAAAGAGCTAAAAAATTATTATGACAAAAATAAAGAAGAGTTTAACGAAAAGGCCAGTGTTCACGCTCGTCATATTCTAGTTAAAACGGAAGATGAGGCTAAGAGTATTTTAAAAGATTTAAAATCTTTAAAGGGTGATGCACTTAAAAACAAGTTTATTGAGCTGGCAAAATCAAAATCAACTGGACCTAGCGGACCAAAAGGTGGAGATTTAGGATATTTTGCTAAAGGTCAAATGGTACCTGAATTTAATGATAAAGTATTCAGTATGAAAGTTGGAGAAGTATCAGAGCCGGTTAAAACACAATTTGGTTACCATGTCATTTATTTAGAAGATAAAAAAGCTAAAAAAACTTTGGCATTTACGGAAGTTAAATCTTTTATCGAACAAAGACTTAAAATGGAAAAATTTAAAGTTGTAATGCAAGGTAAAATGTTAGAACTTAAAAACAAAGCAAAAATCGAACAATAAAATATGATTAACTCTCCTATCTCTAAGATTAGATTAGAGGGGAGAGACTTTTATGTTAAAAGAGATGATCTCATAGATCCTTTTTTAGCAGGAAACAAGTACAGAAAACTATACACTCTTTTAAAAACACCATCAAATAAACTCAGTAAAATAATCTCTTACGGCGGAACTCAGTCCAATGCTATGCTTGCAATCGCAGCTATGTGCAAAAGAAAAGGATGGAAGTTTGAATATTACACAAAACCTCTAAGTATTACGCAGAAAACTTCTAACGTAGGAAATTATTATCACTCCATAAATCTGGGAATGAAGCATATAGAAATAGAGGAAGCTTTATATAGAGATTTTATATCTTCACTGTCATTAACGATAGACACCCAAACATTTATAATAGATCAGGGCGGGGCAGTTGAAGAGGCACAAAAAGGGTTGGAAGTTCTGGCACAAGAGATTACACAAGCAAACGTCAATGTCAAATCTTTAGCAACACCGTCCGGTACAGGAACAACAGCCCTTTTTTTGGCTCTGTCGCTTCCTGAGTTTAAAGTTTATACAACACCATGTGTAGGAGATGTAAAATATCTAAAAGAGCAGATGCAGGCTCTTCATAAGATACCGGATAATTTAGTCATACTGCAGCCTTCAAAAAAGCACCATTTTGCAAAACCGTATCCGGAGTTTTTAGAGATTTATAAAAAACTTTTGGCAAGCGGAATTGAATTTGATTTATTATATGCACCGGGCATGTGGGAAGCTCTTTTGGCTCAAACTGATGAGGAAGTACTATATATTCACAGCGGCGGTGTAAGCGGAAATGAGAGTATGCTAATAAGGTATGAGCAAAAAGGTTTTAAATAAAAATTATATTATCTTCTAAGGGTACTCTTGAAGGCTGATATGAGTTTATTTTTGCATTCTCATCTGCATAACCTATAACTACGCTGTATAACAGTGCGAGGTTCTCTGGAATATTTAAAACATCTGCAACAACTTTTCCATACTCGGTAGTCGAACCTTGCGGACAAGTGTCTAGTCCAAACTCTTTGGCACTCAGCATAAGACTTTGCATATATGCTCCGCAATCTATTAGCGCACCTTGAGCATTGTCTATGAGATCCTTATCTGTAAATACAAAAAATACAGTTGAAGCTCCGAACCATCTAAAATTATCATGCCACATCTGTCTTCTTTTTTCTACGTCTTTTCTATCTACTTCCATTAGGGTATAGAGTCCGACACCGGTTTCGATGCGACGTTTTTTATAAGGGTTTTTCCATTTTAAAGGGTAGTATTGTATAAACTGGTCGTGTTCTACTCCGGAATTCATTTTCTCAATTATGGCATCTCCAATGTTTTGAAGAACATCTTTATCGCTGATGGCATATACAACCCAAGGCTGCATATTTGCCCCGCTTGGTGTCATAGCAGCCGCATTTAGGATTTTTTCTTGAATCTCTTTAGGTACAGGTTTTGGAAGATATGCTCTCTTTGACGACCGATTTGTAATAGCTTCTAAAATACTTGGCATAATGACATTCCTAAGATTTTTTTAGATTATATGATAAATTAACTAATTTAGATATAAATTGTCTTCTAATGATGAATGACTAAACTAACTTGACACAGGTCGACTCAATTAGATATAATAACTACATATTAACTAAGGATATTTTATGAATAACATTTTTGAAAAATTAACACACAATATGACAGAGGCGATAGAGTCTTCTGTCTCTTTAGCATTACACAATGAAAATCAAGAGGTGGTTAGCGTACACTTTTTATGGGCACTTTTAACAAACTCAAATTCGGTGCTAAATCAGATGTTTAACAAAATGAACATCGATAAGGTGGCTATCGAGTTAGATGTAAAAAGTATGAGCGAAAAACTACCAAAGTCTTCTACAGTTTCAAAAGAAAATGTGAAACTCTCCAGAGAGTTTGTGCAGACACTTGAAAATGGTGTAGGGCTTATGACAAAAAACGGGGATTCGTTTTTAGCAGTAGACACTTACATTCTTGCAAATCTAAAGAATGAACCGTATGCCGGTATACTTAAAAAATATATTGACGTATCAGAGTTGGCTAAAAACTTAGAAGCTTCACGCGGTGGAGCTAAGATAGACTCACAAAGTTCTGATGAGACTTTGGAATCGCTGGCTAAGTATGGTATAGATTTGACTGCTGAGGCGGCTGAGGGGAAACTTTCACCTGTTATCGGGAGAGATGAAGAGATTACCCGTATGATGCAGATACTTATACGTAAAACAAAAAACAATCCAATGCTCTTAGGTGAACCGGGAGTCGGTAAAACGGCTTTGGTTGAAGGTTTGGCACAGCGTATCAGCGATAATAAAGTACCTACTTCTCTTCAAAACAAAAGAGTTGTGGCTCTTGACATGAGCGCACTAATAGCTGGTGCTAAATATAGAGGTGAGTTTGAAGACAGACTTAAGGCTGTAATAGATGAAGTAAAACAAAGCGGGAATATAATCCTTTTTATAGATGAGATTCATACTATCGTCGGTGCCGGGGCTAGTGAAGGAAGTATGGATGCTGCAAATATTTTAAAGCCGGCGCTTGCTCGTGGTGAGCTTCATACAATCGGTGCTACAACTCTAAAAGAGTATAGAAAGTATTTTGAAAAAGATATGGCACTTCAAAGAAGGTTCTTGCCGATTAACCTGGATGAGCCGACGGTAAATCAGTCATTACAGATTTTACGCGGGATTAAAGAGCGTTTGGAGACACACCACAATGTAACTATCACTGACAGTGCTCTTGTGGCTGCGGCAAAACTCTCTGACAGATATATCGCAGATAGATTTTTACCGGATAAAGCAATCGACCTTATTGATGAAGCTGCGGCAGAACTTAAGATGCAGATAGAGTCAGAACCGAATGCTCTTGGCTCTGCAAAAAGAAAAAGCTCTGAGCTTCATGTTGAGAGAGAAGCTCTAAAGATGGAAAAAACACCTGCAAATGAAAAAAGACTCGGTGAAATAGAAAAAGAACTGGCAGATGTTGATGAAGAAGTCAGAGCTCTCGAATCACAATTTGCTACTGAAAAAGAGGTTTTTGAGAGAATATCAGGCATTAAAAATGATATTGAGAAAAAAAGAAAAGAAGCTCATACTGCTAAATCAAATTCAGAATTTAATCGTGCAGCGGAGATAGAGTACGGTGAGATACCTGCTCTTTTAGAAGAAGAAAAAAAGATAAATGAACAATGGACTAAGTTACAAGAAGCGGGAACACTGCTAAAAAACAGTGTTGATGAAGAAGCTATCGCATCTATTATTTCAAGATGGACAAAGATTCCTGTAAACAAGATGCTCCAAGGAGATAAAGAGAAGATTTTAAATGTTGAAGATGAACTAAACCGTGATGTAGTCGGACAGACAAAAGCAACTCATGCAGTCTCTCGTGCCATCAAAAGAAACAAAGCAGGACTCTCGGATGCTAACACTCCTATAGGAAGCTTTCTCTTTTTAGGACCAACAGGAGTCGGTAAAACACAAACTGCCAAAACATTGGCAAAGTTCTTGTTTGACAGTGAAGATGCGATGATTCGTATAGACATGAGTGAGTATATGGAGAAACATGCGGTTTCGCGTTTAGTAGGTGCTGCTCCCGGGTATGTCGGTTATGAAGAGGGTGGACAGCTCACAGAAGCCGTAAGAAGAAAACCTTACAGTGTAATACTTTTTGACGAAGTAGAAAAAGCACATCCGGATGTTTTTAATATATTACTTCAAGTTCTTGATGATGGAAGACTTACTGACAACAAAGGTGTCACGGTTGATTTTAGCAATACGATTATAATTTTAACATCTAACATCGCAAGTGATAAAATTATAAATAACCAGGCATCTGATGAGCTAAATGAGATGGTAATGGGTGAATTGAGACAGGCATTTAAACCTGAATTTTTAAATAGACTTGATGACATAGTTATCTTTAATGCTCTTGGTCGTGAACAAATAATAGGTATAGTTGATATCTTCTTCAAAGAAATAAGCAAAAAAGTTGAGCAAAGGGATATTGAACTAACTTTAAGCAAAGATGCAAAAGCTTACATAGCAGAAGCAGGGTTTGATCCTGTTTACGGAGCAAGACCGCTTAAACGTGCATTGTATGAGATTGTTGAGGATAGACTTGCGGAGTTGATTTTAGAAGGTAAGGTAGTTGAAGGTTCAAAAGTTTTATTTGATATTAAAGACGGTGAGATAGAAGTTAGCGTGAAGTAAATAAAACAGAGGTTATAATTTTGCCATGAAATATTTTACGCTAATACTACTTTTGTCATACTCTCTTTTAGCTTGTACGGGTGACTGTTTAACATGTCACCCGAAGCTTGTCCCTACGATAAATGAAGATTTAAGACATAAACCGATGCTTGGCTGTATAAAGTGTCACTCGGCAGAACCGAATAAGATGGCGGAGTGTGGAGATGACTGTTTTTCATGTCATCCGATCTCAAAAATCAATAAAGCAAATGTAAGAGAACATGATGTTATTCAAGGGTGTCGTGATTGTCACGTTGGAGCAGATGAGAAGATATTTGACAACTCAATCTCGTTTGAGCAATCAACAAAAGAGTCATTGAAAGATTTTTTAACTAAATAGATATGGAATGTGTCTCTCTATGTCTTCCGGCTTTCCAATATAGTAACCTTGAGCATAATCCACATTTAATCTTTTAACCACATCTAAAATCTCTTTAGATGAAACAAACTCTGCTATAGTCTGAATATTCAGCTTATGAGCTAATCCGACGATAGTCTCAACCATAATTTGTGAATTTGTATCTCTGTCAATATTTGATATGAGTGAAGAATCTATCTTAATATAATCAATAGGCAGGTTTAGTGCATGTGAAAAGTTTGAATAACCGGACCCAAAGTCATCAAGAGCTATTTTAATACCATATGAGCGGACTTTTATACAAAAGTCGTATACACGTTTATAATCTTTAAAATGTTCAGTTTCAAGAAGCTCGATTGTTAGGTGGTGATTGTATTCAAACTCATCAAATAATGAATAGAGCATCTGAATTGTTCTGTCATTTTCAATATCTTCCATAGATACGTTAAAAGAACAAGGAATGTCATACTTTGCAATAGTGTTTAGTGTATTGTTCACAACTGCTTGAGTAAGTTTATGATAGACACGGTTTTGTTTTGCAACCTCAATAAATTTAAGCGGTGATATAACATTACCGTCATCTTCTATTAGTCTTGCAAGAGATTCATACTTAATACTTAGTGAAGAGTCTTGTATAGGAGCTATAGGTTGAAAGTGTGATGTAATTTTTTTATGCTCAAATGCATGCATTAATTTTTTATGACACTCTATATCTTCTTTGTGAAGTTTTTCAAGCTCTTTATCGTCGTTAAATATGGATAATTGGACATTTCTTTTTTTAGCATCTTTTAATGCCATGTCGGCATAAGCTAACATTTTTCTCGATCCGCTAAAAGCTAAACCGGCACTCATCATGAAGTTAAATGTTTTATCTTCATATATAAAAGTCTCTCTTCTGTATATCTTTAAAATATCTTCTATTTTTTCCACAAAGTAGGTATTGTTGAGTCTGGTCGAGTCTTTTACGGCAATAACAAATTCATCGCCGCCTATATGGTAAAGAAGAGTGTTGTTATCATCGATTTGCGAAGCCAAAAAATCTGCAGTGAGTTTTAATGCGATATTACCGACTTCTTCTCCATAGACATCATTGAACTTTTGAAACTTATCCATATTTAGCAAAGCCATTTGTTTGAAATGGTAAATGTATGAGTCTTCGATAAGCTTATTTCTGTTTGGCAACCCGCTTAAAAAATGCGTATAGATTTTTTGATGCAGCTCTTTTGATTTTTTAGCTATTTCTTCTTCTAAATCATCATTATATTTTAGAAGTTGAGACTGGAGTTTCTGCTGTTCTTTTTCTGCTTTTTCCGCACGAACAAGCTCTTTTTTAGATATGTTATGCAGCTCGAGCAGTTTATATACAGAAAACAGTATTAAAAGTGTAGCAAGTAAAAATGTATACAATGTGTCTTTTTGACTATCGTTATTTGTATTTTTTAGTATCTGTATGTTTTGTTTTAAGTTGTCATCGACAAGTTTTACGAGTTTGCTCATATCATCAGAGAATTTAAGCGTAATAGCATTAAATCCTACCAATGCATCTTGTATATCTTCATTCTCTTTGGTTCTTATAGCTTCTATTAATGACTCTTCAACTGCTTTATATCCTACCATTCTTCTTTTGATGATATCAATTACTTTGTCGATGCCTTTTACTTTGATTTTGTCATCTAATATAAAATTTTCCAGGTCATCAAGCGTTTCTTGGAGTTTGTTAAATGAAGTATATATATTATTAACTGAGTTGGTGTTTTTTAGTATTATAGCTTGAAGAATATTAGATTGATTTTTTTCTACTTCATGGTCAAGTTTAAAAGTCAATTTTGAGAGTCTTAACTGTTTATTCTCAATTTGATCAATCATAGCACTTGTTGAGTTAATACTTTTAGAACTAATATATAAAGAGAAAAATAAAAGAGCAAAGCTTATTATTAATGTAATATATATTTTGTTTTTAAAATGCATTAATACCTCTTTAAAACTTTGCGTCTATACTTAGATAACTGACGCTTTGTGTCGCATCTTTACTGGCTGGTTCGGCAAAATGCCATCCGCTGCCGGTATAGTTTTCATGCATGTTGATAAAACCGAGTTTACTTTGCAAGTTTTTATGAAATTTCCAGATAGCGTAAATCTCTTCTGCATGACCTCGAACAGCTAATTTGTTGTACATATCTTCTGCTCCCTGCGTCGCTGAGAACCAGTATTTACTTCCGTAGTTAAACTCTGCACCTACATTTAGAGTGTTTGTTATATCATATTTAGTACCTAGGTATACGGAGTGGCCATTACTGCTTAGCATCTCTCCTCTTGCATAGTCAGCTTCTGAAAAACCTGTTTTTCCACCGGCAGTTAATCCGGAACTGTAAGGAGCCGCAATCTGATAATCATCTATCTCCCCGTTACCATGAGGATTTGAGAGAGCAGTATGAATAAATATGGTTGCATCGCTCTGTGCCACATTTTGTATATCTAAGCCAATGCCAAATGTTACCATATTTCCGAGAATATGTGCATCTTCGGAGCTAACATCAGGACCTAGATATGGATGGGCTTTTAAATCAAGAAGGACATTCACACCAAATGATAGTAGTGATTTTCCAAGAAAGTTGAATTTTGTATCTCCGTATAAGCCGACTATGTTAGCATTGTCAATATTTTCTCTGTTACATTGATAAGGATAGAAATTTGGTCTCATTGTATAAGCTTTTGCAAAGATTGCTCTTAAATACGTGTCCTTTGCAAGTTTTTGGGTTCCTATGATTCCATAGCTGTTCATATCAAATACTAAAGCTGGGAACATAGAATTTCTTTGTCTGTTTTGTGCAAACTGCATCGGTGTTCCGCCCGCTGTAGGAAGTAGACCGAATGAGAAAGTAAAGGCATAATCTGAACCTTTGTTTGGACTATAGTCTATATATGCACGATCAACATCAAATGCACTTGAAGATTCAGCAGATTTGATATCACGGCTTAAGATGCAGAGTCTTTGATTAGATTGAGTTGAATTCATATAAACCAGTCTACCATGAAAGTTTACACTCTTGTCAACTTGATAATCCATGTTTAATCTAAAACGAATAGAAGCTGCAGCGTCGAAATCTTTTGTGTACTCATCTCTTCTTTGTAGACCATTAAGCGATGCATCTGCATTGTTGTATATTTTTGTGTTTTCTCCCGCTATCTCACCTGTTGTGTAGTTCATCTTATCGAAGCGAAGAGTTAATTCAGGAGAAAAATTGATCTTGTCTAAGATGCTTTTTTTCTCTACTGCCTCCAAGATAGGGGAACTTTCTTCAATATCAGCAGAGTTCATCTTAACTTGTTCTTTTAAAAGTTTAAGTTCATTTTCAAGAGAGTTTATTTTATCTTCAATAGAATCTGAAGAAGCAAATATAATCATGGGAATCATTAGTAGTAGAGTCTTTTTCATTATCATAGTCCTGGTACCATTGGTTGTTCTGAATCAGCTGCATGTTTAATTAGGTAACTCTTTAAATCATTTCTAAGTTCTTTAGAGAGTTTGTCAAGATTGTATTTTTGCATTCTTCGTTGTGATGAAAAAATTCTTTCCCATTGTATACTTGCTTTGGTTCCTGCATATAAGTCCAGCTCAATTGCAAGTATTGCCATATCTTTAGCAAATAAAGTGGTAAACAAAGTAGAGGAGATTAAAACAGATAATATAAATTGAATGGTTTTTCTCCCCTGAATGTTATACAAGTCCGGTGATTATAATATTAAGAGTGTTAAATTGCCTTTAAATCATTTCAATATAAACCTTAACCGCACTTTAAGTAATTTTTCTGTAACATTGCGGACTTAATTTTAAATAAGGATATGTCGTGAAAAGAACATACCAGCCTCATAATACACCGAGAAAAAGAACTCATGGTTTTAGAGCTAGAATGGCTACAAAGAATGGTCGTAACGTAATAAACCGTCGTCGTGCTAAAGGTCGTAAAAGATTGACAGTTTAGGCGGTTTCTCTACACTGAAACAACACAAAGAGTTTCAGTACATATACAAAAAAGGAAAGAACATTCACACTCAAAGTGTGGTGCTTTTCTCTCTCCCAAAGCAAACAATTCACAAAGTTGGTTTTACTGCTACTAAGAAGATTGGTAACGCAGTAAAAAGAAATAGAGCTAAAAGAAGACTCAGAGCTCTATTTTGTGAATACTCTGCATCACTACAAGACGGCACATATATTTTTGTCGCAAAACAATCAATCAATGAAGTTACACATAAACAGCTAAAAGATGACTTTGAAAAAATTCTTAGCAAGTCTAAAAGTTTTAAGGCAGATTCTCAATGATAAGAAAGTTTTTACTTAAGCTTTTATGGTTATATCAGAAGTTTTTTACGTTAATAGGCTTTGGAAGTTGTAGATACTACCCCACTTGTAGCGAATTTGCAAGAATAAACTTTGAAAATAATTCCATTTCAAGTGCTTTTTACCACACTTTGATTAGAATACTTCGTTGTAATCAATTATTCGACGGTGGCATAGAGTATCCATTACTCGATAAACTGTCTGTAAAGCCCGCAAAACTGGGGGTTGATTCTATAAAATATTGGTTGGTTCCAAATAAAAAAAACCGTTTTCATATAATAAAAAATTTTTCTTTTAAAGGGTAATCGTGTTAGATAAATTGACACCAAATCAGAGACTAATGTTAGCAGTAGCATTGTCAGTAATTTTTTTCGTAGCATATACAGCTATTTTTCCACCGGTTGAGCCAGAAAATACAACGGCCAAAAAAACACAACAAGTACAAGATGTTGCTCTAAAGCAAGAGACAAAAGCACAAACTTCTACCAATATTTCAAATGTAGAACAGACTACGGGACATGCAATTTCTGAAGTAGAAAAATATGGTGCAAGTGATGTAAATACTATTTTAACTGTAACAAACAAAGATTTTATTTTAAAGATTGATACACTTGGTCGTATTAGTTCAAAAGAATTATTGCAGGCAAAATTTAACACTAAAGAAAATGGACATGCACAGCTAATACCTTCTACAGGGATGAAACCACTGTTTGTCAGATTTTTAGATGAGGTTTTAAATAATGAAGCTACAAGAGTTGCTTATACTGCAAGTGTTGATAAGATAGCCTTAGACGGACAACCTCAAAAAGTAACACTGACTCAAAAACTCTCTTCGTTAGTTGTTACAAAAGAACTTACTTTTTATTCTGATGGACATTATGACGCAAAGATTTCACTTTCACAAGATAAAAGATATTTTGTATATTTAGGACAAAGACCAAAAGTAAATGAAACAGAGCAGATGATGGCTGCAACGGGTGCTCTGGTCTATACCGATGATGAATTAGTGACTATTATAGAAGATGGAGATGCGGAAGGTAGAAAAACTTTTACGGGCGTTGAGCTGATTTCGGCATTTGATCAATATAATGCTTCTGTTATGTATGGATTTAAAAAAGATTCCAATATCATAATTGAGAGAGACAGAGATGATAATCCGGTAGTCTATTTTGATGGTACGCAAAATATGGTGTTTAACGGTTATGTAGGTCCAAAAGAGTATAAAGTACTTAAAAATATTAAACCTGTACTTACTAATGTTATAGAGTATGGCTGGTTTACTTTTGCTTCTAAGCCGCTTTTTCAACTTTTATCTTGGTTACATGGCATCTTTGGAAACTGGGGTTGGTCAATTATTGCACTTACTCTTATGATTAGAGCAGTACTTTATCCTTTGACTTACAAAGGTATGGTCTCTATGCAAAAAATCAAAGAGATCTCTCCTAAGATTAAAGAGCTTCAAGCAAAATACAAAGGCGATCCGCAACGTATGAATGCTGCCGTCATGGATATGTATAAAAAGCACAATGCAAACCCGCTTGGCGGATGTCTGCCTATGATACTGCAAATACCTGTTTTCTTTGCCATTTATCGTGTACTTTTAAATGCGGTTGAGCTTCAAGGTGCTCCGTGGATGTTATGGATTACAGACCTTTCTCGTATGGATGATTACTATATTCTTCCTATTTTGATGGGTGCTTCGATGTATTTCCAACAGAGACTTACACCAAACAACTTTACTGACCCGATGCAAGAAAAAGTGTTTAAATACTTACCGGTAATTTTTACATTTTTCTTTTTAACTTTTCCATCAGGTTTAGTTCTTTACTGGTTCGTAAATAACCTTTTCTCAATTGCTCAACAATTTATAGTAAACCAGCAATTTAAAAATGCTAAAGAAGCTGAAATAGCTGTTAGTGACCATGCACATAAGATGGAGCATAAAGAGATGGAAAAAGATAAACTAGAAAAGAAAAATTCAAAAAAATCTACTGGAAGAAAAGATGATTAAGATAGAGTCTGCAACGTTAGAGGGAGCATATAAAGATGCTGCTTCTACGTTGGATTGTTCTGTAACACAGCTTAAGATAGAAGTTGTTCAATACCCAAGTAGCGGATTTTTGGGACTATTTAAAAAATCTGCAATAATTGTAGCGATTAAAGAAGCTGATTCTGAGAGTTCGGCCAAAGAAGAAAAAACTACAGAAGCATATAAATCTGAAAAATTATCAGACGAAAAACAAAAGACACAAGAAGCTAAAAAAGCAAAGTCTCAAAAGCAAAAAAAAGAAGAAAAAAAGAGTAATAAAGCAGAAGTTAAAAAAGAAACAATTAAAGAAGAAACTCACAAGCATACAATTTTAAACGATACAATCATGCCTCAATCTTTTGTCAGTACACAAGATGAGGAAGATGAAGAAGATGATGATATCACCTCTTATCTTGCTGATTATGATGATGAGTTTGATAATCCAGATAGTGAAGATTTAAAATCAACTGCAGAAATAGCAAAGATTGTTCAAGAAGACATAAATAAACTCTTCAGCTTTATATGTTTTGACATAGATAACATAGAAGTCAGTGTTTATGATGAGAACACACTTCTAATAGAATTTAAAGGTGAAGATGCAGCACTTCTTATCGGGAAAGAAGGTTATAGATACAAAGCACTTTCATACATGATCTTTAACTGGATAAACACAAAGTACCAGCTGCAGCTTCGTCTTGAGATAGCAGAGTTCTTGAAAAATCAAGAAGAATCGGTTTCAAGATACTTAAGCGGTGTTAAAGAGAGCGTAGATAGAGACGGCAGAGCGCAGACCAAAGTACTCGACGGTGTGCTTGTACAGATTGCTCTGAGAGAGCTTCGTGAGATTTACCCTGATAAATATGTTGCTATCCGCTCAACTCGTGATGGGCTAAAATATATCATTATAAATGATTACCACTCAAATTAAATCATGGATAATGACACAATAAGCGCCATTGCCACAGCAAATGGCATAGGCTCTATCGCTATTATCCGCATAAGCGGAGATAGAGCTCTGGAAATTGCTAAAAAACTTACACAAAAAAAAGAATTTTCTCCCAGATATGCAACACTAACAACTATTCATGATAAAGAAAATGAACTTATTGATGAATCTATAGTCATTTATTTTAAATCTCCGTATTCATTTACCGCCGAAGATGTAGTTGAGATTCAATGTCACGGCGGTTTTATTGTTGCGCAAAGCATACTTAAAGCTACTATAGACGCAGGAGCAAGACTTGCAAACGCAGGCGAGTTTTCAAAGCGGGCTTTTTTCAACGGCCGTATCGACTTGAGTGAAGCAGAGGCAATTGCCCAGTTGATAGAAGCTAAAAGCGAAGATGCAGCTAAGATATTGGCGCTTCAAATGAAGGGTTCACTAAAAGAATATATAGAGCAGATCAGAGATGAGATAATTCATATACTTGCATACTCTGAAGTAAGTATTGATTATGCAGAAGAAGATTTACCGGAGGACTTGGTTAAACAGATAGAAGCAAAGCTAAGCGAATTGAACACTTCCCTGCAATCAACTCTTATGGCATCTAAAGCCAGAGAAGGTTTGATGCAGGGCTTTAAAGTTGCTATTGTCGGAAAACCTAATGTTGGAAAAAGTTCTTTGCTTAACTCTCTTCTTAACTACAATCGTGCAATTGTGAGTGATATAGCCGGAACAACAAGAGACACGATTGAAGAGCAGGTTAAGATAGGAACGCATCTTATTCGTATAGTTGATACTGCGGGCATAAGAGAAGCAAATGATGAGATAGAGCGAATCGGGATAGAACGTTCTTTAGAAGCTATCCAAGAGTCAGACATAGTCGTAGCGCTGTTTGACAGCTCAAGAGCTATAGATGCAGAAGATGAGCAAATACTCTCGTTGATAGATGAGCATGCTAAAAATAAGCATGTGATATATGTAAAAAACAAAATAGACTTAGAAGAGAAGTTTTTATCAAAAGATATAGATTTTGATTTGGAATTAAACTCAAAAGAGAGTGTAAACTCACTTATAAATGCCTTGCAAAATATCATGGACAGAAGTAACAGTTCTGATGAGATAATGCTGATATCTCAAAGACAGATAATGGCAGTGCAAAATACTTTAAATAATATCGAAGAGGCACTTCTTCCACTGCAAGACCAAGAGCTTGAGATATTTTCCTTTCATCTCAATGAAGCTGTAAAAGAGATGGCATCTATAACTAGACCATTTGAAAATGATGAGATGCTAGACAAGATGTTCGGCTCTTTTTGTTTAGGAAAATAACTGTTGAAATATATTGCAATAGATTTGGGTTTAAAGAGAATAGGTCTTGCATATTCTGCCCATAAAGATATAGTAACTCCATTACCTGCAGTTCAAAGAAAAAACAGAAACCAGGCATCTGCCGAAGTAAAAAAAGTTCTTGATGAGTGGGAAGTAGATGCTGTAGTCATCGGTATTCCATTAGGTGGAAGTTCTGAAGATGAGATGCAAAGACGAATAGAACACTTTATGAATCTTGTTGATTTTAAAGGCGATATTTTTTATCAGGATGAGGCACAATCATCACTTGAGGCTGAAAATATGATGAAGGGTGAGATAAAGTATATTCGCGACGGGCGGATAGACTCTATCTCAGCTATGATTATTTTACAGAGGTATCTACTTACTATTAAAAATAGATAAATTACACAATCTTAAAAAATTTTGCAGCTTCTTCTTCGTCATCTGTCAGCTCTTCTCTTTTAAAGTCAGGATCATTCTCAATCATATCTTTTACTTTAGACTGACAGAATTCAAACAGAACTTTTTTAGCTGACTCATTATCGCTTAAAAAACCAAGACCGCTAAACTGATAAGGTTCTTCTTGTTCGATGCAGAGTAAAGTTCCTGCGCATTTTTCTTCTAAAAGTTCAACTAAAGTTCTGTAGCTAATATTAAACTCAGTTGCATGCCAACCAATATCTTCAAGCTCTGAGTTTGAAAACTCAGCTACACCGTCTGCCGTAGTGTCATCATAAGAAGCTCTTGGAGTATTTACAGCGATAAGCTCCTGCCAGTTTGAGAAAGCTTTAATAAGAACTCTTTCTCCGTCTTCAACAAGTTGATAGTTTTTACCAAGTACTGTTTTGAAATCTTCTACTATTTCTGGTTTGCCTTTATAAATAAGAATATCACTACTCTCAAATGGTTCGTATCTGATATTTCCGTTTATATCAATTCCAAATATTTTTGACGTGTTTATAGCTTGTAGTAAAGTTGCTTTTTCTGTTATGATTATCTCATTAAAAAGATTGAATTTTTTCATGGTTTCCCCGCATATTTATAAATATTTGTCACATTATAAAAGTTTTTGCTTTATTTTAGTATAATGCGGAAAATTTTTTAAGCACTTAAGCTTAATATTATGCAAGGAAAAAATAATGGCACTAAACGTTTACTATGACAAAGATACTAGCTTAGACCTAATCAAAAGCAAAAAGGTTGCGATGATTGGTTTTGGTTCTCAGGGACACGCTCACGCTGAAAACCTAAGAGATTCAGGTGTTGAAGTATGTATCGGTTTAAGAAAAAATGGTTCATCTTGGGCTAAAGCTGAAGCTAAAAACTTTGAAGTTTTAACAGTTGCAGAGGCATCAGCATGTTCAGATGTTGTAATGATTCTTTTACCGGATGAAAACCAAGCTGAAATCTATAAAAACGAAATTGAGCCAAACTTAAAAGAGGGTGCTACTATTGCCTTTGGTCATGGTTTTAACATTCACTATGGTCGTATCATTCCAAGAGCTGATATCAATGTTACTATGATTGCACCAAAAGCTCCGGGCCATACTGTACGCTCTGAGTTTGTTCGCGGCGGGGGTATTCCGGATTTAATCGCTGTTGGACAAAATCCATCTGGAGAAACTAAAGAGTTAGCACTTTCATATGCATCTGCAATAGGTGGTGGTAGAACTGCAATTATTGAGACTACTTTCAAAGATGAGACTGAAACTGACTTATTTGGTGAGCAAGCTGTTCTTTGTGGTGGTGCTGCTTCTTTAGTTCAAGCTGGTTTTGAGACTTTAACTGAAGCTGGTTATGCTCCTGAACTTGCATACTTCGAGTGTTTACACGAACTTAAGTTAATCGTTGACTTAATGTTTGAAGGTGGAATCGCTGATATGAGATACTCTATCTCTAACACTGCTGAGTATGGTGATTATGTTTCTGGTAAACGTGTTATCAATGCAGAGTCTAAACAAGCGATGAGAGATATCCTTACAGAAATCCAAGACGGTAGATTTGCAAAAGACTTTATCCTTGAAGGTCAAGCAGGTTATCCTCGTATGAATGCTGAGCGTAACAACGATAAAACGAAACTAATTACTGTGACTGGTAATAAACTTCGTGAAATGATGCCGTGGATTGGATCAAACAAAATCGTTAACCAAGATAAAAACTAAAAAACATCAAAATAAGCGCGCATTTACTGCGTTGCTTATCTCGTCACATACTAATGTATGCTTCCTCAATAAGCGCCTTGTAACTACACACTTCTTTTAATTTTTATTTAATAGACCTAAATATCTCCAAAAAACAATTCTAAATTAGCACGAAATATATAGTTGGCATTGTAATCATATTGCTGAGAAAATTCTACTAACGGATGTAGCTCGTAAAATATATATTTTTTAAAGAACTGTTGTTTCCAAACTATTCCTGTATCATAATTGTAGATTCCCGGAGCTGGTGTAATATTGTATTTTGTATTTGCAGGCGTGCTTGTTTGAGTTTGTGTCTGCCCTTGAAACCCTGTGTATATTTGAAGACCTACAGAGTGTTTTATGGTGCTTAAATAAGATAGTTGTGCTGAATAATTCATGCCATCTAGATATGTCTGGGTATATCGACCGAGGGAAAGACGTATTAGCTCTTTTTTATTTTTTAATCGATGGTCAAAATAAAGCTTTGTCTCTTCTTTAAACTCATCTTCATAAGAATACTCTACATACTGTATAGGTCGAAAGAGGAGATACTTAAAAGCTATCGGGTATTGCATACGTAATTTCATGAAAGGGTTGGTTATACCTTTAAAACCGCCAAATACACTCACGTTTAGAACGTCTAAATTATCAAGGACATACTTCACACCGACACTTGTAGATTTTTCTACATTGCCGTTATTTATTGTATTTGTCTCATCATCTTCATCATCACCGATAAAAAGATAAAGAGCATCTTCTGTTTTTGGGAGTCTTAAATTTACACGTATGTTGTTAAAATAATCAAATCCTTCCTTCTGATTTTGTTCAATACCCCATCTTAGCCTTATGTAACTTTTATTTGTAGTATTTAGATATGTCTCATCTTTGAAAAAATCATCGTATAGGCTTACCATTGAGAAAAGAGAATATGCTTCTTTTTCTTCTTCAATACATTTTTTTACTTCTTTTACGGAGGTGTTTGTGTCATCTTTTACCCAGTTCTTTACAGTATGGTCCAAATTGCTTGAAAAAATAAGAACTTTTTGCGAAATACTCTTTTGAATATAGTCTAAAGATAAAAGTCTCTCATATATAGATGGTTCTTTTTTTAAGGCGGCGTCTAAAACTTTAGGGTTTGTGGTACAACTGTTTTTTTGGGATTGAGCGAATAGACTTATTGAAAAAAACAAGGTAATTATAACAAGTCTGATCACTAAGCAACTCCCATACAAAAATAATTATTTCTTATTTTACAATAATTTCTGAATCCTGATGATGGTGGACAATAAAATTGCACCTTTATCAACACCTGAACTTTTCATCTTCAGTTCACTATCGAGTAATAGTTCATGCAGTTTGTAGTAAGTATTTGGTTTATATTTTAGAGATAGAGCAGCTTTTTCATCAACCACGAATTTTGGAGCAGGGTATCCGAGTATCTCAAGAGCGTTTGGTGCTCCATTTACTCTTATGTAGATGTTGAACATATAAAGTTGTGTTAAATATGCTGTGAGCGCCGTAATTATTCTTATCTCATCTTCACCATGTTCTAGTATGTTGTTCAAATCTTGAGTAAAATCTTTTTTTGAAAGTATCTTTTTAATCATGTCATCCATACTGATTTCTGCAAGACCGGATACCAGTTGCTCTATATCTTTAGTAGTAATAACTTTGTCATAAACTTTAAACTTATCTATCTCGTTATATGCAAGTGCCACATCACCGTTATGAATGGTTAAGAGATGCGCTATAGAGTATTTATCCATGTTAACGTTTTTTTCTTTTACCGCTTCAGATATGATATTTATAGATTCGTGTTGATTAGGATTGAAAAACCTTACACTCATAGTACTTTTTTTACTAAATGCTTTGTTATAAGTCTTATAATCACTTCCGTAGTAAGCGTAAATAAAAAGATTGTCTTGATTTTTTTCACACAAATCTATAAGGTCATCAAGTTCTTTTTTAGGGACCTTTTTTTCACTCTTTACAACTAAAATGTTTACCCCGCCAAAAAGTGAAGCCTGTGATAGATGCGCTTTTGCACTTTTAAAGTCATATTCATCATAGTAAAATGTAAGAGCTGAGGCATCTTCAATGTTACTGAGTTTTTTAGTGTAGTTATCGATAAGAAAACTACTCTCTCCAAAGAATACAAAGCTGTTTGAGATGCTGGAATTTTGTATATGCTTGTCTAGCTCAGCTTTATACATCTATATCCTTAATAACATGACCGAATATTTTAGCTTTAGGAATATCAACTTTATCTATAGAGATTATGACATCTTGAAAAAGCTGAGCATTCTCTGCTGAAGTAATAAGTACTCTTGCTCCCATAATCTCATCATGTATTTCGGCTTTGTATTCCGGTTCTGTCGCTGTTATTCTTGCTTTAAACTCTTTGTTTAGATTTTCATTAGCCCAGCGGGCAAATTTTCTATGTTGAAACTCAACTTCAATGCTGCTGGCTTCTCTCTCTTTTTCACTAATTGTCATACTAAGGGCTTCTATATTTCTAAGAACGTAAGAGCCTTCTTCGGTGTCATTGTTATTTATAGCTTTTAGAAGTCTATGGACGATAAGATCTGAGTAACGTCTAATAGGGGAAGTAAAGTGAGTATATGCTTCAAAGCCCAGTCCAAAGTGTCCTGAGTTAAGAGGAGCATATCTTGCTTGCATCTGTGAGCGGATAATCAGAGTATCGACTTCTGCTTCTAAACCCATATCTTTTGCTTGTCTCTGTATATCTGAAATAGTCTCTTTTATAGAGTTTTTTATATCGATTGACATGCCGATGCCTGCTAGTTCTTGGTACAATATCTGAAGTTTGGACTGATTTGGTTCTTCATGGATTCTAAAGATTCCTCTGCTGTACTGACTTGCAGCCTCTTTGTTTGCTAAGAGCATACAGTCTTCGATAAGAGCATGTGAAGGAGTCTCCTCGGCAAAAGAAGTTGAGACTATATTAGAGTTTTCATCAATTTCCATTTCCAATTCAGTTGAGCGGAAATCATAACCTACTTTTAATCTTTTTTCTTTTAGTGCATCGGTAATGGGTCGTAGTTTCTTTATCCAGGCAAATATCTTTTTTTCTGTATTATTCTTAGCGTCTAGTTTACTATCAAAAAAATCATCTATCTCTTCATAATTAAATCTTCTTTGAGAATGAATAATCGCTTCATATACTTTAGATTTGGTCACCTCAAGAGAGTCTAAATCAAGCTTCATCTCAAAGACATAAGAGAGTCTATCTACATGAGGCTGAAGTGAACATAGAGTCTCACTTAGTTGACGCGGAAGCATAGGAATAGAACGATGAGGAAGATATATAGAAAAACTTCTGTATATCGCTTCATTATCAATGGTACCAAAAGGTTTTACGTATTCACTAACATCTGCAATTGCTACGTAGAGAGTAGTGTTTTCATCATCCCAGTATATAGCATCATCATAATCTTTTGCAGTTATAGGATCTATCGTGCAAAACAATAATTTTCTTAGATCAACTCTATTTGGATACTTGGAAGCATCTACTTCTTCAAATGAGGTAGCCACTTTTAAAACTTCTTCATCAAATTCGTCATGTTTGTTAAATTGTGCAAGAACAATCTTTTCATCAACCAAAGGATCTTTTAAATTTCCAAGTTTTTCCATTATAAAATTTTCTTGATTGTTGATTTTGAAAACATCGTCTTCCTCGTAAGAGTCCAGTTCTTTTTGAGTAAGTTCAACTCCGGCAGGGTAATCAGTCTTTAAATCAACTAAAGCCTTTCTTCCATCCTTTAAGATAATATATCCTACGCTGTAAGTTTGTGCTCGACCTACTATTTCAGCAATTTTTGCACTAGGAGTTCCACGTTTACCAAGAAGTCTTTGGGCAATAATGAGATCACCCTCTTTGGCATCTCCTAAATCACCTTCACCTATAAACAAGTCTCGGACATTTTCACCGATGACATTTAAATATGCTGTGTCTTTTTGAACAAGGCCAAGTGTACCCGCACGATATTTAGAATTGAATTTATAGATATTACCTTTTTTGGTAATATATTTTTTTGTCAGAAAATTGTTTATGTGTTCTTGTTCATCAGGGCTTATGTCTTGCTCACTCAAACCGAGAGTGAGCCGAATTAGTAGAGATTTCAAAGAAGGGTTATCTAGCGTTTTCTATAGCTTTATCAAAGCTTTCCATATCAAGGTCATATTTTATAACCAACTCTTTAGCTGCTTGAACACTTTCGTCTGTAATAACTCCGTTAATCGGAACTACAGTACGAACAACATGTAAGATTTTTGCTGCTCTTTGATCTTCTTCATCTGCTTTTTCAGGGTTTAGACAGTTAGCAATAGTATCAACTAACCCTTCTTCAAATCTCCAATGTTTGAAGATTGTAGCACTGACTTCCGGTGTATCTGCGCCTACAACTTTTCTCTCGGCAGCTTCAACATCTTGAAGTTCTACAAGAGCATCTCTAAAAGCTTGCTGAGCGTTTTCTGCAATGATTTGTTGGGCAATTAGAACTTTGCCGATTTCAACAAGAAATGCAGCAGGAGATAAAACACCTAATAGTTTGTTTTCTTTTCTAATGCACCATGCAGTCATGATACCATGCTGTTTTTTGGACAATGCCGAAAACATGTCGTTGTCAATTCCGTAAGGAGAAAGGTCAAGCGCAAAACTCTTTTTTACAATACTAGCAAGCGCAAAACCACGAACCGTACCCATACCAAATAAACCAACAGCCTGAGAGATAGCATTTATTTCACGGGAAAAACCATAAAGCGGAGAATTTGCAGCTTTTAAAATATCGGCAGTCAAAAGAGGATCTTTTTCTAAAATTTTAACCATATCGTTAAAACTGCTGTCAGGGTCTTGATAAACAGCCTCAATTTGCATAGCAGATTCTGGAAGTGGCGGAAGTTGTTTGATTTTTTTTAGTATATCATCAGTCATAGTACTCTCTTTGTTTGATATTAAGTTATTCTCATAATTATAACTTAATATTTACAAAAAACTGTTATTATTTTCTCATAAATATGAAAAAGGACGAACATGCAAAGAGAAGCAATGCTCACACAATTAGGTTATGCACCAAATGGTGCTCTTGTTAACCAACTGGAAAGAATAGAAAAGAATACATCGGGGTATGAGAAGATTCAGAAACATATAATGGATTTGCATGATCATTTAAAAGTTGACGGTTCGTATGTGGCTTTATCAAACTCAAACGATTATTTTAAAATAAAAGTAGAAGCTCCAAGTGTAGAGATTGCTGAAGAAGCGCATGAAAAAATAAAGCACTTTAGCGATAAATTTAAAGTTACTTTGAATAAATTAGAAAATAAAGAGACTTACTATATTCTAGGTTTTCATCATTAAGGCTATTGCTTGAAAGAGCCGATGAGTATAGAAGGTTACGATCTTTTGGTGGAAGAGTTTAAGTTCTTGCTTGAAGTTGAGAAACCTAAGACTGCAGAAGAAAAACTTGTAGCGGCAGCGCAGGGTGATAGAAGTGAAAATGCTGACTATCATGCTGCTAAAGAAAAACTGCGTTTTATAGATAGAAGACTTTTTTATCTTAACTCTATGATTCAAAAATCACAAATCATAGACCCGTCGTCTTATGAACATACCAAAGTCAGTTTTGGAAGTACGGTTAAAATATTAAACATTGAAACAGACAAAGAAGAGGTGTATACCATTTGCGGTGTTTTGGAAAGTGAACCGGAAAATGGACTTATTTCCATACATTCTCCTATAGCAAAAGCTTTGATAGGAAAAGAAGTTGATGATGATTTTAAGATAAAGCTTCCAAAGGGTACAAAAGAGTATGAAATCCTTGAAATAGAGTATAAAAACATCTTTAGCCTGAAGAAAAATATACGCACAAAAGAAGACTTTGCCTTTCATTAAAATTCTTATTAGAACAAATTAGATATAATCCCCCTTTAAAAACCAAAAAATTTAATTTTTAGGATTCATCCGTGAGCCAACAACTAGAAAACATCGAAGAACAATTAGCAAATCATAAGCTTTCCTCAGAAGATTATGCACATATCAAAGAGATTTTAAAACGTGAACCAAATTTGGTAGAGCTAGGCATCTTCTCAGCAATGTGGAGTGAACATTGTAGTTACAAATCATCTAAGATTCACTTGAATGGTTTTCCGACTAAAGCTCCGTGGGTTATCCAAGGACCCGGTGAAAATGCCGGTGTAATTGATATTGGTGATGGATATGCAGCTGTATTTAAGATGGAGTCACACAATCATCCAAGTTTTATAGAACCTTATCAAGGTGCTGCTACAGGTGTTGGCGGAATAATGCGTGACGTATTTACTATGGGTGCCCGTCCGGTTGCAAACTTGAATGCTCTTAGATTCGGTAATGTTTTAAATGATGACAAGACTTCTGCTCATCAACGTTATTTGGTACGTGGTGTAACTGAGGGAATCGGTGGTTACGGAAACTGTATGGGTGTTCCTACTATTGGCGGTGAGACAAGTTTTGATGAGTGTTACAATGGAAATATCCTTGTAAATGCTTTTACACTAGGTATTGCAAAATCTGATGAGATCTTTTACGGAAAAGCTGAAGGTACAGGAAACCCCGTAATGTATGTCGGTGCAAAAACTGGTAGAGACGGACTTGGCGGAGCTGTGATGTCGTCTGATAGTTTTACAGAAGAGTCAAAATCTCTTCGTCCTACAGTTCAGGTGGGTGACCCGTTTACGGAAAAACTTTTACTAGAAGCTTGTTTGGAGCTTTTTAAAACTGACCATGTTATAGGTATTCAAGATATGGGAGCTGCCGGTCTTACTTCTTCTTCATTTGAGATGGCAGGTCGTTCAGGTTCAGGGATGATTATGCATCTGGATAAAGTTCCTGCTCGTGAAGAAAATATGACTCCTTATGACTTTATGCTTTCAGAGTCTCAAGAGCGTATGCTTCTTTGTGCTAAAAAAGGCTCAGAACAGGCAATTATAGATATTTTTGAAAAATGGGACTTAGATGCTGCAGTGGTAGGTGAAGTTACTGATACAGGAAATATGGAACTTTTCTGGCACGGTGAGAAGGTCGCTGAGGTTCCTGTTGACCCTGTCAGCGAAGAAGCCCCTGTATTAAACCGTCCTATGAGTAAACCTGCATACTTAGATGCACTGCAAAGCGTTACTATAAACGATTTTGACAAAGTCTCAAATCAAGAAGCATTTGAGACATTGACTAAGTCTATGGAAGTTGTGGATAAAGCCTGGATATATACTCAGTATGACTCAATGGTACAGACAAATACTATTAAAAACGGCGGTATGTTGGACGCATCTGTTATTCGTGTAAAAGAAAACGGAAAAGCTCTTGCTATGAGTGCTGATTGTAATGTTCGTTATTGTTACATAGACCCTAAAGGCGGCGGTGCTGCTGCTGTAATTGAGAGCGGTAGAAATGTTGCGATGAGTGGAGCAAGACCTTTAGCTATTACAGATTGTCTTAACTACGGTAATCCTGAAAACCCTGAAGTTATGTGGCAGTTTGGTCAAGGTTGTCTGGGTATCAAAGAAGCTTGTGCCGAACTTACGACTCCGGTTATCGGCGGTAACGTTTCACTTTACAATGAGACAAACGGCGTATCTGTTTTCCCGACACCTTCAATTGCTACGGTCGGTGTAAACGATGATCAAAATAATGTTTTGATGTCATCTTTTCAAGGTGAGGGTAATGCACTTTACTTAGTAGGTGAGTCTAAATCAGAATTTGGCGGGTCACTTTATATGAAAGAGATTTGCCATACTGTTGCAGGAACTCTGCCTGAGATTAATTATAAAAATGAGCTAGCTCTTTGGGATTTAGTAATCGAAGGTAACAAGAAAAACTTACTAGAGTGTGCTAAAGATGCAAGCAGTGGCGGTGTTGCAATCGCACTGGCTAAAATGTCTGCTACATCAGGTTTAGGTTGTGATGTTGAGATGAGTGTATCTGATGAGAGAGATATTTTTGCAGAATCTATGTCAAGAGCAATCATAGAAGTTAAACCTGAAAATTGTGAAGCTTTTGAATCAATGCTTGATGAGTCAATGGCTTGTGAAAAAATCGGGACTGTCGGTGGAGATACTATCAGAGTAAATGATGTAGCTATGAGCATGGATGAGTTAAAAGATAACTATTTCAACACATTTAAAAGAGTTATTGAGAGAGATCTGTAAGCTCTCTTTACATTATTCTACCAAGAGAAAAAGGGAACTCACTCTCTTTGTTCTCTTGAGCTTCTCCCTTGGCAATTTCAAAACACTTTTCACTGTTTTTTTCTACAACTTTAACTATATTTTCATCAAGTTTTCCACTATCGGTAAATTCATTAAGTATGTCTAAAACTTTTTCTAATGTCATGCCTTTTCTGTATGGTCTGTCTTGAACTAATGCCTGAAATATATCTGCGACAGCTATAATACGTGCTTCAACACTTAAATCTTTTTCACTTGGATGAAATGGATAGCCTGCTCCATTTAGCCCTTCATGGTGAAAAGCAGCCCAAGATGAAATCTCGCCTAAACCATCTATATGACGTAATATTTCATATGTTTCATAGCTGTGTTGGTCCATTATAGAACGTTCTATATCTGTTAGTTTTCCAGGTTTTTCCAAGATATCGTCAGGTGTTCTTAGTTTGCCGATATCGTGTAAAAATCCGGCAATTTCCACTTTTTGGCACTGCTCATCAGATAGACCGTATATAGAAGAGATATATTTTGCCAAGCTGCCGACTCTGGCTGAGTGTTGAGCTGTAAAAGGACTTTTTTGGTCTACTATATATGCCAGTATTAACGAGAGCTGTTTTATCTGAGATATAGTTATTATACTGCTACTTTCAAATTGCCCCATGTCCCAAGTATAACGTGTAATATGTCTATCTTCTAGTGCTATCCAAAATGCTTCCGATCTTTCAATTTTTAAAAATGCATCCACCAGTTTAGGATCAAAAAATGTACCGCTGCAATCTTGGATATGCTTTACTATTGTTGTTTTTGCTAATAGTATGTCTGAACCGTAATGTGAAGCGGCAGTTACATCAATTCTGTCAGAGAGAAATATGAGGTTTGCCATTCTTGCATCATATGTGCTAATATTTATATTTTTTAACTCTTCAAAAAAAGTATGATGATAACGAATGGGTATGGCAAACTTTGAAAGAGGATCAAAGTTTTTTAGCAGGTTGTAACCTATTTCGCAGTGTATATGTGCATCTTCCCAGTCAAAGTGATTTACAAGGCTGCTATGCATCTGTTGTGTTGAAACACCACAGTCATGCAAAAGACCAAGCTCAAATATATATTGGGTGTCTTGTTCGCTGAATCCTAGATTATGTGCGATCTGACTTGCTATATAAGCGACACGTTTGCCGTGGTTAGTATCATTCATGCCTACTAAATCAACAGCTGTCTCAATTGCTAAAATCATTTGCCTGAGATCTATTTGTAATTCTTTGAAAGACTTCATTTTGATGCCTTTTTATAGATAAATTTAGAATATAATATCATAAAATATTATATAATGTCTATATTATCATAGTTTTAATAGCATATTTTTAAGGTGGGCAAGGGTGACTCTATGTAGTTTTTGAGTCAAAATCTAAGTTTGTAGGGTAACTTTATATAAAAGAGTTTTAGCCGACTCTTTGTAAATTTACATACCAGTCATCATTGAAATATCTTAGTTTAGTAGATAGTTTTATGTCTACATAGTTGTCATACACTTTTAGTGATTCTATGCATTCTTGTGGTACTTCGAGATCTTCTAAGACATATTCTTCTATTAAATTCATATTTAGATTATCATCATAATCAAGATTAAGATAATCTGTGTGTATCTTGAACTCTCTTGTTTTCATGTTATATATCCTTACTTCTTTGGTTGCGTGATTTTAGTATTAAAATATAACAATATAATTACAAAATATGATATCACTCAATATATCTTTTTCTTTGTGAAGACTTTATCTTTGAGATATCAACGACAATAAGACTGTCTACACAGTTTGAAAAAGATGGGTCAATGTTATAAGCACAAAATCTTATTCCACCTTCATCACACAGGTCACTATACTGTTTATAAAGAGTTGGTACGCTGGTTCCCATAACTCCAAGTGCTTTTTTTAGGTTTCTGAAGTTTTCTTTATATTCTACATCACTAAACTCATTTCGTAGATTCCTAATCAAGTCCGCATCTGTTTTAAAGTTGTACGGAATTTTTGGAGTTACAAGATTTTCATCATCTCTAAAGTTTTTATCGTAAAAATAAAGGATGGTGTCTTTAGCAATTTTTGGATATGCTCCACTAAGGGATACAGGACCAAAAAGGTATTTTATATCAGGGTTGTTTCTAATATATGCACCTATTCCATACCATAGATAATCAAGTGCTCTGCTTCCCCAATACTTTGGTTGTACAAAGCTTCTGCCAAGTTCTATGGCACTATCGAGATATTTGTCAAAATCATCATTAAAGTTGAAAAGAGTAGTAGTGTAGATGGCATCTTTGCCAAGGTTTTTTATAATATCTCTGCACTCTGCTATTCTGTAAGCTCCTACTATCTCTAAATCTTCATCATCCCATAGAACTATGTGTTTATAGTATCTGTCATATTTGTCGGTATCCCTTTTTTTATTTATACCTTCTCCTACTTTTCTAAAAGACAATTCTCTTAGACGACCGATTTCATTTATTAGGATTGAATTTGGATTTGCACTGCTGTATAGATATATCTTCTTATTGCCTTTAGTAGTTCCAAGAAGAGGAGAATTTTTTAACTCTTTCTTTATGTCTCGTCTATCTTCGGGATGAGCAATTGCTTTTTGTGTTAAAAAAAAATTTTTAGAATTTTTTAGGTTGTATACCTGCTTTTTATAAAGTTCTACTATTTTGTTTTGTTTTAGCCCTTTTGGAACAATATTTTCATTTGAAATTATTTCTCCTATACTAATGTCTATGGTCTTGCCTTTTTGTTTAAACATCTCATTTGGCAGAAGCAGTGTGGATAATTTTTTATTTATAGTAGATATCGAGTAAAATGTTTTAGAGTTTTTTCCTCCAATAAATATAGGAAGTATAGGAGAAGTGCTTCTATATGCAAATTTTAAAAATCCTTTTTGCCATGTTTTGTCTTTTATTCCTGTTGAACTCGCACGGCTGACTTCACCTGAAGGAAAGATTATAAGAGCCATATCTTTGTCAAGTGAGTCATATATCTCTTGTATGGCTTCTTTTTTTTGTCTAGCGACAAAGCTGTTTATGTGAATGAGTAAAGAGTCTAACGCTTTGAATTCTTTTAAAAAATCATTTGCAACAATTTTAATGTCTTTTCTTACTCTGCTAAGCAGTTTGATGAGAGCAAAAGCATCTAAAGCTCCAAGAGGATGATTCGCTATTATTACGACTCTTCCTGAAGATGGTATATTTTCAATGTCTTTATCAGAAACTAAAAAATTAAAGTCAAAATATTCCAAAACATTATCAATAAACTCAAAACTGCCGATGTGAGCGTTTTTCTTAACAAATCTGTTTATCTCATCTTGGTGTATTACGGAATCTGAAAACTTGGAAATAGTACTTTTAATTATTTTATTGTTTTGCAGTTTTGGATACTTGTCGGCAATTATTTTTTCTATATCAATCATTTTAATCCCATTTATATTGTTTGAGAAAATTATAATCTTTGCTTGTTGCAAAATGGTTACAACTAAAATATTAATTTTTATTTAAAGAAAATAGGAGTATATTGTAATGTCTTGTATTATAAGAGGAGTTGATATGTCGAATATTACACAAAGATATTTTTTTAAAATATTAGCTCTTTTATTTTTTTTAGGAACTGTCATATCATCGTCTGCTATTAACTATGGCGGGAAAAAATCTTATATAATTAAGTTGCCTTATAAGCAATGCTTGACTCCTCCTATTCCAAGTAAAGCGATTGAAGAGGGTATAATTCCAGTAAATACTCAAAAGGCAAAGGAGCTTTTTATTGAAGGAGCTTTTTTTTATGATGCACGCAAGAAGCTTGATTATGATAAAGAGCATATACAAGATGCGAAACTTGTGATGTTTGATAACTCAAAAGCAAAATATACTATTATAAGTCTTCCAAAATCTTTAAATAGTAAATTGATTTTTTATTGTAATGGAGGTAATTGTTCACGTTCATATGAAGCAGCACTGGCAGTACGTAAACGTGGTTATAAAAATGTTTTTTGGTATATTAATGGGTTTGATGATTGGCAAAAAAAAGGATATCCGGTTGAATCAAAGTAAGTATAACGATTAAAACTCTTCTATTTTAAAAACCTCATAAGCGACTTCTTCGTAAGGGTGAGCTTCTTTTAACAAAGTAACGGCATCTTTTATGAGATCATCATTGCAAACCATTTCAACCTTATATTCCTGAACTTCTTCTACTTTATTTAATTCACCAATGTGTGGATTTGCACTTTTAACAGGCTTGAACTGCCCGACTCCCAAACTCTCAAAACTACAGCATTCATAGTTTTCATATCTGCCTACACCTATGTCAAAGAGAGCCTGTTTGGTCTTTTCTTTAGCATCTGCTGGTACAAAATAATTTAGTTTATACATTTTATTATTTTTCCAAATATGATAGCATCTCGGTATCAAGCTCTTTTGTTTTACTTGTTACCTCTTCAATGCTTTTAAATTCAAATCCGCTTTTTGCATAGCAAATTACACTTTCATCTCTGCCTTGAAGCAGACCGTCAACAGCTTTAGTGACAAACTTATATGCCATAAGTCTGTCATATATAGTAGGGTTGCCGCCCCTTTGAATATGTCCTAAAACACTTACTCTGGACTCCATGCCTATTTTATCTTCAAACCACTTTGCTATCTCTTTTGAGTCTTGTTTAATCCCTTCTGAGACAATTGCTATGAAATATTTTCGTCCGTTTTTAATCTGCTCTTTGAAACTCTCTTCGTATGATTTCAGGTCGTACTCTTTTTCAGGTATTAGACAAAGTTCCGAACCAGATGTCAGATGCGATACCAAAGCCAAATAGCCGCAGTCTCTTCCCATTGTCTCAATTACAAAAGCTCTTTTGAACGATGAAGCAGTATCGCGGATAGCATCTATGGAAGTCTTGATGATATTTAAAGCAGTATCGACGCCCAAAGAGTAATCAGTTCCGTTTATGTCGTTGTCTATAGTAGCTGGGATACCGCAGAATTTTATGCCTGTTTCTTTGTAAAAAACATCGAGTCCTCTAAACGAGCCGTCTCCTCCAAGGACAACCAGCATCTCTATGTTTAGAGCTTCCAGATTTTGTTTTGCAATTTTTCTATGTTCTTGAAGCATAAATCTTTGGCTTCTTGCACTGCCTATTTTTGTCCCGCCTCTGTTGATGATGCCTGCCACATCACAATAACTGGTTAGTTTAATGTTATTGTCAATCAAACCTTCATACCCGTCATAAACAAAGTAGGGGTTCAGATTTTTCTCAAGTGCATACTCGACAAAGTGTTTGAGTGCGGGATTCATCCCAGATACATCTCCACCGGAACACAGTATTGCAATATTGTTCATAAAAATCCTTTTGCTTAAATTTTACCATCATCTAAACTCAATTTAGATAAAATCCCGTAATTTATTTTTAAGAGGAAATGTTTTGGCAAAAAGAGCATTGGTTAGTGTTAGCGATAAAGCAGGTGTAGTAGAGTTTTGTACGTCATTAGTAAAGAACGGTTATGAAATAATTTCTACAGGTGGGACTTATAAAAAGTTAGTAGAATCCGGTATAAAAGCTATTGAGATTGATGAGGTTACAAAATTTCCTGAGTGTTTTGAAGGTCGTGTTAAAACTCTTAACCCATATGTTCATGGTGGAATTTTACACCGTCGTGATAAGCAGTCACACTTAGAGCAAGCAAAAGAATTAGGCGTAGAGTCTATTGATTTGGTTTGTGTAAATCTCTATCCTTTTAAAGAGACTATCGAGAGAACTGATGATTTCGATGATATTATAGAAAATATAGATATCGGCGGACCTGCTATGGTTCGCTCAGCTGCAAAAAACTTTGATAGTGTAATCATAGTTACAAATGTAGCAGATTACGATGAAGTCATAGATGCTATAGAGAATGAAAAAAATACAAAAGAGTTCCGTCGCGGCTATATGATAAAAGCGTATGAGCACACTGCTGCGTATGACTCGATGATAGCTAACTACATGAACGAGCGTTTCAACGGAGGTTTCGGTGAAAAGCAGTTTGTTGTAGGAAATAAAGTTATGGATACACGTTACGGTGAAAATCCTCACCAAAAAGGTGCACTTTATGAATTTGACAAGCACTACTCAAACAACTTCAAAACTCTAAAAGGTGAAGCAAGTTTCAATAACCTAAACGATTTGAGCGGTGCTGTTAAGATTGCATCTGCATTTGGTAATGAGAATGCCGTATGTATTACTAAGCATGGTAACCCTTGTGGATTTGCTATTAAAGATACACTTTTAGAAGCTTATGAAGAAGCTCTTAAATGTGATCCTGTGTCTGCATTCGGCGGTGTTGTCGCAGTAAACGGTGTAGTGACAAAAGAACTGGCTGAGAAAATGAATGAGATTTTCTTAGAAGTCGTAATTGCAGGTCGTATCACTGAAGAAGCTCAGGAAGTATTTGCTGCTAAGAAGCGTATCAAGTTATTTGACATGGGAAGTGACAAGTTACTCCTTGCAAATGATAAAAAAGACTTTAAACACATTGACGGCGGTTTTGTATACCAAGATGCTGACAAAGTGGGTGAAGATGAAGTTAAAAATGCAAAATTGGTTTCTAAAAATGCAGCTGCGGCACAGGATATGAAAGATTTGGAGATAGCATACAAAGTAGCATCTCTTACAAAGTCTAACTGTGTTGTATATGTTAAAGACTCTGCGATGGTAGCAGTAGGTATGGGGATGACTTCTCGGGTAGATGCAAGTCAATGTGCATTGAAAAAAGCTAAAGAGATGGGACTTGATGTAACAGGTGCAGCCCTTGCATCTGAGGCATTTTTCCCATTCCGTGACTCCATCGACGCAGCGGCAGCAGCAGGTGTTAAAAATGTAATCGAGCCTGGTGGAAGTATTCGTGATGATGAAATCATAGATGCGGCTAATGAGTTCGGTATGTCTCTTTATTTTTCTGAGGTACGTCATTTCCTTCATTAGAACTATCTCATACTTTTTTTCTCTGCAAAAAAAGTATGCAAAAAAGTTCTGCTTGTGCTTGTAAAAAAGAATAACCTCTAACTCATTTATATACAATAGTGAGAAGATGCTAAGCTAAGTAAAACCCCTGCAGTGGAAGGGTCAAAATCTTTGATTTTGGGGTACCAACCATGAAGCCGTTTTATCTGCTTGGCATTTTTGAACGAAACCTTGATTGACTTCCACTCAACCCTTATGATATAATACCACTTAGATAATTAACTATTATAATATATAAATTTTAGGACAAAACGATGGCAAAATCATTATATGATACTCTTGAAATAAGCGAAAACGCGAGTGAGAGTGAGATTAAAAAAGCATATAGAAAACTAGCAAGACAATATCACCCGGATGTAAATAAAGATAAGGGTGCAGAAGATAAATTTAAAGAGATTAACGCTGCTTATGAAATATTAAGCGATAAACAGAAAAAACAGCAATATGACATGCACGGTGACAGTATGTTCGGTGGGCAAAATTTCCACGATTTCTCTCGTTCACATACTAGAGGTTCTAACAGTGATTTAGATGAAATCTTACGTCAAATGTTCTCAGGTGGCGGGGGCGGTTTTGGCGGCGGAGGCTTCGGCGGTTTTGGCGGAGGCTTCAGCCAGCAACAGCAACAACCAAACTTAGACATTGAGACAAGTGTCACTATACCATTTAGCGTATCTATTCTTGGCGGCTCACACTCTGTATCGGTGAACGGTGAAAGATTTGACATTAAAATTCCTGCCGGAGTTAAAAGCGGTGAGAAGATGCGTGTTAAAGGAAAAGGCCACGCTCAAGGCGGAAGAGCAGGAGATCTGTTTTTAAAAATAACTGTTGCTCCAAGTCCTGAATATGTCAGAGAAGATGATGACCTTGTTAAAACTTTTGACGTTCCGCTTTACGCGGCACTATTTGGTGAAAAGATAGCTATTAAAACTCTGGAAAAAGAGATAAAGTTAAAAGTTCCAAGCAACACTAAAAACGGACAGAGATTTCGTGTTAAAGAGATGGGTGCCATGAACCGTAAAACAAAGGTTCGTGGAAATCTATACCTTGAAGCAAATATAGTCTTACCTAAAGTTGATGATTTAGATGCCGACCTAGTTGAAATCATGAAAGAAAAACTACCTAAAGAGTAAAAGGAGCTAATTATGATACATCAATATGACGAACCTGTTTATTTGATTAGTATAGTTGCTAAGATTTTGGATATTCATCCACAGACTCTTAGACAGTATGAACGTGAGAATCTTATCTGCCCGTCGCGCTCGAACGGTCGAATAAGACTTTATTCCCAAAGAGATATAGATAAAATTAAACTTATTCTTAGATTGACACGAGAGCTTGGAGTGAATCTGGCAGGTGTTGATATAATACTAAGACTTAAAGAGAATGTCGATGATATGGAGACAGAAATCGCAGAACTTCGTCATGAAGTAGCACGTGCCCAAAACACACACTCAGTATCTCCTGACAAAGCCTTAGTAACAAAAAAAAGTATTTATGAGATGATTATTTTCGAGTAGAAACGACTTCTACTCTTTTAATCTTTTAACATTTGCTCCAACTGCTTCGAGCTTTTTTTCCAAAGAATCATAACCACGGTCTAAATGATAGATGCGATGAACATCTGTAGTACCATCAGCTACTAAGCCAGCTAAAACAAGAGCACTAGAAGCTCTTAAATCTGTTGCCATTACATCAGTACCGCTCAATTTTGTACCACCGTTTATTGTTGCTACATTACCGTTTAAAGATATATCTGCGCCCATTCTTTGAAGTTCGCTAACATGCATAAATCTATTTTCAAATAGTCTTTCTTCGATAATGGAAGTCCCGTTTGCCTGAGTTGCAAGTGCTAAAAACTGAGCTTGCATATCCGTCGGAAAAGCAGGATACTCCTGAGTTACAATTTTTACGGCTTTGATTACTTCAGAGGGATGAATAGTTATAGTGTTTTCTGTGATAGTAAAAGTACTTCCCATCTCTTCAAGTTTTGCTATAACAGAACCAAGATGATGAGCATTTACATCGGTTAAGGTAAGTTCAGAGCGGCTAATAGCTCCTGCACAAAGATAAGTACCTGCTTCAATACGGTCTGGTATTACAGAAAATTCTTCTATTTTTATCAGTTTGCCGTTAGTTCCGTGTATTGTTAAAACAGCAGTTCCGATGCCGTCTATTTGTACTCCGCTTGCATTAAGAATCTCACAAAGTTGAACTACTTCAGGTTCTCTTGCGGCATTTGTAATAGTAGTTTTTCCAGATGCTAAAGCTGCTGCCATTACTATGTTTGCTGTTCCTGTCACTGTTATTTTATCAAAGATTATATCATGGCCCTTTAAGCCATCAGGAGCAGTTGCCTGAATGTATCCTGCTTGAATGTTTATCTTTGCACCCATCTGCTCCAGTGCTTTTAAGTGAAGGTCAACAGGTCTTTGACCAATAGCGCACCCACCAGGAAGAGAGACTTCACAATGCCCAAACCTGGCAAGTATAGGTCCTAAAACAAGGATAGAAGCCCTCATTGTTTTGACTATGTCATAAGTTGCTTTTGTCTGGGTAAGAGTTGATGTGTCTACTACGACTTTATCATCATGAAAATCACATTTTGCTCCAAGATTTGACAAAAGTTTTAAAAGAGTGTTTATGTCTGCTACATGAGGTAAATTTTTAATTGACACGCTGTTATTTGCAAGAATCGTCATTGCAATTAATGGTAGGGATGCATTTTTTGCACCAGAGATTTTTATATTTCCGTTTAGAGAATCAACTCTTTTTATCTGTAAGTAGTCCATCAGTATCTTTTATTATTTAATAATGAAATTATATCTTAATATGTTATTGATTAGGCATATAATCTTGCATAAATTTCGTAAACTCATTCTTAGGAATAGGTTTTGAAAAATAGTATCCTTGAAGTTGGTCACAATACATGCTTTGGAGCAGTTTTACATGTTCTATGGTCTCCACTCCTTCTGCTACCGTGTTAAAGCCTAAAGAGTGAGCCATGGAGATAATTGTTTGGACAATTATTCTGTCTTCTTCGTCATCTATGATATCGAGTACAAAGGATCTGTCTATTTTTAATGTGTTAATAGGAAACTTTTTAAGGTAAGCAAGAGATGAGTGTCCCGTACCAAAATCATCAATGGCAATAGAAACTCCGATCTTTTTTAATTCTGTGAGTATACGAAGAGTATTAGTCATATTTGTCATTGAGATAGTCTCTGTGATCTCAAACTCTATTTGTGATGGGTTAATTCTATATTTTTCTATCATGGATGTGGTAAAAGTCAGTAAACTTGAGTCTTGAAACTGTCTGGCAGAGAGGTTAATTGCGATTCTAAGTCCTGAAAATCCAAGTCTGTTCCACTCCTGGAGCTGAAAGATAGATTCTTCAATAATAATGTTTCCAAGTTCAATCATCAAACCTGTACTCTCGGCAATATGAATAAATTGATCAGGAAATATTATACCTTTTGTGGGATGATTCCATCTTGCAAGTGCTTCTGCACCGGATATAAAATTATTCATTGAATCGATTTTGGGCTGGTAGTAGACTTCAATCCCAGTTTTATTTTTAACCGCCTGAATAAGGTCTTGTTCCAGATGCAACTGCTGGTCAATATAGTTACCCATGGATTTTGAATATATTCTAAAGTTGTTCCTACCGCTGTTTTTTGCCTCATACATCGCGGTGTCAGCATTTCTGATTAGCTCTTCGCTGTCTTCTCCGTGCTCTGGATATAGTGAAATTCCTATACTTGATGTGATGTAGAGTTGATGGTCACCTATGTCATGTTTGAGTTGCAGAGTCTTTTGAATTTTAGAAGCTATTGTCTTTGCATCTTCATGAGAATTTACAGAAGGCATAAGAATAACAAATTCATCTCCACCGTGTCTTGAGAGTGTGTCTGACTCTCTGATATGAGTTTTTAAAATTTCTGCAATATAGATTAAAAGATCATCACCTACGCTGTGACCTAGAGTGTCATTGATAAGTTTAAAGTGATCAAGGTCTAAAAACATAACAGCCAGGTTTGTTTTTTCTCTTTTTGCATATTGGATTGCTTTATGCATCCTGTCTTTTAGAAGTGTTCTGTTTGCAAGACCTGTTAGAGAATCATAATAAGCCAGTTTCTCAATGGTCTTTTTGTTCTTTATGTCGTTAGTGATATCCATACTAACAGCAGTTATCCTTACATGCCCGCCTTGTTTTTTACGAACTTTTCCTCTGGTTTGCACATATATTTGGTTGTTGCTTTTAAGTGTAAGTGCATACTTGATATTAAATTTTGAACCATGTTTTATGGCATCTTCGAGTATTTTTATAACTCTGTCATGGTCCTCTTGCGAGATAAAACTTAAAAAATCGTTCCATTCTATAGAGGTGCCGAATTTTACTCCCAATATACGATAAACTTCATCACTCAGCAAAAGAGTCTGATCAACCAGATTATACTCCCAGCTTCCTACTTTAGCGATTCTTTGAGCCTCTCTTAAGTGAGCCTCCTTTTGCAAAATCGCTTCATGCAATTGTTGAGTCTTTACTATGTACTTATTGAGTTTAGCCACCATAATATTTGCGGATCTGTTAATTCTTCCAATTTCATCATTCGTTTTAGTGTCAAATAGTAAATTGTTTGGTTTGTTAGGATTGAACTTTTCAAAAGATGAAGCTAAAATAGTTAATCGTTTAAGAGCATTATATATGAAAAAACCAAGTACTATTATGGACATTGTAAATATAAATACTCCGCTACCAAACCAGAGATAGAAGTTTTTCATATATGTTTTATATGATTTATTTGAATAAACAAGAGTTATTTCTCCGATTTTACTAGAACTTGCATGATCTATGATATCTTTTGTAGATACAAAATGTCCTTCATCACTTAACTCTTGTATGGATTTATTCAGTTTTGAAGAGATAATTGCTTTTTCAGAGGTAATTGAGTCTATCTTCAAAAGCAGGATTTTTTTATTTTTGAGTTGATTTTTTATTATTTCTTGAAGCGCGTCATCAAGTCCATAGCTTAAGTTTAGAGCAATTGAGGGCATTATATTTTCTTCTATAGAGCTAATGTCTTCCTGTATAAGATAAGTGTATCCCTCAGAAAAAGATTGTTTGGCAATAAAGACAATGAAGATTATAAATACAAAGGATGATAAAAAAAGAAAAAATAGAGTTTTAAATGTTAAAGAAGTAAAAGAAATTTTCATATAAAACAACCTATATTTATTAGATAGGATTATACTCTTTAATATATAAAAGAATTCTTTTTTGATATACTTATACAATAATGACACAATAGGAAATGCGATGAGTTCAGCACTTGATAGACTGAAAAATCTTACAAATAAAATCTCTTCTTATGAAACGGCAAGAAAAGAAAATTTAAAAAAACTAAAAAATTTATTTACTCAGATAGGAGTAAATGAAAAGGTAGAAGATTTTTCAGATTTGTTTGATTTTAAAGCTATCAATCTTTCAGGTGCTTCTCTTGCAAATGAGAGTTTAGGTGAGATTAAAAAAGGAAAATATCTTCAAATCCTTGCTATAAGCTATGATAAAAATGCAATTCAAAAGAGCAAAAACAGCTCTTTGGCATATTTTGGAAAAGTAGAAAATGTAGATAGCGCTTTAAAAGATATGGTTGTGGAGTTTATCATCAGATACAGGTTTGAGAAAAGTTTTATAACTCTTGAAAACTACTACGATATGATCGGCACGTTTGAGCCAGATGAGTAAGTTTTACTTTTTACTATGGCTTAGATGGTCTCTTAGAGTAACGCTTTGCAGTACTGTTTTTGCATCTGTACTCGCAGCTTTTGTTACACTCTACATTTATATAAGTCAAGGAATGCCGACCTTTGGCAGTGAAGTTGTTAAAGCACTTGTAGATGTTTTTATTTTTTGGTTTCCTATTTTTTGGAGTTTTACGCTGCTTTTAGCACTTTTTAGAAGCTTGAAGTATATTTTTAACACTTGCATCTCCGGATATGAACTTAAACTTTATACGTGTGATTTAAAAGAGTTGATAGATAATATCGGTTATGGGGACTTAGTAAAAGTTTGGAGAAAATGGTTCATGTTGATCATTTGGCTGGTTGGCTCTTTAATGGTCTTATCGTTAGCTTATACATATATATTTACATCTTACAACGGTGTGTTTGAATGGTTTGATATCTACTGGTTGTTTGGTTTTATTTTGATAAGCGGATATTTTTCGTTCATAATGATGTCAGCCAGATGCAAGAGAGTGAAAGTAGCAAAATGTTGATTTTTTTAGATGTAGAGACTACAGGTTTAGAAGAAAAAGACAGAGCATGTTCTGTTGGCATTATAAGCGTTGAAGATGAAAAAAACAGGACTATTTACGAACTGATAAATGAAGGCAAAAAAATCTTACCGCAGGCATCGAGCATAAATCATATAACAAATGAGATGCTAAAAGACAAGCCCAACTTTAAAGAGAGCCAGGCGTATGAATTTCTTACAAGACATAACCGTGAAAGTACGACTATCGTGGGACATAATGTAAAGTTTGATTTGGCAATGCTGGAAAAATCAGGCTTTGATTTTAAGGGCGAGATAATAGATACACTCAGGGCGACCAAGCATCTTATTCCTGAGTGCGAACAATTTTCTTTGCAGTTTTTAAGGTATGAGTTAAAACTTTACAAAAAAGAAAAAGAAGAGCTTCAAGCTCACCATGCCTTAAGCGATGCAACGATAGTTAAAAACCTATATGAATACCTTTTAGAGATGAGTACAAAGGAAAGACTCGCAAATCTAAGTTTTAAAAAAGTGTTGATTGCAAAATTTGGGTTTGGAAAATACAGCGGTCGCTATATTGAGGAAATAAGTATGATTGATAGAGGATATTTAGAGTGGATGCTGAGTAATATTCTGGATTTAGATGAAGATTTGCGCTATAGTATCGAATATTATTTGGGAGAGATTTCATGAAAATAGCAGTTGAGTGCAAATCACCACTACTACAAAAATCATTAGAAATATTTTTATCTTCACATCTTAGCTCTTTAAAACATTGTGACATAGTCGTTCGTGACTTTAAAGCACTTAACGATGAGAGAACCTTCTATATAGGAAAAGACAAAGAATCCGATTTGATTAAGCCTTTTTCAAAGTCAGCTCTTATCTTGGCATTGGAAAAAAGGTATGAAAGTATCAATCCTAAGCTTGAACAAAATTACGAATCCATAATCAGTGACTCGGATAACTTTGAGATACTAGAAAAACGAATAGATATACTTACTCAAGAGTACAAAGAAAATATTTTAAAGGCAGTTAGAGCATTTTATGAAGAATAGTGGTAAAAGTAAATCCTTGACAAAAAAAATAATATCCGGAAAATTTAAAAACAAAGTTTTAAAACTCCCATCCAAAACAACTACGCGTTCATCTAAGTCAATAGTAGTAGAGTCTTTTTTTAATACGATACAGTTTGACATCATAGACGCTACTTTTGTTGAGGTATTCTCAGGAAGCGGTTCTATAGGACTTGAAGCACTTAGCCGCGGAGCAAAGAACATACTTTTTATGGAAAGAGACAGAGATGCGATTAAAGTCCTAAAAGAAAACATAGCAAATACGGACCCGTCTGCGTGTGAAGTGTTTAGCGGAGACAGTTTTACAAATATCAATGCGGTCATCTCAACTCTAAAAAGAAATAACAAAAAAGCATACTTCTACATCGACCCTCCATTTAGCATCAGAGAAGGCATGGAAGATATCTATGACAAGATGATTTCTATGATAGCATCTATACCTCCGGAGCTTACAGAGCTGATAATCATAGAACATATGACAGGTCTGGAAATACCTGAGAATATAGGTGCATTCACAAAGAAAAAATCTAAAAAATTTGGAAATACTTCAATTACTTATTTTGAGGAAAATGTGGAATAGGAATTGCTGAGTAATAGCCAGTTAAAGGACTAGCTATGAAAACAATTATTTTACTTTTACTTACTCTTACTTCTATTTACGCTACAAAAATCAATGATGTTGCCAACATCGTCGGTGTCCGTGAGAATCAGATTATCGGTTATTCACTTGTGGTCGGTCTTAAAAAAACCGGTGATGGAACTACTTCTAAATTCACGCTTCAATCAATCTCTAACATGTTAAAAGCCATGAACATTGATATGAACCCAATCGATATAAAATCAAAAAACGTTGCAGCCGTTGTTGTAACTGCAAACCTTAAACCGTTTGCCAGACAGGGTGATAAGTTTGACATTACTGTCTCTTCTATCGGAGATGCAAAGTCACTCGAGGGCGGAACACTTCTTATGACTCCTTTAAAAGGGGTTGATGGTAAGATATATGCACTTGCACAAGGTCATATAAGTATAGGCGGTAAAAATAGCAGAGGTGCAGGAAGTGAGTCGCATCCTACTGTAGGTATCGTTTTTGAGGGCGGTTTTGTAGAGCGTGAAATAAACATCGACCTTTACAATCAAGAGTACGCTACGCTATCGTTAAAAGAATCAAATTTTAAAAACAGTGTTGCCATTCAAAAAGCTGTCAACGATTTTTACAACACACAAGTCGCAGTTGCGATGGACCCAAGAACAATAAAACTAAAATGCCCGCAAAACAGAAGTATGATAGAGTTTTTAGCAGAAGTTCAAGATATAGATATGAATTATAGGCCTAAAAATAAAATCATCATAAATGAGAGAACGGGAACTATAATTGCTGGTGTAAATATAGAGGTCAAACCAATAGTTTTGACTCATGGAGATATAACCATAAAGATACTATCTCAAAATACTCCGTCTCAGCCTGAAGGTTCTATGGCGGTAGATAAAGATTTGGTAATCGGATTAAATCAAAATGAGCTTTATACTACAAAGGGAACCACGACTGTGGCAAATATAGTTCGTTCTCTGCAAAAACTTGGAGCTTCTCCAAAAGATATTATATCTATCCTGGAAGCTATGAAAAGTGCTGGTAGTATCTCAGCAGACCTAAAAGTAATCTAAGAAAAAGGAGACATCATGTACGGTTCAAATTCTATAAATATGCAAGCTCAATATATGTCACAGAACCAAAGTGTTCCAAAGATAGACGCAAATGCAGAGGATAGTAAACTCAGAGAACAGACAGATGCATTTGAATCAATAATTATCAAGATGGTCATGGATAATGCAATGAAAGATGAGAAAAATCTTTTTTCACAGGAAAATGATCCTGGAGATAAAATATACAAATCAATGTATAGAGATGAACTGGCAAAAGCAAGTTCTGGAGGCTTTGGGTTTTCTCAGATGCTTTTTGATTTTCTAAGTCGAAAAGGTTGAAGTTTTTTCTTTTTTTGTCGATATAGCTGTATAATGTAAAGTCTATAGAGACGATGAAGGATAGATTATGATTTCTCAAATTAATAGTTCTGCGATTCGCAGTGCTTATGCCAGTAACTTTGGAGAGTCTAAAGAAACTGACAAAGCAACGACAAGTGTTTCAAAACAAGGCGATACGAGCAAGATAGAGCAGATAAAAGAAGCTCTTGAGTCTGGCGAGTATAAAATCAATCTGCAAGCTCTTTCGGAAAAGATAGCTGAAGAGTTGTTGTAGGTTTACAATAAACAAGACAGGGGTTAAAGATGTTGTCTCACCATTTAGAAAGTGCCTTAAAAGATTTAAGGGATTTAATTAAAATTACTGAGTCTGATATAGCAGATATTAAAGAAGCTAAGAATGATCCGCAATTTGACAGGTTGTCGTTAAAAGAAGAGAAACTTAGGGGTTTTGAATCTAAAAAAGCTATGATTGATCATGAGATTTCATCTTTAATGACTGCGAGTCCTGACAAGGATTTACCGGAACTCTTAACAAAAGAGCAACATCTGTTACTAGATGATTTAAAAATTGAACTTAACAATCTAAGAGATGTAAATAAACATTATGCAAGACTAGTGTTAATTGTAAGTAACTTATATAATACATTTTTAGAGAGAGTTGTGCCTACAGAGATGCAAGGTTACAACAAAGTTGCATCTAAGAACTCATCTATCTTGGAAGTGAGAGCATAAAATGGGCTCAATATTTAATACACTTAATATCGGTTACTCAGGCTTAAATGTAGCCCAGAACGGTATTAATACTACAAGTCATAATATTTCAAATGCGGAGACTGACGGCTATACAAGACAAAGAGTTGTCATTGGTGCTTCTACACCTCTTCAAAGTGGACCGGGTAACGTTGGAAACGGTGCTGAAGTACTGGATATCAAAAGAGTTTTTGACAACTTTGTTTTTGACAGGTACACTGCTGTTTCAGCTGATAAAGAGTATAGTGACTTTGAAGTAAAAACATTAGAAAATCTTTCAACATATTTTCCGGAAATAGATGGTGTCGGTATAAAATCTGATTTGACAGAGTTTTATAATATGTGGCAAACATTTGCCGATAATCCTGATAATGATGCTATAAAATTAGCGCTTGCTACACAGACAGATACTCTCACCAAGCACATCGTATATACTCAAGACCAAGTTAAAGACTTACAATCTCAGCTTAATGAGCAACTCTCCGTTAATGTAAATGAAGTCAATAGTTTAGCCAAACAATTAGCAGACTTAAACAAAGCTATTGAGATAGCAGAAGCAGGGGACACGTATACCGCAAATGATTTAAGGGACAAAAGAAACGTTATAGAGCGTAGTTTAGCAAGACTTGTCGGGGCTAAGACTAACTCCGGTAATTTAACTTCAAGTATTCAGATCGATAGTTCGTCAAACACAAAAACAGGAAGTTACAGTGTCGATATAAATGGTTTTAACATAGTAGACGGCAGTTCATACCATCCTATTCATATAGCGAATGAAGATAATGCAAATGGGTTTTATGAACTCTCATATGAAAGGCAAGACGGTGTTCTTATTCCCATGGGAGATAAAATCAGCGGAGGGACTATAGGTTCTATTTTAAACCTTCGCGGAACATCTTTGGATTCAACTACAGGAATGCCTGCAGACGGTATTATTCAAAATGTTATATCAGAGTTGGATTCATTTGCTCAAGGAATGATTGAATCGATGAATAATGTTTATGCTAGCACATCAAAAACAACAATGGAATCAAACGTTTTAGATGTTAACCCCGCAAACTCTCTTGTAAATTCATCATTAAACGTTAGAGAAGGCTCTTTTGAGTTAATTGTTTATGATATAGACGGAAATGTTACCGCAAGCAGAACAATAGATATAAATACAGCAACCGTTATGACAGGAGTAGCAGGATCTAACTCTATTCAAGGTCAGATAGAATCGCAAGTAGATGATAACAATGACGCTAATGCAAATAATGATATAGATGATTTTATAAGTTTTAATTGGGCAACATATATAAGCGGTGATAAAGCACTTGAGTTATCATTAGACCCACTTCATGAATCACAAGGCTATACATTTGCCATTAATGATGTTTTACCTGATACTACCTTTTCATCAGGAACTAACTTTGCGGGAGCTTTAGGTCTTAGCAGATATTTTGATGGAGATAGTGCTCAGACTATGAAATTAAATCATACTTTAAAAACTAATCCTACACTTATATCAGCCGGCCAAACTCCTTTAGCCGGTGACAATGTCATTGCATTAAATATGGTTCAGCATCAATATGAAAAATTTGACTTTTATGTTAATGATCAAAAATTCAATACTAATACATACGCTATGTTTGATATTATAGCAACGGAAGTAGGTACTCATACTAATGCGGCAATATTAAAAAATGAGACAATTTCAACTCAGTTTAATGCTACGGAATTAGAGTATAGCTCCGTTTCTAAAGTGAGCTTAGATGAAGAGATGACAAATCTTATTAAATATCAAACGTCATATGGTGCTGCTGCAAAAATTATAACAACAATTGATCAGATGATGCAGACACTTCTTGGAATAAAACAGTAATACAGATGCCAAAATTCAGTATAACTGTTTTAGTTTCTGTTTTTTTATTCTCCTTTTTAGGCTCATTTATCTACTCTGCAGATGCTTATGCCCTGGACAGTTCTTCCATACTTTTACCTCCTTCATTAGATCACCTCTTAGGCACAGATAGGCTTGGCAGAGACATTCTTGCCAGACTTATAGAAGGGGGAAAGATATCTTTGATTATAGGTGTGGGAAGTGCTTTTATAGCATCTGTAATAGGACTTATCTTAGGCTCGATGGCAGGATACTTCAGAGGCAATGTCGATAAAGCCTTTGTCGTTATGGTTGATTTATTTTTAACATTTCCAACCTTTTTCTTGCTTTTGGCACTTGTAAGTTATGTTAATGCATCTGCTTTGGTTTTAATTGTCATCATATCTGTAACTGGTTGGATGACAACGGCAAGGCTGATAAGATCGGAGAGTTTTAGCGTGACATCACAGCCGTTTATTAAGATATTGAACATTGCGAATGTCTCAAAAATAAAGATACTGTTTAAATACTATGCTCCGATATTGGCACCTATTTATTTTGTAAGTTTTACTTTTGGTGTCGGTGGAGCTATTCTTGCAGAATCGGGACTCAGTTTTTTGGGGCTTGGAATTGTAGCACCTCAGATGAGCTGGGGTACAATACTCAGCGGTGGAAAAGAAGTGATTGAAATCGCATGGTGGGTTAGTTTTTTCCCGGGTCTGATGATATTTTTAGTAACATTTTCACTTATTAATATTTCAAACTACTTACAACAATTAACAAATCAAAAGCAGATTCAAAATTAAAGGTTTATAGATGCAAGATAGAAATATAGGATATTTTTTTATTCTCTTGGCTAGTGTCATAATTGTTCTTGCCGGTGTAAAAAGTGCAGCATCTATCGTTATTCCATTTTTACTATCTTTATTCATAGCAATCATACTCTCTCCCGCATACAATTACTTCAATAAAAAAGGTATACCAAATGGTTTATCTTTAACTATTGTTATAGCCTTGTTTATAGTGTTTTTGGTATCTATAGCAAAACTCATCGGAACATCAGTTCAAGATTTTAGCTCTAACATCGGCTTATATGAAGAGCAACTCTACAGCAGTTTTCATAAAATATCTGAAATGGCGGTTAATCTTGGAGTAGAAGTACCTGAAAAAGAGATAACAGGTATTATTAATCCAAAGCAGATTATGCAGCTTACAAGTGGAATAGTTCAGGGTATAGGTTCTATGTTTACAAATGGTTTCGTAATTTTACTTAGTGTAATATTTATGCTTTTAGAGTCAGAGCACTTTACGAGTAAGATAAGATATGCAACAAAAAATAATGATGTTATTAATAATATCGAAGAGATTCTTGGCAAAATAAAAAGATACATGGTTTTAAAAGCTCTTATATCACTCTTTACAGGTTTTGTGATTTGGATAGCTTTATTGGTAGTCGGAACTGATTATGCATTTTTATGGGCAGTATTGGCTTTTTTATTGAATTTTATTCCAAATATTGGATCTATTATTGCCGCTGTTCCGTCAGTACTTTTAACATTAATTCAACTAGGTTCTCTCAGTGCACTGATGGTCACCTTAATATATGTTGGAGTTAATATACTCATAGGTTCGGTGTTAGAGCCAAAAATTATGGGTAGAGGACTTGGACTCTCTACTTTAGTGGTTTTTTTATCACTTATATTTTGGGGATGGCTGTTGGGAATTGTAGGAATGCTACTCTCTATTCCTTTAACAATGATGGCTAAAATAATCTTAGAAGCAAATGAAAACACAAGATTCATAGCTGTTCTTTTGGGAACAGGCGAGAATCTTGAAGAAGTGAAGTAAGTAAAATAAAAGAGCAATATGGGTATACTTGCCCTTTAAAATTTTTCAAGGTTTATAATGTCAAATAATATGAAAATTAGAAAATGTCTTTTTCCGGCTGCTGGATACGGTACAAGATTTTTACCCGCTACAAAAGCTATTCCAAAAGAGATGCTGCCTGTTTTAACTAAACCCTTACTTCAATACGGTGTAGAAGAAGCGATAAGTGCGAACATAGAAACAATGGCTATTGTCACAGGTCGAGGTAAAAGAGCTATTGAAGATCATTTTGATATATCTTATGAGTTAGAGCATCAGATAAAAGGCACATCTAAAGAGCACTACCTGACAGAGATACGAGATGTAATAACTAACTGTACTTTTTCATATACCAGACAGATTGAGATGAAAGGTCTCGGTCATGCTATATCTTGCGGGGAGACACTTATAGGTGATGAACCGTTTGCAGTAATTCTAGCAGATGATTTATGTGACAATGAAGATGGTGAATCAGTGCTTTCTCAAATGGTTAAGCTATATGAAAAGTATAAGTGCAGTATAGTCGCGGTTGAAGAAATACCTCTAGAAAATACTAATAAATACGGAGTTATTGCCGGTGATGAAATAGAAGATGATGTAATCAGAGTAACAAATATGGTAGAAAAACCCGAACCGCAAGATGCTCCGTCAAACTTAGCGATAATAGGAAGATATATACTTACACCTAATATTTTTGATATTATTAAAGACACAAAAGTCGGTCGCGGCGGAGAAATTCAGATTACAGATGCACTATTAACACAAGCAAAACAAGGTGGTGTTATAGCATACAGATTTAAGGGCACAAGATTTGATTGTGGAAGTGTAGACGGCTTTGTTGAAGCAACAAACTACTTCTACGACAAACAAAAATAACGGACAATATTATGATATTAATGATTGATAACTATGATAGCTTCACTTACAATATTGTCCAATATTGCAGGGAACTTGGAGCAGACCTAAAAATAATAAGAAATGATGAGATGAGCGTATCTGAGATTGAAGCTTTGCATCCACAAAAGATTATTATATCTCCAGGTCCTGCATCTCCGGATGAAGCAGGAGTCACTTTAGAACTAATAGATTATTTTAAAGATAAGCTGCCAATACTCGGTATATGTTTGGGTCATCAAAGCATTGCACAGGTCTTTGGTGGTGATGTTGTAAGAGCAAAAAACATGATGCATGGAAAAACATCTACAATGAAGAGACTTAATGAATGTGAGATTTTCAAAGGTTTGCCTCAAGAATTCATTGCTACAAGATATCATTCTCTTATAGTAGATAAAGACTCGCTTCCTGACATTATAGAACCTACGGTATACAGTGCAGATGATAATGAGATAATGGCAATAAAAATAAAAGACAAAGATATTTATGGAGTCCAGTTTCATCCTGAATCGATTATGAGTGAGTACGGGCACGAAATAATAGGGAATTTTTTAAAGTTATGAGTCATAGATTCATCTTATTCTTAATTCTAGGAATAGATGCTTTAATCCTCTTCTTTCAAACTTCTTCTTTATCAATTTCCCATGCTGAAACTATGGTTTTGTATGGGGATTTTTCTTTTTTACAATTAATCATAAAAACATCAATGTATTTTTTTGGCAGTAATGACTTTGCGTTGAGATTGCCAATGATTATTTTGCATCTCATGAGCGCTTATTTACTATATAAAATATCTAAAAAATATTTAAAAGATAGAAGAAACAGATTATGGCTAGTTTTGATATTCGTTCTATTGCCGGGAGTAATCAGTTCTGCAATTATTGTTGAGAGCGCCGGTCTGATTATATTTGGATTACTTTTGTTTGTATATGTATATGAAAATTTATCAAGAAAGTATGGCTATTTTATTTTAAGTCTGTATGTTATTCTAGGCGGCGAATTTGTATATCTTTTTTTAGCACTTTCTATTTTTGCCATATATACAAAACAAAGAGCATTCTTTATATTTAACATGGTTGCATTTTTTATTTCCATATATATATACGGGGTTGATACCCAAGGAATTCCAAAAGGGCATTTTTTAGATTCCATAGCAGTATATACAGCTATATTTACTCCCATTATTTTTATATATATTTTCTACATATTATATAGAAGATATCTGACTAAAGATATTGATATTTTATGGTTTATATCTTCTGTTGCATTTGTCTTTTCACTGCTTCTTTCTTTCAGACAAAGAATAGAACTAGAGCATTTTGCACCATATCTTATTTTGGCTCTTCCACTGGCAGGAGAAATGTTTTATCATTCTTATAGAGTAAGACTAAAGGTGTTTAGAACAAAATATAGAGTTGCCTTTATTGTGTCTCTCGTCTTCTTGGTTTTGAATAGTCTGGTGGTCTTTTTTAATAAGGAACTATACCTTGTTCTAGATAATCCGAAAAAACATTTTGCTTATAATATGCATGTGGCAAAAGAGTTAGCACAAGAGTTAAAACACAGAGGAATAGAGTGTGTGGATACTGACACGCAAATGTTAAGTAGACTAAAATTCTATGGTGTAACAAATTGCAACACTACCTTACTTGTAGAAAACAGTTCAATAGAAGAAGAGGAAAGTAGTGTAACAATAAGTTACAAAAATAGAGCCGTATATCATGCAAGTGTTACTAATGTAAACATCAATTGAATCTCTTTAGCCGTAACTCTTAACAAATGAGTGTAATTTAACAACATGTGATAAAATTGCCTTCAAATAATAAAACAGGGAGTTGCAAATGGCTCAAAAGGCGATTAGAGAATATGACGCAAAGTCGATTTTAGCAAAACATTGGGATAAGTATTTTCCAGACTTTACTTATGCTTATGAAACTGTAATGGTTCAAAATGGATCAGAATTAAAGAAAGCTGCAAAAGATCATGCTTGGTTAAAAGAGAAGGCACTAGTAGCTAAACCGGATATGTTATTTGGTAAAAGAGGTAAAAATGGTTTAGTACTTTTTAAAGATGCTAAACCAGGTGATGTTTCTTTAGCTAAAGCTGTATCTTGGATTGATGAAAAATCATCAAGTGAACAGTCAGTATACTTTTCATTTGACGGAGATACTCCTACCGGTGAGCCTAAAGTTGATATGTTGACTCATTTTGTTGTTGAGCCGTTTACTCCACATAAACAAGAAGAAGAATACTACATCTCTGCAACAGTTGTCGGTGATTATGATATGCTTTATATGTCTGCTGAAGGTGGAATGGAAGTGGAAGAAGGTTGGGATGAAAAAGTTACTGAAGTAGCATTCGCAATCACTGATACAGAAGAAGAAATAGCTAAGAAAATAAAAGCTAATATTCCTGCTGATGTTGCAAAAGCTGATAAAGCTGCATTTGCTGAATTCGCAATCGGTTTTTTCAAAGCATATAGAGAGTTAAACTTTGCATAT
>NZ_JBFFMZ010000012.1:0-54755 GCF_041563495.1 Sulfurimonas sp.
ACTACCTTGACCTTTCTTATGTGCCATCTGAAATCTCCTTAGTTTATGCTATTAAGCAGCTATTTTCGTGATACGAACACGAGTGAAGTCTCTTCTGAAACCTCTTTTAACTTTACTGTCTTTACGACGACGTTTTTTGAATGTAATAACTTTTTTGTCACGACCTTCATTAATTACTTCAGCAGTAACAATAGCACCATCCACGAATGGAGCTCCCATTTTAAGTTCACCAGCATTTACAGCTAGAACTTCATTAATCTCGATAGTAGCTTTTGGCTCAAGAGACATTTTATCTAATAGTAAAATATCACCCTCTTGAACTTTATACTGCTTACCACCGTTTTTGATAATTGCGTACATATACAATTCCTTGAATCTTTATAAAAGTGCGGAATTATACCCAACCAAGCTTTAAGTTTTATTTAATCAAGTTTATTTAGTTTAGTTCCAATTGCATTAAGTACATATCTTCACCATCAATTATCTGCAAATCTGAACTTTTACAGCTTGGACAAGTATATTCAAGCTCTTTTAGCGTGGATTCTTTTTGACATTCATTGCACTTTACTACGACACTTTGTATGTTGATGACAAACTCGGCTTCTTCGCACATAGTCTTCTCTTTGAAGGTATCGAATGCCGTCTTTAAAAGATCAGGTTCTACTCCGCTCATCACGCCTATTTTTACTACTACTTTCATAACTTTAGAAGCATCATTTGCTCTTGCATTTTCTTCACAACTATCTAGTAATGACTGTACTATACTATATTCATGCATTCTTTAACCTTTGTGGTGTTTTGATTGGGCATACTTTATATACAAACTCATGTCTTAAAAGATGAAACTCGCTCTTCTCATTCCAAAACTCAGGATGCATGACTTTGAGCTCTTCTTCTTTGCATTCGTTTATATATTCTTTGTTCTCCTGCAGATAATCTTGCTTATCATATATGAAGTCATCGTACTTCTCTTCATCCTCGATTAGAGATGTCGCAAAGCTTCTCAAATCATCAAAATAATTCTCTTTGGCAAAAACCTCATCGACCATTCCTATCTCTTTTGCTTTGTCGGCACTAAGAGGCAGACAAGCTTCAAGAAGTTTCTTTGCTTTTTCTTCGCCTACTCTTTTAGGCAGGCTGTAAGTATGATACTCGCTTCCGCTGAGTCCCATGGTCTTGTAGTGAGGATTTAAAACTGTAGCATCTGAAGCTATGACATAGTCACAAGCCAAAGCCAAAAAGACTCCTCCCGCACCTGCATTTTTATGCAGAGATGCTACGGTGATAACCTCATCTGAGAATATGATAGACTTCACAACATCATTCATAGCGTTGATATTACTCCAGCCGTCTTCTCCTTGCTTTTTAGAGTCTTCTAGTACATTTAGATGGATGCCGTTTGAGAAGAACTCCTCAGCACCTATTAGTACGATCACTTTAGCACTCTCTTTTATATAGTCTAAGGCATACTTTAGTCTGATGCACTGCTCGGATGTCATAGCCCCGTTATGAAAGTTAAAACACAGATACGCCACATCACCATCACAATGAGAACCTATCTCATAAAATGTCTTGTATGTCATATCAAAGATAAGAGGAAGCCTAAGCTCTTTTACCCCTTTTATCTTGTCTTTTAAAACATAGGTGCTTTGAAGCTTGAACTTTCCGACTTCCGTGAGATGGCTAATCCAGATAGCTCCGTCAATAGTTCCCACGCATATAGCACCGTCTCTCTTTGCAAGAACTTCTTTTGGTTTTCCTCTTAGTCTCTCTTCTTCCCACACACCAAAGAGATAACACTCTATACCGAAAAACTCGTCTTTGACACCGGGATAACTGTCACTGAATCTGATTTTTCTCATTATCTCTTTTGTAGTGTCTTTTTCCCATTCTATTGCTCTGTCTTCTTGCGTCAAGTATTTGTGCATCGGAGTTTGAAGCTGAGGAGTAGGTTTGAAGTTCTCATCTTCAAGATTCACAAAAAGTTCTCTCATGGCTTTTATGGTTGCATCTGCGACTTCTACTCTATATATAGAAGCCTTAGACGCATCTCGCATAAGAAACCTTACTTCGCTATATATCTCGCCCCCGTCAAACTCTTCGTTTGCTCTTAAAATCACAACTCCCCACTCTTTTTTCTCATCTTTGATGGCATGGTCAAGTGCATTATGCCCTCTGTCACCTCTGATGCCAGGATGCAAGATAAAAGTCGGTACGTTTAAAAATATCTCTTTAGGAATAAACTTCTTGAGATACGGAGAAAAAACAATGTCTGGTTTGAAATTCTCTACCGCTTCTAGCATCTCCTTATCATTTATGGCAAACTCTACCGAGACGGTATATCCCATATCCTGAAGGAAACAAAAGACTCTCTGCGTAAGAGAGTTAAATGCCGAGACGATTAGAAGGATTTTCATATTTAGCAGATGCGAGGAAGCAGTTCACCGCTTGGAGTATCTAAAAATCTTTTCGTACCCCAGCTACTGTTGAGTATAACTTTTTGAAGATGTAAATCTGTGACTTTTCCTATAATAGTCGCCTGCGAACAGTTCTCAAATGTTTTTAAAATCTCTACAGCTCTCTGTGCATCATCTTTATGTATAGCCAAAACAAAAGTTCCCTCATTTGCAAGAGCAGCCGCTTCAAAGCCAAGCATCTCACAGATGCCGTTTACCTCATCGCTTACAGGAATCTTCTCTTCTTCCACCTCTATACAAACATTTGACTGTTTTGACCACTCATTTAGCACTGCACTTACACCGCCTCTTGTTGCATCTCTAAGAGCCGTTATCTTTATCTCTGCATCCAGCAGAGCTTTTACCTGTGGAAATAGTGAAGCACAATCACTTTGAAGAGAACTGCTCATATCTATGTCTTCGCGAGCTGCAAAGATGGTAGCACCGTGACAACCGATGTCGCGGTTTACCAAAATAACATCATCCACACTTATGTTGTTTGAGCTGATGCCTTTTTTAAGCACCTCACCTACACCTGTCGTATTTATGAAAATCTTATCGACACTGCCACGTGGTACTACTTTTGTATCGCCGCTTACGACCATAGCACCGTTTACTTCAAGCTCACGCTTCATACTGCGAACTATCTTCTCCAAGTCTCTTAGAGGAAAGCCCTCTTCAATGATAACACTGCAAGTCAAGTACTTTGGTTGTGCGCCCATCATAGCAAGGTCATTACATGTCCCACAAACTGCCAGTTTACCTATATCGGCTCCGGGAAAAAAGAGTGGGCTTACTGTAAAACTGTCGGTAGAGAACGCTAGTTCACCACCGTGGATAATAGCCGCATCTTCACTCTTTTGTAAAATCTCATTGGCAAAGGCTTTATAAAACACTTTTGAAATCAGTTCGTTGTTTTCTTGTCCTCCGTTACCTTGAGCGAGTGTAATTGTCTTGTTCATAAAAATTCCTCGTTATCCCATCGGATACATAATGTCTAATTGTATTTTTTTAATCTCTTGCATCACTTCATCGCTGAGTTCTAAATCCATAGCGGCAAATGAGTCGTCGAGTTGTTGAGTTGTTCTAGCTCCAATTATAGTAGATGCTACGAACTTGAACTGTTTTGAATATGCTACGGCCAAGGTAACGGGAGAAATGCCGAGTCCTTGCGCTATTTCCATATATTTTGCTGTTGCTGCCAAAGTCTTCTCGTTTACAAATCTTGTTCCCTGTGCTTTGATGCGTATGTTATCGCTCTTTAAGTACTCGGAAAATCTGGCATTTTCAGGATAAAAATCTCCGTTATATTTACCGCTGAGAACTCCACCTCCGATAGGCGAATACGGAAGAAGCGAAATCTGCTCTTTTTCACATACATGAGCCAACTCATCCAGAAACCTAGGGTTGTTCAAAGAGAAGTTGTTTTGGATAGACTCAAATCTTGGGATGCCCAGTCTTTTAGAAGTCTCATTTGCTTTTGTCAGTCCGTAAGCAGTGTCGTTTGAAGTTCCAAGATATCTAACTTTTCCCTCTTTTACAAGCTCCTCAAATGCTCTTAGTGACTCTTCTATAGGCACGACAGAATCCGGCCAGTGCATCTGATATAAGTCTATGTAGTCAGTTTGAAGTCTTTTTAGACTTCCCTCTACGGCACTTTTGATATGAAACTTGTCAACGGCAGTAAAACCGTTACGAATAGGAGGAACAAACCAGCCGTTTGCAGCTCCTGCAACCTTAGATGCTATGATAAGAGAATCTCTTTTCTTATTCTTTAGCCACCTGCCGATGATAATCTCTGTTTCACCTGCGTAAACCTCTTTTGGAGGAACTGGGTAAAGCTCGGCGGTATCGAAAAAATTTATACCTCTCTCGTAAGCTTTATTCATGATTTTAAAAGATTCATGCTCGTCACTCCAGCTTCCAAAGCCCATGGTCCCCAAACAAATCGGAGTAACTCTGAGTCCTGTTTTTCCTATGTATCTGTAGTTCATTTCTGCCCCTTCTATTATTAAATATCATATAACCTGAACAAGTCCCGATTATATTTAGTCACTAAAGCTACGCCTTTGGCGAGAGAAGTCATTTTGACTTCTTTGGATAATCAAACGATATCAGTTTCGCATTTTTTCTACTGATGTCTTTCCAGCTTTTACAGTTAAACTTTATCTCAACAACCCCACATGTAACTATGTTCTCATCGAAGTCCACATAATCTTCGACAAACATGTTTAAATCTGGGTTATGCCCTAGTAAAAACAGCGTTCTATGCTTATCATCGACTTTTTTTATTATCTTGTCAATTACTATCTCACTAGATGCGTAAATATCATCTTCATATACAATCTCTTTAGAGTATCTGACTTTCTTAGCGATAATCTCTGCTGTTGTCTTTGCTCTTAATGCAGGACTAGATACAAACATATCAGGAACAATATGTCTCTTTCTAAGCCTTCTTCCCATTTCAGGAGCATTTGCTTTTCCTCTTTTGTTTAGAGGTCTCTCAAAATCACTTAGTTTTGAATCTTTCCAACTTGACTTTGCATGTCTTATTATAAACAATCTCTTACGACTCGGCATTTAGTGCCTCCCTGCATTGAACTTTAATTCTTATCACTTAGCACCTACCATTTCCAAATATAACTCTTCAACTTTTTCTCTCGCCCATGGAGTTTTTCTTAAAAACTTCAGACTTGAGTTGATGGTAGGGTCAAACAAGAAACATCTAATCTCTATGAGCTTTCCCAGTTTTTTCCAACCATAATGCTTAACAAGAGCCTCCAAGATATCTTTTAACTTAACACCGTGCAGTGGATTGTTCTTGTTTTTTTCTTCTTCGCTCATAAAATTCCCTTGAAATCTGATTTAATTTTTAATAATTATATCAGATTCCCATACTTATAGTACGCGGCACAAGCACCTTCACTACTTACCATACAGCTTCCTATCGGGCTTGTCGGTTTACATGCGGTTCCAAAGATAGTACACTCAGGAGGATTTGCCATACCTCTTAGTATATCCCCGCAGATGCAGAGTTTATGGTCTTCTATCTCCTCTAGCGGAAGGGAGTCTTTGTATATTACCTCCGCATCGTAGCGGGCAAATTCAGCTTTTAGTCTCAGTCCGCTTTTTGGGATATTTCCTAAACCTCTCCACTTAAAAAGGTCAGCTTTTTCAAAGTACTTCTCTACAAGTTTTTGAGCTGTTTTGTTTCCATCATAGGTAACAAGTCTTTTGTACTCTATTTCAAGCTCGCATCTGTCTTCGATGAACTGCTTGAGAATCATACTGATTCCCTGCATCACATCAACAGGCTCAAAACCGGTCACGACTACCGGACGGTTATAGTCTCTTGGAAACTCTTCATAAATTTTACTTCCGCTTATCACGCTTACATGCGACGGCCCGAGAAATGCATCAATTCTGTTGTTATAACTGTCAACATGTTCATCTCTGGAATCTATAAGCTCTTTCATAACCTCAGGGACCGTTACATGGTTTATGTGAAAAAAGATATTTTTTATATCTTGTTTTATTACCGCATCCAGCAGGGCTGACGTCATTGGCGTTGTAGTCTCAAAACCGATGGCAAAAAAGATTACATTTGCATCTGGATTTTCTTTTGCAATCTTTAAGCACTCCATAGGAGAGTATACAAAACGAACATCCGCACCTTTACTTCTTGCATCTTGAAGGCTTCCGTTGCTTCCCGGTACTTTTATCATATCCCCAAGAGTCACCAAGATGACTTTTTCTTGCATGCTAAGAACATAGGCATGATCTATTCTCTCTTTTGGCATAATACAAACAGGACAACCAGGACCGTGGACAAACTTGATGTTATCAGGCAGAAGCTGAGGGATGCCAAACTTCATGATAGTATGAGTATGACCACCGCATACTTCCATGATGTTTATGGGGTTTTTCAGTTTTTTTGCATCTTCGTTGATGATTTTAGCATATGCTTTTATAGTATCACCGTCTCTAAAGTCATCATAAAGATTTTTAAGTTCCAACTCCATTACGCACCTCTGTTTGGACACTCATCGTCCTCTAAAATCGCCCTTTGCCTATCCTCTTCATTCATCGCCTCGATGATTTCTTTATAGGTCTCAATGCTAAGGAGTGCATCTTCTTCATCTATCTTGTTCATAATAAAACCGATGTGAAGAAGTACATAGTCGCCGATAGAGACTTCACCATCAGCCATAAGGTCTAAGCTTGCATCTCGTTGAACACCCATGGTATCAACTGTCGCTATGTTTTGTTCTTTATCTATCTTAACTACTTTCGACGGTATTGATAAACACATTATCTCATCCCCATTTTAAATTTAATCCAAGATGCCACTTTTTTCAAGCTCTCTTCATCTTTTGTGCTGACTTCGAGTATGTCAACGTTTGGTTTTATCTTTCTTGCATCTGCTTTTTCTTTTTCAATGTCATATTCAAAGTACGGAAGCAAATCCACTTTTGTAAATAAAATCAAATCTGCCTGACGAAACATAACAGGATATTTTGCTATCTTGTCTTCACCTTCTGGAACTGAAACGAGAACAATATTTAAGTGACTTCCAACATCGTAAGATGCAGGACAAACAAGGTTACCTACATTTTCCACAAAACACACATCAAGGTTATCTAAGTCCATATGATGAAGAGCCTTGTGAACCATAAAGGCATCCAGATGACAAGCCGAACCTGTTTGAATCTGATGAGCAGGTATGCCTTTGGCTTTTAGTCTATCGGCATCTCTGCTTGTCTCTAAATCACCCTCGACTACACCAAACTCAAAGTCAACCACATCTGCCAAGTATTCAAGAAGTGTTGTTTTCCCACTTCCCGGGCTACTCATAAGGTTAATGCTAAGTACACCGTGAGAGTTAAAATGTTCTCTGTTGTGATGAGCTTCATGATCGTTTTTATCTAAAATCTTTGTTATGATAGAGATAGTCTTTGGATCATTGAGCTGTGGGTTATCATGTAGATGCTGATGTGCATCTTGATGCTCGTGAGAACTTCCGTGAAAGTGTTCATGAGTATGGCTCTTATCTCCGTGAGAATGACTATGTCCGTGAGAATGTCCCACGCTATCTGTTATACTACAACCGCAATCTTTACACATAATATATATTCCTTTATTGTTTTATCTATGCCAAAAGCATATTTGAGCCTACAACTATTGAAATTACTCCAGCAGTTGCAAACACTCTTTTTAAATTTTGTTTTGAGTTTAATAGATTTTTGTTGATATACAATATCACACTACCAAAACCTACGAAGATGACCATAACACCCAAAGAAAATGCAAATACCATAGTCATGTTAACACTGTTGGCCTCAACCATGCCAAGAGTTACAAGCATCCCTCTGACTCCGCCTATACCCATCAGTGCTCCGACTGTAAATGCCGAAGCCGTATCGCTGTTGTTATCATGCTCGTGATTTTTTCCAAACCAGATATGTATATGCTCTTTTCCGTGGTGATTGTGTTTTTTTAGTTGAATACGGTCATCAAAAACCATAAACAGCAGGTAAACTCCCATAGCCAGTATCACAGATGCAGAGATAATATCTCCATAACCTAAAAGAGACTCACTTATGTTGTAAGTGTCTAAAATCTTTGCAAATATAAAAAGGGTAAGCCCGTGACCGACAGCGAACAAAGCCGTAATTGTCATAGTCTTCTTTTTACTCTTACCGATAGAAAAATCAGCTATTGCCGTTAGGTGATCCGGTCCAAATGCATGTAAAATACCATACCAGAAAATAAGTAGTAACCCTAAATTTTCCATAAGCAAAATCCTTTTTATGAATACGTATTCACTATATTACATTTTTTAATTTTAATCTAAAGTTAATTACTTGTTTTCTTATATGTTTTTGGGACTAAATTATGCTAAAATTCATATATGAACTGTATTTATTGCAATAATAAAAAATTATACGAACTAAAATCAGGACAACTCAAGTGTTCTGCCTGTAAAAAAAAGTTCTCACCGCAGAAAATCAAAAGAGATTTTGAGCTTATAGAGTGCTTTTGCAAAAGCATGACAGCCAATCAGAGTGCCGATTATTTAGGCATAAATTATCTTACGGTCAAAACAAGATTTGAACTTTTTCGAGGGCTGATAGCAAACTTTTTAGAAGATGCTTACCAAGGAAAAGACGTGCTTGAATATGACGAGTATATTTATCTCAACCAGAGCAAAAAGAAAGTAAAAGAAAACATCTTTGATGCCCAAAACTTTTTAACATTCCACTATGAAGATAAAATCTACAATATGCTGATGCCAAATCTAAACAGATATAAAAACGAGTTTTTAGACTCGGGAGCGCAGGAAGCCCACTTCAAAGAGTTTTCAAAGTTCATGATGCTAAATAAAATCTCAAAGACTCAAAAGAGAGAAAATCTCATAACTAAGTTTTGGATTTTTTTTGAGCAGGAGATTTTAAAGTACAAAGGCATCAGAGATAAAAACTTTTTTTACTACCTAAAAGAGATAGAATTTAAGTTTAACAACTCACAAGAAGATCAAATATTGATATTAAAAAGTTTTCTTTATAAATATCTATAAAGAATCTGCTTAAATTTTTTAACGTCTATAGGCTTAGACAAATAATCATTCATTCCATTTTGAATAAACTTATTTTTATCATCCTTAAGTGCGTTAGCTGTCACTGCGATAATTGGTACATCCTTCCCATATTTCGTGGTTCTTATAACCCTGGTTGCTTCCAAACCACTCATATTTGGCATATTCTCATCCATTAAAACCAAGTCATATCTATTTGTCTTGAGCATTTCTATGGCTTCGATACCGTCATTGGCAATATCGCTATCAAGATTTAACTCTTCAAGCAGTAACTCAAGCAGCAACTGGTTTGTTTTATTATCTTCGACTATCAACACCTTAGCACTTAATTTTTTGTTTTGCTCACTAACGTATGGCTTAGCTGTTATGTCTGGGATCACTTCATGCAGAGCTACAGTAAAGTAGAACTTGCTTCCGACTCCCAACTCACTTTCTACACCTATATTTCCGCCCATCAGTTCGACTAAAGTCTTTGATATGGCAAGTCCCAAGCCTGTACCGCCATAACTCCTGCTTACACTGCTGTCAGCTTGCTCAAACGAATTATATATAAATTCTATCCTACTTGGTTCTATCCCTATTCCGCTATCAATGACTTCACAATAGAGTTTGTTTGAATCACTTAGATATTTAACATTTACAACTATATTTGTCCCTTCATTGGCAAATTTTATCGCATTGCTCAATATGTTTGAAAACACTTGCTTCAACCTGGTAGCATCTCCGAGTGTCTTTTTAGGCAGGTCTTTATCTATATTTAAAACTATACAGATTTCTTTCTCTTTTGCATTATCAAAAAAGAGTTCTGTTATATGTTTAAATATCTCTATTGTATCTATGGGCACACTTTCAATAAGCAGCTTTTTGCTCTCTATCTTAGAGAAATCGAGGATATCGTTTATGATTGATAGTAGTAAGTCACTAGATTTTTTTATAATTTGGAGTTTATCTTTTTTAGCATCATCTGTTTCGTTTTTATATAAAATATCAACAAAGCCGACGATACCGTTTAACGGGGTACGTATCTCATGTGACATATTTGCTAAAAAGTTAGACTTTACATTGAGTGCATTTTCTAATTCTCGAGTTCTCTCTTTTATCTTCTCTTCAAGGTTTTCGTTTAAAAGTTGAAGTGTGTTTTTGCTCTTTTGAAGTTCCTGCTGTACCTGTTTTTTTTCATTTATATCTTTCCATGTAACATAAAGCATATCATTCGTGTCAATTGCTATTTTTGTTAAAATAATCTCCGCCCAAAACTCTTCTCCTGTGACTCTTTTGTGCAGCCATTCAAAAGAATATGTGCCTAGCTCCATTGCAAGCTTTATAACTGCATCTGCCTTTTCATCACTTCTCTGCCCGTCAGGCTGAAACTCAGGTGAGAGTTCAGATGGATGCCTGTTTAGAACATCCTCTTTGGATTTTGCATTCAACAATTCTACAACTTGGTCATTACACTCGATGAATTTATTATTTTTTGGATCTATCAATAAAACACCGCCTGATGCTTTTTCAAAAACCAAATCATATAGTTCTTTCTGTTTTTCTAATTTTTCGTTGTATTTTTGCAGTTCTTTAGTTTTTTCATTTACAATTTTTTCTAAATTTTTATTCTCTATTTTTAAAATGTACTGCTTATATATACTCATTAAATAGATAAATAAAATGATCCCTGTAACACTTAGTATAAGTTTCAGAGTGAATATTTTCTTTAATATATTAAATAAGTCATAAGGCTCATAGATCAAACCGCTTAAATAGGTATCTGACTTGTTTGTAAATCCAAGCAGTTTATATATGTTTGCTATCTCCTGTATTCTGACTTCGTTTATATTACCAAACTTGGCTTCTCCTTTATATGCCAACTCTTTAAGTATATTTGCCTCATAAAACAATGCTTCTTTACTTTTATTTTGAGAATTGTATTTTTTAAATATTATTTCAACGCTCTCTTCTATGTGAGAAAAAGCGTACTCCCAGCCTTTTAAAGTAGCACTATGAAAGTTCTCTACCTTTTTAGGATTTGAATCTAAATAATTCTTTGAAGTAAATACAATATCAGCATAAAAATCAAAACCGTAATCCTTTGGATCAAAGACTTTAAAACCCGCACCTGCTTCTATCATGTGAAACGGTTCGTTAGACAAGTATGTAGTCATCAGGTCCACTTTGTCGTGTACGAGATCGTTTATGTTAAAACTATGGGGAACTTCTGTGTAATCTGAAGGTTTTATATCTTTTGTTTTCATCATCGATAATATTGAAGCGACCAAAGCCGTATCATCTGAGAGCATGATTTTTTTATTTTTAAAGTCTTCTATATTTAGCAAATCTGGACGCTGCTTTGATATAAGCACATAGGGAGAGCTTTGATAAATAGCACTTAAGAGAACTATATCTTTACCTTTTAGCTTTTCTAGAACCAACGATGAACGGCCTACACCGACATCTGAGACTCCTGAGAGCACATCATCAACAATGTTTATACCATAGTTAAACTCTTTGATTTCAACATCTAGACCGGCTTGTGTGTAAAAGCCCTTCTCTTTAGCCATGTAAAAACCTGCAAATTCAAACTGATGTTTCCAAAGAAGTTGCAAAGACACTTTATCATTTGCAAAAGCAGATATACTCGCTACTAAAAAAACAGCTATTAACAGCAGAAGTGATTTCAAATTCAGACCCTAAATATAAAGATTACAATGAATAAAGTATACCTTATTATATATTAGATTTTAACAAATAATATATCTGACCCAAAGCTATTCCACCATCATTAATAGGTGTTTCCTGCTGGTAGTAATGTTGTATATTTTCTCTCTTAAGTCCAGATGCCACAAGTTCTAGAAGTGTTTTATTTTGAAATACTCCGCCACTGAGTATTACTTCCATCTTTTCTTTTTTTGATACATCTATAACTATCTGGGCAAGTGTGTTTATAAATCTTGTTACTAACTCTTTGTCAAAAAAGTCGAACTCTATATCTATAATGTCATCGACTATTGTGTACTCGTAAGCATCTGTTACTTTTGGGTTATAGTTCTGCTCACAGATTAGTCCAGCCTCTCCCTCATAACTTTGAAACTGCAACAGGCTTGAAAAACTTGCCATTGCATCGAAGAGTCTTCCGACTGAAGAACTTAGAGGTGCATTTAGGTTTTTAGTGTGGCTTTGATACAAGATTTTAATCTCGCTCTCTTTAAATGACTTTACTAAATCCAAATCAAGACTTAGAACTTCATCAAGTGAGTAGTTATCAAAAAGCATACTAAGGGCAACACGGCGAGGCTCTTTTATAGCCTTTTCTCCACCTAAAAGTTTTAGCGGTTTGAAAGTGTATTTTCTCTCATCACCGACAAATATCTCTCCACCCCAAAGTTTCTTATCACTACCATAACCTGTACCGTCAAAACTAAAACCTAAGTAATCCCCACTCAGACCAAACTCGGCCTTACAAGCGTAGATGTGTGCCAAGTGATGCTGTACTTCTACAAGCTGCTTGTTTTGTCTCTTTGCCCATTTTGTAGTCTCATAGTTTGGATGCATATCGTGGACAATCACATCAGGTTCAAAGTCATAAAACTTTTTAAAAGTCTCTATGGTACGTTCAAAAAACTCAAAGGCTTTTAGTGAGCCCAAATCACCTATGTGTGGAGAGATTATGATGCTGTCTTCTATGACAAAAGCGATTGCATTTTTAGCATTTGCCCCCACTGCCAAGATTTTTTTCTCAGACTTAAACGAAAGCTTTATAACCTTTGGAGCATATCCTCTAGCGAGCCTTAGAATCTGCATCTTTGCATCTACAACTTGAACCAAAGAATCATCCACACCGTTTACTATATCTCTGTCAAAATCAAGCACAAAATCTACAAACGGGAGTTTTTCTTTTATATCTCGTGCTTTGATGATAATCGGCTCGCTTCCAAGGTTCGCACTTGTCGCCACTATTGGGTTTTTGAGTTGCTTAAACAAAAGATGGTGAAGCGCCGTATACGGCAAAAAGCACCCTATCCTGTCTATGTTTGGAGCCACTTCATCAGATATCTTTATCTTCGCATCTGGAGCCTTCTTTAAAATAACTATCGGAGCTTCTTTAGATGCTAAAAGTTCTTCTTCTTTCTCAGATGCAGATGCCAAAAGTTTCACCTGTTCTAAATCCTTGCACATAATCGCAAGCGGTTTAGTCGGTCTGTTTTTGTGTAGTCTTAATCTCTTTATGACCTCATCATTTGTCGCATCGCAGATAATATGAAAACCGCCGAGACCTTTGATGGCAACTATTTTTCCGTCTTTTATAAATTTTGCCGTTTTTTCTATGGTGTCAGATAATGTCGGTCCGCAACTGTTGCATGAGATAGGTTGTGCATGGTAGCGTCTGTTTAGCGGGTCTGTGTACTCGGATTCACATGAGTCGCACATTTCAAATGTGCTCATAGAGGTATTTTCTCTGTCATAAGGAACAGTTTGAATAATACTGTATCTTGGGCCACAATTTGTGCAGGTTGTGGCAAAATAATCGTAATATTTCGGTTTATAAGGGGAGTCAACATCCAAAATACATTCGTTGCAGATAGCCATGTCAGGTATTACCAATGCTACTTTTGAGCCATTGTTGACATTTAGTGTCGAGTGTATTATTTCAAACTGTTCCCTATAAAGAGCTTCTACCTCTATTTGTTCTATTTTATCTATGCGTGCCAGCGGAGGCAATCTGTCCGAGTTTAGTATATTTATAAACTCTTGTATTTGAGGGCTTTTACCTTCAAGTTCCAGATCAACACCGTTCTCACTGTTTTTTACAAATCCGTTAAGTTTTAATTCATTTGCTATTTTGTAAACAAATGGACGAAATCCAACTCCTTGGACCTGACCAAATATCTTAAATCTGAATCTTTTAACTGTAGAGTAATTCGTTTCCGCCATATCTAATGTTTATCCCATCCACCGGTAATTCTTTGTTGAAATATAGTTCATGGTTTACTGAGACTTCTTTATCTAACTTGCTGAATAAATGTTTATTACCAAGCAGTGAACCAGTAGCAACAACTACGTCGTTATTCATGTTTTGTTTTATCTCATCAAGTTGTCCCGACAAGAACTCAACAAAACTCTCAACCACTCCATATGACAGACACAAACTATCGACTCCTGCAAGTTTAAAAGTCATCGCTGTTCTGATTACCATCAATGGATCCAGATAAACTTTGGAGTCAATATTTTGCAATTTGTAATCTATTCTAGGACCTTTGGAACCTGAAAAAGATTTTGCATTGTTTTCCAACTTCTCTGCTGAACTATAAATATCTTTGTTATTACTATACCCTAAAATGATAGAAATAATTCCCCAGAGTTTATAAACATTTAACTCTTTTTCATCAAATGTTATAAGAGAAACTTTTTCATAAAGATCAGTATATTCATTTTTATAATTTTTAAGAAGCTTTATTCCTGTCTCGTTTGTATCTGCTATTGCTTTAAAAATCTCAGCAACAGAGCTATACTCAGACTTGAAAGACAAGTACTCTATAAGTCCAAATTTTTTACCGTAAACAAGTATGTTGTTATGGTAGTCTTTACTCATATTCAAACCGACGACAGTCTTTTCTTTAAAATCATGTTCCTTGATTACGGAGTTAAAAGTTCCGATATATGGAATTACTGCTTCATTTGTAAGTTCAAAATTCGGAAGACCTTTATCTCCTCTGAGAATAACTATGTTTCTCTCGCTTACAACACACTCTATCGGTTCCATAGTCTCTTTAAAATCAGCTATGAGAAGTTCACTCTCGTGTTTCATCTCACCTTTAGTGATAAAAACACAATCTACACCTAGTTTATGCAGCTCTACCATAGTTAAGTAGAGTACAAAATCATCTGCAAGTTTAAATCTTAATAACTCTTCTTCTACGCCTTCAAAATCCGTCTTGAACTTTAGGTTTGTTTTTAAGCCGATAAGAGGTTTTTCTATCGCACCCAAAGCAATAGTCTCGTTTTTTGTTACATTTGTGTACTTTGAGATTGTTGCCAGATCATAACTTAACACATCAAAAGAGATTTCATTACACTTAGCATCCAGCTTACCTAGATAATACTCTCCGTAAAAAGTATTTACTTTTACGCTCATACCGCTATTTATGGTGTTTGCTATCTGCTCAAAGAGGCTCTTATAGTTTCCTCTTTTTCCTTTGGAACCATATCCACAGACATCACACTCGCAATGTGGGTTATAGTAATTCTCACTTGACTCATCTAAAACTTCAGAGAGACAGCTTGGACAAAAAGAGAGAGCCGGTTTGTCTACCTGAGGCAGAATAAAATCATTGTCAGGCATAGCATCTACGACATTAACTTCTGTATTGCGCAAGAAGATTGAGTGAGGCAATACCAAAGACAACTCATTTGCAAACTTCTCCAATAAATCACTATCCTCTGCTTCTACATATAACTTTATTTCAGTGTCACTCTTTACAAGTCTGCCCTCAAGTTCTGAGCCTTCAAGTGCTTTTAGCAATACTTTGTCATATACTAACGACGAAGATGAATATTCAAATAAAAATTCTAATACCATTGTGTACCCCTTAAGTATGATGTTCTTGCAACTTCTTGCAATATCGCACCACTATTTTTTAAAGTTGTCTCTACATTCAACTCTTTTAAATAATTGATGATAGAGTGTTCCATCGTTTTACTAGCTTCAATAACTTCGTTTGTCATCGTAAAAGTTGTATCTTCACCGATTACATAGGGAATCACACCTACTATTTTTACAGGCGGTAAATCTCCAAGCATCTCTATCATTTGAAGGGTTTGAAGCATCTCTACTTCATGAGCACTTCCTTCCCAAGTTATAAAATCAGGAACATCATCAAAGTCAAAACTGTATACATCTCCGATATCTCCATCTACAACATTTACACAGTCTATAATCAAAACTCTGTCATAGTCTGTGATGATCGGTATCAATATCTGAGCAAGTGTTCCGCCGTCTATGACATCTACAGTATGCTCATCAGATATAAAGTTATATTTCTCATCGAGATAATTTGCCAGATGAACACCTATGCCTTCATCTCCAAAGAGTACATTTCCTATGCCTAGTATTAATATTTTCATATCACACCTCTATATATAAATCTTCAATAAGATTTTACAAACAATCATTATGAGGCTAAAATGATTGTTTGTAAAAATCTTATTTTTTCTAACAAAAAGCAAGGAAAACCTTGCTTTTTAACTAGTGTTTTTTATGCCACTTCATACCGCTAAAAATAGCGTCCATTCCACCTTCTTTTCCAAAGATGGCATTATATATAGCCATATAAATATGACCTACGACAAACAAAATCACACCCCATGTGAGTATGTGATGAATAGTACGGACTACAGCAAGTCCGCCTAGCATAACTTCAATGCTTTTCATAACATCGTAAAGATCTGCTCCAAGTCCGTTATGATATACATGAACATAAAGAATAAGTCCCGTAATAATCAGACCAAACAACATAATATACAGAGTTGCATAAGCCATAAACTGAAGAGGGTTGTAAACCCCGCTAAGTTTTGGATGCTTTGCAATCAGCATGTAATAACCTACTTGTTTTATCCAAATTTTTGGATTTAAAATATCTTTAAAAGCCGCTCTTTCCATCTCATGTTTTCTTCCAAAAACAAAAAGATAACTTTTAAACATCACCGCAGATATTAGTACAAAACCAAAAATTATGTGCCATGATCTCATCAAGGCCTGCATAAAATTTGTAGGTTCAGCATTTACTGCAGGGGTTAAAAAAGGAACTGCTATATAAAATCCGGTCACCATTAAAACAACAATAGACACCGCTCTTATCCAATGTTGCCATCTGTAGGCAGATGAAAATTCCAGCTCTTGTTCTATCTCTTGTTCTAATTTGATATCGTTACTAGCTTCACTAATCATAGCTTCTCCTTTTATACGCTACATCCACCATAAATAGGATCTAGTTTGTATTCACTCAGTTTATTCCCTTTTGTATCCATTACGTGAACCGCACATGCGATACAAGGGTCATAAGAGTGAATAATTCTAATAATCTCTAATGGCTGTGTTAAATTCTCGATTTTAAGACCAATCAAATCAGCTTCATATGGTCCTTTTTGACCGTTAGCATCCATAGGTCCCGCATTCCAAGTTGATGGAACAACAGCTTGATAATTTTCAACAACACCGTTTTTGATTCTAACCCAGTGACTTAACATTCCTCTTGGAACATCACCGATACCTCTGCCTTTATACTCTTTGTTTTTATCAATAGTATAAGTAGCACAAGTCTCTTGATCGACTTTTAGGTTCTCAATCAGATTGTTAAATGCGATTAGTGCATTGTCACCGATTAGTTTTGCCTGTAGCATTCTTGCCGCTGTTCTACCAAGTGTAGTAAATAGAGCTGCTGCAGGAAGACCTGTCGTTTTTAAGAAATCATTAACAACTTTTTGAACTTTTTTATTACCTTTTGCATAACTTACAACCATACATGCTAAAGGTCCTACTTCCATAGGTTTTCCGTCATATCTAGGTGATTTAATCCAAGAGTATTTTTCATTTTCATTAATCTGCTTAGAATGAATCATCTTACCGTCAGGACCAACAGTTTCACCATCTACAAAACCTGTATAGTTAGGTTCAGTCTCACCGTCATACGGGTGAAGTGCTTTATCATTTTGGTACCAAGAGTGTGTTGCCTCTTCTGTAATTAAGTCTTCATCGATTTCGAAAACTTTACTTAGGTCTCCATCATAAACGATTCCACTTTCAAAAAGTCTGTCACCGCGTCCTACAATGAAATCCTCATGAGCCATGAAGTTTTTAACACCGGCAGGTTTAACAACTGAACCTTCAGTTTTATACATTTCAGCAGCCATAACGATATCTGCGTAATATGCATTGTTAATAAAGTTAGCAAGTACTTTGAACTTAGTCATGTACTCACCCATTTTTGCAGGATTTAGGATATCCATAACACAAGTAACACCACCGACCGCAAGACTTTGTGGATGTGGATTTTTACCGCCAAAGATAGCTAAAAGTTGAGCAGCCGTTCTTTGGATTTCAAGTGCTTGCAAATAGTGAGAAAGCGCGATCAGGTTTTGCTCAGGAGTCAATTTATATGTTCCGTGTCCCCAGTATGCATTTGCAAACGGCCCGAGTCCTTGAGGGTTTTTAGCAAATTTAGCGATCTTCTCTTTTACCAGTTTAAGTTCATTCTCACCAGTACCTACAGGATTGTCACAATATTTAAATGCTAATTTACTTGCTTTTGCAGGGTCTGCACTAAGTGCTGATACAATATCAACCCAGTCAACACCGTGAAGGTGATAAAAGTGAACAACATGGTCATGAATGAAAAGTGCTGCATTCATCAACGATCTTACAAGTTCGGCATTGTAAGGAATCTTGATTCCAAGTGCATCTTCAACCGCCATTGTACTTTTAAGATAGTGAGAGTATGTACAAACACCGCAGATTCTTTGCATCATAAGCGGTACGTTTCTCGGATCTCTTCCTTTAGCGATTACTTCAAGTCCTCTCCATAAAGTTGAAGATACGAAAGCATCTTTAACTATTCCATCATCACCAACAATAACTTCGGCTCTTAAATGTCCTTCTATTCTTGTTATCGGATCTACTATTACTCTTTTTGACATAATTAAACTCCTCGATTATTCTTTTGGTTTTTTGACAGCCGATATTGCTGCGTGTGCTGCGATTCCAACTGCCGTAACAGTCAATAATCCTAAACCAATCTTGTCTGCCGTTGCATCTGCACCCAATCCACCGAATGTCGTATGGAAAAGTCTGTCCGCAAGTGGTTCATGTAAAACACCCATAGTATCCCAGAAATCAGGTTCACTACATCCTGCACAACCGTGTCCGGCTTGAACAGGCCATGATGTTCCTTCATTGAACTTCTGTCTTGAACAGTTGTTAAATGTGTAAGGACCTTTACAACCTACTTTGTACAGACAAAAACCATTTTTAGCTCCGTCATCACCGAACTCTTCTACGAACTCACCTGCATCAAAGTGACCGCGTCTCTCACACATATCGTGGATTCTAAGTCCATAAGCCCATTTTGGTCTGTTGTAAGCATCTAGTGCAGGAAGGGTCCCATAAAGTAAAAAGTGTAACAGTGTTCCGACTATATTGCTTTCACTAGGAGGACAGCCCGGAACATTGATAACAGGTTTACTTGTTACATTGCTAAGTGAAGTTGCATTTGTAGGATTTGGAGCTGCTGCTTGAACACCGCCAAATGATGAACAAGTACCGATTGCAAAAATTGCCGCTGCATGTTCAGATGCGTCTATAGCACTCTGCTCACCAGTCTTACCATGTCCTCCAATTGTCAAGAAATGGCTACCTTCACCGTGAGGGATGCCACCTTCAACCATTAGAACATATCTGCCTTTATATTTCTCAATAGCATTTTCAAGATTTTGTTCTGCTTGCCAACCAGCCGCCGACATTATCGTCTCTTGATACTCTAAAGATATATGATCAAAAATCAAACTGTCTATACTTGGACTCGCTGATCTTAGTAATGATTCAGTACATCCGGTACATTCTGCCATGTGCAACCAAACAACAGGAAGTCTGTCCGCAACCTCTGCCGCCTTTGCGATTAATGGTGTAAAACTTGAAGGAAGTGCTAACATAGCGGTCATACCACCTGCCCATGTCATAAAATCTCTTCTTGTAAAACCATTCTCTTTAATCAACTCAGGAATTGATTTTTGATCATCTAGTTTAGGTAACTTTGATAACTCATTTACTCTAGCTGACAACTTTTTATATAGAGTGTCATTCACCATAATTTACTCCTTTTGCTTATTCTTATTCATAAATGAATAATCATTCAGTTAGAAGTCTATATAAATATAACTTATGTGTAGCTTAATTTAAAAACTTAAAAAGTGACAAACAGAGGAGCAAGTTTTTGATAATTAAAACAAATACATGGTGTTTTTTTAAGAAGTAACTTTGTATACAAGGGGCTTACCCTTGTTAAATTTATTTAGTAGATTAATGAGTAGTACAAACAGAACAGACATCAAAAGTTTTAAAAACAAGCTCGGCAGTTTTTACATCTTGTAACCCTATCATAGCTTTTTGAGAAATTCCAAGATTTTCTTTAGTCCCGTTTCCCAAGTTCCACTGAGTCGGAGTTATTATCTCATAATTTGTAATTACTCCGTTTTCAATATTGACCTTATGAATCAAAGAACCTCTTGCTGCTTCAACGGCACTTTCACCGTAACCGCTGATATGACTAATGTCTATAGAGGGTTCTATATATGAGGGCTCGCTAAGATCAAGTTGTTCCAACAGTTCTTTTGAGTGGTTTAAAAGTTGCGGTATTTCACATACTCTGGCGATAATTCTGCTGAAGATATTATCACCGAATCTTCTGTGTGCATCTTTTACAAGCGGTATTTTGTTTATCATAGCACGAGATAGAGGTCCTACTTCGTAATATTTATCTTTATACATTACATTTTTTGCCAAAGAGTTTGGATTGCTATACTCTTTTACATGTTCTAGTGAAAGATTATGTGAAGTTATAGTCTTATGGGATTTGCCTTTGGTAAAGTAACTGTTCTCGCCAAAGGCTATAAATCTGTCGTATGATTTTCCATGTTGAAGATATTTTTTCTTTTTTATCTCTTTTAAGATATCCGGCAAGTCACCGTTTTTCTTTAGTACTTTATCTACATTGTCACAGACAAGAAAATCTTTAGTATCAGCTTCTACAAGGTTTTTTTCAAAAAAATTTATTGTCTCTTCTATGTAGTGTTTTACTTTAATGAGGTCTATCTCTGTCACATCACATACAACACCACCCACTATAGCGTAAGATGTATGCGGATACTGCCCTCCAAAGACAGCTATTGCTTTTGCCATAAGCTGAGTCGGATATGTAGCTTTAAGTACTTCTTGTTTCTCTCCAAAAAGAGGTCTCATGGTAAGATAAAACCACTTAAAGTGATTTTGTATAAGCTCAAAGGTAAGTGTTAGTTCTCTGATTATCTGGGCCTTGTTGGATATCTCTACGTTATCATAACAGTCTTCAAGAGCTTTTACCGTAGCTATAAGGTGAGCATGCCCGCAGATGCCGCATACTCTTGGGTTTATTACAAGAGCATCTAAAGGAGACTTGCCTCTTAAGATGTTTTCTATGTTTCTTGCAGTCATAAACTCGATATCTACAAAATCAATCTTCCCATTTGCAAAACTAAAATCCAATTTTGCTTCACCCTCTATTTTTTCTATTAGCTCAATCATCAAATAACTTCTTTTCTAATCTATCTATTGTAAATGCTTTTGTAATTCCGGCAAGAGTCAAATATGTTCTTTTGCCGACGCCTATAGGAAGGTCTTGAGGAATCCCCATATTTTTCTTCGTACCGAAAAGATTTTCTTTTGGAAATGCAGGTTCGGTGCATCCGACACACGGCATCCCTGCCCTTGTCTTGGAATTGACCTCGTTCCAAAGAGTCTTGTTACAGCTTGCATGTGTAAACGGAGCCTGACAGCCATGATCGTAAAACATGCATCCTTCAAGCTCACCGAACTTATGATTGTCTACTTTGTATTCAAAATATTCGTTTCTTGTGCAGCCGTTATGAACCGTATAGGCATAAAACTCTTTTGGTCTTAAAAAATCATCCAGTTGCAGGTCAACACTCTTTTTAATGGCGTACATAGTATTTACAAGAGTCTCAGGATGAACCGGACATCCGGATACCGAGATAGTCTTCTCTACCAACTGCTCAAAATTATCAACTCTTTTGTCTTTGTCAAAGTGCAAACCTGTAGTATCTTTGTAATCGCTATCTCTGAATATTCCTCCAAATGTAGCACATGTACCGACTGTTACTATTTTCTTGACAATATTTGCATATTTTTTTATTATCTCTACAACGGAGACATCTGCTCTTTTAAACTCACTCGATATTGAGCCTTCTATAAGCAGTATATCACATGCTATATCATCTGTGACTATCTCTTTGAGTGAGTATTTGGAATCTATAATGGGATGGTATATGAACTCAAAATCTTCTAAAAATTGTTCCATATACGGATAGTTTAAAAAAGAGTGAGTGTTGCCGTTACAGGCTATGGAACTTAGCCACAGCACTCTCACTTTATTGTTCATAATATTTATGCACTCAACGCTTTATATATATTATGTGAAATATCATCGACATAATCATCCAGCTCTTTTGGCAAGATGTTTTCGCCTTTTAAAAAGACCATTCCGCCAAGGTAACCCATGAAAAGTCCAAAAGCACTAAAAAAGTCTTGATCTCTCAAATCTCCGCATTTAACGCCTTCTTCAAAATAAATCATAATCTCTGTAACAAACTCGTTTACACAGATCATTCCTTCGCACCCCTCTTTAAACACTTCACGAGTTGAGAGATATATTCTTAAAAAGTAGTCTATCATCTCAGGTTTTTGCATGGCTGTCTGGAAATATACTTCTATTATCTTTCTTGTTTTTTCCTGCGTGGATATATCCTGCTCATTGATCTCTTTTATCTTATGTCCAAGATATATTGATATATATTTTATAATCTCTTTAGCCAGTATATCTTTTGATTTAAAATAATTGTACATATTACCTACACTCATCTTAAGTGCATTTGCAATGTCTGGAATAGTAGTGTTATAAAAACCTTTTAAAGAAAAAAGTTCCAATGCACCTTGCATTATCTGCTCTTTTCTCTGTTCTTTTTTGCTTAACAATATATCATCTCCTTAACTTCTTGAGCAATTATACTATGTATAATCATCTAAAGCAAAACCTTTAGAGAAGTAAGGGCTGCTCAATTGAAATTTACTCAGTATTCTGCTGTATAAGACACTGTTTTCAAATATATCACCCATCATCACGAATTTGTCAATTTTAAACTTTGTTTTTAACTGCCCAAAAGTTGATATAACCATATCGCCAAGAGCTTCAAAAATGGAGTAAGCCAAGTAATGTTCGTCGGTGTCTGCAAGTTTAAAACTCATGATAGAACCGATAAAAGAGACATAGTCGAAACCTTCATCACTAAAAGCGGTATCTATCTTCAACCCGCCGTTACCGTGAAACTCTAAAGACTTGTCACTTACTGACTCAAAACTTTTATCTTTTAATTCTAAAATTGCTGCGATTGTCTCAAACATACCGTATTCATCATTTTGGCGAAGTTCTTGCATCAATTGCGGAAATTTTTTCTCAAAGTTTAAAAGAAGTTTTGATTTATTTTCATCTTTACTCATCAAGTCTAAAACAGCTTTTAATTTAAAATCTTGAAAAGTTATGACCTTTTTATTTCCTGCCTCGTTTGAGACTATAAATGAGATGCCACCTCTTGTACTTAGATTTGCGGTAATAGAACCCTTTTCATAACCTGCTTCTTGGGAAATGTTTAAAAATCTGTTAATAGTGCTGTCACTGTCCAACTCTTTTAACTCTTTTGTAACGCCTCTTGCATCTCTAATGACAGTTATATTGTCTTGAACAACGACGACTTTTAAATCATCACTGCCATCAAAGAATAGGTACTCAACTTCACTCTCTCTTGCATTAAGAGCAACCAAATTGCTTTTTACACTGTACGGAGATTTTATGTTTATAAAATTTTTCCCCGTTAACTCTCTTAGCACTTTATCTTTGATAGTAACTTTTAGAGTAGGTTTTTCTATGCTAAAGAGTGCTTTTATCTCTTCTTTAGTCATTATAAAGTGTTTATTTACACTGTTTGGATCTACTACCAAGAGATCACTTCCCTCACTGTAATGCGGGGAGTAGTATTTAGAATCCAAGAACTCTTCATTTGCCTCGTTTGAGTAGTGAGTACATTTTAGAGAATCATTCAAGTAATCTTGGCTTGAGGGATCAGTTAATTTTTCTAAGCATCTTGGACATGCTGATATATTATAAGTAGGTGATTTAAAATCTGACTCTAAACCTTGTGAGTCAACTTGTATAGTCTGTATATCTCCTAAAAATAGCGAATGTGCCAAATATTTATTTGATAATTGGCTAAAATCAGATATCGCCTGTTGATTGGAATCATCTAATCTAATCACAATAGAATCATCAGCCTGAGAAACACTTCCAACGACACCGCTTTCTTTTATCATGAATTGCAAAAAACCTGCAAAATATTTACTGTCGCTTGTGTATTTAATTACTTGTTTGATAGCCATTTTTAAACTCACTTTGTGGATTTGCATATTTTTCTATTATATCATCTAGTTTTACGATGTCTGTGTTTTTTTTATATTCTATACCTGACTTGTCAAACTCAGATACTGCTGCATCAATCAAGTGATGAAACTTATTTTTCATCTCGATTGTAAGACCGATATTCACACTCTCTATATCTTTTGGGACAATTCCTATGATATTTACATCAGCCATCCTCTCAAGAAGTGAACAGATTTCTAGCATCTCTATAATCTCTACTTCATGAGCAGTCTGTTTATAACTTCCAAGCCCAAGCAGCTCTTGGGAAGGCAGATTATAGATAGAACCGACCTCATCATCCATTGTTATAGTATCAAGGATAATCACTTTATCGTAGTCTTGATAGTATGTCATTAGTTGAAAGCCCAAAACACCGCCATCAACTAATGTCACATCACCCTTAAATGTAAAATTTTCTTCAATATATTTTGAAGCATAAACTCCGATGCCTTCATCTTGGTATATTACGGTACCGGCACCGACTATTGCTGTTTTCATATTTATCCTTAATAAAAAAAGCCAAAAAGAGATTATTTTTCCTAGCTTATTGACTATATGATGTTAATGTTATTTTTCTTGCACAAACTTATTTCCGCCGACTACTATGTTGATGTCACCTTCTTTCCAAAAGATTGTTCTCCATACTTGGTAATATACATGTAGCACTAAACATTTTTGCCAAGGTTTCTCTTTTTTCAATCATAATCTACCCCTTATCTTGGAAATCAAAGCTTATGAATAAACATTCATTAAAGTTAATTGTAATGGAGATAAACTTAAGTTAAACTTATATTTCGCTGATGAAAAAAGAGGCACTTTGTAAAAAAAATTATATTAAAAAAATAATTGAAATGGATTATCATAAAAGCGTAAGAAGATTAAGAAAAAATTTAAATAAAACTAAAGCTTTTTTTTATCTAAAGTTTGTATCAAATAAGAACAAAATTTAATAAATTATAAATCTATTTATACCCTTTTCATATTCATATTCTAATTTATATCCATTAGCATTTAATATGTTGTTTATGATATAAAATCCTAATCCAAAACTTTGATTTGATTTAACACTGTCTGCTTTGAAAAAAGGTTCATAGTAGGCTTCTAATGGATAAATCAATTTTTTGCCAATATTTTCAAATATTATCTTTGTATCTTGAGTTTTAATAACTACTCTATTATCCTGAGAATATTTGATCCCATTATCAAGTATATTTTTTACGGCAATTGAAAAAAGTATGAAATCAACATTGATTTTAATATTTTCAAACTCTTTGATAACGTCTTCTTCATCACACATTAAAAGGTCAACTGCATTGTCAATAATATCAGCTAAATAATACTCTTTTTTTTTCAGTATCTTTTTAGTTGAAATCAACTCTTCAATAGATGCAAATTCATTGATTAATGATTCAAGCCGATAAAAGACTTTTTGCATCTTTTCTTTATTTTCTTGGGTTTGTGGAAGTTCAGTTAAAAACCTTCCCTTTGTAATTGGCGTCTTTAACTCGTGCATGATGTTTCTTATAAATATATTTCTTGATTCTTGAAGTTTTTTAAGTTTTTTGGCTGATTTGTCAAACTCATTTGCCAACAGTGAAATCTCATCTTTTTCATCACTTGCACAAGAGATATCAAACTCTTCATCTCCAAAATTTTGAACTTTATCTTTTAAAGTCTTTAATGGTCTTAATTTCTTAATTGTTGTTATATACAAAAATGTAAAGACAATAAAAATCACTAAAAACACAAAAATTATAGTGTATTGATGGTTTTTTATTTCATTATTGTTAACTAGCAGATAAGAACCTCTTGGTGTTTGTATATATACATAGTAAATGCCATTTAGTTTTAAATTTTTAATGAGAACTCTGGCTCTTCCTCTTTGTTCAATGTGAAGCTCTTTTATATTTTTATCATTTAGTATCTTGTTTTGTAGTCTTGCATCTGTAATCACTGAAAAGTTCATCATTTGAAGACTTTCTTCTAACTCTTTTGAAAAACCTCTATGCCTATATTCTCTTAAAAACATTCTTGAAGCATCCATATTACTTTTATTTGTGAAATGCTCTTCTCTTTTTTGGCTACCGGCAAATAAGATAAGAAAGCTTATTAGTATCATGACTAAGGCTATGACAAAAGTTATGGTAATGGAAAAGATAATCGAGTTTTTATTCATTCTACCAGTTTATACCCCACGCCTCTCATAGTTAAAAAGTACTCCGGTTTTTTAGGATCTTCTTCTATTTTATGTCTTATCCTGTTTATGATTACCGCTATGCTTCCACTATCTTCATCAGAGTTTAAAAAATCACAACTATCGAGAATGTCATATCTTGAAACTACAAAACCTTTTCTTTTGCACATTAAAGACATTATCTGAAATTCTGCCGGAGTGAACTTTATGAACTTGCCGTCTTTTTTTATCTCTTGCTTTTCTTCATCTAAAGTAAAAACTTCCTTTTTTTCCTCCACAGGCTTTGGCATGCTCTTGTTAAAACGTCTAAGTATCGTCTTGATTCTTACTTCCAACTCTCTTGGGTCATAAGGTTTTGGAAGGTAGTCATCTGCTCCGAGTTCGAGTGCTATAACTTTATCTGTTATATCACTTCTGGCACTCGATATTATTATGGGAATATCATATTTAGTAACCAACTCTTTACAGACTTCCAAGCCGTCCATGCCAGGAAGAGTCAAATCTAATATAATAAGATCAAACTCCTCTAGAGCAATAGCACTAAGAGCTATAAAAGGGTCTTCAAAGTTTGTTACTGAAATATTAAACTTACAGAGATACTGAGTCAGGACTTCTGCCAACTCACTGTCATCTTCCACCATTGCAATTTTTAGCATTACAATTCATACCTTTCATCATCTTTTTTTTCATAATATCTTTCATGTCAAGCATAGTTTTTAAATCTTTCTTTTGTGAAGCATCAAGAACTGCATATACTTTCTCAATCATATCTGCTCTTGTCTCAATTTTAGCATCTCTTCTCTCATTTGCCAATTTAATGAACTTCTTTTTATCAAAAGATGTCTCTGTAAATGCTTCATGAGGATTTGGCATACTTGCCATACTCTTTTTTACAATAGCTATTATTTTAGTTCTTTGCTCATCACTAAGGTCAAGCATCATAACTGTCTTCATAAACATATGTTTACCCTTATGTCTTTGACCTTGCATCATCATCTTACCTTGCTTAAATCCTTGTTTAGAACCTTGACCCATCTGTCCTTGTCCGTTAAAAGCCTGTAGTGATGAAGTAAGTAGTGCCGTTGCTGTTAAACCTAAAATAATTTTCTTGTTCATGGTGAACTCCTTATATTTGATGTTAAAAGTATAAGATTATGATATTAACGATATTTAAATTCGAGTTTAACAAAAGATTAACGAGATGCTTAGAGTTTTATCAGAATTGATATGAGTACATAAAAGAACCGTAGGTGTCAGCATTATTTTGCTCATTTGTATATGGTGAGTGAGATTGATAGAAGTATGAGAGTTTATGAACATTGTAGTAGAGTTCTGCCCCTACGTATAAAGAAACATTAAATGTTCTGTTGCTGATATCATACCCATCTTTTTGGGCTTGATCTATAATATACGAGTATCCTACTATTTCGCCATTTATTCCTGTACTTAGAGCCCAACCAAAACCATGAGAATTCTTTTCTATCTCTAACAAACCGGCCTCTTCTTTAAGATATGGATAGTGGACATTAAAATTTTGAATATAGTTGTCTCCTATACGAAACATCGTTCCTGCAAAACCCCTTATCTCAAAATTTCCAAACTCAAAACCGGTATGATTAAACCAGTCTATACTTAATGAACCACTCTTATTAGATTTCCAACTTGTCTCACCGTATCTATATAGTAGATTTAGAGTATATTTAATCTCTATTTGAGTGTCCCAGCCTTTTGCATGATGGTTTCTTATGATATTGTGAAAAGTATCTTGAACCTCTTGTGCCAGTGATTCTTTACCTACTACACCAAGTTCAATCCTTAACTCATTAAAACTCTTCTCATCCCATTCAAAAATATATCCACTAAGTGCCAAATATCCTGCATATGGGATATCATCATACTGAGGAGTGGAGAGAGTCGTGTCTATAGGAGTTATGATTATCTGAGAGAGACTCGCACCTGCACTGTAGCGTTTGGACTTGTCAAGTCCATTTGGAGATAAAGTTTCAAAAGTGTCTATCATTAAGTTACTGTAAGAAGTTATAGAATTACTGACATTATTTTCATATGCATTGTCAAGCCAGCTAAACGCTACCCCGTTTGTAAAATGCTGATCAGTCCCTGCAAAAAAATCATTGTAGAGTTGAAACGAGAACTGATCGGCACTTAATGTAGTTGCAACAAGTAACGATAATAATTTTTTTTTGTGCTTCATGCGGTAATTTTAGCTATTTAATTCTTTTTACCACATAAAACTTTTTCAAGAAACTGTCTATAGGATTAATCAATCTGTACATAACCGGAACGACAAGAAGTGTCAGTACCATAGAACTTAACAGACCGCCGATAATCGAGATGGACATCGGTGCTTTTGTCTCGCTTCCAAGCCCATCACCTATAGCTAATGGAAGCATGGCAAACACCATTGCAATCGTTGTCATTAAAATCGGTCTAAGTCTCTTTTCTCCCGCTTCAATCAATGCTTCATCCACACTCTTTCCTCTCTCAAGAGCACCGTTTGCAAAGTCCACAAGAAGTACGGCATTTTTACCTACCATACCCATTAAAAGCATAAATCCTATCATTACAAATAGACTAAACTGAAGTCCTGACGCATAAAGTGCGAGCATCACACCAATGATACTAAGAGGCAGTGCCATCATTATGATTATTGGTTGGATGAGTGATTCATAAAGAATCGCCAAGATGATAAACATAAGTATGATAGAAAGTCCGATGGCAGCGCCAAAAGCTTTACCTGTTTTTTCCATCTCCTCGGCAAATCCCGTAAATCTGTACGTCACGCCCGCAGGCATCAGAGCATCTATGCCTTTTTTTGTATAAGCAACCGCTCCGCCAAGGTCAAGGCCAAACAAATCAGAGAAAACAGTTACTTGTCTCTGTCTATCAAAGTGATTTATAGAAGCCAATGCTTTACTTTTGGTAAATGTTACCAGACCGTCAAGATAAACAAACTCTCCGTTACCAGAACGAAGTTGAATCTTTTTAATATCATCAATACTTACTCTATTTTCATCATCAAATCTAAGAGTGATGTTGTACTGTTTTCCATTCTCTTCAAAGTATGAAATTTCCAAATCACTTGAAAATGCCGTCGAAATAGCTTCTGCAATCTGGGATGCGGAGATGCCAAGACGGTTTGCATTTTGTCTTAATATATTTATATCTATCTGAGGTTTTGAATCATCGAGATTTGTATCGATATCGACAAATCCTTTTTTCTTTGCCAGATACTCCGTTAGATTTTTCTTTGCGACTTCCAAGTCTTCAAAGGAATCTGACTTTAAAACTATCTGGTATGGAACGGTTACACCGGTACCTTTGATGTTTGGAATTGCAGCTGCAGTTATAAACATATCTTTGGCAAACGGTTTCATCATCTGTCTAAAGCTCTGCGTCACTTCTTCTTGGGTTAACTCTCTTTTATCTTTTGAGACAAGTTTTACATACATCAGAGCTTTGTGCTTCTCATGCGCCGTGTTATAACCTATGCTTAATGTAGTGTACATAACGTTTTTATCGGCTTTGATAAGGTCTTCCACTTCTTTTGATTTTCTTATCATCTCCTCTAAGGAGATGCCTGAATCTGCTTTCATCTTTATCTCCAGCTCCGACTTGTCCTCTTTTGGGATAAAATCCATCCCAATCTTTGGAAAGAGACTAAGAGATGCAAAGAACAAAGCAAAGACCGCGATCAGAGTAAGGATTTTAAACCTGAGTACAACTTTGAGTGTCTTCTCATAAGCTCTCTCTAAAGCTTTAAATACCGGCTCTGTCATATTGTAAAATCTACTCTCATCCTTGCGCAGGACTCTGGCACTCAAACTCGGTATAAAACTAAGCGCAATCGAATATGAGATAATAATAGCAAACCCGACAGTCATGGCAAACGACTCAAAGAACTTACCGACTATTCCGCTCATGAATGAGACAGGGATAAATACAGCCAAAAGCATCGCAGAAATTGCTAAAATAGTAAAAGCCATCTCTTTTGTACCTTCAACTGCCGCTTCAAGTTTGTCCATGCCTTTTTCCATCTTTTTATAGATGTTTTCTATGACAACGATTGCATCATCTATGATAATCCCGATGGCCAAAGTAAGACCTATTAAAGTCATCTTGTTTAAATCGAAACCCATGTAATCCATAAGAGCGAACGTACCCATGATAGATGCCGGAATTGAAAGTGCAGATACCGCTGTAATCGTCATATTTCTCAAAAATACAAAGACAATAATCGCTGCCAAGACTGCTCCGTACATAAGGTCAAACTTTACATCTTCGAGTGAATGTATAATAAATGGAGAGGTGTCATTTAATATCTTAACATCATATCTCTCTTTAGCTATCTCTTGAAGCTGTGGAACTACCTTTTTTACACGATTGACTATCTCTATGGTATTTGTTCCAGATATCTTTTGAACTTCAAGCATAACACCTTCTATACCATTGTACGAGGCATAACTCTTTGCATCGCTGAGTGCATCTTTTATGGTTGCTATATCTTTTAGTTTTATGTCATCTTTGATTTTTATATTTTCAAGGTCTTTTATACTAAGTGCATCTGCTTTTGTCTTTAGTATAAACTCCTCGGTTTGAGTTATTAGTTTACCGCCTCCGATTTTTACGTTCTCATTTGCGACTATCTCATTTAGCTCACGAACAGTGATGCCAAACTTGTTTAGAAGTTTCGGGTCCGGATATATCTTTATCTCTCTGTCTTTATAACCGATGATATTAACCGCACCTACTCCGTTTATCTTCTGAAGTTTCGGCTTTACCTTTTCATCTGCAAATAACATAAGATTTTGGATAGTGTCATTTTTCGCAGTTAAAAAAACATTTATGATAGCTGCCCCGCCAATGTCAAGTTTACTGACAAGAGGAGTTTTGGCATCGCGCGGTAAGAGTACTGCCGAGACCTTGTCTCTTACATCGTTCGTTGCTTCATCTATATCACGCTCTAAAAAGAACTTGACCGTAACGACACTGATACCCTCACTGCTGGAAGACATAATGCTGTCAATCCCGCCGATGCTGGAGACTGCCTCTTCTATCTTGTCAGTTACCTGAGACTCTAAAGTGCTGGCTTCTGCTCCCGGATAAATAGTTTTGATAGTTACTATCGGAAAATCGACATTTGGAAAAAGTGCCGAGGGCATAGACTTAAAGCTCATAAACCCGAATATTACCAACGCAACAACATACATCAGTGTTGTTATAGGTCTGTTTATTGCAAACTTATACATCTAGTCCTACTTACTCTCAGGTATTGTAATATACCCTTCGCCAAAAAGACCTACTACAAAACCGTCTGCCGTTACTTCTGCTTTTATCTTTCTGTTATCACTGTTTGCATGCGGGTACACTTTAGAGATTTCACCCGTGTAACTCTTCTCATCACCGTTTACAGTGTACTTGACACTGTCTCCCGCTTTTACGCTCTTCCAGTATTTTTGGTCAAACTCAAAGATCAGTTTTCTTTTTGATTTGCTCTGAATCTTAAAAATAGTACGAAGCATCATCCCGCTGACCACATCGCCCACCTCAACACTCTTCTCAAAGATAACACCGTCAAACGGAGCTAAGATAATACTTCTGTCTAAAAGTGACTGCTGATAGGCAAGATTTGCTTTTGCAGATTCCACTGCAACTTTTGCTCTTTCATAAACCATCTTATACTGGTCAAACTTCGCTTCATCTATAAGGTCTTTAATAAGAAGCTGTCTATCATAATCTTTTTTGGCAAACTTCAAACTCACCTCTGCTCCAGAGAGTGATGCTTTTGCAATTTTAAGAGATGCTTTTAAGTCGTCATTTTGAAGTTCTACCAGCTTATCGCCTTTTTTTACACTGCTTGATACATCTACATATACTTTGTCAATAATCCCGCTTGAATAAAAAGCCAGGTTTGCACTCTTGTCGGCTTCTATATTGAATGTTGCGTATACCTCTTGCGCACTCAGACTGGCTGCTAAAGCTATAATTGCTATTAAAAATTTTCTAATTCTTCTCATTGTAAAAACTCCTCTATATTTTTTCCTGCGTAGTAATAGTACGCTGCATACGCTATTTCCAAGTCATTCATCGATTTTTCATAAAGTGCTTTAGCCTCTGTCTGAGAACTAAGCGCATCCAGATAAACTACATTGTCGACAATCCCTGCATCGTATTTTTTACTGATGGTCTTAAAAGCGCTTGTCGCCGCTACCAAAGCACTCCTGGCACTTTTGATTTTTATGTTGCTTGTCTCTATGGCTGAAAGTGCCAAGTCATAGCGCATAGCCTGCTCTTTTTTAAAGTAAGAGACTTGTACATTTAGTGCCTGTGAGTTAATCATAATTGCCTCTTTGCTCTTGGCTACACTCCCTTTGTCAAAGAGTCTCATGTTTAAAGAAAGCAGTAGTCTGTTCTGGTTGTCAACACCCTCCGGATGCGAAGCATCTGAACGCTCATAACCATATACGCTGTAAGTATCTTCTATTTTAAGTTGCGGATAATAGATGCTATCTACAGACTCAGCTCCATCCACCAAAGCATCTTTTTGAGCCATCAGAGATTTCACACTGTCGATGAGTTCGATATCGTGTTTTGCAAATTCTATGAACTTTGAATCATCGAGTGTCTCTATGCTTTTTCCTACTTTTAGCTCCAGCGATTTTTTGGCTGAGAGTATTTGAAGTTTAATTGACTCCATCTCATAAATGTTTGTATCGTAAGCTGCTTGAAGTCTGTCAACATCATCCTTTGTAGCAACCTTAGCTTCAAAGAACCTTTGCATCCTTGTCAGCTGCTCTTGCAATGATTTTCTAGCCTCTTCTCTGGATACAAGAGTTGCTTTGAGACTTTTTATGTTAAAAAAGTCCTGCACTATTTGAAGACTCAAACTTTTTTTAGTATATTCAGAGTCAAAACTGCTTGCTTTATATTCGTTTTCGCTCTTTGAAAGCAGTGCCGACTTTTTTCCGCCGTCATAAATATCAAAAGAGACTTTTGCATAACCGCTGTAAACATCACCTGCTTGCAGGAGTGTCCTCTCATCTAAAGACTGATAAAAAGCGCCTGCATCTATGGTCGGATAATAGGCACTCTCTCTTGAGTCAACTTCTGAAGCTTTTGCTTTTTGCGTCAGAGTTTTTGAAACTACCAAATCACTTTTTTGAGAAGCATAATCAAGCAATGATTTAAGACTCTCACCATATATAAAAACTGGGATAATTAAAAAAATCAATCTTTTCATTGTTTCACCTCTATAAGATCAAACAGTGCATCTGTGAACTGATGTATCTCTTTTTTCACATCATCAATGGTATGTGTAACGACACTTGAGATAAAAATTCCCTCTGCCATTGCAAACATGCCTCTGGCAAACTTTTGTGAACTCTCTATCAACTCCCCGTTTGCTATACCTTCATCTATAATGGTTTGAAACCACTCAAAATATGTGTTTGTACAAGCAGTTTGAAATTCCATCATCTCTTTATCCGGGTTTGTTAAAGAGATGGAGATAAATTCTTTGTAGAGTTGTCTGAGTTCTATATCTTTTTCATCATAAAATATACTCGAAAATGTTTTGATTTTTTCTCTTGTTGAAGATGCACTGTTTAATTTTTCATGTTTGGACTCATTATGTTCCACCATAAGAATATTTACTATTTCAAAAACAATATCTTCTTTATTTTTAAAGTAGTCATAAATAGTACCCTTACCGACTCCTGCCGTTTTTGCGACCTGAGAGACAGTTAAATCATTGATACCGTTTTGAAAAAAGAGCTCTTTACATGCAAGTGCTATATCTTTTCTTTTCTGTACCTTGTCTACAATAATTGCCATATTTTTCCTTTAGAATAAAATGACTGACCGTCGGTCATTTAAAGAAATTGTATATTTTTACTACTTAATTGTTACTAAAACAAATATATTAAATAAGTATTATGCTGATTTAAACTCTTTAAATCTCATATTTTTTTCTTTTCAAAAGTAAGCCTAAAAAGTTCAAAGATATAAATGAGGTAGACATCATTAAGATAAAAATGGGCTGCAGAGTCCCATCATGCAGATAACTGGCCAATAACCCGATTAGCGAAGATATAGTAAATCCGACTACCCCGTTTAAAGCGGTTGCCGTAGCACTTATATCTTTAAAATGCTCAAGAAGCAAAGAGATAGAGTTACCAAATACAAGACCAAGAGCACCGATAAAAATCATAAATCCTATAACAACAGCCGGAAGAACTAAAACTGATGAAAAACTAAAAAGCAAAGCTGCAGTTAAAAACTGAATGGTTATACCGGATATAAATAACCTCATAGATGAGTATTTCTCCAAAAGTCTTATATTTAATCTGCTAAACATCATCAGGCTTGCCACATTCAAGCCAAAAAAGAGACTAAAATATATGGTATCTAGATTAAAATGCTCCATATAGATAAATGAAGCTTTTGTGATAAATATAAACAGTCCTGAAAATCCAAAACCACTTGCCAGTATAAGCAAGATCGCATTTGGATTTTCAACTATCTCTATATAGTTTGAAAACATTCCGCCTCTTTTTATCTTCGGTGAAGTCTCCGGTAGTTTAGTTATAAAATACAACAGCGTTAAAGCATAAACAGATAGAAATACAAAGATATAACGCCAAGTAAAAAAATGAAGAATCCCTACTCCGATAACGGGTGCAAGCATCGGAGCAATCATGATAATCATAGATATGATTGAAAAGATTTTTGCACCCTCTTTTCCATGGTATATATCTCTAACGATTGCACTTGTGTTTACAACTGCAAAACCACCGCCGATAGCCTGAAAAAACCTGAATATCCACAGTTGTTCAACCGATGAAGCTAAACTGATTGAAAATGAAAAAAGTATATAAACGCTTAATCCGCCAAATATAAACATCTTTCTTCCGTATCTGTCTGAGAGAGGTCCTCCCAAAAGCTGCCCTAGGGCAAACCCCAAAAGATAAATGCTGAGCGTTATCTCTATCTGGTCTATCGAAGTGTAAAATTGATTTGCGATTTGTGTAAATGAAGGAAGATATACGTCAATAGCAAGAGGAGTGATAGCCGTCAGCATCGCAAGGATAAATATAAAACCTTTTGGAAGGTCGTATTTTGTTGTGTTCATTCTCAGGCTCTATTTTACTAGAGCCACCGCATCTATCTCTACTAGAGCATTTTTAGGGAGAGTTTTTACGGCTACTGTTGAGCGTGCCGGTTTGTGTGAACCAAAAGCTTCTTCATAGATTTCATTGATAATTCCAAAATCATCCATAGATGCTATAAAGATAGTAGTCTTTACAACATCGTTCATAGAACTTCCAGCTTCTTCTAAAACAGCTTTGAGATTTGCCAAAACCTGCTTTGTCTGAATAAGCACGTCATCTTCTAGCATCACGCCTTCTGGTGTAAGTGCTATCTGTCCTGAAGTGTATACCATACCGTTTACTACGACTGCCTGCGAGTATGGTCCTATTGCCGACGGTGCTTTGCTTGTCTGTACAAATTTCATTTTAATTTCCTTATCTCATATTTTTTTTGAATTTCTTTTCATACTCTTTTTGCGCATCATCTAAAAATGATTTAAAGTCAAAAGAGTCCCAATAACCCGGAAACGTAAAAATTTCCTCACCATCGGCAGTTACAAAGTAGTGTCTTGGAGTGCTTCTTGTATTCATCCAAGACGGCAAATCATCTATATCTCTGTTTGCATGGACTAAGACATACTTTTCACTCAGTAACTTTAATATTTCTTTGTCTTGAAGAGTTGTATTTTCAAATTTTTTGCACCAAGGACACCCTGTAGAAGTTATTAGCACGTAAAGGTTCTTATGCTCTTTTTTTGCAACTTCAAGTGATTGTTCATAGTCATCCGACCAGCCAAGCTCTACACTCCAAAGTGAAGAGATCAATAGTAATGTTAAAACTATATATTTCATATTTTCCCTATTTCCAGATTGTGATTAAATTTTTAAAGACTTGGTAAAGTTCTTGAACTTCTTTAACAGTTGTTCTCTCATTTACGGCATGAATAGTGTCGTTTATGACACCGAACTCAACAACATCTATGCCCATCGGAGAGATATATCTTGCATCTGAAGTCCCGCCTGCAGTTGAGTGTTTTGGTTTGATACCAGTCACACTCTCTATGGCTGCATCTATGTTCTTGACAAGTTTTGTATCTGTGTCGGTCTTAAACGGGTAAGAGCCTTGTGTAAGTTTTAGCTCGTACTCTAAACCGTCTAAATTTTTCGCTACAAACTCACGAACTTCTTTTTGAGTAGTAAGAGTCGTGTTTCTGACATTGAACATCATATCAAGATGATTTGGAGTCACGTTTGTCACTTGCATCCCCGAACGTATGTCAGTAATTACAAACTTGCTCGGAGAGAAAAACTCATCCCCGTTATCCAAATCCGCTCCCGCCATATTCATAAGTCTTGGTGCAATGTTGTGGATAGGGTTAATAGCCTTCTCAGGATAAGCGGCATGCCCCTGTTTTCCCTTCAAAGTTATGTACCCGTTGATGGAACCTCTGCGCCCTACTTTAATGGCATCTCCGAAATTCTCTTCGCATGTCGGCTCTGCGACTACTACAGCATCCGGGAGCATTGAGTTTTCTTTTAAGTACTCTAAAACTTTAACGGTGCCGTTTATTGCATCGCCCTCTTCATCCGAAGTAAGCAAAAGAGATAAAGTACCGTTAAAAGAAGACGTTTCTTTAACAGCCTGAGTAAATGCAGCTACACCGCTTTTCATATCTTGAGTACCGCGACCAAAGATGTAACCGTCTTTTTCTACCGCTTCGTAAGGATTTGTATCCCAGCCTTCTCCCGCAGGAACAACATCGACATGCCCCGCAAAACAGAGATGCTCACCCTCTGAAAACTTCTTATAGATAAAAAGGTTTTTGACATCTTCAACATCTACACGTACAGCCGTGAAGTCAGGAAGATATTTTTCTATAAAATCCAACAATCCGCCATCGCTGGGTGTTTCGCTCTTTTGAGCTATGAGATACTTAAATAGTTCTAATACGTTCATAGATTACTCATGACCAGGATTGTCATAAAAGATGTATGAAGTAGAGTAATCACTTATCTCAAAGTAAAGTTTTTTCTCACCAGGATCGACTTTGAGGTTTTGGTTCGCATCTAGGACACCGTAACCGTATCTGTATGTTCTCGAACTTTTTCCTTGCGTAGCTTCGGCAGTTGAGAGTTTGTCTATCTTGATAAATCTTTTTACAAGTTTCTCACCCATGTAGATGTCAAGCACACCATCAGTACCAGTCCAGTTCTGGATGCTTCTGCCTATCTTGTTCTGTGTCTCTTGCGTACATCCGCTAAACATCAAAGCAAGCGCTATAGTTACTAATATTATTAATTTTTTCATATTTATTCCTTCATCTAAAAAAAGTAATTATACACTTTTTTGATTATAAAAGGCTTTTGATTTATTTTCAGTTAAAAATGGAGATTCATTCACAGAGGTGTAATTGTAATTGAACTAAGTTATACAATAATTTTATATGCGTTGTATAAATCTTCCGATAGTATTTTGTCTTGCTCATGAATTAAATTAATTACATCAATATCGATAAATTCTTCTTCATCTTCTTTAACATAATTATTGTGTAAAGTTACTTTATCCTTGGAAATTGTACATCGTGTTATATAATGATAACTCAAAGGTTTTTTAGTCTTTATTTCTTCTCTCAAAGTTGGATGACCAATTGCATTATTTCTGATAGTTCTTATTTTCTTTAATTTTTCATTTCTCCTATAATCAACGTTTAAAGATGCCAGCAAATTTTTAACTGCATCTTGTTGAACAAATAGAACTTGTAATACACCATAAATAAATATATACTTTTGTCCAATATCTAAAGGAAAATCTAACTTTACATATGAATCCATGGCTAAACTTGTATCACCAATAGTGTCAAGTGAAGCACAAATCTGGTGCAACATCGAAAATTCATTATCTGAGACTAGTCTATCAATTAATCCTGATTCATTTACATACTCTCTAATTACTTGCTCTGCATTGCCAATTAAAATAGTAATCCTTTTCAAAACTAAACACTTATAAAGTTTGTTATATAACCCTAATCCCAATCATCCAAAACAAACTCATCAGATGTATCTTGAGCTTTTGCTTCATTGATTTCCGGTTCTTTTACCTCGGCAGGTTTTGGCTTGCTCATCTGCTCTTGGAACTTAAGTTCGAGCCCGTTTGTGGTCATTACAAAGCCGTCAATACTGAGTTTTCCGTTGTGTATGTCGTTGTGGTGGTCTTTACACAACGGTACAAGGTTGTGTTTATTGTCTTGGTGGAAATGACCTATGAAACCTGCTTTGTCTGCAAGTGAGCGTTGTGAGATGTGATGGACATCTTCCGCCATTGCCCCGCAGATTACACATTTTGTTACATAAAGCTCTTTGTTGTACTTGCTTTTTTTCTTCTTGACCAGAAGCTCAAGTTCGTCAAAGTCATTTGCAAGTCTTTTTCTTATCTTGTTTGCAATCTCTAAAAAGTCCGCATCCATATGAAGAGACTTTGCAAACTCCAGACCGTAGATGCTGCTTCCGCTTCCTGATTGTAAAACCCTGTTAAACACAAGTGCATCTTTTGCTTCATCGTACTCAACACTCAGATGCAGGTCTACAACATTGTCCAGCGTTGTTATCTCTTTCATGGTAGAGAGTTGATGCAGATGCGTTGCAAAAAGAAAAAGCGAGCGGAGTTTGGCAAGCTTTATGATGGCAGATGAGACTATGGCAACGCCTGAGAGCGTCTCGGTTCCGTGACTTATCTCATCACCGAGTATGAGTGAGCGCACAGTCGCACGGTTGAAGATGTTTTTGAGTTCAAGCATCTCTACGGCAAATGTCGAGAGCCCTTTTGCAAGGTTGTCTTTAGAGACTATGCGGGTAAAGACAGAATCAAAAAGAGAGAACTGCATAACCGCCGCACTTACAAAAAATCCGGATTGAGCCATAAGAACGGCGATGCCGATGCTCTTCATAAGCGAGGACTTACCGCTAGAGTTGATGCCATACAAAAGAACACCGTTTATGTCGTGTCCGTCATGCACACCCACATCAAGCATCACCGTCTCAGGATGAGGCAGATCCATATAGTCGCGATTGCCCATTACTATGTCATTTGGCACGTAGATGCCGCCGCGTTCCTGAACTTCTATGAGCGGATGGCGAAGTTGCATCACCTGCATAAAGTTTTCATCGGCTTTTACATCGACAATCATCGGTCTTGAGTGTTTGTACATCTCGGCTACTTTAGATGAACTAACACCTACGTCAAGGTCAGCAACATAATTTATAACCCTGTCAAAAAGCAAAGAGTAGCGTCTCTCATAAACACCTTGAAGCTGTATAAACCTGTCTTTTACCAAAACCACTATTTTTCTGCGGTTTTTCATAATCTTGTCAGAGAGGGCATCAGTAAAGGCAGATGTTATCTTCACGCTGTTTGTAAGTTTTTTGACACTGAACTCTTTAAAGTCTTCATGGTTTTTGAACTCGTTTTCTATCATAGAAAAACGGTTTTTACTCAGAGAGATGTAGTAACCCTCTTTCTCCAAGATGCCAAGAGAGACTAAGCGGTTTGAACTTCCGGCATTTGCATCTGAGAGCATCTGCTCGATTTTTGTCATGATATCTTCAAAAGCTATAAGCATGGTAGAGTTTTCTTCCACCAAGATATCTACAGCTTCATCGACTCCGCTCATCAAAAAGTTTTCATCTACGGTAGCATTTGTAAAACGGCGGGAGACATCAAGGTCTATACTTTTGTTTATCTCTCTTAAAAACTCTTCGAGTTCAGATTCATGAAAAGGCGTCTTTTGTATCTTGTGTTTTTTCACATAGAGCATCAACTCTTTTACATTTAACATAGACTCATAGATATGATTCATCTCAAAAGGATGCAGACGTCCAAGGTTAAGTCTGCGGGCAAGTCTTTCCAAGTCGTAGATGCCGCGCATGGTCTCATCCAGGAATCTTGTATGCGAAGAGACTTTTTCTATAAGATTGTAACGGCGCTCCAGCTCTTCTTTTTCCATAATAGGATTTAAAAGTCTTTCTTTTAAAAGTCTTCGCCCTATTGCCGTAGCACTCTTGTCCATCATCTTTAAAAGAGTGAACTCGTTTCTGTCTTTTGAGATAATGCCCACTTGTTCTAGCGCATTGTTGCCTAGATACATAAAACGACGGTTATCTATGAGGTTTGGACGGTTTAGTTTTTGAACTATATGTATATCATGTTCTATCACAAAATGAATCAAGACTGCAAGTGACTCGGTTATCATCGGATTTCTCTCCAAATCCAGATGCTCAATAGGAGAAAGCAGTGACTGAATCTGATAAACCTCAGCAAAAAGTTTGTTCTGAAAATCAATACGAGGTCGCTCATTATTAACAGAATAGTGATAATGCTCGGCAATCTCAAGATACTGGACTACATGTTTTTGGTCCGTAACACCGTCTAAGAAACTAATTACCACTTCTGAAGTGCGGTGAATGTTTAAAAGGTTAAATATCTCATCAAGGGCGTAAGAAGGATCTTCGCTTGTACCGTGTGTCTCATAAAGCCAAGTCTTGCCTGTCGTGACATCTATGGCAGAATATCCGACATTGTAGATACCTCTGTGACAATCGATGAGAATAGACGCTATATAGTTGTCATCATTGTCAACTATGTGGTCAAAGTTTGTTCCGGGCGATACTATCTGCGAGATATATCTGCTGATTTTCGGCGGGTTGCCCTTTTGTTTTACAACGATTATCGTATATTTTTGCTCTTGGATTAGACGGCTTAAATAACGCTCAAAAGAGACTGCAGGCACACCTGCTAGAAGCGGGTTTTTGTCAGAGTTTTCTATGATATTTTTATTTTTTTTAGTAAGCTGAATGTTTAGTAGTTCTGCTATCTCTTTGGCTTTTCCGACTTGTTCTTCATCATTGTTTACTTCATATACTTCAAAGAAAGTCCCTATTTCCATAAAGACTACAGTATTGGTCCCATACTTCTCTTCAAAATGTCTCTGTAAATCGAAATATGTCTGAGTTAATAATTTATCTTTGTTATTTATAATTGAACTTACGTCTGATGAGAGCATTGATTACTTTTCCACTGTTTATATTGGTTGAGATTATATCATAAATGCCATATTTGGGAATAAAACAGGAATAAGAATTGCTTAATTTGTGACAAATTGTATTGATTTTTATGTTTTATTTTGTATAATCAATTCTCAATATGTTATATCACTAAAATGAATGGGATGTTCAAATGAAAAAAAGATTATTGCTTGCTATTTCAGTAGTAGCAACGCTAAGTGCTCAAGATTTAAAGACTACAGTTGACGAAGTTTTATCCACTAATCCAATTATTCTTGAAAGACTCAAGAACTACAATGCTACAAAAGAAGATATCAAAAGTGCAGAAGCAGGATACTATCCAAAACTTGACTTATCTTTAGGCATAGGTAGTGAACATACGGAAAAAAGAGCAAGTGCCCTGGCATCTTCAGACGGCTCATTTGACTTCTCGGTATATCAAAACTCATTGACTTATACGCACAATCTTTTTAAAGGTTTTGAGACTACATACCAAGTAGAAGAACAAAAAAACAGAACTATTGCAGCAGCTTACAGCTACATAGAAAAAGTTAATGACACATCTTTTGAGATGGTAAACAGTTATCTTCAAGTTATGAGAAACAGAGAACTTTTAGAAAATGCAAAAGCAAATGTTGAGATTAACAAAGAGATTTTCAAAAAAGTACAAAAGCTTTACGATGCAGGTCTTACGACTCTGTCTGAAGTAAATAAGATAGAATCTTCTCTTGCTCTTGCAAAATCAAACTATGTAGTTCAAGAAAACACTCTTTTGGATGTTACATACAATATGCAAAGGGTTTTAGGTAGATATCTAGATCCTGAGACAATGGTTAGACCTACATTAAATGTAGCTCTTCCTGCAAATATAGAAGATGCAGCACAGTACGCCATGCAAAATAACCCTTCACTATTAGTGAGTAAATATAACATCAAACTTGCACAAGCTACATACAAGGAGAAAAAATCTCCTTTTTATCCTCACTTAGACATAGAAGTATCGCAGTCTATGAACAAAAATCTAAGTGCCGTAGAGGGTGAAAATGACCGTTTTAGAGCAATGGCGTTTTTAACATACAACTTTTTCAACGGTTTTGCTGATGAAGCTGCACTACAAAAAAGCGTAAGCACTATTCATCAAGAAGTTGAGTTAAAAAACACTCTAAGAAGAGAAGTCATCGAAGGACTTAACCTATCATGGGCAGCAAATGAAAAACTGGGTGACCAGCTAGAGCATCTAAAAGACTATAAAAAATTCTCACTGCAAACTCTTACACTTTATGCAAAAGAGTATGACTTGGGTCGTCGTTCACTACTGGACCTGCTTTCTGCACAAAATGATTTCATTGGTGCAAAAGGTCAAATTATCAATACTGAATACAGCATGCTCTATGCAAAGTACAGAATTCTGGATGCTATGGGAACTCTGGTTAGTACGGTCATAGGAAACACTGATATTGTTTACTCAAATGTCGGTCTTATCGGTGAGACACCGAAAAATGAAGATACACTTCCTGTTGCATTTGACAGAGACAGAGACCTTATCGTAGATGAAGAAGATATCTGTAATAACTCACTGCCAACAGAGATGCGAAGTTTATACGGTTGTAAATTTGTATATGAAGACACTAAGCGCATAGAGAGATACAGCGGTTTCTTATTTGAAAAAGGCAGTGCAAATCTGACTTCTGCAGGTCAAGAGAGACTTAACAAACTAATCACTCAGATTCAGCCTTACGGTTGGCAAAATCTTAAATTTGATGTTCTAGGCAATGTTGAAGATGAAAAACTGACAAAAGAACAACTTAAAGAACTTTCCGCTCAAAGAGCCCAGACAATTAAAACAAAACTTACTCAAGCCGGTGCAAATGCAGAATTTATTGCACTTCACTCAAAGGCTGATACGGCTCCTATGTTTAGTGATGAGAGTGATGATTCCATCGGATTAAATAATCGTGCGGATATCATTGTAAGAAAATTGAAAAAATAAGGGCAGTAACTGCTCATAGAAAAAATATTAAAAACTATGATAAAGGTTAAGACAAATGCTTATAACAAGTGCTGATAACTTAAGAATGGACGCTTTGCTTGATTGCTTGGTTCTTTTTACAAAGTTATATCACAAACCATTCTCAGCAGAAGCTTTAACTGCCGGATTACCTATTGAGCCCGGAAGTGAGGCGCCGGAACTTTTTTCTATAAACAACGCAAAAGGTCTATTTTCAAGAGCAGCAGAAAAGGCTGGGTTAAAATCAAGCCTTATTAGAAGACCACTTTCACAAATATCACCTCTACAACTTCCTATGATAATTTTACTCTCAAACCAAAGTGCATGTATTTTAGACAGATACAGCGAAGACGGAAGCCAAGTAAAAATAATAATGCCTGCAGAAGATGCCGTTGAGCAGTGGGTAGATATTGAAGTACTGGAAGACGAGTACATAGGTTACGGTTTTATGGTTAAAAAAGCTTTTGAGTATGCAGATGAAAACTCAAGAACTCTAAACTTAAACCAAAAACACTGGTTTTGGAGCACTATAAAACTCTCGGCAGGAGTATATAAAGATGTACTTTATGCTTCACTTCTTATAAACCTCTTTGTTCTTGCATCTCCACTCTTTACCATGAATGTTTACGACAGAGTAGTTCCAAATAATGCCATAGAAACACTTTGGGTATTTGCAATCGGGGTAAGTATTATTTATATATTAGACACATTTTTAAAGTTCACTCGGACCTACCTGCTTGAAAGTGCTGCAAAAAAGAGTGATATTATTATGTCCTCAATCATCTTTGAAAAGGTACTAGATTTAAAAATGGCACATCATCCTGCATCTGTAGGGTCATTTTCGAGTAACATAAAAGATTTTGACTCTATTAGAAGTTTTTTGACAAATGCTACGATGGCTGCCGTAATTGACCTTCCTTTTGCAGTTATTTTTCTTGCTGTAATCGGTTATATAGGTGGAAGTATTGTTGCTATTCCTATTATTACAATGTTGTTAATTCTATCTTATGCAGTATTTATTAAAAAACCTCTGCGTGCAAGCATCGAAAGTACACATGAAGCCAGTGCTAAAAAGAGTTCAATCCTTATAGAGACTCTAAACAATATAGAGACTCTAAAAACTCTTGGAACACTGAACCAAGTACAATGGAAGTGGGAAGAATCAACCGGAGAAATCGCAGGAAAAAGCCTTAAATCTCGACTTATGTCAGCTTCTATTCCGACTGTTACTCAACTTTTTATACAATTAAACACTGTTATGATTATAGTTTACGGTGTATATCTCATACAAGAGTTTGAACTCTCAATGGGTGGGTTAATTGCTATTGTTATACTTACAGGCAGAACACTCGCGCCTATGGGACAAGTAGCTGCACTTTTGACAAACTACGAAGACACTAAGACATCTTATGAGACATTAAATGAGATTATTTCTCAGCCTAGTGAGAGACCTGCCGGAAAGAAATTTGTTGAGAGACCTGATTTTAGCGGTCATATAGAATTTGTAGATGTTACCTTCTCTTATCCAAACACGGATGTTCCTGCGCTCAAAAATGCATCTTTTGCAATAAAACCGGGAGAACATGTAGCCATTATAGGTAGAATAGGTTCCGGTAAAAGTACAATCCAAAAACTTATACTCGGTCTTTACGAACCTGATTCCGGTCAGATTTTAATAGACGGTATTGATATCAAACAGATAGATCCGGCTGATTTGAGAAAACATATGGGTTATGTATCTCAAGATATTATGCTATTTCGAGGAACTGTAAAAGATAACATTACATACAGAGCTACGCATGCCAGCGATTCACAAATGATACGAGCATCAGTGATAAGCGGTGCTTCCGAATTTATCAAAAAACATCCAAAAGGCTATGAGATGCCAATCGGAGAAAGAGGACAAGGATTATCCGGTGGGCAAAGGCAGAGTATTGGTATTGCAAGAGCTTTTTTAACAAATGCTCCAATTATGCTCATGGATGAACCGAGCAATGCTATGGACCAAATCACAGAGTCCAAACTACTTGAGAGTTTAACTGTAAACTTAAAAGGCATTACATCTATATTTGTAACACAAAAGATGACTCTTTTAAAAATTGTGGATAGGGTTATAGTTATGAATGAGGGTAAAATTTTTATAGATGCTCCAAAAGAAGAAGCTTTAAAACAACTACAAGGCGGAGGTAAAAAAAGTGAAGAAAGCGAATAAGCCTGTAGAATATACGGAAAAAGATTACGATTTTATGAATAGCCTCAGCTCGGCTATTTTAGAGCAAACACCTTCTAGAGTAAGTAAAGTTCTTAAAATATGGCTAATAACAATTTTTCTTTTTATACTTTGGGCCTCTTTAGCAGAAATAGATGAGATTACAAGAGGCGACGGTGATGTTATACCATATGGACAGAATCAGGTTATTCAAAATCTTGAAGGCGGTATTGTAGAATCTATTTTAGTAAAAGAAGGAGACAGTGTTAAACGCGATCAGATTATACTGAAAATCAGCAATGCAAAATCAATCTCAACATCCAAAACAAATGAAATGAAATTTTATGAACTTAAAGCAAAGAGTTTAAGACTTTATGCAGAAGCGAATGACCTTGAGTTTCAGGAGATACAAACAACCTCGTCTGAATTAAAACAGCAGATTAAACTTGCCAAAGAGCTTTATGAATCCAACAAATTGGAGTTTTTGGCAAAAGACAACTCTTTTATAGAACAGATAGAACAAAGAAAACAAGAGTATAAAGAAGCAAAAGCCAGAGTTTCATCTTTGAGAAAATCACTTGAATATGTTTCAGAAGAGATTGCTATGACCGCACCAATGGTTAGAGAGGGTGTAAAATCAAAGGTTGATTTTCTAAAACTAAAAAGAGAGGCTAACGGTATAGAAAACGATATCGAAGCAGCTGAACTTTCACTGCCGCGCTTGGCTTCTGCTATTACTGAATACAGAGAAAAACGCATAGAATCAAAACAACTCTTTATCAACAATGCGAAAAAAGAACTAAATGAGGTCACTGCCGAGCTATCAAGACTTGAAACACAACAAGTAGCTTACAGTGACCAGGTTGAGAGGACTATGGTTAAATCACCTGTTGACGGTATTGTTCAAAAATTATTTATAAATACCGTAGGTGGTGTTATCAAACCTGGTGATGATTTAGTAGAAATTGTTCCAACAAATGAAAAACTATTTTTAGAGGTAAAAATCAAACCTAGCGATATAGCATTTTTACATCCGGGAGCAGAGGCAAAGGTAAAAGTGTCTGCATATGACTTTGCTATTCACGGTGGGTTAGTTGGAAAAATTGTGAATATCTCGCCTGATACAATTACTGATAAACAAGAGAATACTTTTTATCTTATACACATTGAAACAGAAAAAAATTACTTAGGAACAAAAGAGCACCCGCTTCAGATTATTCCGGGTATGACTGTCAGTGTCGATATTGTTACAGGTCAAAAAACTGTCATGCAGTATATTTTAAAACCAATTTTAAAATCAAAACAATATGTTTTTTCGGAGAGATAAATGCAAATAGTATTTTTTAGTTCAAGTTTTGATACGATTGACGAATGGAAATTGCGACACAATGCAGAAGTGTATGCTTCATGTTATGATGTAGATTCGTTAATTTCTGAGCTGAAAAATTTACACTCATATATTATAATAGCTGATTATGACAGTGTAGCAACTGACATTAATCACTGGATTTCATCAAATACTCTGCCTCAGAATGTCATAGTTCTTGAGAGAGCACCTGAAATAACTACTGGTAAAATGCTGTTATCTCATGGTGTAAAAGCGTATGGAAATTCAAGAATGCTTACTAATCATTACATGCAAATGATAGAAGTCGTTAAAAACGGTAATATTTGGACATATCCGGCTCTAACCGCAAAACTAGTAAAGAGCAAAAGCAGAGATTCTTTAAACGAAGATGCAAAAAAGTTACTGGAAAACAGGCTCTCCAAAAAAGAGCAAGAAGTAGTTTACTTAATTCTTGAAGGTCTTACTAACGATGCAATTGCTTCAAGACTTGAAATCACGACAAGAACCGTAAAAGCTCATGTTAGTGCAATCTTCTCAAAACTACATATAAATGACAGAGTCTCTTTAATTCTTCTTTTAAAATAAATCTTTAACTATTAAATTGTTTTAAACCCGAATTTATTTCGGGTTTAAATAAGTTGTTTTTCTAACTCTCTGAAATTTCGATATCTGTACTGATTTCTAGTGTTACAGTACTATCACCTTCACCGCCTATAACCTCTTGATAAGTTTGTCCAGACTCGGCATCTGTTTTAAAGTCTCCTAGAGTCCACTCAGCATCCGGACCTTCTGTATTAAGGTTTATACTATCGTTTTCGTCGCCCTCTATTCTTAGAACGTTATCTGTATCTGTTATTTCTAGTACATCTTCAATACTAATGGAAGTGATATTTTGTGCACCCTCACCTAAACCGAGAACATCAATATCCGAGTAGTCACCACTCAACGCACCAAAATCGATTTCCATATCTTCAGTAGCTAAAAGTGAGTCAACACTATCATCCGGTGTATCTTCCGCTATAGTGTCTTCGTCGCTCTCTTCGGTATTAACAACTTCATCTACAGTAGTCTCAGTAGTCACATCGGAAGTATCTTCATCTGTCGTATCTTCTGCTACGGCATCTGTTGTATCTTCTGCAAGAGTATCTTCATCTACTGCATCTGTAGTGTCTTCATCTGTAGTAACTTCATCACTTGCAGGTGTATGTACTACATCATCTGTAGTATCTTCTTCAACGGCATCTATAGTATCTTCATCTACCGTTTCTTCTGCGCTTGCAGCTGTTATGATTACGGAATCTATTGTACTCTCATCACTTGCAGGTGTATTTATAACAGCATCTGTAGTTGATTCAGCTACGGTTTCTGTTGTATCTTCATCCGTAGTATCTTCGTCTATTGCACCGGAGTTTACAACATCACTGGTATCTTCGTCTACCGCATCCGTAGTTGCTTCAGCAACTGTACTCTCAGGGGTCGCATCTGTAGTGTCTTCATCTGTAGTGTCTTCATCCACTGCGTCTGTTGTATTTTCTGTCGTAGTGTCTTCATCTACTGCATCTGTCGTTGATTCATCTGTTGTCTCTTCTGCGCTTGCAGGAGTATGTACCACATCATCTGTCGTATCTTCTTCTACTGCAGGTATTGTGTCTTCATCCACTGTTTCTTCTGCACTTGCAGCAACAAGAACAATAGGATTAGTCGTGTCTTCATCTACTGCATCTGTTGTCGTTTCAGCAATTGTACTCTCAGGTACTTCATCTGTTGTATCTTCATCTGTAGTATCTTCCGCTATTGCATCTGTTGTTTGTTCATCAGCTGTATTTTCCGCTACGGCATCCGTTGTCTCTTCATCGGTTGTAGACTCATCGACAGCATCCGTTGTCTCTTCAGGTGCTGTTTCTTCGCTAACCGCATCGATAGTTGCTTCAGGTGCAGTTTCTTCAGCTACTGCATCTGTTGTATCTTCATCAGTCGTCGCCTCATCACTTGCAGGAGTAATTACAATAGTACCTACTGTATCTTCAGGAACGGCTTCTATTGTATCTTCTGCTGTTGTATCTTCATCTACAGCCGGTGTAGTCTGCTCGTCTGTCGTTTCTTCAGCACTGCCTGCAATAGTATCTTCAGGCGTAGTCTGCTCATCAACTCCATCAGTAGTCTGCTCATCAACAGTAGTTTCTGCTATTGCATCTGTAGTTTGCTCGTCAGCAGTATCTTCTGCAGGTGTATAGTTTGTATCCTCTGCCGTTGTACTCTCAGGAATTTCAGCTACTGTCGCTTCAGGAATAGCGTCCGTCGTATCTTCTGCTATTGTGTCTTCTGATGCATTGTTCTCAACAGCACCTCCAACCTTAAACTCTTGACTATTACTTCCACCACCAAAAGCATTCCCGGTATGGATAACTTCATAAGAATCAAACGTCGTACCGTCATTGATAGTTATAGTTGTGTCAGCATTATCTCTTGAATCATAAACATCATCTATGCTTACTCTTCCAACTTCTTCTCCATCTTTATAAAGAATTACCTCACCCTCATCTTTACTAGGTTTGTAAGACTTAATCTCTATACTTAAATCATCTACATCATGGCCTAGAGAAATTATTCCTGTAGAATCACCTGCTTGATTTAGATTAGACTTATCTGCTCCACCATTCTCATAAGTATCTTCTGCTGTTGTACTCTCATCTGTTGTGCTTTCTGCTGCAGCATTTGTTGTATCTTCTGCTACTGCATCTGTTGTACTTTCATCCGTAGTACTTTCAGTTTGTGCATCATGAGTCTGTTCAGCAGTTGTATCTTCAGACACCGCTTCTGTTGTATCTTCAGGAGTTGTGTCTTCTGTTGATGAACCATCATTAATTGTTTGTGCAACAGTTGTGACCCAAACTCCTTGAGCATTTTGATGATACCCAGCAGCTTCCATTGCTTCTGAATCTATTTCAGGTTCATTTTCATCTCTGTCACCGCTGTCATCATGTCCGCTGTCGTTTCCACTGTCATGTCCGCTGTCATGTCCGCTGTCATCTCTGCTGTCGTTTCCACTGTTATGTCCACTGTCATCTCCGCTGTCATCATCAGATCTATAAATATAATTAGTTGTGTCTACAGGAACTTCTACTTCTACTTCTGTGCTCTCTGGAGTATCAGTTGTAGCTTCATCAGTTGTAGCTTCTGCAACTGCGTCTGTTGTACTTTCAGGAGTTGTGTCTTCAGGTATAGAAGTATCTTCTGCTACAGTTGACTCAGGTGTTGCGTCTGTTGTTGATTCATCTGTTGTTGATTCAGGAACTTCTGGAGTTGTATCTTCTGCAACTGTAGACTCTGGGACTTCTGCTGATGTATCTTCCGCTGTCGTCTGTTCATCACTTGCAGGAGTGTTCACAACTTCATTTGTAGTATCTTCCGGTATCTCTGCTGTAGTATCTTCAGGAATTGTATCTTCTGTCACAGAATCCGTAGTACTTTCAGGCTCTGTTTCTTCCGGTCTCTCACTAATTATCTCATATGAAGCAATTGTCATCTCTGCTCTAGCTTCTGTAGTTATGACCTCAGGTGTTGTGTCTTCATCACTTGCAGGTGTAATAACTATCTCATCAACGGTCTGCTCGGCTACAGCATCTGTTGTACTTTCAGGAGTTGTGTCTTCATCTACTGCATCTACAGTATCTTCATCTGTCGTATCTTCATCAACAGCATCTACAGTATCTTCTGCCACAGTATTTTCAGCCGCAGCGTCTATTGTATCCTCATCTGTTGTATCTTCTTCTACCGCATCTGTTGTATCTTCATCTGTAGTTTGTTCTGCAGCTTCTTCTCTATTTACAACGTCGCTTGTATCTTCATCTACTGCATCTACTGTTTGTTCGGCTGTTGTACTCTCAGGAACAGCATTTGTGGTATCTTCATCTGTAGTAGCTTCTGGAGTTGCAGCTCTGTTTACTACTTCATCTGTTGTATCCTCTGCCACCGCATCTATTGTATCTTCATCCGTTGTTGCTTCCGGAGATGCCGGAGTATGTACTACATCTTCTGTTGTATCTTCATCTACTGCAGGTGTTGTATCTTCAGCTGTTGTAGCTTCTGGAATCTCATCTGTTGTAGCTTCTGCAGTTGTATCCTCATCTACTGCATCTGTTGTATCTTCATCCGTTGTATCTTCTTCTACTGCATCTGTTGTATCTTCATCTGTTGTTTGTTCTGCACTTGCAGGAGTAATTACATAGCTGTCTGTTGTATTTTCTGCAACCGCATCTGTTGTATCTTCTGCAGTTGTACTTTCATCACTCGCCGGTGTAACAACTATTCCATCAATTGTATCTTCTGCCACTGCATCTGTCGTATCTTCCGGAGTTGTTTGTTCATCTGTAGTATTTTCAGTATCTTCTGGTATTGTGTCTTCAGCTACCGCATCTGTCGTTTGCTCAGGTGTTGTTGTTTCTGGAGTTGTATCTTCAGTAATACTGGCAGTCGGAACAGTAGTCTGCTCATCTGTTGTATTCTCAGGTATTGTATCTTCAGGCGTACCTGGTATTGTATCTTCCGGTGTATCTGGTGTTTTAGCTTCTGTCGCAATGGTAGATATACTTTCAGAAGTCGCATCTTCGCTACTATCTTCTTCACCGCCAAATGCACGTTCTCTAAGAGTTGCGTTAATATTTACACTTGCATTATTCAAATCTGCAAAATCAGCTTCACCACCTTCTGATGATTCTGGTCCGGCTTCTTCTCCGGCCGCTGTTTCAAGGTCATCTACATTATCGCTATCTCCAAGATCATCCAATATTGACTGAATCGATTCTGGTTGGGTTACTGTTTCATTTGTTGCAAATTCTTCTGATGCTAAAGAAGAGTCAAAAAGTTGTTCCTGATCCCCTAGCACTACGATGCCCCCGTTACCATCATTCATACCAATGATAACACTGTCAATACCCTTATTGGATTTGTCTCCTATAACGACCTCACCCTCATATATCTTGTCACCTTTTGAGAGTTCACGAAGAGAACCATCTTCAGCTTTTGCGTAAAACTTACCATCGATACTTTCGATTTTTCCAATTACTTTTGACATAATAGACTCCTTAGAAAATAGCTAATTGTCAAATAGTATGATAATTTTAAGTAAATGTATATTGGACTTGAGTACAGTAGATTAACTTTTAAGTTAAAAAAGTATAGTATTTGCAAAATTAAGTCTAAAAGAGAATCTATGAAAAACATTAAAGAAGCAATAATTTCATTGGATATTATGCCAAGAGAAACTTACGATAAGTTTAGTAAGTTCTCAAAACTGCAAAATGCTTCTCCAGATGAGATTTGGAAACATTATCCATCAACCGGACTTAACAACTACGATTCAAACACAATGGTATTAGAAGCCTCAATTATAGAGACTTATCTATTAGTCAACTACCTAAAAGACAATAACATAAAAGCCAGATTTTGGTACAACAATCCTCTCTTTATTCATAACGACGATTTATATAGAATAAGGGGAAATGAGATTATTAAAGAATCAATAGAGAACTTATATTTTGTCTCTATGAGAGAAGCACTGTCTCATCCGTTTTTTAGAATATTAAAGATTATTTTACAAAAAAGAGGCGGTGATTTAGTAAAACCGAACATTCAAACAATGGAAAATGCCGGCTGTATGAACAAGTTTTATGCAAAAAGAGAACTTTATAACAAAAGAGAAAAATATTTAGGTGATGTCATCATACCTTTTAACATAACCCAAAGAGATCACGAAGTATTTATGAAGTATGTAAAAGAGAATCTAGGTGATAAAATAGTTTTAAAAAAAGATTGTGTACAAGAAGGAAAAGGTGTTATTTTTAAAGATTTAACAAGAGAAAACCAGATGCAAAGCATCTCAAAAATACTAAACTCACACAAAACTAAAGACAGAGAAGTCCTAATCTCTTCTGCATATGAAATTGAACGAGAATATAGATGTTATTTTACTCAACATGGCGATAAAAAAACAGTTTACTCCATAAAACAAAGAGTTAATTCAGAAGATATCGATGTTTACGATAAAGATGATATTACCATTTACAAAAATATTGCAGTAAAATGGCACGAAGTTAAAACTGACTCAGATATTTTTAAATTTGGAAGTGAAATAACTAAAGATATGCTTGAATATCTTAGTTTTGACACAGGATGTTTGGAATTTGCAAAAACAAAAGATGGAAAAATAATATTTTTTGAAGTAAATCAAATGGCAGGTCCGCTGCCTTTTGCAGGTGAAGACACAAAAAACATGACACGTTATTATTATAGTATGTTTGATAATATGTTTAAAAAATAAAATCTGAAATTTACAAAGTGAAAACATTAAGCGAATTTATAAAAAACAATAAAAATCTTATAGATTTAATGAAAAAGTGTTCATATCATTATGATAATGAAAATTTAAACCTTCACCACCTAGAAGGTGATGTATGGACACATACTCTCATGGCATACATAAACACTGTCAAATATAAATGTTCAACTTATGTTAAATGGGCAGTTTTATTACATGACATCGGTAGGATTTACACAAGAACTGAAAATATATCGAAAAAACGTGTGTCGTTTGGTGATTTTGAAGGTGCATCAATTTTTACTTCTATTGATATACTCAATAAAACAAAATTGACACACGATGAAAAAATTAAAGTCCTAAAAATAATTTCATATCAATATACAATTATTGATCATGTAAAATATAAAAAACCATCTCATGAGACATTGCTCAATAAATTTAAATATGAAGAAGATATCTTACATGAGTTATCAAATTATGTAAAGTGTGATTTATTAGGTAGAAAAATAGATAAAAGCAGAATTCATTTCTACAACAAAGAAAGCATTGAACACTTTATCGGTTATACTAAAAATATTCAAAAAAATATTAAAGAGACTAAAGAAAAGAAAAATACATTAAATATCCTAGTAGGTCCACCATGTTCTAAAAAAAGCACTTGGGTGAAAAAATATAATAATGAAGCAATTATAATAAACAGAGACTCATCGGTTGAAGAGATAGGTAAAAAATATAATAAAAATAGTTATGATGAAGCATATAATTACATGCTAAAGAATCCAAATATAAAGATCGAAGTTGATGCTCTTGAAAAAAAAATAAAATATCAAGCAATTAACTCTAAAAATATAGATGTAATTATAGATAATCCAAACCTCAGTTCAAAAAATAGAAAAACATGGATAAATATTTTTAAAAATACTCACACAATTAGTGTAGTTGTTTTTTTATCTTCATTTAATGAATTACAAAAATGCAGTGAAGAACGAAAAAAAAAGATAAATAAAAGCATAAGTAAAAAAGGATTAATAAATAAATTCAAACTCTTCAACTATCCACTGCTAAATGAAGGTATAGATAATATAAGCTATAAATAAAAATAAGGATATTTGTAAACAGATTAAGTAAATAAAGTTAAAAAGAGGGAGTAAATAAGAGTAAATTGATCAACTAGGCAGCGA
>NZ_JBFFMZ010000013.1:0-50154 GCF_041563495.1 Sulfurimonas sp.
ATATCTTTATCTTTTAGGTTTAGCAGAGTCTCTTTAAGTCTCTTTGTAAAACCATCTCCATAGGTAGCATCCAAGTCTCCGTGAGCCGTAAACTGATAGTCGGGAAAAGTAGGTGTTTGCCAGATGATCTTTACTTTTGAAGTGTCTATCTTTCCGCTCTTTAGTTCTGAGTCCCAAACTTTAAAGTTAACCGCACCGACTTGGTAAGCTCCGCTTTGAACCAAAGCTATAGTCTTAGTATGGTTTCCGGAGTAACCGACTTTAGAAAAAACTTCTGATGGAGCTTTTCTTAGATGCTCACGTATAAAATACTCAGGCATCAGTCGCCCGCTTGTTGAGCCTTTTGAACCAAAAGTAAATGTCTTGTTTTGTATCTCTTGTGGAAACTCATCGGAGTAATCTAGACCTGTTTTAGTGTTTACTATGATATATGAGCGAAACTCTTTGTCTTGAATACCTTGTGCAATAGCTATAGAGTTTGGAACTATCTGCCTAGCCTTTACACCGCTAAAACCACCGAACCAAGCCAGTTGTACCTGCTTGTTTCTAAAAGCTGCTATAGATGCTGAGTAAGATTTAATAGGTATAAACTTGGCATCTACATCTAACTTTTGTGAGAGATAAACGGCTAGTTTTGAGAAACGCTCTTTTAGTTTTGTCTCATCTTGGTCGGGGATTGCAGAAAATGTAAATGTTTGTGAAAACAAACTTGAAACCATTAGCAGGCTCATAATCGTTTTTTTCATGATAACTCCAAAATATTTTTGAAGCATTAAGTGAGAGTCATAAAATTAGCAAACTTATTTATGTCAAGCCTAAACCTTAGGCAAATGCTCTTTATACTCATAACTATAAAGGAATACATATTAAAAATAACTTAAATAGTAAAATATTTTTTACTCTTTTAATATTGGTTTAATTTTATAACCAGTAGAATACATATAGCATTATCCTATGGAATAGGTGTACATAAATGTAATAAAATCTTTTACTACACTTCTTACACTTACCCCATAAAATACTTTAAGGCAAAACATGAATAACGAATCTAAATTAACTAAGTTCGTTCAAGCAGCTGGTTGAGCAGCGAAGATGGGTCCGGGAGATCTAAAACATACTATTCGCTCACTTATACCAGATAATGAAAATGTGCTTGTAGGATTTGAACATAGTGAAGATGCTTCTGTTTTTAAGATAAATGAGAATGAAGCATTAGTCCAAACCGTGGATTTTATTACACCTGTCGTTGATGACCCGTTTATATATGGAAAAATCGCGGCAGCAAACTCACTCTCAGATGTCTTTGCAATGGGAGCAGAGGTTAGGACTGCCATGAATATCGTAGGCTTTGACAAGACTAACCATGACTATGAAATTCTTAGCGAAATACTAAAAGGCGGAAATGAGAAGATAAAAGAGTGTGGCGGTGTTTTAATCGGCGGACATACTATTGAATCACTTGAGATGTATTATGGACTTAGCGTTACAGGGATGATACATCCGAGTAAAATTCTTAGAAACAATACTCCTCAGATAGGACATGTTTTAGTGCTTACGAAACCTATAGGCATGGGTATCTTAACAACTGCCATCAAGAGAGATCTGCTCAAAACAGAGACTACCCTTGAAGCCGTAAAAGTTATGGAGACTCTTAACCACTTGCCGTCAAGACTCCTCTCAGAGTATGAAGTAAGTGCTTGTACCGATGTCACAGGGTTTGGTCTGCTTGGTCATGCTTACGAGTCTACAAATGAAGCTGTTACTCTTAGCATAGATGCTAAGAGTGTTCCTGTTATGGAAGATGCCTTTGAGTTGGCGGACAAAGATGTAGTTCCGGGCGGGACCAAGAGAAATATGAAGTATTTGGAAGATAAGGTCAAATTTGTAGGAGATGCTCAAAAGTACGCACTAATGTTTTGTGATGCACAGACATCAGGTGGACTTTTAATATCTATGAATGAAAAAGATGCTTCAGAGTATATAAAAAGAGTTGAAGATTTGACTTATGGTTACGCGAGGGTTATTGGTTCTATCATCCCAAGAGGGGATAAACCGATAATAGTATACTAAGTTTGGTGAGAAGGCGAAGGAATCGAACCTCCCGAGGCGTTTACACAAACACCTCCAATCAGGGTTGAAGCCTGTGGTGCCCACCAGGGTCACATGCCCCCCAAATCTTGTACAACTGAAGTTTACAATATAAAAGATAAAATCTATCTAAAAAAGGGTAAAAATGTTTTTACTAAAATCTATTCCTAAGGTAGACAAGTTTGTTGAGAATGAGAGATTTGATAATTTAGCTACGTCACTTGTAGTAGGCATTACTCAAGAAGTCCTTCAAAATTTAAGAGAAAACATTTTAAAAAATGAAGTGGAATCTTTTACAGAAGATGAGTTGGTGGATGCAGTGTTGCACAAATACTCAGAGCTTACAAAACCCTCTCTTCAAAAGCTAATAAATGCAACAGGCGTGATAGTCCATACTAACTTGGGAAGAAGCCTTATAGATGCAAAAACATTTGACAAAGTAAAAGATGTAGTAACTAGTTACAATAATCTCGAATACGATTTAGCCAAAGGAAAAAGAGGGGAAAGGTACTCTCATATCTCAGATGTGATTTGCAGACTTCTTGGATGCGAAGATGTTCTTATAGTCAACAACAACGCAAGTGCAGTCTTTTTAATCCTCAATACATTTGCAAAGAAAAAAGAGGTCATAGTAAGTCGCGGTGAGCTTGTAGAGATAGGCGGAAGTTTTAGAATCCCCGAAGTGATGAAACAAAGTGGTGCAAAACTAATAGAAATAGGTGCTACAAATAAAACGCATCTAAGAGACTACGAAGATGCTATAACTGACAAGACATCGATGCTTATGAAAGTACACAAGTCAAACTACTCTATAGAAGGCTTCAGCTCTGAGGTCGAATTTAAAGAACTAATACACCTTGCAAGAGAGAAAAATCTTATAGACTACTACGACATGGGAAGCGGGCATCTTGTTGATCTGCCTTACGGACTTGACCAGCATGAACCCTCAGTGCTAAAATATATGCAAGAAAATCCATCCCTTCTCAGTTTCTCAGGTGATAAGCTTCTAGGAAGTGTACAGGCAGGAATCATAGTAGGAAAAAAAGAGCACATTGCTAAACTAAAAAAGAATCAGCTTCTTCGAATGCTCAGAGTAGATAAACTTACTCTTGCACTGCTTGAAGAGAGTGTAACCTCAGTCTTGCTTAACAAGATAGATGAGATTCCTACTCTTAAAATGCTCTTCGCATCTACAGATGAACTAAGAGAAAATGCTCTCTCTTTACAAGAAGCCGTAAATGATATATGCGAGTCTGAGATAATAGAGACTAAAACTGTCATAGGCGGCGGCACTACGCCAAACAGAACCATTCCAAGCATCGCACTGACCATCAAGATAAAAAACTACAAACAAAACAAAATGGAAAGACTCTTTAGAGAGAGAAAGATAATAGGCCGCATAGAAGATAACAGGTTCTTACTTGACTTTAGGGCTATTCAAAAGAGTGAGATTCCACTGATAATAGACGCAGTAAAAGAGATAGCAGATGTCTAACTTCATCATAGGAACATGCGGACACATTGACCACGGTAAAACAGCTCTTATCAAAGCATTTAACGGTTTTGAGGGTGATACTACAAAAGAAGAAAAAGAGCGAGGTATAACTATAGACCTTAGTTTTTCTAACATTGCTAAAGATGATAAGAACATAGCTTTCATAGATGTTCCGGGACATGAGAAACTTGTAAAAAATATGATAGCGGGAGCATTTTCCTTTGACTGTGTACTAATAGTCGTGAGTGCAGTTGAGGGAATAAAACCACAGACTGTAGAGCATCTGGAGATTCTAAATCTGCTTGGTGTAAAAAATGCAGTCCTTGTTGTCACAAAAAAAGATTTGATAGAGAAGAGTGAGCTGGAGAAAAAACTACTCGAAGTTGAAGAGTTTATATCCAAATATGACTTTGATTTGAAGTTTGGCATGGGCGTCTCTATTTTTGATGAGGTTTCTATAGAGAGCCTAAAAGAGAGACTCTTTAATCTGGATGCAAGCACAAAGATAGAAGAGAACTTCTTTAGATACTATGTAGACAGGGTTTTTAGTGCCAAGGGTGCAGGAACAGTTGTGACTGGAACTGTACTTGGAAAACCTATAGCAGTTAATGAAAAGGTTTTTATCTCCGACATACAAAAAGAGTCTAAAATAAAAAACCTGCAAGTACACGGGGCAGATGTAGAATGTGCAAATATCTCAAACCGTACAGCTATAAACCTGAGTAACGTAGATGCCAAAAATATAAAACGAGGTTTTGTCATAAGTAAAAAAGGGTATCTTAGAGGTTTTGACTCTATCGATATCTCATTTAGTGCGCTAAAAGATAAACTTCTACATCACAACAGACACTACTCCGTCTACATTGGTTCAAGAAAGATAGATGCAAAGGTATTGCTTTATAACTCTGAGGAGTCTTTGAGCAAGGGTTTTGCATCTATTAAAACTAATGAAGATATCTTTAGCATCTATGATGAGAAGCTGATTATCAGAGATGGAAACTTCACTGTAGCGGGAGGGGTGGTTTTAAACCCTGTAAATGATCCTATGAAAAAGTCCCAAAAACTGCATCTGCTCGAAGCACTGCAAGACAGAGATATACCTAAAGCTTACTCCATACTTCTAAATGCACATAAAAAAGGTTTAGGACTGATCTCATCGGCACAACGTTTTGCGCTCTCTCATCAAGAAGCACTGGAAAATGCTAAAGAGCTTGAGAACTGTTTTGTAGATGAAAAAGAACTTATTATTTATCCAATCTCTACAAAAGGGATTATCTACGATAATATCAAAAACATCTATACTAAAAACAGTTATGCGCTTCTCTCGAACGCATCACTCAAACTAAGACTAAAGTGGGCTAGTGAAGGTTTTATAAAATTGGTTTTAAATGAACTCGTAGATGAAGGCTTTTTAGTAAAGGATGGAAATCTATACAAGAACGCAGATATTACAGAAGACTTTAGAAGCTCGCTAGAGCAGATAGTGTTGAAACGTTTAGAAGAGGAGAGCATATCTCCGACTGCTCCTTACAACATTTACGATGATTTAGATATAGACAGGAAAATGGGTGATGAGATATTAAAGTTACTTTGTTCCAAAAAGCAGGTAATCAGACTTCAACATAACCTTTTCATACACTCTGCCAGTCTAAGCGGACTTCTTAATGATATGAAAAATATCATAAAAAAAGATGGCTATATAGATATACAAAACTTTAAAGCCAAACATCCACTAAGCAGAAAATATCTTATTTCTTATCTGGACTATCTGGATAATTTTTCAGAGATTAAAAAGCAGGATAACAGAAGAGTTTTCGTTGAGTATATTTAACCGGATAGCTTAACTATCCGGTTATAAAAGAAAGAGATTAAAGAGGATCGTTGATAGAAACTGCTTTTTTCTCATGAAAATTGAAGTGCTTTTCTAAGTCTGCTTGGAATAAAAGTACAGGTACTACGATTAGAGATGCTACAACTGCCGCGACTGTTCCAAAAATAAGAGCAACACCAAGACCGCCAAATACTGCATCTCCCGCAAGAAGTGTAGATGCAAGAATAATAGCTGCCGCAGTTAGGAAAATAGGCTTAGCACGGGTTGCTGTTGCATAAGCGATAGCTTCAGCTTTATGCATACCTTTTTCACCCATAAGTGATTTTGTAAAGTCTATTAAAAGAAGTGAGTTACGAGAACTGATTCCTATCAGTGCAATAAACCCAATGAGTGAAGTCGCTGTTAGAAAGAATGTATCAGCCGTAAAAATATCCATAATCCAGTGACCTACGATTACACCGATGATAGATAGAAAAGACCCTAAAAGAATGATTCCGCTTAATGTATAGCTTTTGTAATAGATTACCATCAGTAAAAAGATTAAAACCAAAGCCGCTATAAATGCGGCACCAAGCTCAACAAAAGTATCAAGTGTTACTTCCATCTCTCCATCCCAAATGATTTTATAAATCTCTTTGGTAACTTTATCTGTAAGCTTAAGGTTAAACAGGCCTATCTTTTCTATGTCATATTTATCTGTAAATGTATTAATAATAACATCTCTTGCATCCATAAGAGGATAAACCTGAGAAAGCATATCTGTCTCCGCCATAACATTTGTCATCTGATGAAGATTTTTACTCATGATTAGAGGGTTTGATTTTTTAGGATAGATGCTTACAAGTTCAGTAACAGGAGTCATCATGCCCATTTTGTTCATAAGCTTTAAAGATGACAGTTTGGCTTTTACGGCATTGATATCTTTAGACGTAAATCTTTTTGAGTCTTGAGAAAGAGACAAATATATAGGAATCTGGTCATTATAAACATCAGAGTTTTTAACAGCTATCTGCATACCTTCAAATGCTAAGTAAAGAATATCGTTTAACTGTTTGATGCTTACACCGGAGAGTGATACTTTCGTGCTGTCAACTTTGACCTCAAAAGTATCATATATCTCATCTTGCATAATATCAACATCTACTAAACCGTCTGTATTCTTAAATACATCTGCAATTTTATTTGAGAGTTCTCTGATGCCTTTTGCCTCAGAACCGTATACTTCAGCAACAATGGCTGCCAAAACAGGAGGTCCTGCAGGCGGTTCAACAAAAGAGACCACAGTATCAGGATATAGTGATTCACAGTTTTGTATAATAACAGGTCTCATACGTTGAACCATCATGTAAGAAGGTTCGCTTCTGTCATGTTTTTTTGTAAGATTTAAAACAACCTCTGCAACGTTTTCAGAGTTTTTAAAGTGTGAACCCTTGATAAGTCCCGCAAAATCAAGAGGAGCACCCATTCCCAAGAAAACTTCTATATCAAGTACTTCATTTTCTTTTTGGATGTATCCGACTATACAGTCTGTTACATGTTTAGTCTGCTCAACCGAGCTTCCATTTGCAAGAGTTGCATAGATATTAAATGTGTCATTATTTTTACCAGGAAGCATCTTCGCCAACACCATTTTACTCGGAGCTATCATAAGAACTGAAAGTATAAAAGCTATCAGTGTTGCTATTAAAATGAATCTTCTTTGTGTCTTACTCTGGATGCCAACTAAAACAGCGTCTTCAAATTTTTTAAACATTAGTGACCTCCTTTTTTACTAAAATCAGGTTTTTTAAGCATTCTAAGTGCTAAATAAGGTGTGAATATATACGCTACAAAAAGTGAAGCTATAAGAGCTACAGGAACGTTTGCAGGTATCGGTTTCATAAACTGACCCATCATCTGACCCACAAAAGCCATTGGCACCATAGTCATAATAATCGCTAAAGTCGCAATATTCGTCGGCGGTCCGATTTCATCAGTCGCTTTTACCATTAAATCATCTACGTTTTCATGCTGTGATTCTATCGAGTGATAGTGTCTGTGAATGTTTTCAATAACAATAATAGCCGCATCTACGAGTAGTCCAAGTGAGAGTAAAAATGCAAAGAGTGTAATCCTATTGATGGTCTGACCGGTCAGATAAGCTACAAAGAGTGTAATAGCTAAAATAGCAGGAACCGTAAATGTAACGATTAAAGATTCTCTCCATCCAAGAACAAGTGCAAGTAAGATAGCAATAATTACGATTGAGAGCACAAGGTGAAATACAAGTTCGTTTACAGCCTCATTAGCTCTTTCTCCGTCGTTTCTTGTAATAACGTAGCTAATGCCGTTTTCTTTTAGATATTCTTTATATGATTCGAGTTCTGTTTTTACCGCATCTGCGATAACAACCGCATTTGTACCTTGAAGTTTTGATACTGTCAGAGTAACTTGATCCTGCAGCGGTTTGAATTTTCCGGCATCGTCTCTTACACTGATTTGAACTGATTTAAAGTTTTGAATATCATAAGATTTTGCCACTTTTGCCACTTGGTTCAAATATATCGGAGAACCCATATATTGAGCGATTATAATATTTCCTATATCTTTTGAACTCTCTATAGCGTTTTTTACGCCGACCATAAGTATTTTGTTGTCATCAGTTCTGTTTTTAACAGCCGGAACACTGTATGAAAGTGATTGAACTGCTTGGACAATCTGCCCCATAGAGAGGTTGTAACCGGATAGTTTGTATAGGTCAACTTCTATGTTAAACTGAGTCTTATTTCCACCTTTTACTTCTGTTACGGCTACATTGTCAAGACCGTTTATATGATGTTGTATCTTTTTTACTTTGTCATAAAGCTCTGTTTTACTCATATCTTTGTTATTTGAGTAAAATGCAACCGATACGACAGGAATATCAACATCAATATCCAATGGTTTGATGATAGGGTTCATCGCACCTTTAGGAAACATATCAGAGTTTTGCATAATCTTGTCATAAACTTTAAGATTTGATCCCTCTTTCTCTTCTCCAATATAAAAGGCCGCATTCACGATACCTACATTATCCATAGCAGTACCGTAGATATGTTCTACACCTTTTACTTCTTTTAGTTTTCTCTCCAGCGGTTTAACTATTACTTTTTGTATCTCAGCAGCACTTGCACCGGGAAGAGCTACGATGACCGTAGACCCGCTGACAACCATTTGAGGATTTTCTTCACGAGGCATAATCATCAATGCCATATATCCAATGGCGAGTAAAAATATACCAAGGACAACGGTAAGAGGGTTTCTTAAAAACCCTTTTGCTAACTTGCCGGCTGAGTCAGTCGGTTGATAAGGTTTTGCGTGATTCATATGGACACCTTAGTTTATTTCAACTGTTGCATACATACCAGGATATACTGATTTGTTATTACTTTTAAACGAAACTTTGATTTTAAAAGTGTGAGTCATCGGGTTTGAGCTAGGTATTATCGCTGTTATTTTTCCGATAGTTTTAACCTTTAATGACGGGATGTTTACAATAACTTTAGTTCCGTGTTGAATACGGCTTAAATCATTCTCAGCAATCTCTGCAGAGATTTTTAGATTGCTTAAATCAGAAAGAATAATTGCAGGCATACCAGGCATTGCCATCTCACCTACTTTTATATTTTTTGCAACTACAACACCCGCATTCGGTGCTTTTATAATAAGATATCTATATTGATTTTCTACTTCTTTAAGTCTTGCTTTTGCTATTGAAATCATATCTTGAAGATTTAATGCCGCAAGTTCTAAGTTTTCCACTTCGTACTTGGAAACCATGTCTTTTTCAAGAAGTCTTTTGTATCTGTCTAGGTTTAGTTTTACATTTGAGTATTGGTTCTGGTACATTTGAAGGCTAAGCTCAGACTGTCTTTTTGCAGAATCGATCTCTCTTGAATCAATAGTATAAAGAATTTGATCTCTAACTACTCTTTCTCCCTCACTCACATTTACCTCTGTTACAAAACCCATAAAACGGCTTGTAATCATTTTTTGGTTATCAGAAATTACACTTCCCGACAGTGTAAGAATCTCGGCTATCAGTGAAGCTCCAAGTGCTATTAATATTAAAAACTTTTTCATTATTTATTTTCTCCGTTTGCTAATTTTTCTAATGCGAATATACGCTCATTTCTTTTGTTTTGTGCCATTTGCAGTTCTAGTATTTTTTGAATTTGTTGGGATTGTTTGATGATTACATCACTCATAGAAGCAAGCTTTTCTCTATATCTGCCTTCATAGTTTTTATAGATCTCATTTGCAAGATTCAGCTCTTTTTTCAGTGATGTGATTTCAGCATCATAAGTCTTAATCTCAGTTCTGATTTTATCTACTTTAAGCACGATACCTTTTTTTGCAAGTTCTACTTGAGTTTTTGTCTTTAATTGTTGTATACGTGATTTTTCAACTTTTGCACTGTCGATTCCACCGTTAAATATGTTCCAAGTAAGTCTTGCACCTACCGTATATGCTTTGTGGTCGTCAGCATCTCCTAAAAATGTATTGTCCGCTGTAGCAGCTTCTGCAAAAGCACCTATCATCGGATAGTAAGAAGACTTTGAAACGTTAACCATGCTTTTACGGACTTGTAAACCTGTTGAAGCTCTTTGAATATCAAGGTTGTTGTTTAAAACATCATCGTTACTAAGCTCAGGCATAGTAACACTAGATGAAGGTGTAGAAATATTGTGTACCTTTTGGTTTAGTAAAAAACTAATATAGTGATATAAAAGTTTTTGGTTAGATTCCATCTGAAGAATCAGTCTTTGTACGTTTCCTTTTTTAGCTTGAACCTCTAATAAGTCCACTTTTTTTGCATACCCGACATCAATCATCTCTTTAGTCATGTTTTCTAGCGTATTAATATTTGTAAGAATAGTATTTAAGTTTTTTGTAGAGTTACGAAGTAGAGCCATATCGTAAAAGCTTTTTCTGGTTTGATATATTTTTTCATTGATAACTTGATCTTTTTCAAGTCTTTTCATCTTTGTCATAGACTCCATAATATCGACATAACTTGATATTTGAAAGCCTGTAAAAAGAGGAACCTCATATTTTAGTTTGCTTTGAAAGAAGTTTCTAGCATCCGGGTAGTTTAAGTTTTTTGGCTGTGTTGCCAAAAGTGTTGCTGAGTTTCCAGGGAGTCCACCCATTTGAGCCAAAAACTCATCAAAACCAAAGTCATTAAAGTTCGCTTCTCTCGAAGTCAGTTTGAAGCCAAACACATTTCCTGCATCATTTGAGTTCGCATAGTCTTGAATAAAGTCAAGTTTACCCCAATGATTGCCACCAGCGGTCTGAACTTCCGCCTTTGCTGAATCCACATCTAGCGATGCAGTCTTTATCTCTAAGTTCTCTGATTTTAAAATTTCTATGGCCTCATCAAGCGTGATGGCATTTGAGATAGTAACATCAGAAGCATTTAGCAGTAGTGCAGTAATAAGCACACCAACTATTTTTCTCATTCATTTTCCTTTTTTGTCGTCATCATAATTAAATTAAGTTTTAATTATAACATATATTCTTTTTTTATATATCACATTAGAATCAAATTATCAAACTTAAATGCTTCGCGTATCAGTCTGTAAAGAGTTTCTTCCTCTGTTTATAACATTTAGTTAGAATATCTACATGAAGTATATAGTTATAATATTGACATTTTTTATCTTTTTAGAAGCCGGGGATTTAAAAAATAAACTCTTAAGTGAGACCTCTCCGTATTTGCAGCAACATGCAACAAACCCAGTAAACTGGATGCCTTGGGGTGATGAGGCTTTTGCAAAGGCAAAAAAGCAAAATAAAGCAGTATTTCTATCCATCGGTTATTCAACATGTCACTGGTGCCATGTCATGGCTAAGGAGTCATTTGAAAACAAGGCAATAGCAGAACTCTTTAACAAATATTTTGTATGTGTCAAGGTAGACCGTGAAGAGATGCCACACCTTGACAGTTACTATCAGCAGTTACATTTAAAAGTAAAAAAAAGAAGTGGAGGGTGGCCTCTTAGTGCATTTCTGACTTATGAGAAAAAACCATTTTACATAGGAACTTATATTCCTGCAAATCAAGAACATTTTCATGAGGGACTCGACACACTTTTACCAAAAATATACTATAGATACAAAAATGATTATAAAGATGTTCTCAAAGAGGCGGAGTATATGGAATCTTTGATGAATAAAGCACAAAAAACTATAAAAAATGACAATGCAAAAATATCCCTAGATACTTTAAGTAGTTCAATACAAGAGAGTTATGATGATATTTATGAAGGTTTTGGAAGAAACAAAAAGTTTCCAGAGGCTTCAAAGTTGGCTCTGATGATGGATCTGGCACTTTTAAAAAATAATGAAAAACTGCAGAAGAAATCTTTAGACATGTTAGATGCAATGGCTATGCGCGGACTTTACGACCATGTAGAGGGCGGATTTTTTCGTTACAGTGTAGATGCTGCCTGGGAGATTCCGCATTTTGAGAAGATGCTTTATAATCAGGCTGAACTGATTCCTCTTTATGTGAGAGCATATCTCACAACTAAAAAAGAGCTCTACAGGAATGTTGTAAAAGAGAGTATAGAAATGCTTGATAGGAGGTTTGTAAAAGATAAATTATACTACAGTGCTTCAGATGCAGATACCAATCATGAAGAAGGAACATATTTCACTTTTACAACGGATGAGATTGAACAAGCTTTGAAAAACAACCCTTACGCTCCTGCATTGAAAGAGAGTTTTTATTTTGATGAGTTTGGAAATTTTAAATCAAAAGTACATCTTGGATTTACTTCAAACGACAGGGTAAAAGGTTTCAAAAAGTTCAAAGAAGAACTTCTTAAGATGCGCAAAACAAAAGAGTACCCGTTTATAGACAAAAAGATAAATACGGCTTGGAATGCGATGATGATAGAAGCTCTTTACAAAGCATCTGTCCTTGATAAGAAATATGCAAAAAAAGCAGATGAACATCTTGAATCTCTTTTAGCATATATGTTTGAAAGAGAAGAGTTATATCATCAGGCTCTTATCGGTACAAAGCCTACACAGTTGGGACTTTTAGAAGATTATAGTTTTTTAATCTCAGCTTTACTGGCGGCATATGAAGTAGAATTTGATGAAGATAAACTATCAAAAGCAGAATATTTTTTAAATGAGGCAAAACGTAAGTTTTATAGAGATGGCATCTGGTATCATAGTGATGATAAACTAGGTATAAAAGCTGATATAAATGATAAATATTACACTTCACCGCTCTCTAGAATGATTCAAAACATTTTAAAGCTTGCATCTCTTAGAACATCGTTTAGATATGAAAAATTGGCTGTAAAAACATTAGAATCACAAAATGCCTTGATTGAAAAAGAGCAGTCAAATGCTCCTGCAGCTTCCATAGCTTTTTTGATGCAAAAAGAAAGAGTCGTAACAATTAAAAACAATAAAGAGAGTCTAAAAAGGGATTTTATAAAGATAAAAAAAATAAAATATCCATACGTTTTGATTAAAAAAAAAGATATGGTTTCTGAGTATTTGGCATGTACGATGCGAAGCTGTTTTGCGGTAGATAAAGAGTTTTCAAAGATAAAAATAAATATAGAAGAAAACATAAGAAATTAAAATAATAATACTTTAAGAATAAAAGACTAAGATTTCAGTATATAAAACTGAAAGGTTATTCACTTTGTCTTACTCTTGTCCCCTAAACTTTCAAAGCGTTGATAGTTATATAGCTCGATTTATAGCATTAAATGTAAGTGTGTTATTAATTGCTTACATGGTTACGTTTAATACTTTCATATTGTACTTTTTGTTTTTCGATTTTATGATGCGACTCTTTTGCAAAAAAGAATACTCACCGCTTTTTCATATATCAAGGGCGCTTAAAAAAGTTTTTAGATTAGAAGATAAGTTTACTGACGGTGGAGCTAAAAGATTGGCAGGGTATTTCGGTCTGTTTTTTATCCTTTTGCTTATAGCAGGCAATAACCTGAACATCGATATGTTTTCTATAGCAGTCAGTGTTATATTTCTTTTTTGTGCTCTGCTCGAAGCATTTTTTAGTTACTGTCTGGGTTGTAAAATATACTTTATAATTAAAAAGATGTATCCTAATTTTATGAACTGATTAGAGTGATTTAAGAAGCAGTTGAAGATATTTGTGATTAAATTTATTTATCATTGAGTCATCTTTTATCATCATCTTGATGGCTTCAAAAGAGCTGTATAGTTTTCTGTGCGGTCTTTCACTAGTAAGTGCATCAAAAACATCACAGATAGATAAAATAGAAGCAAAGACACTTATCTCTTCTTCTTTTAACTTCTCAGGATATCCACCGCCGTCGTATTGTTCGTGATGATGCATTATCGCATCTATGATATAAGGATCATGTATATTGTTCTGTTTAACTATATCTACGCTGTATTGACTGTGTCTGTGAACTTCTTCCATCTCTGCAATATTAAGTTTGGTGTTTTTATTGATAAGTGAGGGGTTTATCTTTTTAAGACCTAGATCGTGTAAAAGACCGGATATGCCTAAGTGTAATAGTTTTGAGTCGTTTAGCTTAAGCATATTGCCGAGATTTACGGCGTAAATAGCTACATGCAAAGAGTGATTTGCTATATTATTTTCATTTATAAACAGCGGTATGGTGTTTTTAATAAATTTTTCATCATACTGTACTAAATAAATAATAGATTCTACTATTAAACTTACACATTTTGAATCAATCTTATTATCTTTATTCTCTAGATAATCATTGAATAATTCAGTATTTAAGTCATGTACGAATTTGAATCTTCTTTCTGGATTATCTTTGTTGTATTTTATATAATCTTTGAGGCTATCACATGTTAGAGAGAGTTTGGCTTTATCTTTTTTAAATATATATAGAGTGTCTTGTTTTTCTAGTTTTTCATACATCTTTTGAGATAACAGAGTACCCGCTTCTATGATGATAATGTAGTCACTGCTTTTTTTTATAAAAATATCAAAAGGCAAGACATCACCGACAGCTAAACTGTCTAAATCCAATAATGTATAATAATCCGCTGTTTTGATTTTCTTCTGTACTACTCTCATATGTCGGAATTATAGCATATATGTTTGTATCTGAAGTATAGTTTTGATAAAATAATGTTTTAATTTAAAGGCAATATAATAGATATGCAAATGGTAGTAGATTCCCTAAGAAAAAAAGGGAAAATTTATAAAAAAATGCTCGAGATTGCTCCTAAAGAACTAGGAATACGCAACAAGATAAAAATATATAAAGCAACGGACACAAGCGGGTACTTCTGGGCAATATTTGCAGTAAGTCAAAAAAGCAGACTGCTTATGAAAGATGTACGTAAATTTGAAGAGATATATGCAAAACTGGTGATTTTTTGCGGGCATAACTTCAAGCACAAGATAATCTTTATAGATGCACCTCTGTGTTCAAAAGCAAAAGAGGCTTTTAAAAGCCAAGGCTGGAAAATCCAGTAATGCTTTTATGCGACATAGGCAACACTTCATATCATTTTTTAAAAGAAGAACTTCACTTTAAAGAGAGTGTGACTCAGTTTGATCCGGTAACTATAAAAGAGCAGGTGTTTTACATCTGTGTAAATCCAAAAATAAAAAATGTTTTAAAAGATTTGCCAAACTGGATAGACCTTTGCGAATATCTGGATATGGCTAAATACTATGAGACCATGGGTGTTGACAGGATAGTCGCATCTGAAGCTGTTGAAGACGGCATCATCATAGATGCAGGCAGTGCAGTGACTGTAGACATAGTAAAGAAAAGTGTTTTTGAGGGTGGTTTTATCTATCCGGGCATAAAAGCTATGAATCAAACATACAAAAATATTTCATCGGCACTTGATTATTCATTTAATTTTGAGTGTGACTTGGATATAATGCCAAAAAATTCCCAAGATGCCATAAGTTACGGTTACCTCAAAACACTATACAGTGAAGTTATGTCTCATAATATGGACATAATCTTAACAGGCGGAGATGCAAAAGAGTTTGCAAAAATTTTCCCGGATGCAAAGATAGATGAGAGTTTGATATTTAAGGGAATGAAAAAGATAATGAAAAAGGCTGATTTATGCTAACAGTTGCACTTCCAAAGGGTCGTATAGCAAAAGAGACACTAGAGATATTTGAGACTATATTCGGTGATAGTTTTAAGTTTGATGACAGAAAACTTATTTTGGATACTCCAAATTTTCGTTTTTTACTTGTAAGAAATCAGGATGTTGCTACATACGTTTATCATCAAGCTGCCGACATCGGCGTAGTGGGACTTGACACTTTAGAAGAGCAGGGGCTTGATGTTATTCGCCTGCTTGACCTTAGACGCGGTGTTTGTAAAGTCTCCATCGGTATGAAAAAGGGTGAGAAGTTTGACATTAACAAACCAGACATCAAAGTAGCATCTAAGATGGTCAACATCACTAAGCGTTATTTTGAAGAGCGCGCAGTTTCAGTGGATATCATCAAACTCTACGGCTCTATAGAACTTGCTCCTATTATCGGGCTTGCAGATATGATAGTCGATGTTGTAGAAACAGGAACTACGATGAAGCAAAACGGATTAGAAGTGGTTCAAGACATTATGACTTCATCTACTTACCTGATTGCAAACAAAAACAGCTACATCGCTAAAAAAGATGAAGTGCTTGATATTTATGAGAAAATCAACAAAGTCATAAAAGCAGAGCAAAACGCCTAATGACAAATCTGGACCTTTACGCAAAAGCTGAACATCTTCTTGGCATCGAAGAGGCGACAGAGGCACTTTACGACCTTTACCGTTCAGAACTCGATGAGTATAAGATCAAAACTCTTTTAGACGTAGGCTGCGGTCGCGGCGGTTTTATGCAACGCATGATAAGTGACGGCGTGAAATGTAAAGGTGTAGACCTTAGCTCAGTTATGGTCGAAGAGTGTAAAGCTGCGGGCTTAGATGCCGAGTGCATAGACGTTGCAGATGTTCAAGGGAGTTACGACGCTGTTGTAGCCATCTTTGATGTTTTAAATTTTATGGATAAAGATGCACTGACCAAGTTTTTAGAAGCCGTTGCATCTAAGCTTAACGACGATGGAATCTTCATAGCGGACATAAATACGCTTTATGGATTCAGTGATGTCGCTGAGGGTACGATGAGTGCCGAGAACGATAAAGAGTTCCTAGTCGTAGATGCAGAGTTTGCAAACGATGAACTTCATACGCAGTTTACTCTTTTTGAGAAGATAGATGACAAATACGTAAAGCACCAAGACACTATAATCCAATACTTCCACAAGATAAAATTCTTTCAAAACCTTAAAAGCTTGAAACTTATAGACAAACAAACTTTCTCTCTTTATGACACTGAAGATAAGACACTGCTTATTTTTAAAAAGAAATAGTAATAAATTAAACTGTATACTACTAAGATAACAAATCTTTGGAGAGTAGTATGGATTTCAGAAGTTGGTTTGAACACAGAGTTCTCACAGTCAGTGAAATCTACACTAAATTACTTAAAAACGATGATGTTGAGCTTCTTCATCAGTACCGTGTAAACCTAAGAAAACTTTATGCATGCAGTGAAATATATGCTAAGGAGATAGATGCCAAGTCTTCAAAAGAGTTTTCAAAACTCATAAAAAAGATGTTAAAACCTACGGCATTACTGCGGGATATAGATCTCTTCTTGCTTGATATAAAATCATTGATGTGTAGCGATAAACTAAAAAATATTCTTTATAATATGATTGTTTTAAAAAGAGAGGTGGTTTTTAAAACATATAGAGATACATTAAAAAGCAAAGAATATAAAAAGAATATTGAAATACTTACTTCAATTGCAAAAGAGAGTGATTTTTTTATATACGCTATTGATATGATTGAGACAGATAAAATTATTGCTGATGTCCAAAAAAAAAGATATCTGGAATTTAGTAAAGTTAATATGCATACATCATTTGGAGAACTTCACACTCTGAGAAAAGATTTTAAAAAGTTTCGTTATGCTCTTGAGATATATGAACACTGTTTTTCAAGCGGTGAAGCAGTTAGTTATGATGCTCATAAATTAAAACGATTACAAGACTTATTTGGTGCTATTCAAGATAATTATGTTAGATTGAATCTTCTTAAAAGCATGGAAAATGATCTTTTTTATGATGAACTTTTAAAGCTTAAGACTCATTATATTATAAAATTATTAAGTGCAAAAGAGGATCTTTTTAAAGGTGAAAATATTGAACTTTAGATAAACTCTGATATACTATAAACAAGAAATGAACAGGGGAAGGTATTTTGTTTGATATCACAGATATAGATTTAGAGTCCAAAACTAAGGAAGAATTGATTGAAATAATTCAAGAGCTTGCTTCGGTTGATTCTTATCATAATTTAGATGTTTATCATATGAATGCCCTTGATAAACTAAAGGAATACACACCTCTTCATATGCACATAGATAAAATAAATAAAAGTTCTCAAAATGTCAGTGTTATGATGTTTAGAATCTTTAACATTGCAAGAAGTGATGATATCTTTAAAGATAAGGTCTCTAAGAAAATTCTTCATGATATAACAAAGCTTTTGAAATTAAAAATAAGAAATACTGACATATTGATTAAATATGATAAATCAAACTATGTAATCATCGCTCCAAATACGGATTTAGACGGCGTAGAAAAATATGCTCATAAGTTAAACGGCATAATTCTTCAAAATGTATTTGGAAATATCTCGCATCTAAAATCAAATTTTTCAATTACTGCATTTAATGAAGATGATGATATTAAGGGTGTTATTAGCAGATTGCATAAGGCGTTGTTAGATATTGAAAAGAGTTCATCTCATTATTTTATAAAAGTATAAAAGGATTTAAATGAGTCATAAACACAAAGCAAAGATACAGATGATATTTGAACATCCTGTATCCGGAAATATAGATGTAAAAAGACTCTTGGCAGCCCTTGAGCATTACGGTGTTGAAGTAGAAATAACTAAACATAATAAAGCAAGACTTATTTTCAACCAACAGGAATTGATTATGGCGCTTTCACATAGAAATGACTTATCTAAAGATTCCATAGCCAAACTGCGCCACTATTTGGAAGAAATAGGTTTAACACCTGATAAGATGTAAAGGATTTTTGTAATGGATGGTAATATAGTCGTAACGTATAAGGTGTTATGTGAAACTGACTTAAATACAAGTGTAACACTTAAAGAACTTCTCTTAAATGAGAAAGTATCCAAGGTAATCAAAAGTGAGTTTGCCAAAGGTTTTCGAAACATTGAGCTTGTAACAAAGAGCTCAGACTCTTCTTTGAGTTTAGAAACTTCTAAAGAGTTATATACTTTTGAAGTTTCTAAAGACGATTTTGCAGATATTCTTGTTCTGGCTGAAGAAGATGCAACTGCAAGAAAGCTATTTAAAAAAGAGTGCTCTCGCGTAGAACTCGTAGACATAGAGACTCTATCTTAGACTTTGAAACATTTAGTATATAGTTTTTTCTTACTGCCGATTCTTTTTTTTCAAGGATGCAGTGACAATGCAACTGTAAATATTTTTGATGAGAAAATTGCACAAAGTAAGATAGAGTGCATGAGACTTGTTGTTTTTCCACCTGATGAAGAAGTACAAAAAACACTAAATGGACTCTACTCTTTTGATGATTCCTGCTCTATAAAGCTTGAAGTGTCTTTAAAGAGCGGCATCGTTTGCAACTCTAATCAAAACAGCGATAAAAAGGCTCTTTCAAACTTTCCAACAAGTTATCTTCGTATGCAGATATCTAAAAGTGGAAAATTATTTTACAGTTATTATATAGATTTAATGCATGGCGTTACGCAGAGAGACGCAAAAATTGCATTTGAGAGAGTAAAAAAAGATTTAATCTTCTAATATATCTCTGACACAGATGACGCGATGTTTCTTTTGAATGTCATGCGTGGAGTATCTGCCCGTATTAAAATCAACATACCATCCGCTATCAGACCTAAATTCAGTTGATGTCCAGTAGATATCTCTTTTTGCATTTTCAAATGCATGTTTTGATTTTAGGTTTGGTCTTGAGAGCTCCAACAAACTTTTAGCCTCTTTTTTTGTAGGAACTCTCCAATTACTCTTGCCAAGATAGTTTAAGTTGTTACAGTGACTTAATGCTCTTGTGAAGTTCATCTTTTTACACGGGGTGGAGTCATAGTACATTTTATGGTTTTTTTTATCTACGACTACTTGTTGTTTGTCATCTCGGACAAAGTTTTCGTCTATGTTTTTAGAATCCGAATGAGTGTGACCAAATTTTGGCATCGTGAACCATGCAGAGGATATAACGGCTGATAATGATAATGTTAAGATTATTTTTATCATCCTATATCCTTTTTACAAAAGACTATAGCAATTTTTTTATACCTTAGTCAACTTTTTTTCTAAAGAGATGGTAGTTTTCATTTTCAAGCATCTCTTCTACATATTCCTTTGCACATTTTATACAGTTTGACCAGATGCCAGAAGGAAGTCTGACCTCAAGCTTTTTCTTCTCTCTTAGTTTTATTATCTTCTTAGGAGATAAAACTTTTGAGACAGGAGAAAAGTCAACATCAGTAAGATCGATGTCTTTTTTATAAAAAATAGTTTGTTTTTTGAAGTTACCCCAGCCTGGTATTCCGTCTTCTGTGTATGGAATCTCGTGACCGTTTTTAAATGTAACCATCATCTTATAGTGAGAATCTTCAAATACCTGAGTAACTTTTCCCGCACCAAAAACCATGCCGTAAAGTTTGTCTTTTAGTTTTACTTTTTTAAAATATGCCATTAGTATTCCTTGTTTTTGATGTTTAATTATAACAAAAGAAGATAAAATTACCTCATGAAAAAATGTAAAATCTGTAACTGTAATACAACCGTAATAAGCGATGACAAAAGTGGCAAAAGTTATTACAGATGCTCTGAGTGCGACTATATTTTTATGGATGATAAATATCATTTAGATGCTACTCTTGAGAAAAAACACTACGACAACCACGACAACAACTTGGAGTCGCTAGGTTATGTAAAGATGTTTGAGACCTTGATAGAAGAGTTTATAGCAGATAAGAAAGATGAAATAAAAACGGCATTGGATTTTGGCTGCGGGGAGGGTGAAGTCTTACCGGTTTTACTGGAGAGAGCAGGGATTTGTTGTGATAGATACGACCTCTTTTACTTTCCCAAAAAAGTATATGAAAATAAAAACTACGACCTGATATGTTCGACAGAAGTCATCGAGCATCTTAGAAATCCGCTGGAGATTTTAAAAGAACTTCTTTCGCATCTTAATAAAGACGGTTGTTTACTTCTTATGACTTACTTCCATCATAGTGATGATGAAAATTTTTTGAAATGGTTTTACATAAAAGATGTGACTCATATAGGCTTTTTTAGTATGAAAACATTTGAGTATCTGGCATCTGCGTTTGACTTAGAGATACTAAAGCACAACAGCAAAAACATTGTTATGTTTAAGAAGAGTTAAACTGCAGGCTCAAGTATGATTTCTGTTATCTCACTGCTTGCACCTAACCTCATAGGCGGACCCCAGAAACCTGTTCCTTTGTTCACGTAAATCTGCAGTTTCTCGTTATGCTGATGCAGACCTTCTATGTACGGCTGAGCCAGTTGTACCAAAAATCTGAAAGGATATATTTGTCCCCCATGAGTATGACCGCTTAACATCAAGTCAACACTGTCTGTGACTTCTTCTATATACTTTGGCTGATGAGCTAAAAGAACGGTAGGCGAGTCTTTGAGATCATGCAGAGCCTCGCTTATCTGCGGTACATAAGTCTTTGTTCTGTATCCAAAGACATCATAAACCCCTGCAAGGTTAAAACCTTCTTCTTTATCACCTATATATACATTCTCATTTTCCAATACTTTGATGCCAAGATTTTTAACGGCTTTTATGATGCCTTTTGTATCGTGAAAATATTCGTGGTTTCCAAGGATAAAATAAGTTCCGTATTTTGAGTTAAGACCTTTTAGTTCATCTAGTGTCTCTTTTGCATGAATGAGGTCTATATCAACCAAATCACCTGTGATCACAACAAGGTCTGGGTTCAATGCATTTACTCTTGTGACAATTTTATGAATAAAGCTTTTGTCTATCAGACCGCCTATATGTATGTCGCTTAGTTGAACTATTTTGTAATGTTTTTTTAGTTTTTTAATCTTTACATTTACTTTCTCTAACTTTACATATCTTGCTTCATACATAGACTTTGCACTCAGTGAAGTAGCTACAAGAAGAGAAGAGATATCTAGTGAGCGTTTAAAGAAGTTTCTTCGTTTTTGTGATATGGGCGAGTAGTGAAGCACGATTCTTGAGATGTCGTAGATTATTGCCGTACAAAAGAGTAAAAAGAGTATACCGATCGGAAGTGAAAATAGAAAATATAGCCAGCTGGGGATGTCTGCATAGTAGCGTCCAATCATATATCCGATAATGCCCAAAAAGTTTATTACTAAAAATATGCGCAGATAGTATTTATGCTTTTCTTTTATGTCAAGTTTTGTGATCAGTCTTTTTGAGATGTACATATTAAGCAGAATAAAAACACCTAAAAAGGCTGTGAAAAATAGTATTGGATTCATAAGTAAAATTATATCTTATAAACGATATACTCAGCCAAGAAAAATATAAAGGCTTAATATGTTAAAAATTCTTGTCTCTCTGGCGTTAATCTCTTCGTTTGCATTTTCTGCAGGTTTAAAAGCCAACGGATGTGACCTTTCTCAAGTTGGTGATGTTGAACTAAATATAAACAATAAAAGTTATAAGAAGGCGAATTACAAGGCCAAAGTGCCAAGCGGCAGGAACTTCAAGACTATTTTTATCGGTGCTACTATGAACGTAGATACAGCCCTTGTGACAATAATTGATATTGAGGCAGATAAAAGAGAAAAAGGTAAACCAAGAACTGGAAGAGTAACCGTGAAAGTAGATACAGGTTCCAACTCTGAAAATGTTGTGCTGGAGTATAACTACGATAAAGGTCACTTTAGTGCAAAAGGCATACAGAAAAATAAACAGGAGATTAGCTTTGCTTTAGAAATAAAAGCTCTTCTTTGCCACGCTAAATAGCCCGTCATTCGCCTGAAATCATTTTTTGCTTAATGGTGATTAAGGTAAAGCTTATGTGGTGTGTTTTATAATGTGAGATTGGAGTTATATTATATTATATTATATAACTTCTTTTAATCTCTAGTTGAGGAGTTTGTCATGTTTCTTACAAAGTATAATCCGTTTGACGAGTTTAAGGATTTTAGCAGCAGATTCAATTCACTTTTGAGTGAGTTTGATAACAGGGGGTCTTCTTTGAGCGGATTTGTGCCAGTTGTAAATACGCGTGAGGGTGAATACGCTTATCATGTTGACGCTGATCTTCCGGGTGTTAAAAAAGAGGACATAAAGATTGATGTGAAGGACGATGTCCTTACGATTTCAGGAGAAAGACACCACAAAGAAGAAGTAAAAGAAGATGATTATCATCGAATCGAGACTTCTTTTGGAAAGTTTGAGCGAAGTTTCACTTTACCAAAGGGTGCTGATATTGAAAATATAACTGCAAGCAGCAAAGACGGTGTGTTGGAAGTAATTATTCCAAAACAAAAAAGTGAGGCTGAAAAAGCCAAAAAGATCGAAGTAAAATAATATAACCGCTAGAAACAACTTCCTAAAATGCTAGGGAGTTGTCAGTTACACACATTTGTGGATACTATGAAGCAAATGAAATCGCACTCTTTACAGCATTGATATAACTGAGTGTTTTAGCTTCACCTTTATAGGCGATATCAAAGGCAGTCCCGTGGTCTACCGATGTCCTGATGATAGGAAGGTTTAGAGATATATTGATACCTTCATCGAAGTAGAGTGCTTTTAGAGGTGCCAGACCTTGGTCATGGTACATCGCTACAAAGTAGTTGTAGTTTGCTCTAAAATTAGGCGTAAAAGCGACGTCCGGTACAATTGAGCCGTGAAACAACTCTTTGCCTATAGAGTTATTTGCCAATTTGATAGACTCATTTATAATCTTCTCTTCATTTCCCAAAACACCGTTGTCTCCAGCGTGAGGGTTTAGCCCTAAAACAGCTACTTGTTTATCTCCGATGCTTTTGTGCAGATCAAGCAAAAAAGTAACAAGTCTTTTTTTATCAATGCTGGATGCCACATCTTTTAGCGGTATATGTTCGGTGTAGAGTGCCACAAACATCTTTTCGCATCCCAGCATCATGATGGCATCTTTATTGAAGTGTTTGCGGAGCAGGTCGGTGTGACCTTTGTATTCTAAACCTGCCATCATCCAAGCTTCTTTATGTATAGGCAGCGTCACAAGAGCATCTGCTTTTGAATCTTCACACAGTTTTATTGCACTCATGAAAGAGTCATAAGAGTATTTTCCGGATGCAAAACCTATCTTTCCTGCTTCTATTTTAAAATCACCCTCTACAGGATGCAACTGAATGAGTTCAGGGAGTTTCATATCTAGAAGTTCCGCAGCTTGTGTCAGCATTCTATAGTTGATACAGTAGATTGGATTACAGAGTCTGGCGATTTCTTCGTGGGCTTTAAGAGCTATTTCTATGCCCACACCGTTTAAGTCGCCGACACTTATGGCAATATTATGTTTACGCATTATCTTGTCGTTAATCTTCTCATCTCTTTTATGGCATCCGCCAAACCGCTAAATACACTTCTGGCAATTATGCTTTGACCTATATTTAACTCAGTGATTTCCTCGATGCTCATCATATGAGAAACATTGTGATAGTTCAGTCCATGACCGGCTGCCACCTCAAGTCCTAGCTCTTTAGCATGTGTAGCTGCTGCTTGAATCTCTTGCAGAGATTTTTCAAGTCTGCTTGCAAGCTCATAGCGAGGAACCTCCAGTTCCTTTACAGAGTGGTTTGTATAAGGCAGTGAAGAGTTAAGCATCGCAAATATGTTGGCAAAACTTCCAGTATGAAGTTCGACCATCTCGGCACCTAACTCTTTTGATTTTTCCATTGCTTCTATAGTAGGGTCGACAAAGAGTGAAACAGGTATGATGGAGTCGTGAAGCTGTTCTATGGCATAGGCTATATCGTCTTCATATGTGAAGACGTCAAGACCGCCTTCAGTTGTCACTTCTTCTCTTTTTTCAGGGACTAAGGTGGCGCGATGCGGTCTTAAATCACTGATTATGTTTAAGATATCTCTGTTTATAGAACACTCTAAGTTCACAGGCAGGCTTGATTGGAGCATAATGTTTTTTGCATCTATATCTTGTATATGTCTTCTGTCTTCTCTGAGGTGTATTGTGATCTGGTCTGCACCGTTAGCACAAGCTACAAAAAGAGCATTTAAGATATCTGGATCATTTACTCGTCTTGCTTCTCTTAAAACTGCTACGTGGTCTATGTTTACACCTAGTTTCATACTTTTCAATTATTTTCTCCTTTAGCACTTTTTACAAAGTCTGTATACTCTTTTTGTAAATTTTCATGATTGACTATATCACCGATATGTACTTCTACGATTTTTTTCTCTTTGTAGGGAGCATGTTTAAAAACTTTTTCCAAAGAGTCGTTTATAAAAACAGGGACAACATCAAGTTTATTCGCTTTGGCAATCTTTTGCGCGCCGCTTTGAAATTCCAAGATTCCCGGTTTTTTATTTCTTTCACCTTCAGGAAAGATATAGATGTTAAAGTCATCGATCTTGGATAATATTTTTTTTATCTCTTTAAAAAATTTCAAGAGACCTCTGCCGTTTTCAAGATCAACACTTATACACCCGCTATATCTGAAAAAATCACCGTAAAATGCATCAAAAAGTTCTTGTTTAGCTATCCAGGTTCCATTCTTGTCATATTTTGAAAATATATGTTCCATGACTATGATATCAAGTAAAGAACGATGGTTTATAGCATAAATCATCCTGTCTCTTTGTGGTACTTCACCTATTAGCTGCACTTCAATATTTAAAAAATCTATAACACTGTTCGAATAGGCCTGTCTATCCTTTGAAAGTTGTTTATATGCATGTTTGAGGGACATAAACGGGTGAAAATAAGTACGTTTAAATACCCTTATATGTTTATACCCGAGTTCGATCATAAAGATGAACTTGCCTAAAGTCTTTAGCATAAACGGTTATTTTGAACGATGTAGAGGATGTTGATAGTCGTTTCTCTCGCAAGCTGTAAACATGGTTAAAGCAGTAAGTGAGAGTAAAATTGTTAATATTATTGTTTTCATTTTCATCCTTTTTATTTAAGTTATTCCGATAAAGAAACAAAACAAGTAACACGTTTGGCTTCAGCCAATGTTTCCTGAAAGTCTTTTTATCTTCGCTTGCGCCGCTGAGGCGACTAAAGTCTAGAAACTATTTCTTATTATATCATTGATTTTATTTATGTTATCGCTGTTTGCAAAACAGCTTTTGTCTCCACACACCATAAAACCCGCATCTTGAGATACTTTTTTATGTGTAAACGGATACTCTAATGCAGCGAGTTCATAAGCATTTGCATCCAGGTTTGAAGCCTCTGATTTTATAACTCTGTCACCTTTTATATATCTTAGCATCTGACGCAGCATATATGGATAAATAACAGGTCTTCTTCCTAGCTCATAAGAGTTATATTCCAATGTTTTAAAAGCAAAATGTGAGTATTTTTCATCTTCAAGCAAAGTTGAGAGAGATATAAGCACATCGACCATGATACTTACGGAACTTGTGTAGGTATTGTCTGCTATATCAGCTTTTGTCTCAAACTCTCCACAGCTGAAGTTCCATGTTCCTTTTGAGTAAAACTTTTCTAAGGCGATATTTGCAAACCTCTGAGCCTGTATGAGGTATAGTTCCTCCTGCGTAGCATTATATGCAGCTATAAGAGCTTGGCAAAGGTAGGCATAATCTTCTAAGAAGGCTTCTACTTTAGGAGTCTTGTGTATGAGTGTGGTGTGATACAGCTTTGAGTCTATAAACATAGTCTTTAGTAGTGCATCCAGACTTTTTACTGCTCTTTGTCTATACTTTACATCTATAACTCCAAGAGTAAAGAGTGCTTTTATCATCATACTGGACCAAGATGTCTGAACTTTTTTGTCTATAAACGGATACTCTCTGTTTTTTCTCAAATCCTGCAGAAGGATTTTTACTTTTTCAAAATACTCAGGAACAATGCCGTTGTTAAAACGGATGATGTTCTTTCCTTCAAAGTTTCCCTCTCTTGCCACTTCTATCTGTGCAAGCATCTCCTCAATATTTTGATATCCGTGATTGTCAAGAGCATTATAAACTTCTTCATAAGTGTATGTAAAGTAAGTTCCTTCTTCTCCTTCGCTGTCGGCATCGCTTGCACTGTAAAAGAGATCGTCTTCGCTCATAAAATTGTACCAAAAGTCTGCTATCTCTTTAGCAACAGCTAAAAAACTCTCATCTTTGTAAGTAAGATAAGCATTTGTATATAGTTCGCAAAGCAGGGCATTATCGTAAAGCATCTTTTCAAAATGAGGAACTCTCCACTCACCGTCTACCGAGTAACGGCAAAATCCGCCGTCAACTAGATCATAAATCCCGCCTTTTTTCATAGACTCTAATGTATGAATAATCATAGCGCGTGCCGCTTTGTCATCATAGAGTTTGTCGATAATCAATAGTGTACCAAGTGTAGATGCATGAGGAAATTTCGGTGCAACAGAAAAACCGCCGTCTTTTGTCTCGTAGTTGTTTTTTACCTGAAGCATAAAGTTTTTTGTGAACTCTTCTTTTAGCACCGTAGCTTCTTTTGGATGTTCTACATGATTTAAAAAACTCTCCACTTCATCTGCATTTTTATACAGCTGAGGGTCATTCTCGGCTATTTTTGTGCCTATTAGTCTTGTTAGTTCTTTAAACCCCATACCTTCAATGGAACCTTGCTCAGATTCGGGCGGAATGTATGTTCCTGCAAAGAAAGGTTTGTTCTGCGGGGTACAGAAAATAGAAGTAGGCCAGCCTCCAGGGCGACGGTTTAAGAGCATATGAACTTCTTGATAGTGTTTGTCTATGTCCGGTCTCTCTTCACGGTCAACTTTAATGGACACAAAGTGCTCGTTTAAAATATCTGCACACTCTTGGTTTTCAAATACGGTCTCTTCCATCACATGACACCAGTGGCAGGACGAGTAGCCTATGCTTATAAAGATGGCTTTGTTTTCACGCTGAGCTTTCTCGAATGCTTCATCACCCCAGGCAAACCAATTAACAGGATTATTCTTGTGTTGCTGTAAATATGGTGAATCTTCTTTTTCTAATCTGTTTGACATCTTAAATTCTTTATATGGATTTATTTGTGTAGGGTAGGGAAATGTTGATGATATTTTGCTTAAAGATTTGATTTTGGGAGAAATGCTTATCGCTGATTCAATTTCATTTTAGTTCTTTTTTGTTACCCTCAAGGCAACTGCAAAATTTGAGGAGAAACGATGAACATAGAAAAAAGTACATTCGAAAGGGCAAAGATTTTATCTCAAAATTGGCAAAAAATAATTTCAAAAAGTCGTGAGGCAGAAGAGATCAAGTTTCATCAGATGATGATAAAAATGCTTAAAGACCCGCAAAACAAGCTTTTTTTAATCGAGTTGCTAGATCAAAGCTTCAGGTCCCGTAATACAGCAAGGGTAGCTGACCAATTGGAGTTTTTATTTAGTAAATATGAAAACATAGAGTTCTTTAGCAGGTTTGAAGAGATATTGATCTGGCTCTTCCGCCATATGGGAATATATGTAACAAGTGTATCGGTTCCCCTTTTTATTAAATATTTACGAGACGATATCAGTTCAATCGTTATAAAAGGAGAAGAGAATTTTCTCTCACGACACATAAAAAACAGAAAAACAGAGAATACAAGAGTAAATATAAACATCATCGGTGAAGCTGTCTTAGGAGAAGATGAGGCAAAAGAGAGAGTCGAAAAATATATTAAAGCATTACAAAATCCAAATATTGACTATATTTCCATAAAAATATCAACAATTTTTTCTCAAATAGTTCCATTGGCTCATGAGTGGAGTGTGGAACAGATATCTGAGCGTATAACACTTATCTACGATGCCGCTATAAAAAATAAATTTACTAATTCTTATGGAGAGTTAGAAAACAAGTTTGTAAACCTGGATATGGAAGAATATAAAGATTTAAGTCTTACAATAGATGCATTCATAAAAACACTCTCTTTGGAGAGATTCAAAAATCTTCATGCGGGTATAGTTTTACAAACATATATGCCCGATGCTTTAAGTCAAGCGCAAAGACTGGTTTCATGGGCTAAAGAGAGGGTTGAGAGCGGCGGTGCACCTATTAAGATAAGAGTCGTAAAAGGGGCAAACCAGGAGATGGAGCTGACAGAAGCAAGTCTTAGAGGCTGGCCATGTGTAACGTATGAGCGTAAAAGTCAAAGTGATGCGAACTTCAAGGTTCTTTTGAATTATTTACTCTCTTTTGATATTGCTCCATATGTGAATGTCGGCGTAGCATCTCATAACCTGTTTGATCTGGCTCTGGCGCATGAATTGGCTATTGATAGAGATGTTGATGAATATTACACTGCCGAGATGCTTGAAGGGATGAGTGAGAGTGCATATAAGGTTTTAAAAAATGATGGTGTAAATGTTATTTTATATGCCCCTACAGCAACAAAAGAGACATTTACAAATGCTATTGCCTATCTTGTAAGAAGGTTTGATGAGAACACCGCAGAGCAAAACTTTTTACGACACAGTTTTGGACTACGTGTTGAAGACAGTGCATGGGAAAGGCTTATAAAAACTTTTGATGACTCCATAAAAGAAATAGAGACTCTTAGACTGATTCCATATAGAACACAAGATAGAAACAATGAGACTATAGAACCAATAAAGGATATTGCAGGTTATGATTTTAAAAATGAAAGTGACACTGACTTTGCCCTTGAGGCAAATATGGTTTGGGCAAAGAAAATAGTAGATAAATGGTCCAATATCCACAAAACCGGCGGTTATCATGTTCACTCTGTTATAGGCGGTGAGGAGATAAAAGGCGAAGATAAGATAATCGTTATAGACAAATCACAGTATCATGAAAATATAGAAGTGGGAAGTTACACAAAAGTTGCAAAAGAGGAGTTGGCAAAAGCACTGGATATTGCTAAAAAAGATACAGACGGATGGAAAAAGACTACTTCGACTCAAAGAACTAAAATCTTTATGAATGTAGCCAATGAGTTTAAAAAAGCACGAGCTGATTTAATAGGAGTCGCAGCTGCCGAGGTAGGTAAAGTACTTAGCGAGACGGATGTCGAAGTAAGTGAAGCCATAGATTTTCTAAATTTTTATCCATTCTCATATAATAAGTTGGAAGCTTTGGACGGAGTAGAGTTAAGTCCAAAGGGAGTAGGACTGGTCGTGAGTCCATGGAACTTTCCTATCGCTATACCGACAGGCGGAATTGCGGCAGCTTTATCAGCAGGAAACACGGTGATTCTTAAAGCATCTGCGAGCTCAGTTTTAAGTGCTTACAGACTCTGTGAGTGTTTTTGGGACGGAGGTGTAAGTAAAAATATCCTGCAGTTTGTAATAGCAGACGGTGACCTGATAAGCAGTGAGTTGGTTGCAAATGAAGCTGTAAAGTTTGTAATATTTACAGGCTCTGAAGACACGGCATATACTATGATAAAAAAACGCCCAAATCTTCACATAAGTGCGGAGACAGGAGGCAAAGATGCGACCATAGTCACAGCTCTTGCAGACAGAGACCAGGCAATCAAAAATGTTCTGGCATCTGCTTTTAACAACTCCGGACAAAAGTGCTCAGCGACTTCCCTTCTTGTCTTGGAAGAAGAACTTTATAAGGATGAGAACTTCCGTAAAACACTGGTAGATGCCGCCAAGTCATTGGAAGTCGGAAGTGTTTGGGATTTGCATAATAAAATCGGAACTTTGAGTTCACTGCCAAATACAAAATTGGCAACGGCACTTGATTATCTTGACGAAGAAGAGGAGTGGCTTGTTGAACCTGGTCTCTCAGATAATAATCCATATATGTTAAAACCTTCAATAAGGTGGGGAACAAGAAGAGGTGATTATTGTCATATAAATGAGCTTTTTGGTCCGGTACTGAGTGTGATGTGTGCCAAAGATATTGAAGATGCAATCGATATTGTAAATGCCACAGGATATGGACTTACATCTGGATTGGAAAGTTTGGATGAGAGAGAAAAAGAGGTATTTAAAGAGAAGATGTTAGCCGGCAATCTATACATAAACCGTATGACTACAGGTGCTATTGTAAGGAGACAGCCATTTGGAGGCATGAGAAAATCGAGCATCGGAAGCGGTAGAAAAGCGGGCGGTTTTAACTATGTTGCACAGTTTGCAAATATAAACACGACTCCATCAAGTAAAAGAGAGAAAAAAAGTAACGAACTTATAGAGAGATACAGAACGACTTTGAATATAGAAGGTTTGGATGAGGTACTAGATACCTGTTCCAACTTTGCCTATTGGGTGGATAAAGAGTTTTTGCGTGAACATGACTACTCAAACATAAGAGGAGAGAGCAACCACATAAGATATCTTGGTGTTAAGAGTGTACTTCTTAGAGTTGAAAAGAGTGCAACACTGCAAGAGATAATATGCTCGATATTTGCCATAAGACTTATCGGTGCAAAACTGCATCTCTCACTTTGCTCAGAGATAGACAACATCTCAACCCTTGTTAATGATGACGAGGTGTTTTATGAGAAAGAAGATGAACTTATCAGCTCCATAAAAGATGTAGAGAGGGTAAGGTTTTTAACTCATGAGGCGATCAGTCCAAATATATATAAAGCACTGAGCACAGATGCGGTTTATATTTCTGATGAACCTTTTGTTTCTCATGGAAGAGTAGAGATGCTGCATTATTATATTGAACAGAGTATTTCAGACAGCTATCACAGATACGGTAATCTCGGTGAACATAAAACACAAACGAAAAAAGAGGAAAAATAATGGAACTGCCTGTATTAATATCTTTTAGTATATATATGCTTTTAATGGTCGGAATCGGCTTTTATTTTTATTTTAAAACAGATGATTTAAGTGACTATATCTTGGGAGGTCGCGGTCTTGGACCAGGAGTGACAGCACTTAGTGCCGGAGCATCGGACATGAGCGGTTGGCTTTTGCTTGGACTTCCCGGAATGATGTACTCTCAAGGGATAGTAGGCTCTTGGATAGCCGTCGGTCTTTTAATCGGAGCATACTTAAACTGGCACTATGTTGCCAGACCGCTTAGAGTCTATACTCATTATCTTAATGATTCAATAACGATTCCGGATTATTTCTCAAACAGATTTGAAGAGAATGGCAACTCTCTCAGAGTAGTTACTGCTGTTGTTATCTTAGTCTTTTACACACTTTACACTTCTTCAGGTCTTGTCGGCGGTGCAAAACTGTTTGAAGCTACATTTGGGCTTGACTATACGGATGCTCTTTTGATTGGAAGTGTTATTATCGTCTCTTATACATTTTTGGGAGGATATAATGCCGTGAGCTGGACAGACTTTATCCAAGGCATACTTATGATGTTGGCACTTGTTGTTACACCTATTGTCGTAATTATAGATATTGGCGGTATTAATGAAGCTCTATTGATTATAGAGAGAGTCAAAGAAGCAAATCTCAGTCTTTTTCATGGAAGCTCCATTGTAGCTATTATCTCACTTTTAGCCTGGGGACTCGGATATTTCGGTCAGCCTCATATACTGGTAAGATTTATGTCAATAAGACATGAAGATGAGATGCAAAGAGCAAAACATATAGGAATGACTTGGATGGGTATTTCTATCTTAGGTTCTTTGAGTGTCGGTTTTTTCGGATTTGCCTATGTTGTTGCAAACGGTGTGGCACTTGAAGACAGTGAAAAGATATTTATTACACTCTCTCAACTTCTTTTTAACCCTTGGATAGCAGGATTTTTATTGGCTGCTATATTGGCGGCGATTATGAGTACTATTGATTCTCAGCTTTTAGTCTCATCTTCAGTGCTTACACGCGATATTTATCATGCTATTATCAAAAAGGACGCTAGCGATAAAGAGTTGGTTTGGGTAGGTAGAAGTACAGTAGTAATCATAGCTCTTATAGCTCTGTATATATCAACGGACAGAAACTCAAGTGTGCTGGAACTTGTTTCTTATGCTTGGGCCGGATTTGGTGCCTCATTTGGACCTTTGGTAATACTTAGTTTATATCATAAAGGGATTACCAAGCATGGAGCCATAGCAGGCATGGTAACTGGAGCTTTGGTTGTGATAGTTTATAAACAGCTTGAGGGCGGGATATTTGATCTTTACGAGTTATTGCCTGGTTTTGTTTTAGCTTGGATTGCTATTGTTTTAGTGAGCAAGTTCACTACTGAGAGCGAGAACTCAAAAGTGATTTTTAATGAAGTTCATGAAAAACTAAGAGCCTGATTCACTACTTTTTGAAATCAGGGCTTGGTTTACCTATGTGGTAACCTTGCATAAAATCTATTCCAATCTCTTTAAGAGTTTGGACGATTTCATCATCCTCTACAAACTCGGCAACTGTTTTTACTTTTAGCATCTGTGCCAAAGTTACGATACTTTGGACAAAAGCTCTGTCTTTTTCATCTTTATTGATGTTTAATATAAATTCACCGTCTATCTTCAGGAAGTCGATAGGAAATTTTTTAATATAGTGAAAAGATGAGAAGCCTGAGCCAAAATCATCGATAGCAAATTTAAAGCCTTCAAATTTTAGATTTTGAACAAACTTTTCAAGTACAGAGAAGTTTTTAACTGTTTCTCTCTCTGTTATCTCAAATATTACATTTGATTTTTCAACTCCATACCTATACACCAGTTCGATTACTTTATTTACAAAATCTCCGACAATCAATGATTTTGGAGAGAGATTTATAAAAATATAGCCTTCATAGTTTTCATCATGAATTTTCTTGAAAGCATTCTCGATTACCATAAGGTCCATCTTTGTTATAAGACTCATTTGTTCAGCCGTTTCAATAAACTCATAAGCAGACATCAGTTTATTGTCTATGACTATACGCATGAGCAATTCGTGAATAATTATACTGCTATCGTCTACCGATTGTATAGGCTGAAAATACGGCACAATATTATTGTTGCTGATAGCTTCAAGCAACATTGATGATCTTTCTTTTTGTTCTTTTAATAATGAGAGTATTTCATAGTCTTGAGGAATTCGTATAGCATTTTTTCCTTCTTCTTTTGCTTTGTACATCATACTGTCTGCAATAACAAAAAGTTCTTTTTGAGTTGTTGAATGATCTGGATATATGGCAATGCCGATTGAAGCAGTTACTCCTATCTGTGTGCCGTCAGGTGTAGTAAGAGAAAAATCCTCTACTGTTTTAGAGATTCTATTTGAAATTGCAACAGCACCGTTAAGATCGCATTCTGGAAGTATGATGGTAAACTCATCGCCGCCATATCTGGATAAAATATCTTCTTCTCTTTTTGTGTCAGAGAGAAGTTTTGCAAAAGCTTGTAAAAACTGATCGCCAAAAGCATGTCCATAGCGGTCATTGATCGGTTTAAAGTTGTCACAGTCAATCATCATCAATCCAAAAGGATATTCATGACGTTTTGCACGTTTTATCTCATACTCCATCATATCAATGAAGATACGTTGGTTTAATAATCCTGTAAGTGGATCATGAGCTGCATAATATTCAAGATCATTGGTATATTTGTTTATAGCTTTTACAGATCCTACAAGGTTTGCCATTGTAGTTAAGATGCTGTCAATAACGATGTTCTTTATAGGATCTTTTACAATATCCGCTTGAACACTAATACCTACAATACCACCAATTTTTGGTGTATCGAGAAAAAGTGATTTTGTTTGGTGTTGTATATCTTCTATAATGATGTCTTGTACGCATATATTATAATTGGTAATGCTATGTACAATTCTTAGTTCGCTTATATTTTCAAAGTGCTGGTTTTGTTCTATGGATTCTTTTATAAATTTTTCAAGTTCTTTTTCAACTTTTTTACTCGGTATACCATGCCAAAAGACATCAATCTCAAACTGGTCATCACCGACTCTAAACATAGTCATTAGTGTATATGTCTGCATAATTTTATTTATATCGTTTAAAAGTTCGCGGATAACTTCTTTCCAATCTTTTACAATTTCAGAAGTTATAATAAATTTATCTAAAAGTTGTACTTCAAACTCAAGTATGTCTTTATCTACCGCAATTGACTTTAGCTTGTTTGTTAATATGTTGACGTTGTTTATAATATTATTAAGCTCATCAAATTCCAAATCAACTTCCGTGATGTCAAAATTTTTAAACTCTCTTACTGTATTTGTTTGTGACACCTTGGTATTAAAGGTTGCAAGAGCCATATCTATTTTTTTAGACATATATCTTGATATAAAATATGTAATAAGCATTACCAATGGGATGATTGTTAAAAAGAAATATATGTAATCAAGAAGAGTTGCATGTATAATGTTTATAAGATTTTGTTCAATATCTATAATCCCAAGAGTATCTCCAACTTGTACATTTGTGTGGCAAGTCAAACACTCTTGTTTCGCTATTAGGGGCTGTATGTTTCTTATTGTGGAATTTTCCGTGGTTCGTAAAGCTTTACCGCTTGAGAGAACTTCTCTGAGTGAGCTGTCATTTAAAACTTGGTGCCTTGCTCCAAACTGCTCTATGACCTTTTGACTTCGGTATATGTTTATAGAGTAATTGCTATGATTGAAACTTTTTTTAATAGAGTCTGAAAAATCATTTAATTCTTTTGTTGACCAGCCTTTTTTCATCACCTGATACATAGAAGCAAAAACTTGTTGTGACACGGCATCTGCATGTTTGTAAGCCTCTTCTTTTGCTAGAGACGTATGCAGGTACGTAGTAAATGCAAATATAATAATGAGAAGTAAAGTCAATAATAAAGCATTTGTGGAAAATATAAAATTTTTGAGTGTTTTTTTCATGGATAAATTATAGTCTGTTTTTCTTAAAAATAATTTATTTTTTCAGTAAAATTATGTGATAATATGTGAATAAATTAAATAGAATCAATTAATGAACTTTTTTCCATAAATTATGGAATGAAAAGTTATGATTATATTTAAGAAATTGGGAGGTACATTATGAACAGCGTTACATCATACGGAGCAGCCGGAATGGTTACTGGTTCTTGCCACCTAGTAAAGCTGGGACCTATTCAAATACTAATAGACTGCGGAATGTTTCAAGGACTTGGCGATAGTGAAAGAAACTATGAACCGTTTGGTTTTGATCCTGCAGAGATTGATTTTCTCATAATAACTCATGCTCATCTTGACCATATAGGAAGGGTTCCAAAACTTGTTAAAGAAGGATTCAACGGTAAGATTATAGCAACACAGCCGACTAAAGACATAGCAAATATAATGTTATTGGACAGTGCAAAAATTCTCAAAGAAGAGTATAAGACTCTTAGAAGAAAAGCTAAACGTCACGGTGATGAAGAGCGTATTATGGAACCGTTATATACAGAAGATCATGTAAAAGAGGTATTTTTAAAAAGATGGCATGTATTAGAATATTTTGAAAAACATAAACTTCCAAAGCGTATAAAGGTCACACTGGGAAATGCGGGTCATATTATGGGAAGTGCTTTTGTTATGATAGATTATGTAGAAGATAAAACTACAAAGCGTGTTGTTTTTTCAGGAGATATAGGAAGCAAACACCGTTTAATTATAGATCCGCTGGATAATATGCACGAGGGCGATACACTGTTTATAGAATCGACATACGGTGATAGAGTACATAGACCGATCAAAGAGAGTGTTAAGCAGTTTAAACAGAGTGTAATAACAACTCTAAAGAGAAACGGCAATGTCATTATTCCTTCATTTGCACTAGAGCGTACCCAAGAGATATTATGGCTGCTGCATGAGATGTTTCACAACAATGAATTGCCAAGATGCCGTGTTTTTCTTGATAGTCCCTTAGCAATTAAAGCTACAAGATTATATAACAAATATCCTGTTCATCTAAGTGATGAAGTTGAATATCAAACCTTAGGTGACGGTGACCCGTTTTCATTTGCATCTCTTGAGAGTATTTCTACAAGGGAAGAATCTCGTATGATAAACAAAGTTAAAGAACGTACAATTATCATAGCAGGAAGCGGGATGTGTCACGGAGGTCGAGTTATGCATCATCTAAAACATCGACTTTGGAACAATAATAACACCATTATATTTGTCGGTTTTCAAGTTGAAGGAACTTTGGGGCGAAGTATCATAGATGGTGATGAATATGTAAAAATATACGGTGAAGAGATTGTTGTTAAAGCTCAGATAGAAACTATAAACGGATTTTCCGCTCACGCAGACCAAAGTGATTTAATAGAGTGGATAGATAATTTCACAGAGTTGAAGAATCTATATCTTATTCATGGGGAAGCTGAGAAAATGGAAATCTTCGGCAAGGTAATCAAAGACAGACTAAACCATGAAGCAAAGATAATGGAATACGGAGTCTCTGTTAAACTATAATTTAAAAAAACAATAGCAACTTTTTAGTTGCTAAAATTTGTAACAGTTTTGTGATTATGTAACTAAGAGGATGTAAATATCACAAAAGACAATAAATGTCACATTTTTATTAGTTATAATAATTTAATCATTTTAATAGGTCACATATATGAAAAAACTCCTTTTACTACTTTTTACTTCAAGTATTATTGTATTGGCATCTCCTAAATTTTTGATGCCAGAAGAAGCATTTATTCCAGAGGCTAAAATTAATTCTGAGATGCAGATAGAAGCTACTCTTCATATTGCTAAAGATATTTATGTTTATGAGCAGCAGTTGAAGTTAGAAGTTAAAGAGGGAAGTGGTGTATCCATAGCTAAAATAGACGGACCGAAAAGTGTTGAACATCATGAAGAGAAGGTTTTTTTAGAGTCTCCTAGTTTTATAATAACTTTGCAAAAAGAAGCTGATGTCACAGGCAGTAAAAATATAGAGTTTAGTTTTTCTTATCAGGGTTGTTCAGAAAAAGGTCTTTGTTATGAACCTCTTACTAAAATATATAACTTTGATATTGAGACAGCTAAATTAAGTGTCTCGTCTTCAAAAAAACCAGAATTAAAAAGCCTGAACGTTAAAAAACTCCAAACACAAAAAACTAATGAGGTCAAACCTCTAAAAGAAGAGAAGTCTGAGACGGATGCAATCGCCGATACTATTAAATCGGGAAATATTTTTATTATTCTTTTGACATTTTTAGGTTTTGGATTACTTCTTTCACTTACCCCGTGTGTTTTTCCTATGATACCTATTATCTCTGGAGTTATTATTTCTCAGGGTGACGCTATAACTACTAAAAAAGCCTTTGTGCTTTCTCTAGTCTACGTACTTGCAATGGCAGTTGCATATACTATTGCCGGGGTTTTAGCAGGTCTTTTCGGTGCAAACTTACAAGCTGCCCTTCAAACTCCTTGGGTCATTTACTCGTTTTCAGGAGTTTTTATAGCTCTTGCTCTGAGTATGTTTGGTTTTTATGAACTGAAATTACCGGATTCTTTAGTCGCAAAAGTAAGCGCTTCGCAGCATCATAGCGGATATATTGGCGTAGCAATAATGGGCTTTTTGTCAGCCTTGATCGTCGGTCCTTGTGTTGCCGCTCCACTTGCGGGTGCATTGGTTTATATAGGTCAGACAGGAGATGCAGTTCTTGGCGGAATGGCTCTTTTTTCTATGAGTGTAGGTATGGGAATACCGCTTATAATAGTCGGTGTCAGTGCAGGTAAATTTATGCCTAAGCCTGGCGCATGGATGACTATGGTAAGTGCAATCTTTGGTGTTATGATGCTCTTTGTTGCCGTGTGGATGCTAGAGCGCGTTGCAGATGTTTATATAACTATGCTTTTATACTCTATGATTGGCATAGGTTTTGCCATCTATCTGGGTACTTTTGACAAAGATTCGCATATCTTTAAAAGAAGTGTTGCCGTGATAATGTTTATCTATTCCGTCGCTCTTTTTATAGGTGTTTTAGGCGGTTCAAAAAGTATGCTTATGCCGTTGTCGTTTTTAAAACCGCAAGTAGTTTCCACTGCAAGTAAAGTAGAGAGTAGACACGCAGAATTTGTTAGAATAACTTCAATTGCAGAACTGGATGAGCTTTTGTCCAAACACAAAGGCAAAAAGATAATGCTGGATTTTTATGCTGATTGGTGTACTTCATGCAAAGAGCTGGAAGAAGTTACTTTTGCAGATGAAAACGTTAAAAATAAGATGGATGAGTTTGTCTTAATTCAAGCGGATGTAACAGACAATAAACAAGAGCAAAAAGATTTAAGTAAAAAGTATGGAGTATTCGGTCCGCCGGCGATACTGTTTTTTGATGAGAACTCTGAAGTCATAAAGTCTAAGACAATTATAGGTTTTATGGAACCCCAAGAGTTCTTGGCTCATTTGAATAAACTCTGAAGATTAAATATTACTCGTTGATATAAAAGAAGCAAATTTTCTTGCGTATTCGTTTTCGTGTTTCTTTGCGATGTCAGATGCCAGCTCTTTATCTACGACATCTCCCAGAATTTGTTTAAAAATTGTTTTGATTTTTTCTATGTCATCTTTATCTTGCAGTCTTCTTCTTAGACCAACTACATTCAGGCCTTTGATTGTTGCTTTATTACCTTCTACCAGAGTAAAAGGAGGTATATCACGGTCCACACAAGAAGCACCGCCAATCATAACACCTGTTCCTACAGTATTACCTGCTTCTATCGTACTTAAACCGCCGACTATTACCCTGTCTTCACATACTACATCTTCATTGACTCTAACTGCATTTGTAAGAATACAAAACTCTCCTGTAGAAGCCCCGCTCAATATCTGAACATATCCCATAAGAAAATTATTTGCACCGATAGTTATTTTTTTATTTGTACCGTCTTCACCCTCTTGAGCGCCTATTTGTGAAAACTCTCTTACGTGAGTTTTTTCACCTATCTCAATATCTGAGTTGTCATTTCCTATAGCAGTAAAACTAAATATTCTTACATCTTCATCGACTACAAGTTTACCCTTGAGAATTACATTTGATTCTAGGATGCATCCTGATTTCAACTCTACATTTTTGCCTATGTTGCAAAACGGTCCTATAGTCACATTGTCTGCTATTTTAGCACCGTCTTCGATTATTGAAGTCTCATGAATCATTTGCAATCTCCAGTGTAATAATACTGTCTTCCACAGTTGCTAAAGAACCGTTGTCACCGGTCTCTAAATAGTTTATAAATGCTTCAAGTTCGTCTTGCAGAGCATTGCTTCTGGCAACAAAACAGTTTCTTGTCGTGTGTGAAGAAGCATCTATGTTTATTCTCTCTTTTAATGTTTGAGATATCAAGTCGGCTTCAAAGTATTTTACTTTGCTTGTCGCATCTACTCTACAAGCTACTGCTATACTTCTTTTTCTGTACGGAGTAAGCCAGTTTGTAGTGATATCTCCTACTACCTCACCTTCAAGTTCAAAAGCCAAGATGGCGTTGTCTTCGTGAGTTTTATGAATTTTTTGAGACTTAAATACTGCACTCTTAACTATGTTTTTTTGAGTGATAAATCTTATCAGGTCACTGTCATGAACGGATAAATCAGTTAAAATTCCAACGTCTGCTATTCTCTGTGGAAATGCTCCGCTTCGAGTGATAGAGATAGAAAGAATCTCATGTCCTGATATCTCGTTTATAAGAGCTTTTACTACAGGATTATATCTCTCTATATGACCTACACAACTCTTAAGAGCTTTTTCTTTGATCGCTTCTGCCATTACTTTTGCATCTGCAACACTTGAAGCTGCCGGTTTTTCTATAAACATGTGAACATCATATTTTGCACATAAAAGAGCTGTCTCTTTATGTAAAAATGTAGGTGTTACAATGATAACGGCATCAGGTTTAGTCTCAACGAGCATGGTTTCAAAGTCCGTATAAAACGGTTCTTCGTATTCATTGCTGTGGTTAACGTCGCACAATCCTACGACATTTGCTTTTTTAATATTTTTTAGAGTGTTATAATGGTTTTTGCCCATTACACCCAAGCCGACAATAGCTATATTTTGCATTATTCGCCTTTAATGGTTTTAACAATAAAATCTTGTTGTTGTTCTGTAAGATATGGACTCATAGGAAGTGACATGATTTGTGTCGAGACTTCCTCGCTTATTGGAAAATCACCCTCTTTGTATCCAAGATTTACAAATGCTTCTTGCAGGTGCAATGGGACAGGATAGTGTACGGCACTCGGAATATCTTGTGCCTTCAGTTTTTCTACCATTGCTTCTCTATCTTTAACTCTGATAGAATATTGTGCAAATACGCTTATGTTATCCTCAGCTATCTTTGGAGTGATCACATCTGCATCTTCAAGTAAGTCATTATATCTTGAACCTATCTCATCACGAGCTTTTACTTCTTTGTCAAAGTGTTTTAACTTGACGTTTAGTACTGCAGCTTGAACGGCATCCAAACGACCGTTAATACCAATGTATTTATGCTTATATCTTTCGTTTTGACCATGATTAAGCAGCATTCTCATTTTTGTGGCAAGTTCATCATCATTTGTAAAGATTGCTCCACCGTCTCCGTAAGCACCAAGAGGTTTAGACGGGAAGAAACTTGTACAACCTATAGTTGAAAGGTTACATGATTTTTTACCGTTGTATGTAGCACCAAAGCTTTGACAAGCATCTTCTATAACAGGAAGATCATGTTTTGTAGCAATTTCGTTTATAGCTTCCATATTCGCACATTGACCATAAAGTGAAACAGGAATAATAGCTTTAGTTCTATCTGAAATAACATTTTCAATTTTGCTTGGGTCTATGTTGTAACTCTCTTCATCAATATCAACAAAAACAGGTTTTGCTCCCAAAAAAGCTATAACTTCAGCAGTTGCAATAAATGTAAAAGGAGTTGTAATGACTTCATCACCGTAACCGATATCCAAAGCCATAAGAGAGAGTAAAAGAGCATCTGTCCCGCTACTGCAACCGATAGCATGTTTAGCTCCGGTGTAAGCAGCCAGACTTTTTTCAAGATTGTTTAGTTTTTCTCCTCCGATGAATTGAGCCGAACTGAATACCTCTAAAACTTCACTGTCTATCTCTTTTTGATACTCTAAATATTGTGCTTGTAAATCTATAAAATTAATTTTCATTTGTGTCCTCTATAATTGCTGCTATGTTCTTTGAACTGCCGTGTTTTAAGTAAGCCCTTAGATTTTTTGAATCATCTAAAAATGTGCTTCTGTCATACTCATTAAAAGCTTTGATGAGATTATCCGCCGTTACATCCTCTTGAATAAATTCAGGATGCATGTCTCTGTCATTAAACTGTGTAAACATGATATTGCTAAGTCCTATATGACTTAGTTTTACAAGTTTAGACGCAATGAAGTAGTCCAATGGTTTTGCAATGTAGCTAAGCACAAAAGGAGTACCTATGAGTGCTGCTTCTAGTGTTGCCGTTCCACTGCAGATAAATGCAAAATCCGCTTCATAAAGAGTTTTATGCGCATCATGAGCTATTTTAAAATCCAAAAGGTTACCATAAAGCTCTTTGATATCTTCTTTTGTGAAGTGCTTTGGAATTATGATAGTCGATTCAAGCCCAAGTTTTAGGCTTACTTCTTTAAAAATCGGCATAAGTTTTTTTATCTCACCCTTGCGGCTTCCAGGCATAAAAGCGATCTTTTTTGCGTCACTGTTGAGCTCTTGCTTGTAATCTTTGATAATATCAAGAAGCGGATGTCCGACATAAGTTATGGGAGCGTTTTTAGAGTAGTAATCTTTCTCAAACGGAAGTATAGATGCCAAGTGATCTATGGTACGCTCAAGTACAGGGATGCGTTTTTTCTTCCATGCCCAGGCTTGAGGTAAAATGTAGTAGATTATCTCTTTGTCCGGAAATCTTTTTTTGATTTTTTTAGCCAGGGGCAGGTTAAAGCCAGATGAGTCTATAAGCAAGACTTTGTCCGCTTTTTGAGCTAAGTCTACCATCTGAGCATTCAGCTTAAAAAAGTAGCGCAGTTTTTTCATGGCATCTACAAAACCCATGATAGCAAGACTTCTAAGGTCTACTATAGAATCGCCCAGTTCACTGTCAAATATTCCGATAAACTCTACATTTGGACTTAACTCTTTTTTTAAAGACTTCAGATGCATGTTTGCAGAGTGCTCTAATGCACTAACTAATACTTTCATGAACCGCCGTCTCCTTGTACTTGAAAGCTGTCGTCATATCTGTCTCCATTGTTTTCTTCAACAAAATTTGTCATAAAAGTAGTTAAGTTTTTTATATCTTCATCGCTTAGAGATTCAGCAAATGCTATCATCATCTCTTGTTGCTGATTGTCTGATTTTTTATCGCGAAATCTCTTTAGTTTGTAAGTCAAAAAACCTTGAGCCCGATTTGCAAGGCGGGGATACATATGCATTCCCTCGAGTTTCATCCCGTGACAGGAAAAACAGCCCCTCTCTAAGTATAGTTTTTTACCAAGATTGTACGATGAAGATGCATTTGCAAATACAAAAGTTAAAAAAACGACCAATAAAAAACGCAACCAAAAAACCTCTATATTTGTAATTGTGCAATTATATCAAAATCATTGGTAACTATATAAACTAAAAAAACAGATACTTAAATATTTTTTTTAGTTTGATTATGCTTATGTTATATAAAATTAATCTGCTATTATCCTAATAATAAATATAAGCATTTAAAACGATGCAAAGGAGATAAAATGAATGAACCAAATTTAGAAAACATTGATGATTATTATGCATTGCAGGGAGAAAAGAAGAAAGTTGTCTTTGCCATTGTGATATCTAGTCTGATTATGGGTGTTGTTTATGCGGTATCTATGAGTCTTTATACTCCTGAGGAACCGACTTCAATTGATAAGACATATAAAAAAGTGCCGATGAGATAATTTTGATACAATTACGAAAAAAAATTAAGGTCACAAAATGTTAATGACGGTTGTCGCAATTTATACACTATATGTTTTAATATCAATTTACACCAGCGTAATGCAGATCGGCTATGTAAACTCGGCTAAAAGAAAAAAAGCGGTCTTACTATCAGATGCAGATTTTTTAAAGGCGGGTAACTACGCAGTTGCTAAAGAAAAGATGTCTATAGTGAGTTCATTTATAGACTATCTTATGTTTATAGCTTGGATGGGTTTTGGTATTTCTTATCTCTCAAACAGCATGGTCTTTGAAGATGAGGCGATAATGAATGTTGCCGTTGTTATGGGTTTTATAGTCATTAACTCAGTCATTTCACTGCCTTTTTCATACTATGAGAAGTTCATACTTGATGAGAAGTTCGGTTTTAACAAATCGACTATGGCACAATGGATAAAAGATACGCTTATATCTTTTGTAATGACTCTGATCCTTGGCTCATTGGTAGTATGGGGCATCTATACGATCATCTCAAATTTTGCGCTTTGGTGGCTGTGGAGTTTTGTATTTATCTTTGTTGTGGTCGTACTTATAAATATGCTTTATCCGGCTTTTCGTGCGATGTTTTTTGATAAGCTTACTCCACTTCAAGACGAGAATTTGGATGCCGAGATAAAAACTCTTATGGATAAGACGGGCTTTGTAAGCTCAGGTGTGTTTGTGAGTGATGCTTCTAAGAGAGATGCAAGACTCAATGCCTACTTTGGCGGTTTTGGAAAAGCAAAAAGAGTCGTGCTTTATGACACGCTCATAGAAAAACTCTCTACAAAAGAGCTTCTCGCAGTTTTAGGACATGAACTTGGGCATTTTGCACATGGAGATATTTATAAAAATATAGGTCTTGTCGGTGCTATGCTTTTTGTAATGTTTGGCATCTTTGGAAATCTTCCTGAGTCACTTTATTTAGAGATGGGAATAGCTCCTGCACCGTATCTGCTGATGATACTTTTGATTTTGTTTATGCCTGTTTTAGGTTTTATTATGATGCCCATCATGGGAATAGTCAGTCGCCATAACGAATACGAAGCAGACAAGATGGGAAGCGAATTAGCAGGAAACGGCGGAGCAGTAGAACTTGCAAATGCACTTAAAAAACTTGTAACGGAAAACAAAAGCTTTCCACTTTCGCATCCTATATATATCTTTTTTCACTATACTCATCCGCCGGTTTTAGAGAGATTAAAAGAGCTTGGTGTCGATGTAGGAGATATAGATAAAAGTTCTTTAGAGGGCAAATGCGAAGCAAATATATAGTAAGAGATGTTTTAGCAGAGATCACTTCAGCTTTAAATCCTTTTATTGAGAGAGCTTCAAGAGAGGCACAGCTTCTTTTAATGAAGCATCTTAATAAAGACGAACTTTGGCTTATAACAAACCAAAACTTTGAAGTCCAAGATGTTAAAAAATTATTTGAATGGGTAGAGAGAAGAGCCAAAAATGAGCCCTTTGAATACATTACAAATAGTGTAAGTTTTTACTCTCAGGATTTTTATATAGCCCCCGGTGCTCTTATCCCCCGTCCCGAGACCGAACTTCTCATAGATGAAGTGTTGAAAAATTTTCCTGATACGGATGCAGAGATAACTTTTGCAGAAGTCGGGATAGGCAGTGGCATTATCTCTATAGTGCTTGCCCAACATTACAAAAATGCTAAATTTATTGCCGTTGACATCTCAGAAGCTGCATTAAAAATCGCAAAGACAAATATAGAAAAATTTGAATTAAATAACAGAATCGAACTGCGTCTTGGTTCTCTTTTAGAGCCTATTGATGAAGCTATTGATTATCTTGTCTCAAATCCTCCATACATAGCAAATGAAGTCGTTTTAGAATCAAACCTTTCTTATGAGCCTCAAAACGCGCTGTTTGGCGGAAATGTAGGTGATGAAATCATACAGGACCTACTTGATGAAGTCTTAAGAAGAGAGATTAACTTTTTTACATGTGAGATGGGTTATGACCAAAAGGATAGAATACGTCATTATTTAAAAAACACAGATTTTGAAAGTTTGGAATTTTATAAAGACTATAGCAATTTTGATCGTGGGTTTACATTTAAGAAATAGGGTGGTAACAGCTTTGAGAAAAAGAATTTACATAGATTTTAGTTATTTGATTATGCTTGCGGCTTCTTTTGGCGCTGTTATCGTCCTTGGTGTTATTGTGGCACCTGTTGTTTTTCACTCTGACAAAATCTTGGTAGACACTATCCTGGACCACTATAATTCAGGGATAATCATGGGTGAAGTCTTTCACAGATTCAGCTACTGGCTTTATGTTGTAGCCGTGAGCGTTTCAATCTATGAAGCTGCCATGTATAAAATAGGTCAAAGAGATGCCGTAGCTTTTGCAAGTGCGGTAACGGTAGTCTTTTCCTCTCTTATGTTCAGTGCCGTTTATTCTCCAAAAATATTATCCATGCAAGCCATTGGTCTAGAGGCTACACAAAGCGATACTTTTAAAAATATTCACATAGCAAGCGAACTTGACTTTAAAATCCTAGCTGTAGGTTTACTTGTCCTTTTTGTGCGAAGACTAATGCTTCTTCGTATTTCATAAAACTCTACATTCTTCTGTAATACACCTTCAATTTTCTCTTTTTAAATCATAAGCCACATATTTTAAAAAAATTTCATATATTTAACACTTTTTTAACAAATATTCGATACGATTATGTATATTATAAGAATAGGAGATATTATGAAAAAGATTATTACAGGTGTTTTAATACTTAGTAGTTTAGTTTTTGGTGCTATGGGTGAGGGCAAAGGTAACCCTCAAGATGCTAAGCAGATGAAGATGTTTCAAAGTGTAGATATGAATAAAGCTACAATTATGCAAGGCGGAAATGCAAAGATGTTTTGTCCTGCCTGCGGTATGAATCTTGCGATGTTTTATAAAACAAATCACGCTGCGCATAATGGTGACCATGTAGAGCAGTATTGTTCTCTGCACTGTTTGGTAGAGACAAACATGAAAAACAAAGGTATATTAAAAGATATCATCGTTGTTGATGTTACAACTCTTGAATTCATAGATGCAAGAACTGCTACTTACGTTGTAGGCAGTAGTAAAAAAGGTACAATGAGTATGGTCAGTAAGTATGCTTTTGCTAAAAAAGAAGATGCAGAGAATTTTGCAAAGAAGTTTGGCGGAAAAGTTGAAAACTTTGAAGAGACATATAAGATTGCTTCAAACAGCCTGGAAAAAGAGATGAAGATGATTGCTAAAAAACAGGCAATGATGGCTAAAAAAGGCGAGATGATGTACAACAAGATGTGTAAAAAAACAGATATTAAGTTTAACTCGACTGCCGAGGCAAAAGCATATGTGCAATCAAGTAAAATTTGTGGAGATATGAAAGGTAAAAAACTTCAAGCTGTAGGGTTGTATTTAGGAAAAAGATAGACACTACTATACATTATCAAAGCTATAACTACTATAGCTTTGGTGTTTTTCAAGTTACCATAAATAATTTCAGATAGAATAATACTTCTCTTAATTAAGGAATTTTATGACAACATTAAAAATATTTGCTTTTATAACTCTGCTAATTTTTTCCTCAATAAATCTACATGCAAAAAGCTTTTCCAAAGAAGCGCTAAAAGAGAGCGTTCTTGTCCAAAAAGGGGATGAAAAGCATTGGTGTCCCGTTTGCGGTATGAATCTAAAAATGTTTTACGCAACAAACTACACCGCAAAACTTAAAAATAAAACTCCAAGACAATACTGCTCTATGCGATGTCTGGTTGTAGACAAAGAAGAGTACGGGATAGAAGCTTCGAGTATCAAAGCAGTAGATGCATCTACTCAAAAAATCATAGATGCCAAAAGTGCTTACTATGTTTTAGGTTCCAGAGTAAAAGGGACTATGAGCAAAACAAGTAAACTGGCATTTTCTTCAGAATCTCAGGCAAAAGAATTTACAAAAGAATATGGCGGAAACATAGTCTCTTTTGAAGAAGCGATAAAGTCTGCAAAAGAGACTCTATTTCACGATAATGAGAATATAAAAAAGAAAAAGATTAAAAAAATATACCCTATGGGTGAAAAAATCTTTGAAAAAAAATGCAATAAAGATATAGACGTAAATAACTATATAGAGATTAATGAGTTAAAAGCTGATATACAACATAATAAACTTTGTAAGCCTTTGAAAGAAGGGCACCTTCAAGCTTTAGCCCTTTATCTGTGGGAAGTAAAACGGTTTGGAGATTTGGATGATATCAAGGGTAAAATCCATGTTACTCATGATGAAAAGTGCCCTGTATGCGGAATGTTTGTCTATAAATATCCCAAGTGGGCGGCACAGATTCATTACGGAGATATGCACTACTCATTTGACGGTGTCAAAGATTTGATGAAATATTACTTTGTGCATAAAAAAGGCATCTCTAAAATCCTGGTAACAGACTATTATTCTCAAAAAGCCATAGAGGCAAGAGAGTCTTATTTTGTATTGGGAAGTGATGTTTACGGGCCAATGGGTGATGAACTGATACCTTTTGAGAAACTCTCAGATGCAAAGACATTCAGTATGGATCATAAAGGTGTCAAAGTCTTAAAATTTGAAGCACTTAATGCGGATGAAGTAGATAAACTAGATGAATAGATATCTATACACACCTAAAACACCGCGTCTGCTTTTTATACTTTTTTCTCTTGTCTTTGTTTTTGTCATCGAGAGTTTTTATCTTGGTCTTACAAAGAGTATGAGTCAAGAGAGTAAAAACAAAAGAGAAGAGTTTGTAGCGATAAGCGGCCTTCCTGATTTGGCAATCTCTACGGAAGCTACTTTCATCAGACACAGAAGTATGAGCGACATGTTTTCTATTTACAAGGATGACGGAAGTCTTAGAGAGTACTTTCCTTCCACCTACACCTACTCTCACTCTCATATCATAAACGGACATGTAAATGCGAAGTAAAATAAACTTCTATCTTATAGAATACGCCATTAATGCGATACTGAGACAGAAGTATAAAAGTTTTTTTATAACAACCGTTTTGACACTTCTTATCTTTCTTCTGACAAGCATTTTTTTCATAACCAACTCAATCAAATATGAGTTGAACTCTACCGTAGATGCACTGCCTGAAATAGTAGTCCAAAAGATAAAAGCAGGAAGACATTATGATATAGATGTTGACCTGCAGGGTGAGATACTCGGTATTACAGGTGTCGCAGATGCAGTGGCTCGTGTCTGGGGATATTACTATTTTGAAAATGCAGGTGTAAACTTCTCTGTAGTGGGAGTCGATGAGTTTGAAGCTCAATATAAAAACTCACTAAAAAATGTGGTTAAAAGCGGAGAACTCGGAGAGAGCCAAAACAGTTTCATGGTTGTCGGAAGCGGAGTTAAAAAGACTATGCGTCAAAACTATTACAAAGAGTACTTCAACTTTATAAAACCAGACGGAACTCTAAAAAAGATGGACATTGTAGGCGTCTTTGACGGTGATACTCAGTTAGAATCAAACGATATGATAGTAATGTCAAAAGAGAATGTCAGAGAGATATTTGACATAGAAGAAAATAAAGCTACAGATATAGTCGTTAAGGTGCTAAATCCTGATGAAGTAGCGACCGTAGCAGCTAAGATAAAACTTATCTTTCCAGATAGCAGGATAATCACTAAAAACGATCTTAAAATAAGCTATCAAAACATATTTGACTACAAAAGCGGTATATTTTTAGCACTTTTTATCATCTCACTTTTCACTTTTTTTATAATCATATACGATAAGGCAAGCGGGCTTAGCTCTGAAGAAAAGAGGGAGATAGGAATCCTAAAAGCAATAGGCTGGAAAATAGATGATGTGCTAAAAGAGAAGTTTTACGAAGGGTTTATTATCTCATTTGTTGCTTATATGGCAGGCGTGATTTTGGCATTCGCATTTGTTTACATCTTTCAAGCACCGCTTTTGCAAAATATATTTACGGGTTATTCTCAACTAAAGACATCGTTTGAACTTCCTTTTATCTTTGATGTCCAGACACTCTTTTTAGTATTTTTTCTTAGTGTCCCTGTCTATATTGCAGCGACTATTATCCCTTCATGGAAGACGGCAACTCTGGATGCTGACGAGGTTATAAGATGATAGAGCTAAAAAACATAACAAAAACATACGAGATAAATAAAAATAATGTCATCACGGCACTTAAAGATATAAACTTAAATATAAAAGAGGGTGAAGTTGTAGTCTTAAAAGGTGCAAGCGGTAGCGGAAAGAGCAGTATACTCTCGCTTATTGCGGCGCTTAGCAAACCTACAAGCGGTGAAGTTATCGTAGATGCAAAACACATCTCAAAACTGCCTGACAACTTTGCATCCGAGTACAGAAGAGATAACATTGGTTTTATATTCCAAAAGTACAACCTTATAACTACTCTGAGTGTAAAAGAGAACATTCTGCTTCCTCTTGTCCCTTTAAATCCAGAAGCAGATGCTGCGAGTGAAAAACTTCAACGTGTAATGAACATGTTTAAGATAGAACATAAAGAAAATGCAATCATCAAAAACCTCTCAGGCGGAGAGCAGCAGCGTGTTGCAATCGCAAGAGCAAATGTAAACAACCCTAAAATCATCATAGCAGATGAACCCACGGCAAACCTTGATGAAAAATTATCTCTTCAT
>NZ_JBFFMZ010000014.1:0-26091 GCF_041563495.1 Sulfurimonas sp.
CATTACCACACAACGGTTGTCGCGCACCTAAGCGTCGTAGAGTTTAAGGAGATTACTGATGGCAAGATATAGAGGTCCAGTAGAAAAAATCGAAAGAAGATTCGGTGTAAGCCTTAACTTAAAAGGTGAGCGTCGTTTAGCAGGTAAATCTGCATTAGAAAAAAGACCTTACGGTCCTGGTCAACACGGTCAGCGTCGTAAGAAAGTTTCTGAATATGGTTTACAATTAAATGAGAAACAAAAAGCAAAATTCATGTATGGTGTATCTGAGAAGCAATTCCGTGCATTATTCGTTGAAGCTAAGCGTCGTGATGGTAATACAGGTACAAACCTTATTACTTTAATCGAACAAAGATTAGATAATGTTGTTTACAGAATGGGTTTTGCATCGACTCGTCGTTTTGCTCGTCAACTTGTTACTCACGGTCACCTACTTGTAGATGGCAAAAAAGTTGATATTCCTTCTTACCGTGTTAAACCTGGTCAGAAAATTGAAGTTCGTGAATCAAGCAAGAAAAATGTTCAAGTTGTTCGTGCTATGGAACTTACTAATCAAACTGGTTTAGCTCCATGGGTTGATATCGATGCTGATAAAGTGTTCGGTATTTTTACTCGTTTACCTGAGCGTGAAGAAGTTGTAATCCCTGTTGAAGAGCGTTTAATCGTTGAGCTTTACTCGAAATAATAGTTAATTAAAAGGCGTTAGAGAATGAAAAAAATTAAAACTACTCCACTAGCTCCTCAAGAATTTGAGGTAGAACAGATTAGTGAGAATGAAGCTAACATTATGGCATACCCTTTTGAAACAGGGTATGCTATCTCTTTAGCTCATCCACTTCGCCGTTTTTTATTAAGTAGTTCAGTTGGTTATGCACCAATTGCTATTAAAATCGAAGGTGCTAAGCACGAGTTTGATTCTGTACGTGGTATGCTTGAAGATATTTCAGACTTTATTTTAAATCTTAAAGAGATTCGCTTTAAGCTGAAAGATGAAGCTGCTGAAGCAGAAATAAGCTACAGTTTTGCTGGACCATGTACTATTAAAGGTTCAGACCTAAGCAATGATGAAGTTGAAGTTGTAACACCTGAAGCTCCACTTGCTACTCTAAACGAAGATTCTAACTTGAACTTTGTGATTAAAATCGCACAAGGTATAGGTTATGTTCCGAGTGAAGATACTCACGATGAATTAGAAGATGGATATATAGCATTAGATGCATATTTTACTCCTGTTCGTAGTGCAACTTACAAAATTGAGAATGTCCTTGTAGAAGACAACCCTAACTTTGAAAGAGTTATTTTAAACATTAGAACTGATGGTCAGATTTCTCCATTAGATGCGTTTAAAAACTCTCTTGAAGTTATGTACGCTCAATTAGCTGTATTTAATTCAGAAATCAGTATAAAAGCTTCAACAACGATCGAGCGTGTTGAAGAAAATCCTGATCTTAAAAAACTAGTAACTCATATTGATAGTTTAGGTTTAAGTGCAAGAAGTTTCAACTGTCTTGATCGCTCAAACATCAAACTAATCGGTGAGATAGCATTGATGAGTCAGAATGACCTTAAAAATGTTAAGAATCTAGGTAAAAAGTCATATGACGAAATCGTAGATAAACTACAAGAGTTTGGTTTTGCAGTTGGTGCAGACCTTGCAGATGATGTAGTTAGTGCATTAAAAAAGAAAATAGAAGCCGCACAGGCTTAAGAGGAATAACAGATGAGACATCGTCATGGATACCGTAAACTAGGTCGTACAAGTGCACACCGTGCTGCTTTACTTAAGAACCTTAGTATTTCGTTAATTGAACATGGTAAAATTGAAACTACTGCTATCAAAGCTAAAGAGTTACGTTCATACGTTGAAAAACTTATCACAATCGCTGGTAAGAACGACTCTAACGCTCACAGAGCAGTATTTGCGGCGCTTCAAAGTAAAGAAGCAACAAAAACTTTAGTAAATGAAATAGCTCCTAAGTACGTTGACCGTGCTGGTGGATATACAAGAATTACTAGAACACGTATTCGTCGTGGTGACGCTACTACTATGGCATTCATTGAGCTTGTTTAATTAGTACACAAAAGGAACAAAGTCCCTTTTGCTACGCTAACGCTGAGTTTGACTCGGCGTCAAGCCCACGCACAGCAAAGCCGTGCTTTTCACCCTTTCATATACATAATAAAACTTCCCAATTCCAAAATACTTAAATATTAGGTGATACATTATGAGTAATTTCGCATTTGGAACTTATAGAATAAGTGATTATAATCCGCAACACATAGAAGCATTAAAAGAAGCAATACGAGCTGGTATTACAATGATAGATACATCGTCTAATTACATGAATGGCGGTGCTGAGAGAGCAATAGCTCTTGCGTTTAGAGAATTTGCCGTACATGTTAGATCAGAGGTAGAAATAGTCAGCAAGTTTGGATATATCCAAGGTTCAAATATGGATAGGCACAAAGAAAAAGCTTTTGACGAAGTGGTGGAATTTTCACAAGATTGTTTTCACTCTATTTCAAAATCATTTATACATGACCAGCTTACAGAGTCTCTAAAGCGTTTAGAAATGCAAAGATTGGACTGTTATCTTATTCATAACCCTGAATATTACCTTTTAGATGCCATCAATAAAAAAGTAGATAAAGATGATAGACTTGATGAGATGTACAGAAGACTTTACCGAGCCTTTGTGGCACTGGAAGAAGAAGTTAAAAACGGTAGGATCTATTCTTACGGGATCAGTTCAAACAGTTTTTCAAAAGATCATAATTCTGATGAGTTTTTACCGTATGAAGATTTGATTACAATAGCAGACAAGGCGTCTGAAGATGTAGGAAATGATACCCACAGTTTTACGACAATTGAGCTGCCTATTAATATTCTTGAGAGAGAAGGGCTTAAGTGTGCTTCTTGGGCAAAGGAGAATGGCCTTAGGGTTTTGGCAAACAGACCGCTGAATGCAGAGCATGAAAAACTTATGTACAGATTAGCTGATTATGATGAGCCAAGAGAGTATTATCATCACTTGAATGAATTGCTTGAAGTATGTGACAATGAGATGCTAAGACCTCTTTATAATCTTTTAGAAGAGCTTGATGCTTCCAAACATAAGTTTGGCTGGATTGGTGATTATGATGCTTTCTTTTATGCTCAAATAATCCCTCATATGAGAACAGCACTTGAGGCCATAGATGAGAAGAATAAAGAGATACTGTTGAATTTTATTGATCTGTTTTTTGCCGAGTATAGAAAGATGGTCCTTCATGAATGTTCAAAAAACACAAGAGTTCAATTGAAAGATTTCTTTAAAGATTGTGATTGGACTTTGCAAGAGTGTGCATTAAAGTTTTTAATGCAAAGAGAGAGTATAGATTATATACTTGTAGGTATGAGAAAACCAAGCTATGTACATGAAATTTTAGCCCTAAAAGACTAAAAATACGAAGGTAATTTAATTTTTTATGACTTGTTAAGCGATTTTGTCATATTTTATGTATATAGAATAACTAAAGGATAATAGATGATTCCATTTACTGACGAAGAGTTGATGAATCCGGTGCAGGCGGCGATTGACAAAATTAGACCTTCGCTCGCGCTTGATGGTGGTGATATAAACTTTATAACTGTAAAAAATGGGAATGTTTATGTTCAGTTAAAAGGTGCGTGCATAGGATGTGCTAGTAGCGGTTCTACGCTGAAATACGGTGTAGAGAGACAACTAAAAATGGATATACATCCGGAATTAACAGTTATAAATGTACCCATAGGTATGGAAAACGATATAGATAATCTTTGATAAAGTGAAAAAAATGAACGGCATTAGTAAACACAAAACATTAACACAAGCTAAAGAGTGCTTTAGTAAATCAGACTTTAAAAATGCGCTGGAGAAATTTGCAATAGTTTTGCAGGATTTTCCTAACTCAAAAGAGGCGTATAACGGTGTGATTCTTTCTGAAATGGCTCTAAGCGGTGAGGGTGGTGCCGAGGCCCTTTTTGATTATTATGAAATTTTAAAAGATGAAGACAAAGAATCAGCTGACAATATTATGAGTGACATCTTACAAACTATGGATGGGACTGTTGATAAGCTTACTGAAGTATTTGCAGAACCTCTTCGTGACAGACTTGAGTTTGAAGACGGAATACTATATCAAGATTTTAAAGCTATTTTAGACAAAGGTGCAGGTTTCAAAGAGACTTTTGAGAATATCATGTTTTCGACTCGTGTGATAATTACTCAAAAAGAAGATTTTGTAGATTTTTTAGAAAACCTGATTGAACATGGTTTTGCAGAAATGGCACTAACTTACTTGGAAAATGCACTCAGTGTTTACCCTAGTGATAAATTGCTGAGAAAACTACTTAAAAAGTTGGCAAAGAGTAAAAAAAGTGAAGATTAAATTACCAAATCAAGAATATAAATATGTTAGTGAAAACTCATCAGAATGCGGACCGGATACAGCTTTTGTTTTAAGCGCTCAAAATAAAAAGTACCTTCAAGATGCAAAAGACAAAGGTGCTCATTCAATCATAAATATCAAAGACATAGCTACCCTCTTTGGCATTGATAAAATAAAAATAGTCGGAATTACGGGAACAAACGGTAAGACGACTACGGCAAGTGCTATTTATTCTTTCTTGCTTGATTTAGGTTATAAAGCAGCTATGCAGGGAACTCGCGGCTTCTTTATGAATGATGAAGTAGTTGAGGGTAAGTCTTTGACAACACCTAGTGTTTTAAATACTTACAAACATATCTACCAAGCGGTTGAAGCTGGATGTGAGTTTTTCATTATGGAAGTAAGTTCTCATGCAATCGCACAAGAGCGTATTGAGGGTTTAAATTTTGAGCTTAAAATACTTACGAATATCACGCAGGACCATTTAGATTATCACAAAACTATAGGTGAATATATAGCTGTGAAAAACAGCTTTTTTCAAGATGAAGGTAAAAAACTTATAAATAAAGATGAGCCAAAAGCCGCCTTCAATATTAAAAATACTTTCACCTACGGTATAGAAAACAATGCATCATATAAACTTATGGCGTACTCTTTAAACAATGCCTCAAGCGGAATTATTCAGCATTTTAGGGAAGTAGTACCTTTTACTGCATCGCTTCATGGGTTCTTCAACCTTTACAATCTTATGGCTGCCATTGGTGCAGTTGATCTTTTAGTTGAAGAAAAACTCGAAAAAATAGTTGAAGTTGTTGATAACTTTGCGGGTGTCAGCGGGCGGATGGAACAGGTCTGTGAACTTCCAAATGTAATAGTGGATTTTGCCCATACTCCAGATGGAATGCAACAGGTGTTAAATGCTCTAAAAGAAAAAGAGCTTCTGGTAGTCTTTGGTGCAGGCGGAGACAGAGACAAGCAAAAGAGACCTATGATGGGCCGAGTCGCAGTAAGTCTTGCAAAGAAGGTCTACATCACAAGTGATAATCCGAGAAATGAAGACCCGCAGGCAATTGTAGATGATATTTTAGAAGGCATCGAAGATAGAAGCATCGTAAATGTAGAGTTAAACAGAAAAAAAGCTATTGAGATGGCGCTTGATGATCAAGAAGAAGAGGATGTAGTCGTAATATTAGGAAAAGGTGATGAATCTTTCCAGATTATATACGATAAAAAGTTTCCCTTTGATGACAGAGAAGTCGTCAGAGAACTTTTAAATATAAAGTAACTACTCTAAATAATCGCTAAATACACCGTTAACACCCATGTCAAATAATTCTTGACGCCTTTTTTTGTCATTGACGGTGTATATATTTACAAAAAATCCCGCATCTCTTAATTTTTTAACGGTTGCCTCATCTACAAGAGCGTCATCAAAATGATAGGCATCCACTTCTAATAATTTTAAATACTCTATAAGCGGTTTTGGATGTCTCACTTCAACCAAGGCTGCAGTAGGTATATCCGGTTCTATCTTTTTACACAAAGGCAAATACTGATGCCTGAATGAGGACAGAAGAACCAAATCCTTGGTATTTGAAGCTTCTATCTCTTTTATTACGGATGCGACAACCTTTACATCACTAAAGGTATCGTTTAAATCTTTTATCTCGATATTTATATAGATATTATTTTCCTTGACAAACTCCAGCACTTTTTTAAGAGTAAGCAGCGGCTCAAACTTTTTTTTATCAAGATAGAACCAGCTGCCATAATCAAGACTGGAGAGTTCTGCATAAGTAAAATCACTTAGTTTATAGGGCACACGGGTTTTATAAGCCTCATTTTCCCTTACGTTAGTTGTACGCTCCAGCGTTTCATCATGCATGATAACTGCAACTCCGTCACGGCTTAACTGCACATCTACTTCTATAAAGTCACAATGTCCAATGCTCGCTTCAAGGGCAGATAGAGTATTCTCAGGGTGCTTTGAATTATAACCTCTGTGGGCACCGATAAGACATGGACGTTTAAAGAGTTCTAAAAAGCTCATCTGTTTATAATGGGATTATTCTTCATCTCGACCTCGATAGCATTTTTAACTAGCATCGTGATTTCATCATAACCCATATCCTCTGGATATATTGGTTTAAGATAGGTTACCTTCACCTTCTTCGGTCTTGGTAATATCTTTCCGGTTGGAAGTGCTTCGTAACTGCCGTCTACGACCACGGGAACTATAGGAACGTTATGTGTTTTTGAGAGCATCGCAAAAAAAGGTCTGAACTCCAGCAGTTTCCTGTCTCGCGTCCTTGCCCCTTCAGGAAAGATAACAAGGTTATGGCCCTTTTTAAGAGGCAATGAGACATGTTGCATAGTCTCTCTCAGTTCTATGTTTGCATCTATCAGGATGGATTGTCCGTGTTTTGCAATCGGGTTGAAAAAGAAGGTGCCGAAAACTTGTTTAAAGGCAAGAAAAAAAGTGTTTTTCAATATGCTATACGGAAGGGTTGCCTCTATCAAGAAACCGTCTAACATACTTTGATGAGAAGGAGCGATAATGCATGTGCTAGCAGGAATGTTTTGTACGCCCTTTACTTCAAGACGAAAGAAAATTTTAAATAATGGCAGTAAAATCGTTTTGTAGGCAAACATAATAAACGGCGAATATATAAGTTCTTCGTCTTTTTTGGCGCTTAGAATATCTTCCCATTCTGTCTTTGTTGGATTTATGTAGTGTTTATGCTCTTTAATATAGTTGTATAAATCCTGCATAATCATTAACTCAGAGAATATTGCCTCATCTATTTTGACGCCAAAACTATTTTCGATAAATACAAAAAGTTCTACATAATTAAGAGAGTCAAGTCTAAGGTCAAGCTCTATATGAGAAGATGGTAATACGGTAGCAGAACTTAATGTGGATATATATGATTTTAAAGTTTTGTAAACATCGTCGGCAGGTTCTTCTTGGGATATTTTTATTTTTGTTTTATCTTCTGATATGAGTGCTTCTATTGCAGATAAATCAAACTCACCGGATTTGGTTTTTGAAAGTGCCTCCGTCAAAAGCATATATCCGCGCACTTTTTCGGACTCCTCGACTTCCATATTGTAAAGCTCAACTCCGTACCAGCGGATTTCACTCTCTATATTTATGATATGTGCAGTTTTTAAAGTTTGGAAGTTTGGGTAGATCACTGCAAAAGGGTGACCATTATAGGTAGTAACAACTATCTCTTTAATATATGGACAGAGTGATAAAATTCTTTCTTCTATTTTGTGAAAATTCATTTTATCCCCTTTGTTTAGGATTGTGTTTGGTTTAAAACCTTACATTGATTCCTACATAAGCACCGTTAAGGTGTGAATTTATTTGGTTGCTCGCAGTTGTTACTCTTTCATAAGATACATATTTATAATCATAACCTATTTCAACGTCAAAATGTTCACTGATTGGAATATAGCAACCTAAACCAAGATTATAGGAGCCGTAGTTAAGAGAATTTTTCGAAGCGTGATTTATGTCAAAGTAACCTGCTCCGAATCCGGCTTTAAAGTATGGATATACAAAGATGTTCCAGTCAAATGCTTTGACAAGTTCAACATTGAGACCAAATTTGTCACTGTCTTTTCCAGTAGTCGAGAAAACATTTTTATCATTTTTAAGATAATCAAATGAAAACTCAACAGCGTATGCTTTTCTATCACCGTAACCTATCTTTAGTTTTCCCATTTCTGCAGTGTTAGAGCTGTTGGCAGTGTCAGAAAATGTTTCATTCATATAACCGGCACCGACACCCATATATATTTTTGCATCAGAGTAAAGGGATGTGATAAGCAGAGAAAACAGTAAAATCTTTTTCAATTTATTGGCCTTGTAATTTTTAAATTTATAGTGTGAATTATAGCTAAAAAGTTGCTATAAAGCTTAAAAATTAAAACTTCTTCTCGCGCATGAGGTTATATATTTATATTTTGGCTATAATTCCGTTAAAAATCTAAGGATAACTTTTATGGGAATTCCACAACCAGCATTTTACATGTTTAAATGTGAGCAATCAGCTCCTCCGGGTATGCCGAAACCATCATGTGTTACACCACAAACTCAGGACTTATTTCAATATCTTGCACAGAAATTAATGCAAGAGGGAATCATGGGAACAGTTCAACCGATTCGTACTTCATGTTTGAACCGTTGCTCAGCAGGTCCGGTTATGTTAGTTGAACCTGGACATATTATGTATGCAGGTCTTACTAAAGAAAAAATTGATAGAATAGTGACAGAGCATATTATTGGCGGAAATGTAGTTTCTGAATATGTAATCGATTCTGAACAGTGGGATGATCCAATAAGTCCTGCTGATATGAAAAAACAGATGGGAATGTAGGAAAAGTAGATGACTATAGAGATGTTGTACAGCAAAATCCATCGTGCTACAGTTACAGATGCTAACTTAAATTACGTTGGTTCTATTACTATAGATGAGGAGCTTTTAGAAGCTGCAAAGATGAGGGTTGGACAAAAAGTTGAGATTTTAAATGTCAACAACGGTGAAAGATTTTCAACATATATAATACTCGGCGAAAGAGGCAAAAGAGACATATGCCTAAACGGTGCGGCTGCTAGAAAAGTTCACAAAGGAGATAAAGTAATTATAGTTGCATATGCGACTTATGATGAAAAAGATCTGGAGACTTATAAGCCAAAAGTTGTTATCTTAGATGATAATAACGATATTGATTATGTTGCGGACAGTATCTAACAATGTTTGGAAACATGGGTGATATGAGTAAAATGCTTGAAGGTATGCAGGAGAATGCTGCAAAACTTCAAGCTGAACTTGAATCTAAAACTTTTAGCGTTAAAAGTGGCGGAGGAATGATAGAGTTAAGTGTTAACGGCAAAGGTGAAGTACTTGACCTGATAATCGATGACTCACTTATGAATGATAAAGAATCACTTCAAATATTACTTATGGGCGCGATAAGCGATGCCAACAAAATGGTCCAGCAAAACCAGCAAAACAGTGCAATTGGAATGTTGGGCGGCATGGGCGGTATGAACCCATTTGGATCAAAATAAATGTTTAGGCTATTTTTAGCTCTAAACTTTCTTCTTTTAAACCTCTTTGCCTGCAAGGGCGGATACGATTCTTGCAAGCTTAAAATCAACGACTCACAAGCCATAAAAAACCAAACAATCCAGATTCCTGTACCAAATAACAAAAGACTGATCTACTCAAAATATACTCCAAATGCAAAAGTAATAAAACACGATATCTTCTTATCTCTTTATCTTGTACAAGACAGAAAAGAATTTAAACATCCCTTTAAAATAAACAATCATCTCTCCTTAGGTGTTGCATCTGTAGATAACAAAAGAGCAATAGAAGGGATAGTAGGAAAAAAGCAGGTAGGCTTGAACAGTTTTGCTACTTTTAGTGAAAAAGTTCATACTCCCGCTCTTCTTTTAAACAGTTGTTGCGCGCTAGAGGGCTTAGTGACTCCAGAAGGCATAATTGAAAAAGAGTATATAGAGAGGTTTCTAAAAAGCAAAACTACCGATTATGGCGATATAGGCATAAGGGTTGAAGATGCCAAAAAACAGATTATCATTAAAAGGGTAAATCCTTTTATTAAAGACAACCCATTTTTAGAAGGTGACTGCGTAGTCGGATATGATGGCAAAAAAATCAATAATAGTGCTGAATTAATGAGAAAGATTCTTTTCTCAAAAATAGGCACAATCCACGCTGTTAAAGTAAAAAGAGCTTCAAAGTATTTGACCTTTAAGGTGAAAACTCAAAAAAGATACGGCGGCGGCTATATCAGCGATACTTTCTTGGAACAAAAAGGAATTTACTTCAGTCCTAATCTGAGTATTTTAAAAATTGCCAATGAATTTGAAGGTTACGGACTTAAAATCGGAGATAGACTAATTCAGGTAAACGGCACAAAAGTAAGTAATATATCTGATATTAGAGAACATATCAGCGATTTTAAATATTTTGCATCTCTGCTGTTTGAGAGAGATGGTTTTCAGTTTTTCGTAAATATTAAGGGTAAGGTAAAGAGTGCCGATAATTAATCAGCATTTAACTAGAGTCCATATATAATTTCACATGCAAAAATTTGAAGCCTTTTTATTAGAAAACTTACCGACATCAAAGAGTATTCACCCTACTTATGAGAAAGCTCTTGCTAAGATGCTAATTGCCGGTGGAAAAAGGTTCAGACCTGCTCTTCTTCTTGGTGTTGTCAGTGCGTATAACTCTCTTATGCTGGAGGGTGCAAGACATGCTGCTTACGCTGTAGAATTACTGCATACTTATTCACTTATTCATGATGATTTACCTGCTATGGATGATTCCCCGCTTCGCCGTGGAGAACCTACACTGCATGTACTTTATGATGAAGTGACGGCGATACTAGTCGGAGATGCTCTTAATACGTACTCTTTTGAAGTTTTGTCAGAAGCACCTTTTTCTGATTACACAAGAGTAAAACTCATACAAGAGTTGGCAAAAAACGGCGGATTGAACGGAATGGTCTTAGGTCAGGCAATAGACTGCTATTTTGAAAACAAACCTCTCAATGTCCAAGACATAAAGATTTTACACACAAACAAAACAGCGAAACTGATAGCTGCATCACTGAAAATGGGAGCTATTATAGTCGGTCGTGAAGAGTTGGGTGAAAGACTTTACGATTTTGGAATCAGACTTGGGCTTCTTTTTCAAATCCAAGATGATATTTTAGACGTTACACAAAGCTCAGAAGAAGCAGGGAAGCTCACGAATAATGATGAAGACAAAAACAGCTTTGTCACTATTTTAGGACTTGACGTTGCGATGAATGAAGCCAATGCATTAGCGGACGAACTTAGCAATGAGTTGAACAGTTTTGATGAGAAGTTGCGTGATGAGTTTTCCCCACTACTTACAAAATATATAAATAGACATAAAACAAGAGAATCGCTCGCGTAGCGATGTTTCTTTAGAAAAACTAAAAACAGGAATAATAGATATGAGTAATCAAATGCGTCAAAAGATGGCAGATAGTATAAGATTTTTAGCAGCAGATATGGTTCAAGCGGCAAATTCAGGTCACCCGGGTGCACCGATGGGACTTGCAGATATTGCTGTGGTATTAAGTGAACATTTAAATCACAACCCGAAAAACCCTAACTGGTTAAACCGTGACAGACTTGTCTTCTCGGGCGGACACGCTACAGGTCTTATTTACTCACTTTACTATCTTTGGGGATACGGTCTGGAGATAGATGATCTTAAAAACTTCCGTCAGTTGGACTCTAAAACTCCGGGTCACCCGGAGTTCGGTCATACTGCGGGCATCGAGATTACTACAGGTCCTTTAGGTCAAGGTATTGCCAATGCAGTCGGTTTTTCAATGGCTTCAAAATATGTAGGCGCTCAAGTGAATTCTGAGACTGCATCACTTATTGACCATAATGTTTATTGTCTGTGTGGAGACGGAGATTTAGAAGAGGGCATCTCTTATGAGGCTTGCTCTATTGCAGGACATAACAAACTTGACAATTTAATTCTTATCTACGATTCAAACCGTATTACTATCGAAGGCTCAACTGATTTGAGTATTTCAGAAAATATCCGTGGCAGATTTGAGTCTCAAGGCTGGGATGTTTTAGAGTGTGACGGTCATAATTTTGATGAGATAGATGCGTCTATCACTACTGCAAAAGCAAACACTAAACCGACTATCATCATAGCCAACACTATCATAGCAAAAGGTGCAGGGAAGCTTGAAGGTTCTCACCACTCTCATGGTGCTCCTCTTGGTGAAGATGTTATTGCTCAGGCAAAAGCTGATGCAGGTTTTGACCCTGAGAAAAAATTCTTTGTCGATGAAGACGTTATGATTAGATTTAGATGTGCAATTGAAGAGGGTGATTTGTTAGAGCGTGAGTGGATTCACAGACAAAAGACTCTTCCTCTGATGGAACAAAACGAAGCACTTGCAGCGTTAGAGAATCCTGATTTTTCTCGTATTGATTATCCGACTTTTGACAAAGCAGATGCAACTCGTTCGACTAACGGAAAAATCATGAACGCAATTGCCAAAGGTATTCCAAGCTTTTTAGGCGGCTCAGCTGACCTTAGTCCGTCAAACAAAACAAACCTAAATGACATGGGCGTTTTTCCAAAAGGCAGAAATATCTATTTCGGTATTCGTGAACATGCTATGGCATCTATCGTAAACGCAATAGCTCTTTACGGTCCGCTTTTACCTTTTTCTGCAACATTCTTTGTATTTTCAGATTACCTAAAACCTGCTGCAAGAATTGCCGCACTTACTGGTATCCAGCAGTTTTTTATCTGGACACATGACAGTATCGGTGTTGGTGAAGACGGTCCGACTCACCAGCCAATCGAGCATCTTTCACAATTCCGCGCACTTCCAAACTTCTATGTTTGGAGACCTGCTGATGGGCATGAGAATGTAGAAGCATGGAAAGTGGCGTTAGAGATGCGTAAATCTCCTTCAGCGTTTGTATGTTCTCGTCAGAACCTTTCAGTTCTTCCTACTCCTGCAGCGGGAGAGATTTCAAAAGGCGGTTACTTGCTTGCGAGTGATGAGAATGCGGTTATGACTATTATGGCATCTGGAAGTGAAGTTGAGCTTGCACTAAAAGTCAAAGAGACACTAAATGGCATGGATGTACCTGTAAATGTTGTATCAGTTCCTTGTTATGACCTTTTCATAGAACAAGATGCCTCTTATATCTCTTCTATCATAAAAGAAGGAACAAAAACTGTAGCTATCGAAGCTGCTCGCGGTTTAGAGTGGTACAGATTTGCAGATACGGTTATCGGAATGGACAGCTTTGGTGCTTCTGCTCCTGCTGAACAATTATTTGAGAAATTTGGTTTCTCTGTAGACTCGATTTTACAAAAAATCAAATAATTCATTTATACACCTTTTGGTGTATAAACTAAAACTTCTTCAATACGCAGGCTTTGTCATAATCCTGTTATCAACATAACCTCGTCCTACGGTAAAATGATACAAAATCTGAAAACGATTATTTTTAAGTCCAAGCAGTTTGTGCATATCATCATCTAAAAAACAACCGATTCCCGTTCCTGAGAGTCCCATTGAAGTGGCTTCAAGATAGAGCTGCTGACCCATGGCTCCGCACTCCCAGTAAAGTTCTTTATATCTGTGTGCTCCAAACATCTCTATTTGAGATACAAAGTTACACAGCATACCAAGACTAAAAGCTCCATCACTTGCTATGTCTTGAGAACAACTTACAGCTTTTGATATAACTCTAAAATCTCCACTTTGAAGCAAGTAGAGATGCTCAAACTCTGTGTGAGTCCAGGAAAACTTTTCATCCATCTCTTTTACCAAATCATCTTTATCTCTAAAGTTACGCACTAAAACATATAAGCCACTCTCATAGTCTTGTACCTGATGCACAAAGATTACTAAATGTGTGGAGTTTTCTTTTGCATCTTGAGAATCTAAAATACTAAATAACATTGTGTGAAATTGCTCTTTTGTAATAGTGGATAACTCTTTTTGCATAACATGAACGCTTCTTCTGTTTAGGACAACCTCTTTTGATTCTCTGCTTGGAGCTCTTGTGATCTCACTCTTTAGTGTTGATGGCTGAGGGATTTGAGGCTCTAATGTCGCTTCTTCAATTGCAGGGATGATATCCCACTTTTGCATCGATGGACTCAGTCTGTTTGCAATACCTTCAAATGTTAAAGGGATATTAGAGAGTAGTTCTTCTATGTGAAGTCTGGGATCTATATTTTCTTGCGAGATTACAAAAAGCATATCTGGATTTTCATCTTCAAAAAACCTCTCTTTTTGGTTTAATCCTAAAAGAGCAGAAATCTCCTCATCACATACACTGTCTAGTCTGGTTACTTTCCATCCCAGCATCTTGGCTGATACTGTAAAAGCCTGCCAGGCGTGACCTGCATCTAGCTGAGTGTAACGAAAAGCACGTTCTCCATACTTCCAAACTTCACGCCAAGAGATGCTCGATAGTCCGACTATAAAACTATTTTCAGGCAGTTGCTCCCAAAAAGATGTCTCAAAACTTGCCAACTCTTCCAAGGCATGCTCTTTTGGTTTGTAGTGATACAAACTGCTTTTTGATTTTTGTTCTTGCAAAAGAGAAGGAAGCACAAGATAAGCTTCAGTAGGATGCAGATTTCCACTAGAAGCATTACACCTAACTGCCCAAGAACTTCCGCCTGATTCTTTCCACGCTGCAAGTCCCATAGAAAACTGCAAAAGCTGAGAAATAGACTCTTTTAATACAGGAGCAGACGGCAACTCGGCATCCAGTAGATGATAAGGAGGAGTTGGGTTTGTTATTGCCAAAGGAAGCTTTATGGTTTTAGTGCCATTGTAGACTCTAAAGGGATCTGGCTGTGTTGCCCAATCCATATAACCTAGTGAACGGGCATATCTGTTTTTGGCATGTTTTGTAGTTTCGTGGTACTCAAAAACTTTCTGGAGCGATTTATTCATATGAGTAGTTTAATAAATTATCCTTAAAGCCTGCTACAAATATATGCCTGTTTCTTTTATTGTAGGCTCTTTTAATATCTCTAATGTTACAAACTAATCATGAAGATTTCACAATTAAAAGTAACTACACCATATTTAAAACTCGATCTTGTCTTTTTTGATCTGGTAGAACCGACACCATTAAAAAAGCCTTTTCTTATCTCTGCATCCAAAGATGCCGCCAAACTTTTAGGAGTTGATGAAGATATAACAAAAGATGAAAAGCTGGTAGAGATACTAAACGGAACATATAAACTTGAAGGCTCTAAAACTTTTTCCATGTGTTATGCAGGTCATCAGTTTGGATATTTTGTACCTCGTCTTGGAGACGGACGTGCGATAAACCTTGGAAAAGTCAATGGGCAAAACTTACAGCTAAAAGGCTCCGGTCTGACACTTTACTCTCGTCAGGGAGACGGCAGGGCAGTTCTTCGTTCAAGCATCCGCGAATATCTAATGTCCGAAGCGATGCACGGTCTCGGTATTGCCACTTCTCGAGCTTTGGCTCTTATAGGTAGTGAGACTGATGTGGCACGTGAGAGGTGGGAAAAGGGTGCAATAGTCCTTCGCATTTCTCCGACTTGGGTCCGTTTTGGAACTTTTGAGTACTTCAAGGCAAAAGGTGAGCATGACAAACTTCAAAAACTTGCAGACTATGTTATAGACGAATCATTTGCGCATATAAAAAATACAGAGGGAATGTACGCAAAGATGTATGAAGAGATAGTTCGAAATACTGCAATAACAATCGCTAAGTGGCAGAGCGTAGGTTTTAATCACGGAGTTATGAATACAGACAACATGTCCATAGAAGGGAGAACCATAGACTATGGACCTTTCGCCTTTTTAGATGATTATGAGCCAAATTATGTCTGTAACCACACAGATGCAGAGGGTCGTTACAGTTTTAAAAACCAGCCAGGCAACGCTCACTGGAACTTGCAAGCTCTGGCACTTGCAATATCACCTATCATAAATCATGACAGAGCCTTAAAGATTTTGGAAGAGACATATGGACCGACGTACGAAGAATACTACCTGAATATAATGTACGAAAAGATGGGGCTGTATGAAAAAGATAAAAAGGATATAGAGCTTTTTAAATGGATGCTGGGTTCATTAGAGAGTGCGGTTATTGATTATACAAGATTTTTTAGAATACTTTCTCGTTACGAGAGAGATAAAAAAAGTATTTTAGAAATGGCAGTTTACCAGACTCCTTTGAGTGAGTGGCTCGATGCATATGATAAAAGACTCGAAAAAGAGACTCTCTCTGCGCAAGAGAGATATGCTCGGATGCTATCGGTGAATCCTAAGTATATTTTGAAAAACCATATCTTGCAAGAAGCGATAGAAAAAGCAGAAACATCAGACTTTTCTATGATAGAAGAACTTCTAACAGTCGCACTTAGTCCATTTGAAGAACATAAAGAGTTGGAGCATCTGGCAAAAGCTACACCTATGAGTGCAAAGAATATTAAGCTTAGTTGTTCTTCATAGTTTCAGATTAGCTTTAATAAGATTGATATATAATCAAAGCGATAATAAAACCAAAAGGTAGCTAGAAATGAGTAAAAAGTTTCGTTTGGTCACAAGAAGTGATATGGATGGTCTTGTCTGTGCTGTGATTTTAAAACAGCTTGAGTTGATAGAAGATATTAAGTTTGTTCATCCAAAAGATATGCAAGACGGTACTATAGAGATTACGGAGAACGATATCATTACAAACCTGCCGTATGTCTCTCATGCTCACTTGGTATTTGACCACCATGAGAGTGAGACACTCCGTAATGAGAAAGCAGATAATCATATCATCATCGCAGATGCTCCGTCTGCCTCTCGCGTCGTTTATGATTACTACGTTAAAGATAATGACCTCTCTATGATCCGTGAAGATATGATGGTAGCCGTAGATAAAGCGGATGCAGCACAGTTTTCAAAAGAGGATATTTTAAATCCTAAAGGCTGGGACCTTCTTAGCTTTTTGATGGATTCTCGTACGGGTCTTGGAAGATTTAGAGATTTTAGGATCTCAAATTATGACTTGATGATGGACTTGATTGACTACTGTCATGACCATGGCATAGATGAGATTATGGAACTTCCTGATGTAAAAGAGAGAGTAGACCTTTTCAACAAATACGCAGGCGAGTTCAAAGATCAGCTTCAGAGATGCTCAACCATCTATGATAACCTGATAGTCCTTGATTTAAGAGATGAAGAGATTATCTATCCGGGTAACCGTTTTATGATTTATGCGATGTTCCCTGAGATAAATATATCAATCCATGTACTTTGGGGATTTTTAAAACAAAACACAGTTTTTGCGACAGGTAAATCAATCATCAACAGAAGTTCAAAAACTAATGTCGGTGAGCTGATGCTAAAATACAACGGTGGCGGACACAGTGCTGCGGGAACGTGTCAGATAGACAACGATAAATGCGAAGATGTTTTAAAAGAGCTCATTACTGCTATTACAAACGACGGCTAACTAGAGAAAAATCTCTAGTTAAGCATAACTACAAATAAGCCAAAACTTCCACAGCCGCAAATATAGCTCCCAAGAAAACAAGTGAAGATATAAAGACTAAAGCTGTAACAATTCTCGGGTTGCAGTCATATAGAGATGCAAGATTTACATTTGCAACGGCTAAAGGCATCATAAGCTCTATAAAGATGATGCCTTTTATCATGGCATTGAGTTCTATGTTTGCAAGGACCAAAAATGCGATGGAGGGAAGCAGTAAAAACTTAAACATTAAGACCCAGATAATCAAGGTCTTGCTAATCTCTTGAATCTTTGTACCGTATAAATAGATGCCAAAAAGAAAGAGTTGCATAGTCATAGATGCGTAAGCACCCATCATTAGAGTGCTAAGAGCCACACCTGAAGGTTTGTAACCGTAGATGCTAAGGGCTATGGCAAGTATGGCTGCCCAAAGAATAGGAAGCTTTACAATGTTTAGCAGAGATGTTTTGGTATCAAAACTCCCGCGTGAGTAGTAAAAGACACCTACGGTGTAGACCACAAAAACATTCATAAGGTTTACTACGGTTGTGTAGGGAATAGACTCTTCGCCGAAGATGGCTATGTTTATAGGGATGCCGAGATTTCCGGTGTTTCCTATGAGAGCGGCGACTGTAGCTATAGAGTACTCTTTTTGAGATTCAAAAAGTTTTTTTGCAACAACGGCGGAGATTATCAGAAGAATGACAACGATGCCAAGATAGATGCTAGGAGCGTATAGAAGCGTGATGTCGATAGGGCGAATGAGAAGTCCCCAAAAAGTTAAAAACACTTGCAGAAAATAGACATTGATAAGTGTTATGGTTTTGTCGTCTATTTGGTCTTTAAAACTCATCTTAGCGATGAAGCCTACGACAATAAAAATATATATACCGAGAATTGAAAATATTATTGAACTCATAAGCAGATTATAGCAAATAGTGTATAATTCTTCTCATGCAAACAATTGAAAATATAAATAACACAATAAAAGAAAACTTGGCAGTAATGGTCTACTTTTCGGCACCGACTTGTAATGTATGTCATGCACTAAAACCTAAACTTCTAGATGCACTCGATGCCAACTTTAAAGACTTTAAAGTTGAAAGTGTAGATATCTCGGAGACTGAAGATATAGCACCGCATTTTAATGTATATGCTATTCCTACGGTTTTGATATTTTTAGACGGAAAAGAGTTCTTGCGCAAGTCTCGTCACATGAGTGTCGATGAGGTAATGCGTGAGATAAAAAGACCTTACGAGATAATGACTTCTTGAAAAAAAACATACTCATAACAGGTTGTTCGAGCGGTATAGGCTACGACACTGCCCACTATCTGCACAACAACGGTTATAAAGTCTATGCATCTGCTAGAGATGCCAAGGATGTGAAGAGACTTCAAGACGAAGGTTTAGAGACTTACCTGCTTGATGTGACTTGTGCAGATGATATTTCAAGAGTCTTAAGTGAGATAACAAAAGACGGTTCTGAGCTTTACGCTGTTTTTAACAATGCGGGCTACGGACAGCCCGGAGCTGTAGAAGACATAACGATCGATGTCTTAAGAGAGCAGTTCGAGACAAACTTTTTCGGACTTCATGAACTTACACGCCAAGCTGTTAAAATCATGCGTAGACAAGGTTACGGAAGAATCATACAGCACTCATCAGTCTTGGGCATCATCTCACTTCGTTTTCGCGGGGCGTACAACGCTTCAAAATATGCTATAGAAGGATTGTGTGACACGCTCCGTTTAGAGCTTATGGAGACCGACATACATGTCTGCACCATAAACACTGGTCCGGTTCGTTCAGACTTTAGAAAAAATGCCATCAAGATGTTTAAAAAAAATGTAGTTGTGCAGGGAAGTGTCTTTGAGAAAGAATATAAAGAAGAACTGCTTAGCGTAAAGGAAAAAGACAGCGGTTTTTTTACAAATGATTCAGATGTTGTTATAAAAAATATACTCCATGCACTTGAATCTAAAAAACCGCAACCCAGATACTACAACACTCTTGCTACGCATCTGTTGGGTGGGTTTAAAAGAATTCTCTCTACATCTCTGCTTGATAAGATTTTGAGAAGAATATAATTACTTCATAAAAGCCAAAAGAGATGCGGTTACTGCGACATTGAGTGATTCAACGCCTCTTTGCATCGGTATGCTGATTGAATCATTGCAAAGTTTTTCAACTTCAGGACTCACTCCGTCACTCTCGTTTCCTAAGACAAATATTGATTTCTCTGTCGGCTCAACATCGTAGATGCTTGTCTTGGCATGTGAGGATAAAGAGTATATCTTTGTATCGGCATCCAGGTCTGGAAATATCTCATCAAGAGAGTTGCAATAATAAATCGGAAGTTTGAAAAGTGTTCCCGCACTTGCTTTGATTACAAGCGGAGATATTTTTGCAGAGCTTTTTTTAGGCAGTATGATTCCGTCTACATTTCCCGCAGCACATGAACGTATGATCATCCCAAGGTTTTGAGGGTTATGGATGCCATTTAGTGCTATGAGTCTAAAGCTTTTCATGTCTTTTATCTCTTTTGCGCTTTTGTAAGTCTGGGCAATGATATCTATGGCAACGCCTTGGTCTTGTTTGGCATTTTTGCTTATTCTGCTTAGAGAGTTTTTATCATGGTAAGTTATCTCTATGTTTCTTGTCTTTGCAAGCGATAGTATGGTTTTTATGGCTCCGTCAGGTTTATTGCTGGAAGCCATGTGAAGTTTATGAACTTCTATATGTGAGTCCTGCAGTGCTTCTACTACAACATTTCTGCCATAAAGTGTGATTATCTTTTCAAAATATGCTTTTTTATCTTTGTATTCTTGTGAGTCTTTAGCGTCTTGCAAATGGGCTTCCTTTTAATTAAACGATATTATATACAATCTCTGTTTTATTCTTGATAACTTTTATCTCTTTGACTTGCAGTCCGTCTATCTCAAGAGCCATAAATTCTTCCATGGAGTTTATGTTGTTCTTGGCAAGCTCTCTTAAAACCAAACCTCTGTATGCTTTAGCCCAGTGGCTTACAGTTTTACCGTCTTTTAAAAACTTCAAGGTTGTGTATGGTTTTGTCACTTTGTAAAACTTGTCGTAGTAACCTGCACGAAGATCTAGTATATCATCGTTGTTTAAGTACAAATCCAACTGATAGGTAAACCTCTCTTTATAAAACTTGTCCGGAGTGATGCTTCCGATGTCATTTCCCTGTTTAACCTTGTAGTTGGCAATTGCATCTCCGCCTAATATCGGACCGTAGAGGTTTGAAAAGATTATAGTGTTTTTCTTAAGATACTCTACTTGCCCTGCATCTAAACTGTTTATATCCAGATAATCATAAGCTACGCCTTGGTACCTTTGTATGGCGGACATAAGAGCAGAATTAAACACATCATTTATATATGCTTCGCAGTCGCTAATCTTTTTAAATCCAAATAAGTCTTTTATATCTTCTTCATTTTTACCTGTTACTATTTTGTTATATTCGTCTAATATTTCTTTTCTTGCTTTATTGGAACCAAGTAGTTCTTTTGGTGATTCTTCACCACCTCTGTTTTTGCCTTCTGATGGTGAAAATAGTATTTTTAGCATATAAATCCTTACTCTTTTTGAGAGGTAAATTTTTATCTAATTGTATCAATTTAAATGATATAATAGGTAAAAATGAATACGGGGGTTTGTTGTGAGGGGAGTTTTGGCGTCTTTTTTTATAGCTTTATTAGCAGTTACAGTAGCAAATGCAAGTTCAGCTCTGGGGAGTGTTGAACTTGCAAAAGGAAATGTAAAGGTCAAGAGTGAAGGTTCGTTTAAAAAGAGTAAAGTCACTAAAGGTCTGGAAGTAAAAAAAGGTGACTTGATAACTACTTCTAAAAATGCCAATGCTATCATAAAGCTTTTAGACGGTTCTATTTTAGTCCTTGATTCAAGCTCTACTCTACACTTCGCATCTGCAAATATGGCAGAACAGGAGATGGGTAAAGTTTATTATAAAATCACCTCAAGAGATGCAAAAAACTCACTTAAAGTAAAAACGCCTTTTGCCATCATCGGTATTAAAGGGACAACTTTCATAGTGGACTCCGGTGAAAAATCTTCCGTAAAACTAAAAGAGGGTATTGTCGGGATACAAAGTATGAAAGAGGAGTTTGAACTTTATAGAAAAGCGGTTCAGGAAGAGTATAACAAATATATCTCAGAGCAACAATCAGAATTTGAAAAATACAAAGCACAGCAACAAAAGGGGGCAGCTCTTATGACAAAAGAGTTTGACCTTCAAGCAGGAAACACCATTTCTTTTGACGGACAAAAAGTTGATGAGAAAGCATGGACAAAAGAAGATGAAGCTGAGTTTGAACGTTTTGAAAAACTTATGGAATCTATAAAGTAGAATGTATCATCTCAGCAAAGCTGTACCTCACATCCTTGATCAAGGAGACAGATAATAATGAAAGAAAAGCTTCTTTATCTCGGTGTTTTAATACCTATTTTAGCAGTAACACTTCTGCTGTATCTATATAAGGTAGAACCGTTCGAGAGTTTTTCGCTTCGTTACAATGATGTCAACTTTGACTTTCAAAAAAAAGAACCAAGTAAGGAAGTCGTTTTTGTCGCGGTAGATGAGCCAAGTGTAAATGAGTTTGGAAGATGGCCTTGGAAGAGGGAGATAATAGCCAAAGGAATAGACGGGCTGAGAGAAGCTGATGTTGTCTTGATGGATATGATCTTCTCTGAACCCACTTCACAGGAGCAGGACTCTGCACTGGCTGAGTCACTCTCAGGATTAAACGCCAGTGTTTGCGGTTTCTTTTTAAGAGATAAGTCCACCCAAAAAATAACTGATGAAGAGTTGGAAATCTTGGGTGACTCATCTCTTGACTTGCTGCAATCACAAATATCAGAGTTTAAAACACCTCTGTTTGTAAGTGCTCCTTTTGCAGAGATGAATATTGTACCGATATTGCAGTCTTGTTCTTTAAGTGGAAGTTTTTCTACCCTTAGCGAGAGTGACCATCTTCTTCGTTCTTATTCGGTTGCCGTATATTTTCAAAATATTTTGTATCCCTCTTTGGCTGTTCAAGGATTGAGATTAAAGTTCAATCAGGACATAAAAAGAGTAGATGCTACGCACGTCAAGATAAATGATAAGTCAATAGGTTTAAATGAAAAAGGTTTTATTAAACTTAATTTTTATCAGCCAAATCAGTATAATGTAGTTTCTTTCTTGGATGTGGCAACAGGGAAAATAAAACCTGAGCACTTCAAAGATAAAATCGTTATTTTAGGAATAACCGAAGTTGGAGCGGGCGATGTTGTGAGTACTCCTCTGGGATCTATGCCCGGACCTTTGCTTCACTATACTTTTATATCTAACCTGCTTCAAGACCACCTTATAAAAGAGCCTAAATATATAACTTCTGCGTTGATTGTCTTTATGGTTCTTTTACCGTTTATTTTGGTGCTCCTATTTAAAAAGATACTACATAGAGTAGTTATAAATATAGTTGTTTATCTAATAGTATATGCTTACATAAGATATCTGTTTGTGTCCGATATGGTCTATATTGATCTTTTCTATCCTCTAATCTCTTTAATCCTTAGTTTGGTTGCAGTGGAAGCTATAGCTTTTACTCTGCAAGAACAAAGAGGTAAGTTTATGCGCGGTGCATTTTCGAGTTACCTCTCAGGCGATCTGCTTGATAAACTCATAGAAAATCCGGACGCACTTGCTCTTGGCGGTGAGAGTAAAGAACTTAGTATCCTCTTTAGTGACATCCGCGGATTTACTACAATCTCAGAGTCCATGGACCCGGTAAGTCTTATTACTCTGTTAAACAGATATTTTACGCCGATGACAAATGCGGTTCTGGATAACGGCGGGATGCTTGATAAGTATATTGGAGATGCAGTCATGGCATTTTTCAATGCACCTGTAGATATTAAAGACCATGCAGATGCATCTTGCGTCTGTGCTCTGCAAATGATAGAAAAGCTCGATGCCTTAAATAAAGAACTTGCTCTTGAAAACATCAGTCCTATAAAAATAGGTATAGGAATAAACACCGCAGATGTGGTCGTCGGGAATATGGGTTCAGATACCAGGTTTAACTATACAGTCATCGGAGATGGTGTAAACCTGGCATCTAGAGTGGAAGGTCTGACTAAAAACTATGGTGTAAGTATTTTGATTACAGAGTTTACTGTTGCAAAAATCAGTAACAAGTTTATATATAGAGAGATAGAGCCGGTAAAAGTAAAAGGTAAAGATGAAGCTGTACTTTTGTATGAACTTATGCCAGACACAGATAAAGCAAAAAAGATTAAAAAACTATATGATAAAGCACTTAGTGTATATAAGAACGGTGATTTTAAAGAAGCAGAAGTATTATTCAGTGCTTTAGTAGAAGAATATGATGATAATACGTCAAAATATTTCTTAGAGCATATAAAAGACGGACAGCCATGGGGTGTTCATAAGATGACAACAAAATAGAGAGGTGATGACGATGAAAGAAGTAAGAAGCCTAGGTGCTAATGAAATACTACAAATGATATTTACATACCTGACTGAAGTATCTTCTTTGAGAGATTATAATGACATCATAATGGTCTTAGCTAATATGGGTAGAGCCTTGACTTTCGCTGACAGATGTACGGTTTGGGTTGTCGATGAAGAAAAGCAAGAGATATGGACAAAAGTGGCTCACGGTATAGATGCTATAAGACTTCCCATGGATTCAGGAATAGTCGGGTGCTCTATTACAACAGGTAAAAAAATAATAATAGATGATGTTTATAAAGATGAAAGATTTAATCCGGATATAGATAAAAAAACAGGTTACCGTACAAAAAGTATGATGGTAATTCCTATGTTTGATAACGATGATGACATTATCGGTGCTTTTCAGGTAATCAACCATAAAGGCGAAAAAGAAGTTTTTGATACAAAAGATATGGAACGCCTTATGTTGGCAAGTACATATGCAGCTGAGACACTTGTGTCTGCCCGCTTAACCAATGAGATAGAAGATACGCAAAAAGAAGTTGTCTTTACTATGGGTGCTATTGGTGAGAGTAGGAGTAAAGAGACAGGTAACCACGTAAAGAGGGTTGCGGAGTACTCAAGGATTTTAGGTCTTGCTTACGGTATGGAGCCAAAAGAAGCCGAACTTTTAAAACAAGCTTCTCCAATGCATGATATCGGCAAAGTGGCAATTCCCGATGCCATACTGAAAAAACCGGGCCGCTTTAACGATGAAGAAAGAAAGGTGATGGATACTCATGCTGAACTTGGCTACGGCATGATCAAAAATTCTGACAGACCACTTTTAAAAGCTGCATCTATAGTAGCATATGAGCATCATGAAAAATGGAACGGGCAAGGATACCCTAGAAAGCTAAAGGGTGAAGAGATCCATATATATGGACGTATTACCGCTTTGGCTGATGTTTTTGATGCATTGGGTTCTGACAGAGTATATAAAAAAGCATGGGATGATGAGAGAATTTTTAATCTTTTTAAAGAAGAAAGGGGTGAGCATTTTGATCCTAAACTTATAGACCTGTTTTTTGAAAATCTGGATAGTATTTTAGAGGTAAGAGAAAAATTCAAAGATGAGTACCAAGAAGAAGTAGTAGATAAAGAAGCACAGGGAAAAAGGATTAAGATACTCGGAGCGTATGGAACAAGAGCAAAAGGTTTCGGTACAAGTTCATTTTTACTCAACAAATCAAATGTGATAGATGCAGGTAATTTGCTAAATACATTGGATGAACAAAGTATTGATATAGAAAATATATGGCTTACACATTCACATCTTGATCATATCAGCGATATAGCATATATACTGGATAACTATTTTTCTCTTAGAACCAAGACTTTAAATATACACGGATTACCGGGAACTATCAAAACGCTTCAAAAACATTTTTTCAATAATTTAATATGGCCTGATTTCTCAACAATAAACTTAAATAAATCAGATAAACCGGCATTATCTTACGTAGAGGTAGAACTAGATAAGGAATATAGATTAAATGAAAATGAATCACTTGAAGCATTTAAGACAGACCACACAGTTGTTAGTTGCGGATATATCTTTAAGCGAGAAAATGATTCAGTACTTATTACTGCAGATACTTATGCTTTGGATAATGTCATAGAGATAATTGATAGAAGAAAAGATATAAACTCTATTGTAATTGAGTGTTCGTTTCCATCAAGCATGCCGATACTTGCAAAAGAGAGTAAACATTTAACACCGGAGTTACTCTTTAAAAATGTAGAAATGCTAAAAAGAGATGATTTAAGGTTATACATAAATCATATTAAGCCTAGCTTTTTAGATAAAATCGCTAAAGAAATACATGAATATAGGGGTAGATTTGAGCCAATAATATTAAAAGATGAAGATTTTATAAATTTCTCAAAAAAACCCTTGACATAGAAAATGTTTTGCACTATAATTCTGGCTCAATTTCGATGCTGACATAGCTCAGTTGGCTAGAGCAGTTGATTTGTAATCAACAGGCCCGGGGTTCAAATCCTCGTGTCAGCACCATTGAAATAGAATATTAGAAACAGTGTTAGACCA
>NZ_JBFFMZ010000015.1:0-25703 GCF_041563495.1 Sulfurimonas sp.
CAGGCTGTTAGCAGCGTAGAGGAAGGATTACAGAAAAAGTATAACTACTCTTTTGATAAGTTAAGAAAAAATGCAAAGACTCTAAGTATAGATGCTATAAACCCGTTTGGAAAGGAGATGATATTTGGTATTACCTATGATTCAAAATATCATCTGTGGGTAACGGTACAAGGTAGCAAATCAGATGTTTTATATGAATTCTATAATGTAGCATTACTTTATGTGACTCTTTTTATTTTAATATTTTTAGCATTTTATGTGCTCTTTGACAATATCTCAACATCTGAAAAAAGAAAAAATGAAGAGCTTGTTTTTCAAGCACAACACGACACTCTTACAAACTTGCCAAATAGAACGTATATGTATGAAAATATACGTAAGTGGAAGGCTAAGCATGGAACAAAATATTATGTTCTTTATATAGACTTGGATAACTTTAAAAATATTAACGATAAGTTTGGTCATACTGTTGGAGACAAAATATTAGTAGAAGTAGCGCATAGATTAGCAGAATATTTTGATAAAGACGACATGCTTATCAGACAAGGTGGTGATGAGTTTATAGTTTTAAGAGAGTGTAAAGATGAGAAATATCTAGAGGCTCATATACAAAAATTAATAGAGTTAATATCTAAAGTTTATCATGTTGATAACAAAGAGTTTAGAATCGGTATGAGTTTAGGTATTTCTCAGTATCCAAAAGATGCTACAACGATAGAAGAGTTGCTTAGTCTTTCAGACACTGCTATGTATGAAGCCAAAAAACGAAAAAACTCATATTGTCTTTTCTCAGAGAAAATGCGCCATAATAACATAGTAAAATCTGATATAGAACATGAACTTCGTGGAGCAATAGAAAAAAATGAATTATGGATGGCTTATCAGCCACAGATAAATGCAGATGGAACTTTTTACGGCGTTGAAGCACTTGTTAGATGGGATAATGAAAAATTAGGGTATGTAGGACCGGATAAGTTTATTTCGGTTGCTGAAGATACTGGACTTATGAAAGATCTTGGTGATTTTATTATAAAGAGTTCTCTTAGAGATATAAAAACAATATATAAAGAACTAAATACTAGGTTTTCTTTGTCTATAAATATCTCAGTGGTTCAACTTTTAGAATCAGATTTTTTAGAAAACTTGTTGAATATTATAGTGAACGAGAGGTTTGAGAAGTCATTTTTAACACTTGAGGTTACAGAGAGTCTATCTATAGAAGATTTAGATGAAGTACTTCCACTTCTTCATGCTGTGAGAGAGGAAGGTATAGAAATTTCTTTAGATGATTTTGGTACAGGCTATTCATCTCTTAGTGTTTTAAGAGAACTACCTATAAATGAGCTTAAAATAGACAAGAGTTTTATAGATAAGATACTCTATGATAAAAGAGAAAAAGCCCTTGTTCAGAGTATCATAAACATAGGTAAAAACTTTAAGATGAAGACCCTCGCCGAGGGAGTTGAGAGTCTAGATCAGGTAGAAGAGTTAAAAATATTTAACTGTGATATCTTTCAAGGGTACTATTTCTCAAAACCGCTCTCCAAAGAGCACTTAACTAAATATTTAAAAAAGGAAAAGTAATGATAGAAGACAAACAAAGATGGAATGAGAAGTATTTAGAGAAATCGCAACAGGAAAATGTTTCAGCTATTATCGAAAAGTATATAGATTATGCAAATGTTGGGCAGGCTTTAGATATCGCATGTGGAACAGGAAGAAATACTCAGTTTCTTGCTCTAAAAGGTTTTGAGGTAGATGCAGTTGACATTTCAGATGTAGCATTAAAAGAGATTAAAAAAAGTTCAAATATAAAAAAGATAGATGCTGATTTAGACAAATACAATATCACTCCTAGAAAATATGATTTAATAGTCAATATAAACTATCTAAATCGCCGACTTGTACCTCAGATGAAAGATGGCTTAAAAGATGGAGGACTAATTATATTTGAAACTTTTTTACTGGCTCACGGTGAGTTTAATCTACCGACAATGAACTTAGAGTATCTTTTAAGAAAGAATGAGCTTCTTCACTCTTTTATCGGTTTAGATGTTATCTACTATGAAGAGAAGATTGTTACAAATATAAAAGGCGAGAGAGTTAAAATTGCATCTCTTGTTGCTAAAAAAGGGTAAGTCTTTACAAGCCCTCAAGCAGAACATACCAGAGTCTGTCTACTTCTTTATCATTTAAAAATATGGATGATTTGTTTTTAAAGAGCTCCATAAGAGCTTCTTTATTTATGCCAAGAGTATGAGAGCAGGCTTTATGCGTCGGTAAGAATGCCCGTACAAGAGATATCTCTTTGTCTTGTATAGGTAAAGAACATAAAAAACAATCCAAATCTTTATGAAGTCTTCCCTCATTTTCTAAAAGTTTTACATATGATTCAATTGCTACTCTTTTTGGGTTTTGTTTATCCCATTGTTGCGATGCGTTGTCTATAAGTTCAAAGTAAAAGTCATCAAGCTCCTCTGCATCCATCAAATGTTTGTGAAACAGGGCTATAAAGTCTTGCCATAGACGCAAAAGTTTATAGTCGTTAATCCATTTAAAACCTATATGTATGACATCTTTTAATCTTGAAATGGTCGATTTCGCAGAAGATTCCTTTTCATAGTCTATTTTAAAACCAAGGTTTATGACCCCGTGCCTTGCTCCATAGAATCTATAAAGGTTATCTAAGCTACCCTTTGTTACTATGGTGACTATTAAATCTTCATCTTTTACTTTATTAAGATTGATGATATAACCTTGCATCTTTCGCTTCTTTTATACACATATTTGAAATTTACATTAAAAATCTTCCCGGTATTATACTTTTTTAAACCTTTAAATAGTACAATACAAGACTTTGTCTCTAAATAGACTAAGTATCTTTAAAAAGAGATTAAATTTATATAAATTTAGTAACAAATTTACAAATTTGGGAGTGATTATGACACAACATCATGATTTATTGAGGTCATTTAAGGATAACTGTGGTTTTGGACTTGTAGCCAACATCAAAAACAGAGCATCTCATAAGGTTCTAAACGATGCAGTTACTGCATTAGAGAGAATGATGCACCGTGGTGCTGTTGCAGCAGACGGAAAAACAGGTGACGGTAGTGGTTTACTACTTTCAATGCCAGAAGAGTTTCTTCGTATTGAAGCTTCTAAAAACGGTGTTGAACTGCCTAGTCAGTTTGCAGTTGCATCTGTCTTTACAAAAGATAGAGAGCACTTAAAGACAGTAGAAGAAGTGTGTATAAATAATGATTTAAAAATAGTTTTAATTCGTGATGTGCCTATTGATACAAATGCCCTTGGTGACCAAGCCATAGCTTCACTTCCTAATATAGTTCAGCTTTTTATTACTCCAAACTCTATTATGGCTACAAATAGATTTGATGCACTTTTATATCTTTCTCGTAAAGAAGCAGAGCACAAACTTGTTGAAGACAGAGATTTTTATATCTCTTCAATGAGTTCAAAAGTCCTTTCATATAAAGGTCTTGTAATGCCTACGCATATTAAAGAATTTTACAAAGATCTTCAAAGTGAAGATTTTAAAATTTCATTTTCATTATTTCATCAAAGATTCTCAACAAATACTCTTCCTGAGTGGAGACTGGCTCAACCTTTTCGTGCTGTTGCCCACAACGGTGAGATTAACTCTGTAGAGGGTAACCGTATTAATGTAAAAATCAAATCCGAGTCTATTAAGAGTGAGGTTTTTACAGAAGAAGAGATACAAAGAATACTGCCAATTTTACAGCTTAACTCTTCAGACAGTGCATCTGCAGATAACTTTTTTGAGTTTCTTATAGTAAACGGTATGGACTTTTTTAAAGCTGTACGCGGTGTTATTCCATCAGCTTGGCAAAACGCTCCGCATATGGACCCTGAACTTCGTGCATTTTATGAGTATCATTCAACTGTATTTGAAGCGTGGGACGGACCTGCAGCATTTTCAGTGACAGACGGTCGTTATATTGGCTGTGTACTTGATAGAAACGGTCTTCGTCCTTCAAAATACATCGTTACAAAAGATGATAACCTTCTTATCGCCAGTGAGTACGGTGTTGTCGATATTGCAGAAGAAAATATCAAAGAAAGAGGTCGTCTTCAATCAGGTGAGATGATAGGACTTGACCTTAAGTTTGGAAAACTTCTTAAGAATGAGCAGATCAATGACTACCTGAAAAGCTCAAACCCTTACATGAAGTGGTTAAATGAGCACATGATCTACCTGCAAGAGCATGTAGAAGTCCAATACACTGACAAGTGTGATTTTGAGACAGAAAACTTTATCAAAAGACAGAGATTCTTTAACATTACTCAAGAAGTAATTGAGCAAGTAATTGAACCTATGATAGTAGAAGGCAAAGAAGCTGTAGGTTCTATGGGTGACGATACTCCTCTTGCGGCATTTTCAAACAAACAAAGAAACTTCACTGATTATTTTAAACAAAAATTTGCTCAGGTGACAAATCCGCCGATTGACCCAATCCGTGAAAAAGTTGTTATGAGTTTAAACACAGGTTTTGGTGAGATTCACAATATCTTAGATGAAATCCCAAGCCATGCACATCGTCTAAAATCTATTTCACCGATTATTACTCGTGAAAAACTTGATGTGTTAAAATCATTTGGAGACAAAAGCTCGCCTCGTTATCAGGCTTTTTACCATAACTCTACATTCTCGACTGCTTACACGGGCTCTCTTAAAGAGGCTTTAGATGCATTAGTGACTAAAATAGTGGATTCTGTGAAAAACGAAGGCACAAGAATCATTATCTTAGATGATTATGAATTTAGCTTAAATAACAAAATTATGCCTATGGCTATGGTAGTAGGTCGTCTGAACTTTGCACTGTTAAAAGCAAAAAGCCGTCATCTTGCTTCTATTGTCTGTATTACGGGTGAGGTTGTTGATTCTCACAGTGCGGCCGTACTTATAGGTTATGGTGCTAGTGCTGTTCATCCGAACCTTCTTTTTTCAACAGTTATCGATAAAATAAAAAACTCTAAGATGATGACAATGGATTGCAGCGAGGGTATAAAATCAGTACACAGTTCATTGAATGCGGGTCTTTTAAAGATTATGTCTAAAATGGGTATTGCTACAATCGCATCTTACCGTAATGCTGGATTGTTTGATGTTCTTGGACTTAATGATGAGATTGTCAGGGAGTGTTTTGAGAGTTCAAACTCAGAACTTGGCGGACTCGGCTATGATGATATTGATGAGAGAATCACCAAGTATCATAAAGAAGCGTTTGTAGAAGACGGCTTCAAGAAAATATTTCCGTTAAACATAGGCGGTTTTTATAAATTTTATAGCGAACAGGAACATCATGATTTTGGTCCTGCCGTTATTCACGCTATTCATGCGGTAGCAGATAGCGGTAAAACAGAAGATTACAATAAACTCAAAGACTTGGTAAATAAAAGAGGTCTGAAATTTATTCGTGATTTCTTTGAACTTAAATCTGACAGAAAAGCTATTGATATCTCAGAAGTAGAGCCAAAAGAGAAGATCTTTAAAAGATTTGCATCTGCTGCTATGAGTCTTGGTTCTATATCTCCTGAAGCTCATGAGACTATTGCTATTGCCATGAACAGAATCGGTGCTCAGTCAAACTCCGGTGAAGGTGGAGAAGACGTTGAAAGATTTGGTACAGAGCGTAATTCTAAAATCAAACAAGTCGCATCCGGTAGATTTGGTGTAACTCCTGCTTATTTAAGAAGTGCCGAAGAAGTTCAGATTAAAGTCGCTCAGGGTGCAAAACCGGGTGAAGGTGGACAACTTCCTGGACACAAAGTAAGTCCTCTTATCGGAAAACTTCGTCATACTGTTCCAGGTGTTACTCTTATCTCACCTCCGCCACACCACGATATTTACTCTATTGAGGATTTGGCACAACTTATCTTTGACATTAAACAGGTAAATCCTAAGTCAAGAGTAGCGGTTAAACTGGTTTCTACTATAGGCGTCGGTACTATTGCTGCAGGTGTTGCAAAAGCATATGCTGATAAGATTATCATCTCAGGCGGTGACGGCGGTACCGGTGCTGCTCCACTTACTTCCATTAAGTTTGCCGGTAATCCATGGGAAATCGGTCTTAGTGAAGCACACAACGCTCTTAAAGCAAATAATTTGCGTGGGTTGGTTGAAGTACAAGCGGATGGTGGTCTTAAGTCCGGTCTTGACATTGTAAAAGCAGCACTTTTAGGTGCAGAATCTTACGCATTTGGTACCGGTGTTCTTACTATAGTAGGTTGTAAGATGCTTCGTATCTGTCACGTAAATAAATGTTCTGTCGGTATTGCAACTCAAAATGAAAAACTTCGTGAAGAGTTCTTTAAAGGGCATGTTGACCAACTTATTAACTATTTTACTCTTTTGGCTGAAGATATTCGTTCTATTATGGCTGAACTTGGTTTTAAAACTATGGAAGAGATGATTGGTCGTGTTGACCTGCTTAAAGTCGTTGATGATGAATTTGCAAAGAAGTTTGACTTCAGTTCTATTCTTCATCAAGAAGCAGGTGTAAACACTCATCAGCAAAAATTCAATCATCCTTTTGATGACAATGCGTTTGAAAAAGATGTTTTAGTAGAAGCTATGAGTGCTATCAAGCATCCTGAACATCCAATACGTATCGCTAGAGATATAAATAATGTTCATAGAAGTTTTGGTGCATTAATCTCCGGTGAAATCGCTCAATACTACGGAGATGCAGGACTTAAAGCAGATACTATAAAAATAAACCTCACAGGTATAGCAGGTCAAGCTCTTGGTGCATTTTTGATTCACGGTGTATCGATTTACTTAAACGGTGTGGCAAACGACTACATAGGTAAAGGTATGCATGGCGGTAAGATAGTTATCACTTCTAAAAATGAGGGTGAAGAGTATAGTGCAGGCGGTAATACTTGTCTATACGGTGCTACAGGCGGTAAACTTTATATTACGGGTTCAGTAGGTGAGAGATTTGCTGTTCGTAACTCCGGTGCTTTAGCTATCGTTGAGGGCTCTGGAGACAATGCTTGTGAATATATGACAGGCGGTGTCGTAGTGATCCTAGGACGTACTGGTATCAACTTCGGTGCAGGTATGACAGGCGGTGTAAGTTTTGTCTACGATGAAGACCACAGTTTTGTTGAAAATGTCAACCGTGAGCTTGTAGAAGCTATACGTATCGACACAGATGAGGGTGCGGATGCTAGACATCTCCTTAAAAAATTACTAAAAGATTATTTGGTTGAGACAGAGAGTGTAAAAGCAAAAGAACTGCTTGACAACTTCAGAGTAGAAGTAAGAAATTTCTGGTTAGTAAAACCTAAAAACTTAACAAAACTACCTCTTAGTGTAGATAAAGGAGACTAATTATGAAAGAATATTTAAAAACTGAGAGACTAGACCCTGCAAAAAGATTAGTCGTAGAGAGAACAAAAGATTATGGTGAGATTTATGAAGTGTTTGACCGTGCAGATGCAGCATCTCAGAGTGAGAGATGTATTCAGTGCGGTGACCCGTTTTGTCTAAACAAATGTCCGCTTCACAACTATATTCCTCAGTGGCTAAAAGCTGTTGCCGAGAAGGACTTGGAGTTTGCATTTAAACTATCAAATGAGCCTTCTCCTTTTCCCGAAGTTATGGGTAGAGTATGTCCGCATGACAGACTTTGCGAGGGTGACTGTACTCTAAATGACGGGCACGGTGCTATTACTATCGGTTCTATTGAGACTCACATCACAGAAGATGGATTTAAAGCAGGTTACAAACCTGAATTTCCAGGAATCACTACTGATAAAAGTGTTGCGGTTATAGGAAGCGGTCCTGCGGGTCTCTCTGCTGCGACTTACCTTCTTCGTTCAGGCATCGCTGTAACTATGTATGAGAGAGGTGATCGTGCGGGTGGACTTTTGACTTACGGTATTCCTAACTTTAAACTAGACAAAAAAATAGTTGAACGTCGTGTAAAACTGCTTGAAGAAGCTGGTCTTAAACTTGTACTAAACTGCGAAGTAGGCAAAGATATTGCTTTTGAAGAGATAGCAAACGCTCACGATGCGATGTTTATAGGCGTTGGAGCTACTAAAGCAAAAAAAGCATCTTTAGTCGGTGAAAAAGCCAGCAATGTTTACGATGCAATGGATTACCTGACTGCGATGCAGAGAAAAAACTTTAAGCTTCCGTATGACAAAAAGTTTGACTTTAAAGACCTTAATGTTGTAGTTATCGGTGGTGGTGATACTGCTATGGACTGTTTAAGAACTGCAAAAAGAGAAGAGGCTAGAAGTGTCAACTGTCTTTACAGAAGAGATGCACACAACATGCCTGGAAGTAAAAAAGAATATAAAAATGCTATGGAAGAGGGTGTAAACTTTACTTTCTTGGCATCTCCAAAAGAGATTATTTTAAATGAAGACTCAAAAGCGGTAGCTGTTGAGATCATTAAAACAACTCTTGGTGCAAAAGATGCAAGCGGTCGTCAGAAGATGGAAGAGGTAAAAGGCAGTGAGACAAGAATTAATGCCGATGTTATCATCATGTCTTTAGGTTTTGACCCCGAAGTTCCTTCTTTTTTAGCTGAAAACGGCATCGAGACAAACAGCTGGGGAGGAATCATTATAAATGAAGAGACTCACGAAACAACTACTTCTGGCATCTACGCAGGCGGTGACTGTTTCAGAGGCGCAGACCTTGTTGTAACAGCAGCTTACGATGGACGTGAAGCAGCTAGAAGCATCGCTAAGTCTCTGCTTAAGTAATTAGGCTTTTTTATCTTAATCTCACTCTTTTGAGTGGGATGTTCTGTCTTATATACTTCATATAAATTAACACTTTCAATAAGAAATACTTGTGGTAAAATTTATCAATATTATCAATAAATTTTGACATAAGTATATCTAAAATAATTTTATTCATTACAGATTCAAATTACAATAACATAAAAGAAATAACTTATAATATATTTGATAATATACCCAAGATATAACAAAAATTTACAAGAGAAATGATATGAAAAAAATTATATACATTTGTGTGCTCCTTAGTTTTACAATCAGTAATATTTCTGCAAAAAAGTCAAATTTTACAGCGTCTGCAGCTATAGTCGGGATGAGTATGGACTATAGTGAGTATGATAACAGTGGAAATATACTAGACAGTGAAGAGTCTCCTTATTCGGACATAACAGGTGCTGAAATGAGCTTTGGATATGTGTTTGATAGGGATGAGCTAGAGTACTCACACATCAAAATAAATTTACTGTTACTTAGCGGTGAGACTAAATATATAGGCTCTTATCTTGGAAGCGGACAACCTTACGGAAGTGTGGTCTCTAAGACACAAAATACTATATGGGATACAGATGTTTCATTTGTACACACAAATATTTACAGAGATAATTTTGAGTTTAGTTACGGTGTCGGGCTTGGATATCGTGAGTGGGAAAGAATCCTTTCTGCTTCACAGGTAGAAGTATATAAATGGTACTATTTGAAGCCCCTAATAGGACTTAATGTTAGCGTAACAGATAGAGTGAAACTTGGTTTAAATGTTGAGTATCAGCATGGTTTTGAGACTATTATGACATTATCAAATCCTAAACTGGATTTTACTCTCGGCGGAGCAAATATATGAGAACTTTCTATTCCTATTTCTTATAAATACAACAATAATTTAGACTTCTTTTTTGAAGCAACTTATCAAAAGCAGAGCATAACAAAATCAGCTATTGAGTACTCAGGTAGCACAGGATATTATGAACCTGATAGCACAGCAAATAACAATTATCTAAAATTAGGTGCCGCATTTAATTTTTAAAGTATAAATACGCTATAATCGCGGATAATTTTATAGAATAAGGATATTTTTTGAATCTCTTAAGCATTTTTTCTTTTAGCTCTGATAAAAAACAAGCAACTAAAAACGAATCATCTTCTCACTGGGTAAAGTGTAAATCATGTCACTCTCTTATGTACTATAAAGAAGTTGAGAATCAAAATTATGTATGTCCTAAGTGTGGTTTTCATCTTCGCATAGGCGTAAAAGAGAGAATTCAACTTTTAGCAGATGAAGATACGTTTGTAGAGTTTGACGGAAATCTTGAACCCGTAGATCCACTGAAATTTGTAGATTCAAAAGCATATACGAAAAGAATCGAAGAAGGTTTTGCAAAGACCGGAAGAAAATCATCTGTAGTGAGTGGTGAGATGAAACTAAACGGTGTTCCTGCACAAGTAGTGATCTTTGACTTTGCTTTTATGGGTGGATCACTTGGTTCAGTTGAGGGTGAGAAAATTGTAAGAGCAGTTAATCGTGCAATACAAAAGAGAGAAGGTCTGATTATTTTAAGTGCCAGCGGTGGTGCTAGAATGCAGGAAAGTACATTTTCTCTTCTTCAAATGAGTAAGACTTCAGCTGCACTGGCAAAACTGGCAAAACATAATATTCCATATATCTCAGTGCTTACTGACCCTACAATGGGTGGTGTTAGTGCATCTTTCGCTACTCTTGGGGATATTATCATTGCAGAGCCTGGAGCTCTTATTGGGTTTGCAGGACAGAGAGTTATAGAGCAGACTATCGGTTCAGCTCTTCCTGATGGCTTTCAAAGAGCAGAGTTTTTACTTGAAAAAGGTTCTGTTGATATGATTGTTAATAGAAACGAACTTAAAAAGACCCTTTCAGACCTACTAACACTTCTTAAAGCGGCGTAATGCGACTTTATGCGTTATGCGACCAAGAACTGCTTGATAACAGAGGACTTTCATTAGAAGAGTTTCTTGACACAGCAAAGCTTCATAATGCTGAAATACTTCAATATAGAAATAAAAATGCCGACATCGCTTTTATAAAACAACAGTTAATCTTTATCAGAAAAAATTATGACGGGTTTTTAATAGTAAATGATGCTTATGAGCTTGTGGATTTTTGTGACGGTGTACATGTAGGACAAGAAGATTTAAAAGCTATTGATGAAGATGTGTTTAAAGCAGTAAAAATTCTTAGAAGCGTCATAAGCAAAGAGAAAATTTTAGGCATTTCTACTCACAACGAAGAAGAAGTCTTTCAGGCTAATGAAATGGACTTAAACTATATAGGTTTGGGTGCGTACAGAGATACGGCTACAAAAAAAGACATTTCAGGTGTTCTTGGATCAAAGTTAGATGAAATTGCTTCAAAATCAAAACATTTAGTAGCAGCCATAGGCGGTGTGAAACTGGACGACAGTTTTAGCAGTGTTACATATCATGTTATAGGAAGCGGACTAATAAAGTGAAGATAGATATTGTTTCTATAGCAAAAAAAGAGCGTTCAACTTATGATCCTCTTTATAAAGAGCTTACAAAAATGATTTCTCGCTTTGCAAAAGTACAGGATATAGAGATATTTCCAAAAGATGTAGCAAAATCACACACTATTTCACCGGAAGCTTCAAAGCAGGCATATACAAGGGCTTTGGAGCCTTATATGGACAATGGATTTTGCATAAGTTTACATCCTGATGGAAAATTAATCGATAGTTTTGAATTTAGTAAGCTTTTAAATGATAGAATGTCCATTAAATTTTTCGTAGGCGGTGCTTATGGCTTTGAGGATAGCTTTTTAAAAAAAAGTGATGCTGTCATAAGTTTAGGAAATATTACTATGAGTCATAAGATAGCAAAAGCAGTTTTGCTGGAACAGATTTACAGGGGTTTTTCTATTTTAAGCAACCACCCATATCACAAGTAAGGATAGTCAGTGCAAGATAGTGAGTTAAACTACTTTAAAGAGATATTAGAAAGTAGAAAAGAGCAAATAGTTAAAAACATTACAGGTGTTAATGATGAGCTGGACCAGCTTAATTCTTTAGAGTTAAATGATGAGGGCGATCACGCATCTGTTAATAATAACTCAATGGTTGAGAGTGCAATCGTCACTCAACAAGAAAAAGAGCTCAGAGAAATACAAGTAACTTTAGGAAAAATCGCTAATGGTGATTATGGAGTTTGTGAAATGTGTGAAGATCCGATAGGGTTTCAACGTTTAAAAGTAAAGCCACATGCGATATACTGTATTGATTGTAGAGAAATCGTAGAAAAATCCAGTTAATTTAAGGAGTAAATTTATGTATATAAAAAGATATACAATAGCGTCATTAATCTTGATTACTTTAGTAGGATGGTATGTATTTGCATACGTTTCTCAAGATACAACTGCTATAGAATTGTTTGGTGTTTCATTACCGTCATTTCCTATTGCGGTTTGGGTTATTGTCCCTCTTGTAATTCTATATATTGCTAGTGTTTTTCATATTTCGTTTTATTCTATGTTGTCAAATTTCAAACTTCGCAAGTATGAGAAAGATTATGAAAAAATTATAAATGCAATTGCTGATGCCTATTTGGCAAAAGATGAAAGAAATCATACATATAAAACTCCTAGATATCAACTTTTGGGTTCTATAATCGATAATACGACTCTATTTCCTACTGAGGCTTTAAAAAAAGGTACTCACAATGAAAAACTGGACGCTGTTTTAAAGATTATAGATGATATTAAAAACGGTGAAGTTGTAGAACTTAAAAAGTACTCATTGAAGCCAAATAATGCGTTGGTTATTCAAAATGAAAGAAATCGTTACAAAAAAGGCGATATCAATGCTGAGTATATACTAAATCATGCTTCAAACTATGATGAAAGTCTGGTTAAAGAAGCATATTCAGATATTGTCAAAACTGCTCCTTTGAGTGTGATAGAACAGCATAAGTCTTATTTAACTAAAGAGACGTTGTTTGTTGTTTTGTCTAGGGTTAATGCCCAAGAAGATACATTGGAAATCTCAAATGAAGCATTGATGGAGCTACTTAATATTTTAGAACTAGATACAAAAGATCTTATAAAAGTTTCTAGTACTCTATCTACAGGTATGATTCCGGAACAGAGAATTAAACTCTTTGAGACATTGAGTGAAAAAAGAGAAGATGCGGTTGAAGCTTATCTGTTTACATTGTTTGATTTAGAGATGCTTGCCCCTGCAAATGATTTACTGCACAACACACAAGATCATGAGTACTTAAACTTTAAAGCTTACAGTGCATTAAAAGAGTGTGGTAAGAACTTTAATATTAATTTGTTTATTTAATGATTGAAAAACTTTCTTTTGACAAACCTATCTATGTCCTGGCTCCATTGGCCGGGTTTACCGACTTACCCTTTAGAAGTGTCGTAAAAAAATTTGGAGCCGATCTCACCGTAAGTGAGATGCTGAGTTCAAACGCACTTGCCCACGGTTCAAAAAAAACTCTGCATATGCTTCAAAAAGCGTCGATCGAAGACCCTTACTCTGTTCAAATAGCAGGGTCTGACGTTGATATAGTAAAAAGTGCAGTGGAAGTTTTAAACGAGCATGAGGGTATAGATATTATAGACTTGAATTGTGGATGTCCTGTTCCCAAGGTTGTAGGACACGGAAGTGGAAGCTCTCTGCTTTTAAACCTGCCTCTTATGGGTGAGATAATCAGAACAATAAAAGATACTTCAAATAAAAGTCTTACAAGCGTTAAGATAAGACTTGGTTTTGAGAAGAAAAACCATATAGACATTGCAAAGATGGTTGAAGACAGCGGGGCTGATTTTTTAGCTGTTCACGGCAGAACACGTGCAGGAAAGTTTAAAGCTGCTGTTGATTATGACGCTATAAAAGAGATAAAAGAAGCTGTATCTATCCCTGTTATAGCTAATGGCGACATAGACTCTTATGAAAAAGCAAAGTGGGTTTTAGAGCATACGGGGAGTGACGGTGTTATGATTGGAAGAGGTGCTGTAGGTGCTCCTTGGATTTTTCATCAGTTAAAGACAGGAAGTCAAAGTATTGACAATAAAATTAAGCATGATATAATCATGGAGCACTTTGATAAAATGATAGAGTTTTACGGCGCACACGGTGTACCGATGTTTAGAAAACATACACATACATACTCTAAAGGTTATAAAGGTGCTTCAGCATTAAGAAACAGTGTTAACCAGATATCTGATATTGGTGAATATAGAGCTGTTATAGATGACTTTTTTAAAAATAGTAAGCAGGTAACTTGATGGTAAATTCATGTTAGAAATAAGTAAGTCTATAAAAACATTAGATGATAGTGATATAAGTGATAATATTTTTCACTATGATTATAATGTTAAGCATCTATTATCTTTGATAAGAAAAGGTGTAGATGAGGAAGACACTCTTTTTCTAAGCTCCTATCGCTCTTTTGAAGGAGAAGTATATGAAAACTTTATATATGAAAAACTTTTAAGATATGCTGCGCAAAACGATGAAATTGAGAAGTTTATTCTCAAAGGTTTTCATCAAGGCAGACAAAAAGCACACGCAAACACCCTTTCAATCAGTGAAAAACAACAGATAGTATATAGAACAAAAAGCAGAGAAATCAGTGAGTTTGATGCTATGATCATTACTAAAAACAAAGAACTTTACTTTGTTGAGATGACACTTGTCAAATCTGTTTTGAAACTAAGAAAAAGACTTAGAAAGAAAAAAGCACTGCTTGAGATAATCTTTCCTGACTACGAGATAAAAGCACTTATTATATTGAATGAAGGTGCTACGGGAACCAGACAGTTTCCATCTTACTGTAAAGTATGGTTTACACAGGAATTTTCCGCTAAAAATGTGTTAGATTATATTAAAGACACAGATGCAAAGCAATTGGCACCAATTGCTCGTGTTAAGTCACCTAAGATGATTGAAGCACATGCTCTGAAGCTTTATCCGTTTAGGTATTACAACACTATGTCATGGATTACAAAAACATTAAGAGCTCATAAAAAACATATTATAGATATGAATTTTTTAATGAAAGACACAATTCAAAGGTATCATGACTTGTATAATAAGTTTTATGTAGGCTATATGAGCGTAGAGTCTGCCAGAGATTTATTGAATTTAGAAGGTGAATATCCTGAAAATCAAAGAGTTGTCGTGGCGTTAGAGAAAAAATATAGCGATGAGATAGTTCTAACGTACTATATACAAAAAGGGCGCAAGAATTTATTGTTATACTCTTTTGAAGATGATAAGATCACAAAAGAGAAAAAAGATCCTTACGGCATAACTGTGACGGAAGTTTTTCATATAAGCAAGATGATGAATGAGGGTTATGAGCTCAATATGTCAAATATAAAAATGATTAAAAAATTACTATTAGAGAGATTTGAAAGAAATTCTTCCAAATAATTAAGCTTCATAAGATATAGAAGCTGCTCTCTCTTTATACGCCTGTAAAGGCTCTTTAGGCTTTTCTTTTACAGATAAAAATTCTTCAAGCTCTTGATGTCTGTCTCTAAGTATTGTTTCAAAATCTTCTTGGGTTGCAGGTTTGTTACCTGTAAACTTGTCTAATAGTATATTGCTGGAACCCATCAGAACAAGATAGCTTTGATCTGCAAAATCAAGCATAACAACATTGTTTGAACTATCTATATTTTTTTGAAACCTTATGGATACACTGTTTTGTATATTTTCCTGAGTCGCCGGTTGTGCAGGTTGGTTTTCTTTAAACAGCCATGATTTTTGCTGTGTCTGATTTTTTACAAGCGTTGCTTTCTTTTTTATGAGAAAAAGAATTAAAATACCTATAATCAGTATGGCAATCACAATGTAGTAATTTCGAGCCATTTCATCATCTTTTTTAGTAGGAAGGTTTGATAACGGATTGGAGTTTGTTTGCAGTGAAGTTTTTTTATTCTGTGTTGCAACTTTTGGACTAAATCTTAATCTTAGACCGTAAGAATCTGATGTTTTAGAAGCTTGAAAATTTACAGATTCAGGAACAGAAGCTACTACCTGAGTATACCCTGACATAGGAAGTATATTTATTGAATATAAGAATTTTGAAGAAAGATTTTTTAATTTTGCAGATTCTATTTCGGCATCTGTGAGTTTAATAATAATCTTGGATTTTGAAGTGCTTTGCTTTATGCTTCCTTCATAAGGAGTGTCAAAAGTTATCATCACATCAGCTCTGTCAGTTCTGTCATAAATATTGTAACTTAAGATTTTTGAGGCGTTAAGAATTAGAGGAAGAAGAAATATTAATAAAAGTCTGATCATAGTCTCTCTTTTGAAAGGTGATATAAAACGGCACTTGAGTCTAAAACTTCATTTATACGAATAGCAAGGTTTTTTTCATAAACCATGACTTCGCCTTTACCTAAAATACGACCGTTTACATATGATTCGACACTTTCTCCTGCCGGTTTTTTTAGGTCTATGATGGAGCCTTTTTCCAGTTTTAGTATTTCTGCAATCGTTAGTTCTGTTTCACCAAGATCAGATACAAACTCTACTTCCATATCCAAAAGACCGCCATAGTTCATCCACGATAGCTCTTTGTCAGGGTTAAAGGGAATTTTTTCTTCACCGTAGTTATTCTTATGTTTGCTCACTTACAGTTCCTTGATTGCAATTATCATTTCATCATTTTCAATTTTTATGATTTTGGCTTCGTCATATTCAAAATCAAAATTATCTACCTTTTCAAAGCGCGGTGTGCTAATTGTATATTGGTTTTCATCTGCTTCTTCAGCAATCACTTTAGCACTTCCTACAATCATGTTAGCAGTCTCTAATGTCATATCTATCAAAGTTTCCTCATCACTATCATCTTCTTCTAAAAAAAGCTTTGATATACGTTGCATAAAACTAGTATCAGATGCTATATAAACTCTATGTGTTTTACCATTTTCGACATCTATATCTACGTAAGCAATAAGCGTTCTCTTTTCGTTAATCCCGTCACTTACCATATGTGGTTCGCGGATTTGATGAATACAAAAGTTCTCTGAGGCTTGAATTATTGTTTTTAACATTTATCCCCTTTAATCAACTTGATTATACTTCATTCAATCTCAAAGCAAAATTAAAGTATGAAGAATAAAACAACTATAAAGCCTACTCGGGGTATAATTCGCGAAAAGTTTTAATGGTGCTTAATGATTGAATTGATGTCTCTTGGTGTAACTGTTGGATTGTTATCTGGCTTCTTCGGTATTGGAGGCGGAACTATTTTAGTACCTCTGCTTTTACTATTTGGATATGAGACAAAAATCGCAATAGGTATAGCAGTAGTTCAAATGGTTTTTAGCTCTGTTTTTGGAAGTTATCTTAATAATAAAAAAGGCACGTTAGATGTAGCGATGATAAGCACTATCGGCCTCGGCGGTTTTATTGGGGCACTTATTAGCGGTAGTATAACATCTAGTTTCGATGATAAAACATTAGAAATTATATTTTTATCTTTTGCGATTTTTGCGTTGTTGAGATTGTTTGTTAAGACAAAAGAAGAAAAATCCCAAAAAAATGTCAGTAAACCGCTTCTTTTTATTATAGGTTTTATTTTGGGTGCTCTTAGTATGACAATAGGTGTCGGCGGCAGTATTATGCTTGTCCCTATATTGGTCGGTTTTTTGCATGTGCCATTAAAAAAAGCCATTTCAGCAGGTCTGTTTTTTGTGGTGTTTTCGTCAATGGCAGGTTTTATATCCCATGCGAGACTGGGACATATAGATTTTGAGAGTGGCGTTATTATAGGATTGGCTTCTTTAGTGGGTGTTTATTTTGGCATCTATTTAAAAGATATAATCAGTAATGTTTTACAAAGAAGACTTATGGTTAGTTTTTACTTTTTAGTAGTGATATATTTAGTTCAAAGAATATTTATTTAGAGGTTAGACATGAAAAAAAAAGATTCAATAATTATAACTGGTGCGAGAGAAAATAATTTAAAAAATATAAGTTTGTCAATTCCAAAAAATGAATTGGTTGTAATGACAGGTATCAGTGGAAGCGGTAAGTCAACACTTGCTTTTGACACACTATATGCCGAGGGACAAAGACGCTATATGGAGTCTCTTTCTTCTTATGCCAGACAGTTCCTTGATCGTGTAGGAAAACCGGATGTAGACAAGATAGAGGGACTTACTCCAGCCATAGCAATAGACCAAAAGACTACATCTAAAAATCCCCGCTCAACCGTTGGGACTATTACAGAGATATATGATTACTTTAGACTTCTTTATGCACGCGTCGGGGTTCAGCATTGTCATAAATGTAACAAAGTGATTTCCCAGATGAGTGCATCTGATATTATAGGAGAAGTTGCTAAACTCCCAGAAGGTGCAAAACTCGTACTTTTAGCTCCTCTTGTACGTGAGAAAAAAGGTTCATATACCGATATGCTGGAATCTCTTGTCCATAAAGGTTATGTGAGAGCTATTATAGATGGTGTTATGGTTAGGCTTGATGAAGAGATAGAGCTAAGTAAAACAAAGAAACATACCATCAAAGTGGTCATTGACAGAGTTGTTGTGAAACCAGAAAATAAAGAACGTATTGCAGCCGATGTTGAAAAAGCTCTTAAAGAGAGTTACGGTGAGTTGGAAATTGATATATTAAATCATAAAGAACTCGGTTTAAATGTATCTCAGATGCATTATAGTGAACATAACGCTTGTTTTGACTGTAAGATAAGCTTTGACCCACTTGAACCGCTCTCTTTTTCGTTTAACTCACCAAAAGGTGCTTGTCATGAATGTGACGGTTTAGGACTTCGCTATGCACTTGATCATGATAAGATAATAGATATAGATTTATCTGTAGAAAAGGGTGCTGTTAAAATAGTTTACGGTTTTAACAAGGGCTATTATTTTACATTTTTAAAGGGCTTTTGTGCTCACAATGACATAGATATTACAGTTCCATACTCAGAGCTTCCTGAACATCAGAAAAAGGCTATTTTACACGGTGGTATAGATGAAGTTAGCTTTCTTTGGAAAAACCATGAAGTCAAAAGAGTCTGGCCTGGAATAATCAAAATAGCCTACGATATGTTCAAAGATGAGAAAGAGCTTGCTGACTATATGAGCGAAAAAGTTTGTAATGTTTGTAACTCTCACAGACTTCGTCTTGAATCTTTGGCTGTTAGAGTAGGTGATAAAGGAATCTCTGAACTTCTTGATATGCCAATAGCTAAAAGCTATGAGTGGTTTGCACAAGAAAATAATTTTTTATATCTGGATGCACAAGATACGCAGGTAGCACAGCCTATATTAAATGAGATAAGAGAGAGATTGTATTTCTTGTTTGATGTCGGTCTTGGTTATATTACTCTTGGTCGAGATGCCAGAACAATCAGTGGCGGTGAGGCCCAAAGGATTCGCATCGCATCTCAGATAGGAAGTGGGCTTACCGGTGTTTTATATGTTCTTGATGAACCGAGCATCGGTCTTCACGAAAGAGATACGTTAAAGCTTATCCGTACTCTTAGAAGTCTTCAAGAAAAGGGCAACAGTGTTATTGTCGTCGAGCATGATAAAGAGACTATAGAAAATGCAGATTTTATTGTAGACATTGGTGCAGGTGCTGGTAAATTCGGCGGTAATGTCGTATTTAGCGGAACTCTGGATAAACTCAAAAAAGCCAAAACCTTGACTTCTGATTATCTTTACGGAAGAAAGAAGATAGAGTATTTTTACAGACGTCCTCAAGGTAAATACATAGAGATAAAAAATGTCACTCTCAATAACATTGAAAATCTAAGTGCAAAAATCCCGTTAAATAACTTTGTTTGCATTACAGGAGTGAGTGGAAGCGGAAAAAGCTCCTTGATGTTGCAAACACTTCTGCCGACTGCAAGAGAGCTGCTAAACCATGCAAGAAAAGTAAACAAGGTCGCAGGTGTTGAGATTACGGGACTTGAGCATGTCGACAAAGTTATCTATCTTGATCAAAGTCCGATAGGCAGAACACCAAGGTCTAATCCTGCAACCTATACGGGTGTGATGGATGAGATAAGAAATCTCTTTTCTCAAACAAAAGAGTCTCAGATTCGCGGATATACAACTTCAAGATTTAGCTTTAACGTTAAAGGCGGCAGATGCGAGAAGTGCCAAGGCGAGGGTGAGATTAAGATAGAGATGCACTTTCTGCCGGACATTATGGTCAAGTGTGATACTTGTTTAGGTACAAGATACAATCAGCAGACTTTGGAAGTGTTTTACAAGGGCAAGACAATTTCAGATGTCTTAAATATGAGTGTGGATGAGGCGTTTGAATTTTTTAAACCAATTCCGAAAATACATCAAAAGATGAAAACTCTTGTCGATGTAGGTCTTGGTTATATCACTCTTGGTCAAAATGCAGTGACACTCTCGGGCGGTGAAGCGCAGAGAATCAAACTGAGTAAGGAGTTAAGCCGTAAAGATACGGGTAAGACTCTTTATATCTTGGATGAACCGACGACTGGACTTCACTTTGCAGACGTTGACAGGCTTACAAAGGTTCTTCATCACTTCGTAGAACTCGGGAACTCTGTTCTTATTATCGAGCACAACTTAGATATGATTAAAAATGCTGACTGGATTATAGATATGGGACCCGAAGGCGGCTCAGGCGGCGGTCTTATAATTGCAGAAGGCTCACCGGAAGACTTGGCAAACTCTCATAAAGATAATGGCAGTTACACAGGCGCATATTTGGAAAAAGAACTTGTCTTGCATAAGGTTTAATTTTGGTTTATAAAAAATAAGAGTAGGATTTAACATATGGGTGATAAAGAAATATTATGAATAAAAAAGTGATTATATCTATATTTGCAGTTATATCTTTAATAGTTGTTTTTGTTTACAAGTATGATGATGTGCATTCAGATATAGATGAATCACCAAATTATGTTGGTTCCGAGAATTGTAAGTCTTGTCACCAGACACATTTCCAGAGCTGGAAACATAATACTCTGCATCCGCTTATTTTCCGCCCAGTGAGTGATATTTCAATGATTGTCGGAGATTTTGAGCAAAAGAATTCCTTAGTTACCTTTAAAAAAGAAGATATAACTCATGTTGTAGGTTCGAAATGGGAACAGGTATATATGAGAGTCATAGATGAGGAATACTATCCTTTTACCGCCAAATGGATGATTACTGCTCAAAAGTGGGTTCCGTATAAAGTACATAAATGGAAAGAGACACCCGCTTCTACTAAGTGCAATGGCTGTCATACAACCGGTTATGATGCAAAAACTTATAATTTTTCTGAGTTTGGAGTAACTTGTGAAGCCTGTCACGGCGGTGGTAGTTTACATGTAAAACATCAAACTATGGTTGTAGATGCAGAGTGTAGTGTCTGCCATAGTAAACCTCACACGGGAGATGCTGATATTGTCATGTCGACAAAATCAACAGTATGTGGGCAGTGTCACAGTAGAGGGCAAAGTATGAGAGCCGGAGTAGACGGTAAAATTACAGCGTTTAATTTTCCTTTAGAATATAAACCAGGAAATGATATCAGCAGTAGTTTTGTTCCATCGAGTGTAAACAATGATAAGAAAGGTAAAAACTGGTGGGGGAACGGTGTCTCTAAAAATCGTCATCAGGAGTTTGCAGATTTTTCTTTTTCAAAACATGCTAAATCATTGGATGATTTAAGACAAAAGAAAAATCCTCACGGTGGAGAAAAAAATGATGATTGTTTGCAATGCCATTCCCAAGATTACCGTTCAGCAAAAAAAGGTGAAAAGCCTACCCTAAAAACTGCCAAACACGGACTTACCTGTGTGACATGTCATGAACCGCACGGAATAGACAGAAATATTAAAGGCAATGCAGGAGCCAATAAATGCGGAGAGTGTCATCTAAATGCATATGCTACGCTTGAACAGACTAAAAAACATTTTCCGTGCCCTATAGACAAAGTAAATTGTGCTGATTGTCATATGCCTCGTATTGTTAAAACAGGAGGAGATTTTACAATCAGAAGCCACGCTTTTAGAATCATCCCGCCTTCGGCATCTGCAAAATACAAAATGCCGAATTCTTGTCAAAACAGCGGATGCCATGCTGATAAATCAAATGAAGAGATGCAGAGAATATTTCATGAGAACTATCCAGATCTGAAAATTGAACCTATCAAAGAAGCTCTGCAAGAAGGTATAAAAAAATAATGTCAAAGCGCGTTATTGTTCCTATAGCTTTTAAAGTATCTTTATTTTTTATATCTATATTTTCTATTATACTTCTCGTAATCGGTATTTATTTTTATAAAGAGAGTGAGAGCACAGTAAAAGATATGGTCAATAGACAGTTTAAACAAGCATTAAGTATGGCTGATAATCATATCGAACTACTTAAACAGTTAAACAAAACCCTTGTCAATAATCTTGCCGAAGATCATGAATTGATTAAGTATATAGCATCAAATGATATGCATAAATTGAAAAATTTTATTGCCGATAAGCGTTATGATATACAGTGTGATCAGATAATTTTACTTGACAACAAAGCAAACCTTATAACACAGTCGGGAAGTATTCCATTTGAAGGTCAGATGCTCCAAAATTTGCAAATTGTCGAAAAAACTTTAAAATGGCAAAAATCTTTTACAACTATTATTAGACAATTTGATATTTTTGTAATTTATGCATCTACTCCTATTATTATCGATAATAAAGAATGGGGGATGATGCTTATGGGTTTTAGTATGAATCATGCTATGATGAAAAATATAAAAAAAGACACTGTAATGGATTTTACAATTATCGGTGACAGAACGGTAGCAGCAACTTCTTTGAAAATAGATGACGGACTTATGAAAGATTTACCTATGCCTTACTTAGACTATCTTTGGCTTTTAAAATATCCGGATAAGTTTTATGAAGTAAAAATAGGTACTAAAGAGTATTATTTAACTGCACATCCACTAAAAGATATGGATATTACTTCTACAGCTTCGATTATGATGGCATACCCGTCCGCAGAGATAAAAAAACATGAAGAGCATTTGATAAAATCAATCTTGATAGCTATGCTTTGTGCGTTTGTTTTTTCTGTCATAATTATTTTAATATTTGCAAAAAAAGTTCGTAATATTTTTCAGATGATGATTACTCAAACCCAAAAAATAAAAGATGGTGATTACGAACAGCGTTTGGAACTCCATACAAATGATGAGTTTGAGCTTCTATCTAAAAATTTCAATTCTATGAGTAAATCTCTAAATAGACAGCATAAAATCATTGTGGAACATACAAATTCTTTAGAAAGCAAAGTAAAAAAAAGAACAAAAGAATTAAATGAACAAAAACAATCATTGGAACATATTTTAGACCTTCATACAAGTATGATTCTTACAATCGAAAAAAATGTGGTTCTTTATGCAAACAGAGCTTTTTTAAACTTTTTTAACATAGATTCTGTAGAGTTTATTAAAGAAAAGGAACATTTACCTGAATTGTTTGGAGTAGATGCAGCGTATTTTAAAGAATTTGATTCTATAAAAAACTTTATTACTTCCCTTTTGAATACTTCAGAAAACACTCTTGCCATATATTCCAAAGAAGGGATACGTAAAGTCTTTGAGATAGATTTCATCACTATGGTTGGAAAAGACGCAAGAGAAGTCGTTATTTTTAACGATGTTACGCGTTTGAGTAAAGAAAATGAACGCCTTGAAAAACAGGCTACTCGCGATATATTGACAGGACAATATAACAGAGTTAAGTTCAACAAAGAACTTGACAAAGCGCTTTATGCGGTAAAACGTTATGATGAAGTTTATTCTCTTGTTCTTTATGATATTGATAATTTTAAAAATATAAACGATACATATGGACATATTGTCGGTGATTACGCATTGGTTACACTTTCAGATATGTTTTATAAAAGAAAACGCCCAACAGATATATTTGCCCGTTGGGGTGGGGAAGAATTTATAATACTGCTTCCTTCAACCAATGAGAATGATGCGCAAAAATTTGCAAACTCTTTGCGTGAAGAGTTGGAAGCTTATAGTTTTAAATATTTTGGAAAACTTACCTGTAGTTTTGGTGTAACAAAAATATTGAAAGATGATACTGACAAAACAGTGTTTACCCGCGTTGATTCAGCTCTTTACTATTCAAAAGAACACGGTAAAAACATGGTTACTATTTCATAAAAACGTAGATAAAACCCAAGTAGTAAAAAAAGAGAGCAGTGTTCCATAACCTACGATGGCAGAGCTTAGCCTTGGAGCCAGACCTGCCATAGATGCTACCGCTCCCGCTGTAATCATAGGCCCCATCCCGGCTTCCATAACAGATACTAAAGAAGCTTGATTATTCCATGAAAAAATCATAGATATCATAATAGCCAATATCGGAGCTAATATCAGTTTTACACTTAACGCACTGACAAAAGGTTTTATGTCTTCGCTGGGCAGTTTAAACTTTAACTGTAGTCCTACAGCTACAAGAGCCAGCGGGACTATTGTGCTTGCCAGTGACGATAAAACACTTGTAATTACTGGATGAAATGTAGTTCCTATAAAAAACAGTGCCACCAGCAGAGATAAAAACGGCGGGAATGTAATAATCTTAAGAGCTATGGCTTTAACATTTACATCCTCTGCACTTGAATAGTATGCAGAGATAAAAGTACCGTAAGTGGAGAGCATTATAAATGAACCAAGTTGGTCATACATCAAGACATAAGGCAGTGCAGAATCTCCAAAATATGCCTGTATGACAGGAATACCTACAAACGAGGTGTTTCCCAAAACACCCACAAGCATTAAAGCTCCCGTGACTTCTCTTGAAAACTTTAAAATCTTAGATAGGTAGAAAATCACAAAAGCACTTACTCCCATCACAATCCAAGCCGTAATAACGGGTATAAGGACTTCAAAAGAGAAGCTAAGCTTTGGTATCTGCAACAGAGCCATAGCAGGCAGTGAAATATATAAGATGAATTGGTTTAATATGATGGGAGTATCTTTTGCAAAGACATCCCCTTTGTTGATGATATAGCCGATAAACAGTGCTACAAATATAAGGGCGAAATTTTCCATTTATCTTTTAAACAGTTTTACTTCACATGCATTGTTGCCGGAGATTGTACCAAACTCTTCTACATAGTCTATACCCCAGTTAAACATACTCTCTAAAACAGGTCTTAGTTTTTTACCAATAGGCGTTAATGAATATACAACTTTTGGAGGAACTTCCGGAAAAACCTCTCTATGGATAATATTTTTACTTTCAAGTTCTTTTAGTTTTACCGTTAAAGTCTTTTGAGTTATCTCAGATATCTCTTCGTGCAGGTCTTTAAATCTTTTATCATTCTCGAGTAGATGCCAAATAACACTCATCTTCCATTTGTCGTTAAAAATATCTAGAGTTACCCCTACGGAGCACTTAAACTCTTTGTCATTTACATAGTACATAATATTCCTTGTAGTGTAATTATAGCATAAAGTAAATTTAACTCTATTACTTACCTAAAGTATCGTAAGGGATAATTAAGTTCATAAGCTATATAATTTTCAAAAGTTAATAAAATAAGGACACTCCAAGATGAATGATTTTATGTATCACAATCCTACTAAAATAGAATTTGGTAGAGCAAAAGAGAATAATATAGGTCAATATATTAAAGAAACAAATATCGAGAGTGTATTGCTGGTATATGGAACAGGCAGTATCAAAAAAAATGGACTATATGAGCGAGTTATAGCATCTTTAAAAAATAGTGGCATCTCTTATGAAGAGCTAGACGGTGTTGTTAGTAATCCACTTTTAAGCAGAGTAAATGATGGTATCAAAATAGTAAAAGACAAAAATATTCAAGCTGTTCTCGGTGTTGGCGGCGGTTCTGTCGCAGACTCTGCTAA
>NZ_JBFFMZ010000016.1:0-19461 GCF_041563495.1 Sulfurimonas sp.
ATAAATGGCTAAAGCTGACGTTATAGAAGTTGACGGCAAGATTATTGAAGCATTACCAAATGCAACTTTCCGTGTTGAATTAGAAAATGGACATATTATTTTATGTCATATCGCAGGTAAAATGCGTATGCACTATATTAAGATACTTCCGGGTGATAAAGTGAAATTAGAGTTAACACCATACTCTCTTGATAAGGGACGTATAACTTACCGCTACAAATAAAAAAGAGTAAACGCTCTTTTTTATTCCCACTTAAACCTGGTCATAGGTAAACCCAAAGAATTTCCCCATTCTAGTAAAGAAGCTTCATAGAGTTTAGTATTTTTAAATCCCATATGTTTATATAAAATGTAGAATTCCATACTGGCTGTAAAAACATCATCACCATAGACTATAACTTCATCACTTTTTTTAAGACCATGCCCATATATATAAATCTCATCTAGTTCTTTTTGTTCTCTTAGTGTTGTGTCTCTTAAAAACTTATCTTCATAATGACTTGATTTTGCATATGATATATGTCCGATTGTCCTGATTTTATTCGAACGCTCTGTTCCATAGTACATTTTAGGAGATCTGGCATCCAACATAGGAGTTGTTGCAAGGTTATTTTGCACACTCTTAAGAGTTGCTAAAATATTTTGGTTTACTTTAATAACCAAATTTCCTTCTTCGTGAGCTTCTGATTTTTTAGAAGAGGTTAATCGTTCATTTTCAAATACCCATGACATATATCCGCCGTCTAAAATACTCAGGTTTTCAAAACCGCTGTAAAGAAGAACAAAAGCCAAATAACTTGTATTTAAAATACCTTTTTGTGTGTTATGAGCATATATAACTACTTTAGAGTCTTGGTTTATTCCAAGATTTCGTAATTCTTGTCCTATGATTTGAGGTGAATCCATAAGGGAGTAAGGGTTGTTTTCTTTTTTAATAAACTTGGTCACATCACAGTATATAGCACCCTGGATATGACTTGTTTTATAAATTGCTGAATCGGCTACATCGATGATGATTAATTTTTTGTCTTCAAGTAAATGTTTCAGTTCGCTCGGTTGTATGAAAGCGTCAGATGCAAGAAGTGTTAAAAAGCTTAAGCTTAGTATTAAAAAATATTTCATAGTTAACTTAAAATATTTGTTTATTTCTAAATTCTGATATCTCAGTCTCAACCATTTCGTTTATCATAATGGTAAAAAGGTCTGAAATCAGATTTGGCGAAACATCCAATGCAATAGCCCTATGGCGTACTTTTTGCATGATGAATTCAATACGATCTTCAGCCTTTACTTCATCAACACTGTTTTTAAATTTTGCAGCTTGGCGGATAAGATGGCTACGTTCAGAGATTAAATCTACGATTTTATCGTCAAGGATATCTATTTCTGTTCTGACTTCTTCAAGTGAATTACATTTTTTCATATCTGTTTCCTTTTATTATTAGAAATGTTATCCTAAAAGAGATAAGATTTCGTTAACACTTTAGTAACTATTAAAATATATAATATATTTACGATTCTCCATGTATGGTCTTAACTTGACTCTAAGGCTATACTTCAACCTCTCTCTCCTGAGGGTTGACTATTTCAGTTTTTTGATTTTAACACAGATATCTTTTTAGATAGATTGTTGCGCTCGTTTTCATCTTTACTATTTTTCTTAGCCTCATTCAGCCAAAACACAACACTTCTTTTATAACCATAAAAAGAAGCTAGGTCAATCATCTCTTTTCTTGTCTTGGAGCTTAGATTTTCTTTCATAAGAGCAGCACATAAAAGTTTAGAAGTCGGTTTTGATATTTTTGATATTTGTGCATCAGCTTTAGAGAACTCTTTTGTACTGATATATGAAGCAAAATCTTTATATTCTTTATCAAGATTTAAAAGTTGCAATGAGTTCATGTTCAGAGTTATAAGATGATAGTAGGCATCTAGAGTTTTGTCATTGATCAAATCCGCAATATTATTATATTTTTCACAACTGTCTTTTAAGCCGACACTGATGTTCAATGCACACTCACCAAGGTAGATGCGAGAGAGCATGGTTAAGTCAGCACTTTGTTTTGCATGTTCTACGGCTCTGTTTAAATCATTTTTTGCCAAAGCATCGTTTGAGCTGAGAAAGTTCTTTATGTATGAATCAAAAGCTGAAGTACTTTTGTACTGCCACTGATTTGGCGGAGATTTAAAAGAACAGCCACTGAGCAGTAATAAACCGATGGATAGTAAAGCTATTTTTATCATGGCAAAGTCACCTCACTTTTTGCTTCATCCTGCATAAGAGCATCTACCTTGTCCATAATCTGGTTTGATTTTTGGACACTGACTGATATCTGTTCTTTTAACTCGATGAGATCTTTGTCATAAGTTCCGACTGCTTTAACTGTGCCATCGAGTGCATCCAGTTTTTGCTTTACATCTTTCATAATCACATCAAGCTCTTTTATCGCCGAGGAAGCCGGATCCATGATATTTGAATCAAGGGAAGATGTGGTTTTTGAGATATTTTTACTGATTGTATGAAGTTCTTTCATAATCTCAGTAGTCTTGTTTAGAGATGCAATGATGTTTTTTGTCGATTCCTTATCACCAGTAATGCTGCTAAGAATAGAATCACTATTTGATAGTTTGGATGTGAACTCTTTAATATTTTGCATTGTTTGTTTTAGATTAGAATCGTCTCTTGCAATATCGGAAGTAATGGAATCTATGCTATTAATAATGTTGATTATTTTATCAACTGCGGGTTCTAGTTTTAATATCATGTCATTGATATCGTCGTTTTGCAGCATCTGCAGTTCTGAATCTGCTTCAAGAACCTCATTGTCAATCGCGGAATATACTTCGATGTGAGCAGAACCTATAAGCGGTTTGATAATCATCAATACACTTCCATCTGTTATCCATCTTCTGTTATTCTCATCTACGGAAAAAGTCATGTAGACAGTTCCATCATCGTTTAGTGAGATATTATCTATGACACCTATATCAAAACCTGAAAATTTAAGCGGCATCCCGACACTGAAAAATGAAGCGCTTTCTGTTGTAAAATGATAGTTATACCTCTTGTTAAATGTTCCCTTGTCTTCAAGGAGCAGGTATAAAAATGTGCTTATAGTTATGAAAAGTGTAATAACAAAAATACCTACTGCAAGTTTCATTTTACTATATTGCATGAGGATCCCTTATAGTGAATTTCGTTTGAGACAGTGTCTAGGATTAAAATGTTTTTTTTAACTTCCAACTTCTGTATTGTAGCTACTACCGTCTCTATATCTCTAAGATTATCGATTAAATGAAATGGAGAGACTATTATAACATTCATCTCTTTAGTCATCAGCGCACGAATAAGAGAGACACAAAATACCTCATATGTGTCACATTGGTTCAGTCGATTTAAGCTGATACTTTCGAGTTCTATTTTTTTAAGTTGCTCTTTTGCTTCTTCTTGAGCCTTCTTTGTCGGCATATGCTCATGTACTTCTTTGATTAGAGCAATATTCTCAAGCATATCAAGGTTGGATATAAGAGGCGTATTTTTAGAAATAAGAGAGTACTCTTTTTCACTTAGCAGGTAGTCACCTATCTCATAGTAGCGATCAAAAAGTCTTACAGTGATTGCAGTAGTAATGATAACACCTCAATAAAAAATAATGCGATAAAAAGCTTTACCATCCCGTTTAAAACGGAGATAGGAATCGCTGTATATGCATTTGTGGTCTTAAGCCCGCTGTATATAGGGATAAGCATTGTAACGAACCCAAAAGCCATACTTTTAACCAGCAGGACTACCAGATCTTGAACCTCTATAGCACTGATTAGCAGATATTTATAAGTGTGAAAATCCATATTCATGTAAAAAAGAGTAAACACATAACCGCTGCTGAGCATAATCACCGCAAACAAAATCGAAAGTGAGACTGCGCTTATCATACCGCTGATTATTCTTGGCAAAAACAGATAGTCAATGAGGTCTATTTTATACTGCTTTAATGTATTTAGTTCTTTATTTACATTCATGACTGCAATCTCAGTATTTACTGCTGTTCCGGAGCGAAGAGAGATAAGCAAGGCAGTAAAAAATGGAGAAAACTCATCTATAACAAAGGTAATGATAATAGAGCCGATTTCATCCTGCAGGCTGTACTCTGTTGCCAAGACAATAACAACTCCGATAATTACCGAGCCAAAAAGAACAGCCATAGTAGTAAAGAGAGGGATGATTTGAACAGTCGTAAAATAGATCTGTTTGGTAAGAACCATCTGCATGGCAGGATTATAACTGCCCGGCTGAATCATATGAAACAGACATAAAGATGTAAACTTCAGTGCTTCATTCAACGATGACAGTGCGCTGATAGTTTTATCACCGATATCCTCAATAAATCTTAAAACCACACTCACTCTCCTAATTTGAGTTATTATCCTATATTTTGCCTTAGTGTTTGGTATAATTTTTATAATTTGTTTTGCAGCAGGAGTTACTTTTGAAAGATAATTTTGTAAACCTTGCATCTATGACGCAAAAAGAGTATAAAAGCTTGGATGAGAATCTTGAAATCATGTATGGATACGGTACTACTTTATTTGGAAAAGTAATGATTGCAGCTGCTTCAAAAGGTATTTGTTTTTTAGCTTTTGGTGAAGATGAAGAGAAGTTATTTGCGGAGTTACAAAAGAGCTGGAAAAATTCCGTGATGATCAGAGATGACAAAAAATGAACGAATATCTAAAAAACATATTTATAGACAGGAAAAAAGTAAACCTATTTGTAAAAGGAACGGATTTTCAAATAGATGTTTGGAAAGCTTTGTTAAATATTCCATATGCAGCCCTGAGTACATATCAAGATATCGCAAAGTCTATAGGCAGACCAAAAGCAGTCAGAGCAGTCGCAAGTGCGATTGGTTCAAATGATATTGCTTTTCTTATACCTTGTCACAGGGTCATCGCAAAGAGCGGCGCTATGAGCGGATACAGATGGGGTATTGATAAAAAGAAGATTTTACAAAAATATGAAAAAGACAAATAAAATATACGAGATTTATAAACTGCTTTATGAAGCTTACGGTCCTCAGGGATGGTGGCCTTTTGTAAACTACAAGGGAGTAAATGAGTCTAAAAATGGAAACTCTGAGGGTTATCATATACTCGATTACTCTTTTCCAAGAGATATTGATGAAGTATTTGAAGTTTGTCTGGGTTCGATTTTGACCCAAAACACAAGTTTTACATCTGTAGTAAAATCTCTTCATAACTTAAAAGAGAAAAATGCACTCACTCCTAAAGCTATAAAAGAGATGGATATTGATGAGTTAAAACTTGCCATAAGACCATCAGGATATCATAATCAAAAAGCGAGATATATTTTAGAGTTTATTGCTTTTTTTGAAGCACTTGAAGAAAAAATTCCAACTAGAGATGAGCTTTTATCGGTTTTAGGAATCGGCGAGGAGACTGCTGATTCTATACTTTTATATGGATATAATACGCCTGAGTTTAAGATAGATGCTTATACAAAAAGAGTGCTGTTGGAACTTGGACTCATAGATGTAAAGGCAAAATACAAAGATATGAAACAACTAATGCAAGACTCTCTAAAAGAGTGCATAAAAGATGACAAAGAACTGCTAATAGTGTTTCAAGAGTTTCATGCGCTTATAGTAAACCACTCTAAAGAGTTTTATTCTAAAAAACCTTACGCTGTAGGCTGCTTTTTAAAAGAGAAAATATTGTGAACATAAGATTACTTGATAGAAACAACAACGTGGCAATACTTCTTGCAGGTATATTTGCCATAATAGTGGGAGTTGGTGTTGCCAGATTTGCTTTTACTTCACTTTTGCCGAATATGCTCGAAGGTTTTTTAACGCTTACTTTTGCCGGTATTCTTGCATCTTTTAATTTTGCGGGATATCTCAGCGGTGCTATATTTTCCATCTTTATCAAAGATATAAATACAAAAGTCAAGTATTTTAGAATAGGAATGTTTCTTAGTGTCTTGACTACCTTTGTCTTAGCGACTACAACAAATGAGACACTATGGCTAGTCTCCCGCGTGGTTGCAGGTTTTGGTTCGGCAATGGTTCTTATAGTGGGCGGCGCTTTGGTTATGGTAAAGCTGAACTTTGAAGACAAGACAAAAGCTATGGGCATACACTTTAGCGGGATAGGTTTTGCCATACTTGTGAGTGAGCTGATAAGTCAGTATGCGCTTAGAGAGGGAACTTTCTCAGATGCGTGGATGGCTTTGACGATTTTTGCATTTGTCATATCATTTTACTCAGTTTATATACTCTCTTTTGACAAAACGCTAAAACAAGAGGCTGTGAAACACAAACTCTCAAAGTCCATCTTTTCCACTTATGTTATCTTGTTGATCTTGGCTTACTTTACCGAGGGAGTAGGTTTTGTTGTTCAGGGAACATTTTTACCCGACATCATCAACTCGCTTAAAGGGCTTGAGGGTTATGGAAGTGTCGGTTGGTTGATAGTCGGGATTGCAGGTATCCCTTCTTCTATCATCTGGATGCGCTTGGCTCATAACTATGGAAGTCTGAATATTATTATCGCCGCTATGGCACTACAGGTTATCGGCATCTTGATTCCGGCTTTTAGTACAAATATCTATCTTAACCTGCTTAGCGGTGCTTTGTACGGAAGCACTTTTATCGGGCTTGTAGCTCTTTTTATGCATCTAGGAGGAAAGTTGGCTGGTAAAAATCCTGTTGTTCTCATGGGTTCAATGACAGCCGCATACGGCATAGGGCAAGTCGGAGCACCTCTTTACAGTGTCGCTCTTATTGAGTATTTTGGAAATTACAACTCCACTCTTTATGTGACAGCAGCTATAGTTTTTAGCGGGATAATATTTTTAGTTTATGCGAAGAAGATAGAACCTTCTCACACCTAAGATGCAAGAAGATAATTGATTAGAATTTAGCGTTTGGAATAGGGTAGCTCTCAACAACAAAGTCAATGTCTTTGTCGCCTCTGCCACTTAGATTGACTAGGATGGTCTGCTCGCTGTTCATTGTTTTTGCAAGCTTCATCGCATAAGCTACGGCATGAGCTGATTCTAGCGCAGGGATGATACCTTCAAGCTGCGAGAGCTTATAAAAAGCATCTACAGCTTCTTCATCATTACAAAGACCTACAGTTGTTCTGCCTATGGCCTGCAGGTGTGCATGCTCAGGTCCGACAGAAGGATAATCAATACCGGAACCGATAGAGTAAACGGGAGCTGGCTCACCATCAGAATCTTTTAGCATTATAGAGTTAAATCCGTGCATCACACCCTCTTGGCCATAAGTAAGAGTTGCGGCATGTTCACCTAGTTCTTCACCTATACCCATAGGCTCAACACCGTGAAGTTCGACTTCTTTGTCGTCAATAAAACCTGCGAAGATTCCCATAGCGTTTGAACCTCCGCCAACACATGCAACTACTGCATCCGGCAAGTTCTCTTCATGTTCTTTAAACTGTTCTTTTGCTTCATGTCCTATAACTGATTGAAAGTCTCTTACCATCATTGGAAAAGGATGAGGTCCGACAACACTTCCGATGCAGTAAATAGCAGTATCAGCCTGAGGTACATAACTCTCAAACGCACTGTCTACTGCTTCTTTTAAAGTACGAAGTCCATGAGTTGCAGGGATGACATTTGCACCAAGGATCTTCATGCGGACAACATTGGGATGCTCTTTTGCAATATCTACTTCACCCATATGAATCTCACATTCAAGTCCAAAATAAGCTGCCGCAGTTGCAAGGGCAACACCGTGCTGACCCGCACCTGTCTCTGCTATAACTTTTGTCTTGCCAAGATGCTTTGCAAGTATGACTTCAGCCATACAGTGATTTAGTTTATGTGCACCTGTGTGGTTTAGATCTTCTCTTTTTAGGTATATTTTTGCACCGCCGCAGTATTCAGTCAAATTTTTAGCAAATGAGATAGGAGTGGGACGTCCCTGATAGTGCTTTCTTACATATTTAAGTTCTTCGATAAACTCAGGAGAGTCTTTTAGTTCATTGTATGCTTGAGTGATGTCTGCAAATGGTTTCTCTAACACAGGCGGTATAAAAGAGCCGCCGAATTTTCCAAAAAATCCGTTTTCATCCGGAGTTGATTCTAAGTAAGATTTAGACATGAAAGTTGTTCCTTTTTTATATTTGGAACAATTATAGTTAATTTGGCTTGATAATTTTCTTTATCTCTTTAGGAATATGTGCAAAGGGAATGTTTTGCATTCCTAGCTTTGCACCGTCTGCATCTGTAGCCATAACATCCAGACTCATTGCGGTAGGATAGTATCTTATAGCTTTATAAGATATTTTTTCAATCATAAAGTTTATTTTTTTATCTGAGAGTTCGACGCTTTTTTTCTTCTTAGCCATTTTTACTCCTTGATGTAGATACCGGTATCTTTTATTTCTATTTTACCGGCATCCACTAAAGCTGTAAGTGAACGTTTAAAATCTTTTTTACTAAGACCGAAAATATCTTTGATAAGTTCTGAATCACTTTTGTAGTTGTAAGGCATGATACCATTGTTCTCTTTTAAAAGTTCAAGAACTTTATCTGCTGAGCTGCCGCTTTTTTTACTGCCTGGTTTTCTAAGGTTGAGGTCAATGTTTCCATCTTTTCTTATTGTTTTTACAAAAGCCTTTTTTCTATCGCCAAGGTTTATGTTTTCAAAAATCTCATTGTGATATATTAGACCTTCGTATTTATCTTCTACGATACATTTGTAGCCAAGCGGAGTCTTAGAGATGATTAAGATGTTTACTTCATCGGCAATTTTGATGCCTTTGACTTTTCGCTCAAAATAATCACCGAGTTTCTCTGTTCCTACAAGACGGTGAGTTCTCTCATCGTAGATCACTCTTAAAAATCTTTTTTCGCCGACTTTAAAAGGTGTCTTTTGAAACATATTTGGTACTAAAAGGTCTTTACTTAAACCCCAGTCCATAAATGCTCCAAAAGATGCAGTATCTATAACTTCAAAGAGTGCAAACTCGTCGAGCATAGCTTTTGGTTTTAGTGTTGTAGCTACAAGTCTGTCTTCTGAATCAGTGTATAAAAAGACATCTACAAGTGTTTTCTCTTTCATCTCTGGTGTGAGATACTGTCCTGGTAGAAGTACATCATTTCCATCAAGCGCCATCAGGTATGCACCCGGAGTTGTCAGTCTATCTATAAGAAGGGTGTTGATTTTACCTAGTTCTAGGTATTCGTTTTGTCGCATGGTGTTTCCTTGGTTATTCCGTTATTTTAGTCTATGTGATTTTCCACATAAATTATTGGTGACATTATATCTTTATTTTCTTTTTTTGTATTCTTCCAAAAACTCTTTTGCGTTATCACCTTTTAGGTAGTTGACGGTAGTTAAGAGCCCGTCACTCAAATATCTTGCCTTATACCCCTTTAGCGTCAAAAACATTCTTGCAATGTTCGATCTATCGTTGTGAGGGCATACAGTTACGATTAATTTACTCTTATCCAACTCGTTTAATCTGTCGGGAAGTTCATTCAGAGGGATATTCTTTGTAAATTTTAAATTCCAAAGTTCAAACTCTTCATGAAACCTTATATCAATGACCTGAACTGTTCCTTCTTCGAGCATGTTTAGCATCTCGACTGTTTTTATCTTCATAGCTGTTTTTGATTCATAATCAAAACTCTTTAAATATGTATCAAAATTTTGAGCACTGACTAAAGTTGTAAAAAATACGAGTATAAATAAATATTTTCGCATCGATTCTCCTTTTATGTATAAACCAACTATTTATTATACATCAAACACTCTTGCATCATTGGTGCTAAAGTCTCGGCATTTACATCGCCTGTTATTGTAACGCTTGTTCCGTCTTCTGTTTTGGATACTTCAATTTTTTCAATTTTTTTCATTATCTCTATGTCGCATGAACATTCACATGCTCCATCTTTACATGCTTCAATCTTACTGCTTATATCCTCAGTTTTAAATCCGCTTAGATTAGCCTGTATTCCATTAAGTGTATTTTTTATTTTAAACATTTTAAATCCTTTTTTTAAGTCAGTGATAATAAGACCACCAAAAGAACAGGTGGGGTTACAATTAGACCAAACTTTGAGTAAGACCAGAAGCTGATTTTAACCCCTTTTCTATTTAGTGTGTGTAGCCAAAGAAGGGTTGCCAGTGAACCAAACGGTGTCATTTTAGGTCCTAAGTTACAACCGATTATGTTTGCATAGATCATCGCTTCATTTGCAATGTCGACCAGTGCGATGTCCATTACCATGATAGTCGGCATGTTGTTCATAAAAGCACTTAAAAATGCTGCTAAAAAACCTGTCCCGACAACCGCAACTACTTCGCTTTGAGAGTTCAGGTAGACAAGTATCTCAGTTATGTAGTCAGTAAGTCCGGCATTTTTTAAACCGTAAACAACTATGTATAGACCTAGTGAGAACCATACAACCTGCCATGGTGCTTCTTTTATTATCTGTTTTGGTTCTACGGTTTTAGTCATAGATGCAATGAGTAAAAAGAGAACTCCACCGCCAAGAGCAAAAACTGATACAGGAACATTGTACGCATCTCCTATGAAATAACCGCTAAGCAGAAGTGCTAAAAAGAACCAGCTAAAGTTAAATAGGCCCTGATGTTTTATGGCATCGCTTGGTTTTTTAAGAAGATGAATATCTACAGTTTGAGGTATGTCTTTTCTTAGGATGATCCAAAGAACAGCCATACTAGCAATAACACTTACAAAATACGGAATAATCATATTTGAGAAAAACTGAGCAAAGCCTATGTCAAAGTAGTTGGCAGTTACTATGTTTGTAAGGTTAGAAAATACAAAAGGCAGAGATGCGCTGTCACTGATAAATCCGCCTGCAAGTAAAAAAGCCAAGATTGTCTTAGTGTTCAGACGAAGGATGTTCATCTTGGCAAGCAAGATAGGTGTTAAGATAAGAGCTGCCCCGTCATTTGCAAAAAGAGCCGATACTATAGCACCGAGAATTATAGAGTAGACAAACATCAGATGCCCGTTTCCATGGGAGAGTTTTGCCATCTTCAGTGCCGCCCACTCAAAGAAACCTATCTCATCAAGCACCATAGAAAGTATGATTATCCCTATAAAAGCGAGTGTGGCATCCCAGATAATGTCAAAAACAATAGCCACATCGCCAATGCTTACCACGCCGACAATAAGTGCCACTACCGCGCCGATTACGGCTGTTGTTCCTATTTGAAGGCCTCGTGGCTGCCAGATAACAAAAATGAGTGTGATAAGAAATATGATAGATGCCAGTAACATTACAGACCCAGTTCCATTCTTACTATCGGTGTTAGTTCCATTTTAATCAGTTTTAGAGTCTTCTCAAATGCCGAGTAATCTTTACCGTCTGGGTCTTCATAGCCAACGTGAATTACTTTAGTTATTTTAGGAAAGACAGGACAAGACTCCATCGCGTTGTCGCAGACTGTCACGACAAGGTCAAAATCTATATCTATGACTTTATCAAGAGTTTTTGAGTGGTAATCATCTCTCCATAAACCATTTTCTTCTAAAACTTTTTTTGCATTCGGATTTACTTTCCCGCTTGCTTTTACACCTGAACTCATGGCATCTACACCATCAAGATATTTGTTTAGCACAGCCTCTCCTATGATAGAACGACAGCTGTTTCCGGTACATAATATTAAAACTTTTTTATTCACTTTTACATCCTTTATTCAGTTTTGGTAATTTTACTTCTGAGAAACTTATTTCTTTTAGTATTGATTGTCTAAACTCATCAAGAGGGCTCTTAATAGAGTAAAACGCCCATCGACCACGCCTGTCCACTTTCAAAAAACCGCCGTCTTTTAAGATTTTCAGATGCCTTGAGATGCGGGACTGGATCATGTTAAATGAGTTTTCTATGTCACAAACGCACACCTCACCGTTTTGGTTGATAAAGTTTAGTATTTCCACTCTGGTCTCATCATTTATTGAGCTGATAGTTTTTAAAAATATTTCCATTATAAAATTTCCTTTTGCTATAAAAATGAAATAATAGCATAATAATTTAATATATCAAGATATATTGATGTATTGCAAAGGACATTTGACTCTGAACAAGAAAAAGTTGATTCTAAATTAGATATAATTACGACCATGAACAGAAGACACTTTTTAACGACTATATCATTATCACCAGTATTTGCAAATGATTATTTTACCGACTCCAATGATATATATCTTTCATATCAAGAGTTTGTTACTCTAAAGGTTTTAAATAAAAGACTTAAGAGATTGCGTAGGTTTATAGGATATGGCAATTTTAATATTGTTTCATTTAAAGATGCTCTTTTTTATGGGCGAAATTATTCTACAATCGGTCTTTTTACAAAAGATGAACTTGCTCTTGTTGATAAGCTTTTTTTAGAAAACCCTGAACAATACGGTTTTTTTGGAACTAAAACGTGTACGGATATAAACAATAAGATTTCAGCAAAAGATATTATAAAAGTTCCACATACAGGACATTATCTCTTTAAAGGCAAACCGGTAGAAGATTATAGCAAGTTGAAAAAAGACATAGGACATACTCTTGTTTTAACTTCAGGTGTAAGAAATGTCGTAAAACAGTTAAGTCTTTACTGCAATAAACTCTATCATAATGGCGGTAATATTACACAAGCTTCTATTCAAATCGCACCTCCTGCATATTCTTACCACACTGTCAGCGATTTTGATGTCGGCAGACGCGGATGGGGATATAAAAATTTTACAGATGCTTTTGCCTCTACACTTGAGTTTAAAAAAATGAAAAAACTTGATTATATAAGTATGAGATATAAAAAGAACAATAGTGATGGGGTACGGTTTGAACCGTGGCATGTTGAAGTTATATAGTCTGTTTTTTTTACTTTTACTGCCTCTTGTATCTAATGCTCAAAATGGTTTTGAATTTAACCTGATACAAAAAGGCAAACAAGATAAAAACACCCTTCTTGTGGTCGGCGGTATTCAAGGCGATGAACCGGGCGGATTTTTATCTGCATCTCTTCTTGCAACTCATTATGAGATAACAAAAGGTTCAATCTGGATAGTCCCGAATCTTAATTTTTACAGCATCATCAAAAGAAGCAGAGGCCCTTACGGCGATATGAACAGAAAGTTTGCCAAACTATCTAAACAAGACCCCGAATATAAAACGGTTGAGCGAATCAAAAATTACATTAAAGACGATAATGTAAAACTGATAGTAAATCTTCACGATGGAAGCGGTTATTATAGAAAAAAGTATGAAGACCATATGCACTCACCAAACAAATGGGGACAGTGCTCAATAGTAGACCAGGCAAATATTGATGCCCCTGTTTACGGAAACCTTGAAGAGATATCATCTAAGGTTGTAAAGCATGTAAATAATAATCTCATTAAAAGTGAAGATATTTATCATGTTCACAATACAAGAACAAAAGAGGGTGATAAGGAGATGGAAAAATCTCTTACTTATTTTGCCATCAATCAAGGAAAAGCTGCTTTTGGAAATGAGGCTAGTAAAAACCTCCCGACACATAAAAGAGTTTACTACCATCTTTTAGCCCTAGAGAAATATATGGACATTATGGGCATAGAGTACAAAAGAAAGTTTACACTCGATCCAAAAGGTGTTTATAGAGCTATAAATGATGATATTTATATCTCTTTATATAATGAAAAAATCAAACTGCCTCTTTCTCAAATAAGAGATATTGTAAAATATTTTCCTATCAAAAAAGATGGAGTGCTGGATTTTAAGGCTAGTAATCCATTGCTTACAATTATCAAAAAAGACAATACTTATGTGATTCAGTATGGAAACAGAAGACTCTCAAGACTTAAAGCGGACTATCTTGATATAGATTATGAGCATAGAAGTGTAAAATTAAAGATAGACGGAAAATTTCAAGATGTTAAGTTTGGGTCACTAGTGGATGTAAAAGAGAGCTTTTTAGTTCAACAAAGCAATGGCTATAGAGTAAATGTCATAGGTTATACAAACAAGAATAAAAGAGAAACCGGCGTTGAGATAAAAAGTAAAGAGATACCAAAACACTTCTCTCTTGATAGAAAAGGCACTATTTATAGAGTTGAATACTACACACAAAATAAATTTGCCGGTATGGTTTTGATTAAATTTAAAACTTAGTTTTTTGAGCAAGTAAAAAGAAAAGTTCACTCCGATAATATACGAAAATATTATATAAAAGGAATGAATATGTTTAAGATTATTGTAGAAAATGAGTGTGGATGTTTTAGAAAAAGTGACTTACAAAATGGAATTGAAATAGCTTCTAAAGATGACGCTCTTATGAAATCAATCGAGATGAGAGATCACATGAATGATGAGTTTTGCGGTAAACATGACTTTAAAGTTCAAGAAGCCGGAAACAATTTTGTTATTGCTTTTGCAGAGTCAACAAGCAATGGCTGCTGCGGCGGTGGATGTGGAAGTCACTAAGACTTCCGGCATCTCTTCTTACTCTCTATCATAAAGATAAAATTTATTATGTTTTATTATTGAAGTCAACTCTTTGCCATATGCTTTACCCAACTCCGAATAACGATCCAGCTTTTTTACAAGCCTGTACGGATTATCTGTTTTCATTCTGAGTCTGCGAAACTCTTTAAAATAAGGCGAACGACCTAGATTTTTATAGTAGTCTCTCACGGAATCTTCTACGGATTCATACTTTTTAATCCAAATAGTCTTAGAACCTCTTTTCTCACCCGCTGCTATTCTTGAATCATTTTTGTTAAATGACCAGATGCCAAAAACATTGTTGGCCTTACGAAAAAACCTTGACGTTGCCCATGCACTCTCCATGGCCGCCTGAGCAATAGCAATACTTTTTGGGTGTGGTTTTAAAGCTAGGAGTAAAGCTTTATCTGTTTTAACTTTATAGATTTTTTTAAGATCTGAGATTTCATCTCTATAGTACTTATCATTATTTATGTAGTGCGATACTTCTATGTATTGTGTCTCTAGTTCATCATAAACAGTGTTTACGGCAGGCACTATGAGTTTACGGAAGTTTTCTTTTTTCTCTTGTACGGTTAGTGATTTTGATTCTTTTGCCATTAGAGTGTTTGATAATAGGAGCAGTGTTAAAAAGGTGTAAATTCCAAAAAATCTCATATCAAAAACTCCATATTTAGTTTGTTACAATATGCACCAAGCATCGCTTTTTCAAAATCATTGTTTGTAGAATATTGGTAGCCGAAAGTCTTGCTCCACATCTCATGCTCTTCCATACAAAGATAGAAGAAAACACCACTGTGCCAAGGAGTGAAACTTTCATAAGCGTGTTTAAACATCTCTACTTTTATGGAATCAGGATAAGAACTTTTACCGCTTGCATCTACAAACGGCATCTGTGTTATCTTACTTTTAAACTCTCTGTCTCTGAGCTGTTTGATTACGGGTTTTATGAAAGTAAGCGTGCCAAAGCTCACAAGTGCTACTTCTACAGGCTTAAACTCTTTTAGAAGTCTCGTATAAACATCTGCGTAATCATTCAGATAGTTTTCATACTCTACTATCGGGTGAAAGTGAAAACCTATTTTAACACCTTTGTCCGCTACGGCTCTTGCAGATGCCAAACGTTTATCAAGAGAAGCACTCAGATGCTCTTCGTTTTCTATGATAGTCGGAGTGTTAAGCGACCATGTACATAGTATGTTGTTAGGTACTTCATTTTCTAAAAGGTATTTTATATTGTCAGACTTTGTTTTAAACTCTAAGATGACATTAGGGTTCTCTCTTGCAAATAAAAAAAGTGCATCCAGTATGCCTTCACGGTTTCCCCACATAAGCGAGTCGGACGCCTGACCCGTTCCAATGTGGTATGTTTTGTTTTTATCAAGGTTGAGATTTTTGAGCTTATCGGCAAAGTTGCTGTCAAAAGTGATGGTGTTTTGATTGTAAAAACTCTGAATTGAACAGTAAGAACAGTCAAAGCCGCAACTCTCAACAGCATCGAGAGTTAAAAGATTACAGCATCGCGTCTTCTCAGATGCAACAGGACAAAGTCCAAGACCAAAGCCTTCTTTGGCTTCTGTCTTAAAAGTGAACTTCTGCTCTTTCGGTATGTTCTTTAATTCAAAGTTTTCATAAGAGTTAGGTTTGTTTCTGATATCTTCATAAGCTTTGCGAAGTCTTGTAAAGACTACTTTTTTTTGATTATGCTCAGGAAAAATCTCTACTATACTCTTCTCATCCCAGATGCTAAGGTCTCTTGCAATATCTATAATTTGTTTTATCTCTTGATGAGAAAATTTCAATTGGAGTGATCTGTTTTTTATAAACTCTTGCTCGTTTGAAGGGAGTTTCAGAAAAAGTGTATTTTTAATGGAATCATTAAATTTGTTTAAATATTCATTCATGGTTGAAATTTTAGCAAAATCTTCACTAAAACAATTTTATGATTTTATTTCTATTCTGTTTCTGCCGTTTTCTTTGGCAGTATATAGGGCTTCATCTGAGAGTTTTATCATATCTTCAAGTGAGTTTGATGAACCAAAATAAACCCCAATAGAAACAGTGTAAGTAATAGTATGTTTATCTGTTCTAATAATGTTGTTTTGAAATTTATTTCTTATCTTCTCAAAAAGTAATCTTACATTTTCATATGTAATATCATCAAGAAGTACACAAAACTCTTCACCTCCAAAACGTGCCATTAAATCAGAAGTCCTTAGATTCTTGTCTAATATTCTTTTTGCTTCTTGTATTGCAACATCACCTGTATCATGTCCGTACACGTCATTAATATTTTTAAATTTATCTATGTCTATCATTGCAACTGCTAAAGGAGCTTCATGTCTTTTACTTTTTGAATATATATACTCTGCGGTATCAAAAAAGTACCGTCTGTTATATGCTCCGGTTAAGAAATCTTTGTTGGCCATATCTTTTATCTGTCCAAAGAGCTCTAAAAGTTCTAGATTTGCATTTATTCTAGTTACAATTTCATTATGTGTAAATCTTTTGTTTAAAAAATCGTTTGCACCGACTTTTAAAAACTTACTTATTACGTTTTGCTCTTCTACAATACTAATCACAATTATCCCAAGTTGGTCTTTTTTGTACTTTTCCCTTAATCTGAATGTAAGTTCCAAGCCATCCATGTTTGGCATCTCGTAATCTGTGAGAATAAGAGATATGTTTTTGTTGTTATCCAATATCTCTAATGCTTGAGCACCGTCACAGGCTTCGGCTACTTCTAATTTGATTTTTTTTAAACTGTCTTTTAAAATTTTTCTATAAATGTCTGAATCATCAACTATTAAAATTGTTGTATCATAGTTTTTTAATGTTCTGGATATATCTGTTACCGCACATACTATGCCAGATAAGTCATTTTTTGAGATAATATTAATGACATCTTTATTTAATAATGCGTTTTGTATTTTTTCATCAACTATATCAGTAAATATTACAGAAGGTATATTATAAAAACTTGTAAGTTCAACAATTTCTTTATCTTTAGCATCTGGAAGATGTATATCCAATAAAGCAGCATGAAACTTACCTTGATGTTCTATTACAAGATTCATTGCTTCTTTATAAGTACGGGCATAGAATGGCTCAATATTATTGTGTTTTTTAATTTCTTGTTTTAACAAAGTTAAAATTTCATGATTGTCATCAACTACTAAGACTTTTTTCATTGCTTACACCTAGAATAATTATATTAACACTGATTATACCTATAAATATTAAATTTTGTGTGAAGTTCTTATGATTATATTGCATATTGCCATTTTTTTAGGGCTGAATAACTATCCATGTTAAAGTTTTTAATAATTATTTAGGAGAGTATATGCTTTTGGGTAAATGTCCATATTGTGATGATGGAATAATTGAAGTTAGAGATAAAGAAGTAAGCGGCAAAAAAGTAAAACTTTATGCCTGTTCAAACGCTAAGTGGGTAACAGAAGATGGTGAGATGTTTGAACTGGCAACAGACGCCACTTGTGATTTTAAGATTTGGCAAAACACACTATCTAGATATGGAAAATGGCTTTCATATAAAGAAATAAGAGAACTTCTTGCAGGTGAGTCCATAGAAGTAGAGATGCTAAGTAAAAAATATGGAAAAAAAGTTTATTACAGTAAATATATAACGCTCAACCAAGAGTATGGAGTAAGTGTAATATGGGATTAATGTGAAAAATACAGTGAAAATTCTATAAAATATAGACCAAATATTAAGCGTTTAATAAATCTTTTACATTTTTTTGGATACAATCCTCGTCCGCTTTGCTGTTTTAACATAATAGTTGAGTATTTCTATCTTTATATACTATATATAAGAGATAAAAGTATTGGCAAGCTAAATTGTTCTCGTCGACAGACGTAGCTTCAGTGACTGAACAAAAGCCGGACTAATTCGGATTTTGTGGGAATAATAATTAACTGCCTACATGCAGCAAAGATAAAGATAAAAGGACTTTCAATGAAAGTAAGAGCTTCAGTAAAGAAGATGTGTGATGATTGTAAAGTTATCAAGAGAAAAGGCATTGTAAGAGTAATCTGCAAAGTTAAAAAACATAAACAGAGACAAGGATAACCATGGCTCGTATTTCTGGTGTTGATTTACCTAAAAAGAAAAGAATAGAGTATGGTTTAACATACATCTATGGGATTGGTTTACACGCTTCTCGTCTAATTTTAGACGCAACGGGTATAGACTATAACAAAAGAGTTTTCGAATTAAACGAAGATGATGTAGCTGCTATTACTGCAGAGATTCGCGCTAGCCATATGGTAGAGGGTGATCTTCGTAAAAAAGTTGCTATGGATATTAAGGCACTTATGGATTTAGGTTCATATCGTGGTCTTCGTCACCGTCGTGGTCTTCCATGTCGTGGTCAAAAAACTAAGACAAATGCGCGTACTCGTAAGGGTAAACGTAAAACTGTCGGCGCAGCATAAGGATTAACGGATGGCAAAAAGAAAAGCTGTTAGAAAAAAAGTAGTAAAGAAAAATATTGCTCGTGGTATTTGTCATATCGCGGCATCATTTAACAATACTCTTGTAACTATTACAGATGAAATGGGTAATATGATTGCTTGGAGTTCTGCAGGAAGCCTAGGCTTCAAAGGCTCTAAAAAATCTACTCCATTTGCGGCTCAAGCAGCTGTTGAAGATGCTGTAGCTAAGGCACAAGTACATGGTATAAAAGAACTTGGTATTAAAGTTCAAGGTCCTGGTTCAGGTCGTGAAACAGCAACTAAAGCTGTAGGTGCTATCGAAGGTATCCGTGTTACATTTATGAAAGATGTTACACCATTACCACACAACGGTTGTCGCGCACCTAAGCGTCGTAGAGTTTAAGGAGATTACTGATGGCAAGATATAGAGGTCCAGTAGAAAAAATCGAAAGAAGATTCGGTGTAAGCCTTAACTTAAAAGGTGAGCGTCGTTTAGC
>NZ_JBFFMZ010000017.1:0-15773 GCF_041563495.1 Sulfurimonas sp.
AACTCATGCGCTTCCGCACAAGCTACTGAACAACCATCACATGAAATACATCTATGCTCATCACAATAAAATTTTAATCTTGCATTTTCACTCATAACCAACTCCTTACGCGTATTCTATGCGGCATAATCCGCCTTTAGTTTCAGGGATTTGAGTAATAATGTCATAACCATAGTTTGTAACAGTGTTAGCACTCTCTCCTACAGCGTAAGGTTTAGTACCTTCTGGATACTTATGAGATAAATCCTCACCTTGAAAATGACCGGCAAAATGAAATGGCATAAAAATTCTATCTTCAGATACTGAATAAGAATACTTAGCTTTAACTTTAATTTTCGTACCTTCAGGTGAATGAATCCACATCATCGCACCATCTCTGATACCATACTTACCTGCTAAATTAGGGTTAATACTACAGAACATCTCAGGAGTAAGGGCAGCTAAATATTTAGAAGCTCTATTTTCCATACCTGCACCATTCATATTTACAAGTCTTCCTGTTACAAGGTTGATAGGGAAATCTTTCGACCAATCCTGCTCATTTTGCTTAGAAGCATACTTAGTATCAACTCTATAGTGGTTACTTTTATCCTCATAAGAAGGATATTGTTTCACCAAATCCTGTCTTGGAGAGTGTAAAGGCTCTCTATGCATAGGAATCTGGTCAGGGAATGTCCATACTTTGGCTCTCGCTTTAGCATTTCCATAAGGAGCTATACCTCTTTCCATACATTTCTCAGCAATAATATTGGAAGTATCAACTTTCCAGTTTTTACCGATTCTTTTTTTCTCATCGGCAGTTAGCTTGATTCCAAGAACCTGCTCAATATTGGCAGCTGTAATCTCAGGATAACCATTTTTATTTGCAGAGTCTTTAGGAGCACTTCCTTTTCCTGCAAGTAAATCTTGACCATCATGTTCTAGACCAAATCTATTTCTAAATCCCATACCACCTTCAGCAACACTTCTGTTGATGTTATATAGTAACGGGCTGCCACCGTGAGTCTCTGTCCATGCAGGCCAAGGTAAACCATAATATTCACCCTTCATCTTGCCATAACCTCGTCCAGAAATCTGATCAAACATATGCCAGTTTTCAGTATGGTTCTTGATTCTTTTTGCAGTCCAACCAGTCAAACCGATAGTTTTAATGATTCTTGCAATTTCATCAGTAGCATCCTCAGGCCATGTAAAGTCTTTTTTATTCTCTTTAATTTTCATACCGGCAGTATACTCATCATAAAAACCGAGTCTTTTTGCCAGTTCGAACATAATGTCATGGTCAGTTTTTGACTCATACATCGGTTCAACTACTTTTGATCTCCACTGAACTGATCTATTAGTCGCAGTTACAGATCCAGAAGTTTCAAACTGAGTAGCAGCCGGTAAAATAAATACATCGTTTTGCTTATCAGTCAATATTGCTGCTTCATTAACAAAAGGATCACAAAGTACAATCATATCCAGGTTGTCCAGACCTTCTTTTACTTTAGCTTGTTGAGCAATTGAAGTAATACCGTTACCCATTACAAAAAGATTTTTAAGACTGGTTCCTGCGTTATGAATCTTATCATTACCGTCTTTTCCGTCTAGTACACCAGCCCACCAACGAGCAAGGGTGAATCCTTTTTTGCCCATCCATTCTTTAGATTTAAATCTTGATGACAACCATTCATAGTCAACACCCCAAGATTTTGCGAAGTATTTCCATGAACCGTCACTTAATCCATAGTAACCAGGCAGTGTGTGTGATAAACAACACATGTCCGTAGCACCTTGAACATTATCGTGACCTCTAAGAATATTAGTTCCACCACCTTCAACACCCATGTTTCCAAGAGCCAGTTGTAAGATAGGAGCAAGTCTTGTATTAGAAGTACCTATTGAATGCTGAGTTAAACCCATAGCCCAGATTAAAGTACCAGGATTGGCTCTAGCATATAGTTTTGTAATTTGAATAAGTTGATCAGCAGGTACACCTGTTATATCCTCAACTTTTTTAGGATTCCATTTTTTAGCTTCTTTCATTACATCTTCCATACCGTAAACTCTGTCTTTGATGAACTTTTCATCATGCCAGCCATTTTTGAAGATAAGATTCAGCATCCCATACATAAATGGTATATCCGTACCCGGTCTTATTCTACAGTAATGGTCTGCTTTTGCAGCAGTCTTAGTAAATACAGGATCAATAACAATTATTTTTGCATTGTTTCTTTCTTTAGCCTTTAGAAAATGTTGAAATCCAACTGGGTGATTAACCGCAGGATTCGCTCCAAAAATGATAATTGCCTTAGTATTTTGGATATCTCCAAGTGAATTGGTCATAGCGCCATAACCCCATGTATTCGCCACACCGGCGACTGTTGCACTATGTCAAATTCTAGCTTGGTGATCTATATTATTCGTTCCATACATTGCGGCAAATTTTCTAAAATAATATGCCTGTTCAGTACTCATTTTTGCAGATCCTAAAAACATTGCTGAGTCTGGTCCTGCGTTCTTATGAGAATCTTTTAGTTTAGTTGCGATTCTGTCTAAAGCATCGTCCCAACTTAATCTTTTCCATTTTCCGCCTTCTTTTACCATTGGATGTTTAAGTCTAACTTCAGACCTAACCATATCAATCATATCGGCACCTTTACAACAGTGTCCACCTAAAGAAATAGGGTGGTCTTGTGCAACCTCTTGTCTTACCCAAACGCCATTTTGTACTTCTGCGATAATACCGCATCCAACCGAACATGCAGTACAGATAGTTTTAACCTTGGTAGAACCCGGAAAAGGATTTTTAATTTCCTCTTGTGTAGCAGCTCTTGTTACCCCATCATTAGCAAATGCATTTGTAACACCAGCAGCCGTAGCGACAGCAGCCATTTTCATAAATGACCTTCTACCGATTTGAGCTTTGAGTGTTTCATATGTGTTGACTAACATACTCTCTCCTTATTTACTATAAAGCTTGTTTGTAAAAATCTTCCCAAGCTTGAGTTTTTTTGTAAAGAATCTCTTTCTTAGTAGATGTCCCCACAACGACTCCGTTTGAATCAGCTTCTATAGCCTCTTCCTTATTAGCAGCTAACGCCGTGGCACTGACAGCAGCAGCTCCAACAACCAATGCACTTCTTTTGAAGAAGTTTCTTCTACTTTCTTGCATCGTTGTCTCCTTTTTGTTTGTGATTAGCCCCATAAAAAATTATGAGACTTAAATAAACTAAATTTATTGGCTTACTTAAATCTCATGTAAAGGATGACTAAATATCATCCTCTACATCATAAGCTATGTCGATAGAACAGGCATCTTGTGCTTCCTTTGGTCCTTTTTGTCTGAGTAGTCTGTTTCTTTCTCTTCTGGCAATCTCTTCTTCAGATAATTCTTCACCTTTTGGTTTAGACACGACACTACTTGTTTCTTGGATTGGAGTTTGCACTTCTAAGTAAAGTCTTTCAAACTCGATAAATGACTTAAGTAAGACAACTACATTTTTAAAGATATCTGCACTTTCATGTTCATAAAGTTCTTTTGAAAACCTGTCTACAAAATCATTTAAAATCTGCTCAAAAATACAATGTGCCGTATTTTTATATTGTTCTTCACCATTAGCGATTAGTTCACAAAGTTCACTCATTACAGAAAAAATAAAACCTATATGATCTTCATAGTCAGAGTAAGCTTTCTCATCTCTTCTGATTTTTGTCTTAGCCAAAAAATTTTGCATCTCGATTCTTTTTTTTCCACTCTCGATATCTTCATCATAGTACGAAGCAGTAGTTCTGAGAGTTTGAGTCTCAGGTGAATGAAAAATTGCATCAAACTCTTTCATAAACTCAATGTTAGAATCAGATTTAACAACTGCTCTTATGTTCTCAAATGCTTCAGCAGAGTCTTTATTTAGCGGATTTTCTTTCAAAATATCCATAAAATTAATCAGCTCAAAATATCTTTTGTTGTCTGTTGTAAAAACAAAACATCTCGAAAACATTGCATAGTATAAAGCTCTCGCTTTGTTCATTTTTTCTTCATTCATTACATATCTCCTGGTGATTTGTATAGATCTTTATTTTGCATATAACTAGTCATCATAACCTTAGGCTTACAATCTTCACAGCAGTAGAGAGTTCTCTCTTTTACCGGATCGTGAGCGAAGACAGGAGACATAATGGCAGCGATTTTTTCTATTGCTTTTGTAGTTGCAAACTCTTTATCACACTCAACACATTTAAATAGAGTGTCTGTTGCCAATACCTGTTCTTTAAACCATGTATGGTTTAGTTTGATTACATCTTCTTCAATACTCAAACAATCTTTCTCCGGACATACAACTTCACAAAAACCACATGCCGTACAGATGCTGGGATTTATCCTTAGAGAGTTGTCATCTACATTTGCCACAAGTGCATCTACGTTACACGCACCTACACAAGCCAGACACAGGGTACAGTTAGCTTCATTGACATTTACCTTTGCATAGTGAATGTGCTCACCTGTATAAACCTCACCTAAGTCATCTTCGCCTACAATATTTTTAAGTCTTGTCCCGAAAATTTCTCTTTTTCTTGTATTTAGTTCATTGATAGTATGTCTAGAACCTTCTATGAAGTTGACTTTGTTAAGAGCATCTACTAGTTCGCTCTCATCCATCGCAACTATAATCGCTTCTAGGTTATGTTTCTTTTGATATATGTCATTTAAGATTCTGATGGCATCTTTAGTTCCTTTTGAGAGGAAGTCAGAGTAAAAGATTACTTGTGAGCCTGATTCTTGAGCGATAGTCAGCAGTGTTCCTTCGTGCAGGAATTTTTCACCTTCTATTGCAAAAGGCAAAACATTTTCTTTTAGTTCTACATTTAAATCTTTAACATTCATTTTTTGAGGGATTACTAAAGGAATGTGTCCGCTAAATAGTCTTGAGATATCATAGATGCTCTCTCTATTTAGCGGAGCATAGTCAAGTGCGCCCGAAGGACACACGGAGATACAGCCACCACAGCCGTGACAGTCAATCTGCGAAAATAGAAGATGTTTTACATCATCATCTCTCTCAATAGCCACAGTCGGACAGACTACTGCACACTTTCCACAAGTTTTTTCTCTTCTCTCATGAAACTGACAAATGTTTTGATCATATACAACAAATTTTTTATATTCATAATTACTTATGTTTGTACGAAGAGTTGCAAGAACATCATCCAATGAACTCTCTAGCGGATCAAAAGTGCCACTTTGTTTAGATGCTATTTCTTCTTGGTCATACCATACTATTTGAGAAACATGAAGAGTTGCATCTTTGAAGTTGTCATTTACAATTACTGTTAGATTGCCAATATGTCCAGATATGGATTTGACTACTTCAGGTGTTACATGTAAAAGATTAAATTCATCAGGAATCATGGATTTTAAAAATTCTTCTTTTTGCTCTTTTGTAGATACAAGTAAAACTTCTTGTGAAACCTTTTGAGTATATTTTATATCCTGTGCCATATCAAATCTAATGGCATTTATTTCATACAGTTTTTCTACATTCTTGATTTTTTTTGCAAGTGGGTCTTTAGAGTTACTTATATAAAAGTCAATTTCATCTGCAATTATCTCACCATGTACATTTTTAGAATTTGATACTATGAAGTTATTGTTTGAAGCAGTTGATAGTTCTGAGGTTACCAGTATATTTTCGGGAAGTGGAAAATCAAGTCCTCTATTACTAAAATAGACAAATTCTTGCATCTTAAATCCTTTTGGTAAAATAAATATTACCAATTCTAGCTACAATAAACTTAGACTGTCCTTAAAATGTCAAATATACTTTACCTTTTTTAAAGATGGTTTTGTATATAAAATATAGTATTTTTTATATATAAGGATTTATGTTATAATCAATAAAAAAGGATTTTAGTGCTTAAATATATAGTAGCTGTGTTGATTGCTTTTGTTCTGATATTCCTTAATATTCAAAATAATAAGTTTGATGATAAATCCTTAAAACTAGGTGTTTCTATACCAAGAAGTGGAATTATGCATGCTGTTGGTGACGCTGTATACAGTGGGGCAAATTCGTATTTTTTACATGCCCAGCAAAATAGACTGCTTGGAGATGTGAAAGTTGAACTAATTGTTTATGATGATAAATATGAGCCGGAGATGACTGTAGAGAATATCAAAAAACTTATTGATAAAAATGTTTTTGCCTTTTTTGGTTTAGTTGGAACACCTACAGTAAAAAAAATATTACCAATATTGAGAAACACTGAAATACCTTTAATCGCTCCATTTACAGGGGCTTCTTTTTTACGAAATAGTGGAAAGGTGGATATTGTAAATTTTAGGAGCTCTTATAAAGAGGAGATTGACTATACAGTCGAGTATTTACGAAATAAAAAAAATATATCAAATTTTGCTGTTTTTTACCAAAATGATGATTATGGAGAAGAGGGCTTTGTCTCACTTCTTTACTCACTAAATGAAAGAGGACTGAAGCTTTCAGGAGAAGGAACATATAAAAGAAATACTCTTTCTATAAGACATGCCTTTCATGAAATTAAAAGTGCAAAGCCGGAGGCCGTTTTTATGATTGGAGCTTATAAAGCAAATGCTCTGTTCATTAAAACAGCAAAGAAAGACCCAGTTTTTCAAAATACAATTTTTTGCAGTATCTCTTTTGGAGATGCAGATGAGATGATAAAAGAGTTAGATTACAATACCGACAATCTGCTTTTCTCTCAGGTTGTTCCAAGTTATAAGGATAGTTCAAAAGCAGTTATTTTAGAGTATAAAAAGATGATGAAGAAATATTTCCCAAATCAGCCTTTGGGTTTTATATCTTTGGAAGCATTTTTAGCGGCTAAATCAGTTGTTGAAGCATTAAAAAATGTAGATAGGCCTATTACTAGAGACAAGTTCCTAAAAGAGATTAAGAATCTTTCTAAAAATATTTTAGATGGTATTGATATAAATTATAAAAATAATCAGCTGCACAATAAAGTCTATTTGTTTAAATATAATAACTCCAACTTTATAGAAGTTTATAATGAAAATTAAAAATATATTCTCATATATAGACAAAATACCTTTTACATATAAAACATCCATCTTACTCTTTATAATTATAGGGGGAATGATTTTAATAATTGTTTTGTCTCAAATATCTATTTATACTGTAAAACATGACTTTGATATTTTATTTGAAAAGAGAACTAAACCTATTATTAAACTTGAAGCTATCAAAGATGCATATGTAGTTAATATTCATGATACGCTATATGATGTTTATCATAAAAATATTACTTTGGAACAAGCATATGATGTTCTGGATTTAGGTGAACAGCTGATTGAAAAAAACTGGAATAGATATTTGGAAATCACTTTTTCAAATAAGTATGAGACATCCTGGGTAACTAAGTTAATCAAAGAGTTTTTTATTATAGGAAGTCAAGATAAGAATAAGATTTTACAAAACAGTATTATTTCAAATATAAACGATAAAAATGTAAATATAAAAGAGTTGGTTAGTAAAATTATTTTAGAATTGTCAAATGAAAATTATGAGAAAGTGTCAGCTCTTATAGCTCATGTTGATTTTGAAATAAATACAATCTCCATATATATAACAAACTTGACTAATTATGATTTGAATATGGCAATCAGTGAAAAAAGAGATACTCAAAAGGTGTTTAACACTTTATCTATGATCTTAAATATTTCTATTGTATGGGTATTTCTGTTTTCTATCATACTTTCAATAGTAATCATTATACATTTTAAGAGACTTCACTTTAGTTTAGAAGATGCTGTAAATGAAAAGACAAAAGAGCTTCAGGCTCTGAATCAGTCCTTAGAAAAAAGAATCCGGGATGAAGTAGGAAACTCACGAAAAAAAGATTTGATAATGTTTCAACAAGCCAGACTTGCCAGTCTAGGTGAGATGATAGCAAATATAGCTCATCAATGGAGACAACCTTTAGGCTCACTTATGATGATAGTTCAAGGTATTGGGACTAAGATGGAATTAGGAAAACTGACTCCAGCGGTCGTTGAAGAGAAGGTAAACGATGCTATGTTGTTAGGGAACAATATGTCTAATACTCTTGAAGATTTTCAGAACTTCTTCAAGCCAAATAAAGAGAAGGAAGAGTTCTCTTTAAAAGATTGTATCGAACACTCTTTTGAGCTGTCAAAATATCTTTTGGACAAAGAGAAGATAGAGTTCCACTTGAAAATACTGCATGATGTGAAGATGCATGGCTTTTACAATGAACTTTCTCAAGTGTTTTTAAATATCATCTCAAACTCTAAAGATGCACTTATCTCAAAAGACCATAAAAAACTTATAGAGATAACAGTTAAAAAATCAAAAAATAAGATAAGAATAAATATAGTAGATAACGGCGGCGGTATAGATGAAGAGATACTTCCTCATGTGTTTGAGCCGTACTACACTACGAAATACAAGAGTGCAGGGACTGGTATAGGTCTTTATATGTCACAACAAATTATCCAAAAACACATGAATGGTACAATTGATTGTAAGAATGTTTATTATAAAATAGCAGATTCGGACTTTGAGAACTGTACTCTCTTTACTATTACAATTCCTATTAATGAAGGTGATAAAAACAATGACTAGAAATCTAAATATACTAAATGAATTTAATGTACTTTATCTAGAAGATGATGACTCTTTGTTAAATCAGACAAGAGACATGTTAAGTGACTTTTTAAAAAATGTATATGCAGTAAAAACTTCAGAAGAAGCGATGCAGGTGATTAAGCAAAAAAAAGTAGATGTTATTGTTTCAGATATTTTGCTCGAAAATGAAAATGGAATAGATTTTTTAAGAGAACTAAAGGAAAAAAATAACACTCATATACCTGCAATTTTAACAACAGCCCATACAGATACAAAGTACTTGCTAGATGCCATAAAACTCAAAGTAGAAAACTATATTGTTAAACCTATAAACTTAAAAGAGTTACTTAATACCCTTCACGACATACTTTTGCCTCTCATACAAGAAAGAGAGATACAAAAAAATTCAAATATAATAAGAACCATATCTGCCATTACTGACTCCAAACAAGTTGAAGTTGTCAAGTGTATACTGGATAATTTAAATGAAAAGAATGAACTTGTTGCTTCGTACAGTGATATTATGCAAAAGATTTCTATATCTAAACCGACGCTTATAAAGCTCTTTAAAGAACTTGCTGAGAAAAAGATCTTAGTGAAGGTCGCACACAAAACTTACAAGTTTAATGAGAAGTCATTGGAGTTAATTTAGGTCAAATATATTTGACTAAAATTTTCTGTTGTGTTACAATACACAAAACCAGGAGGTGGATATGTTTGTTAAACTAAATGAAAGAGTTCATTTGAATTTAAATAAAATCACTAGAACAAAGATCGATCATGTAGAAGATGGCATAAGAGTCAGATTTTATGAAGGTCAGGACCAAGTTGCCAAGTCTCAAAGATTTGACAAGATTAAAGACGCTGAGAAGTGGTTAAATAAACTATTTAGCCAATTGTCTAAGTAAATAAAAAAGAAGAAGAGATATATAGTTTTTATATCTCTTTATAAATACAACCCGCTATTAAGTCTAGGTTTACAGCATAGCTCAGATAACTGAATATGTGACTTAGATATCAAAGATGAAGCTGCAATCAAGGCAGTTCTTGAAACTCAAGAAAAGATTAAAAATATTCTTACAGAAGTTCCAAAACTTACTGTTTTGGGAACTGTCTAGTTTTTAGGGAACATTCCAGTTTTGAATTGTTCCTTGTTTCCTATTGAGTTAAGTTAACACATTTATATTAATATTTTTTTACTTAATTTGTCAATTGCTCAAAAGTATCATAATATATTCTATCATTAAACTTGTGACATATACTCAAAATTAAAGAATCTAAAATATTAGGATTAAAATAAAGAAAAACACCAATCACAGCTAAGAAAGAAATACCCGTTATCCATAATACAGTTATTTTATCAGCAGCATTTATTCTTTTATATTTATTATAAAATAGCTGTTTAGCAATGAAATATAGTTTTTGATCATAATAGAATGATTTATTTATATTGAGTTTATTAATTTTTTTGAAATACTGTTTTTTAGTTGGTAAATTCCAAAACTTTTTATAAAAATAGATTATTTTATTTAGAGCTATAACACTGCTTTTTTCTTTTATATTTGAGTAAGAAATATGTCCATTATCTTCTGTATTGAAAGTTATGCTTTTATTATCACATTCAATAGATGTAATATTCAAATCTTCCATAAACTCAAAAATTGTTTTAAATATATCTAATTCTAGTAGTATAAATATATCGTTAAGAGATTGAATGTTAATAATTTTATTTTTATTTTTATATTTGATTACAATTTTATTTGATTTATCTTTATCCATCCCTACATAATCAATGTATTCATTTTCATGAATTTTTTCTATTAGTCTTTTTAAACTTGATATTGCAGCTTTTGTAAAGTGATTACTATAATATTTTACTTTATTATCAATTTTACAATTTCTAAGCAGACCTAGTGAACTAACTAATCCTGCTGTTCTATGAGTGCCACCTGAGCTACTTGAGGCAAATATTTTAAAGTCACAGCAATCATAAATAGAAAATTCTTCCCCCTTGGAATACTGCAAATCAATAGGAACTGAAAAATCCAATTTACTCCTATTGTAAAAATTCAATATTGGATAAAGAGTAGAAGCTCCTTTAGTACCACCATCATTTAGATATCCCCTTGGCAAATAAACATAAATGTTTGGATTAAAAAGCTGATTTACTTCAAGAATATCCTTAGTAGTAATCTTTGAGTCTTTATTAGAATAATAATTAATAAGTTTTTGAATTACACTATTGCTAATTTTTTTTGTCTTTAATCCTAGTGATTTGGTAAATATTTCAACTTTATCAAAATATAATTCCTTATGTATTGAAGAATGATTTTTTAAAAAAGGAATGGTTTTACTTTGACTACTTTCATATTGAGTAAAGTTTTCTTCATCAGTAAAAAATTCGACAATATATTTAATAGTAGATAGCTGAAACTCTTGAAACATTTTATTATTATATTTCATTAGGTTCCTACAGATAAGTTAGATTTTCTAGCATACAATAAAAGAGCTTAAGCCATTAGTACAAACTCTTACACTCAGCCTCATAATCTCGCAGCTGTAAATAAAAATTAGTTACTTGAAATTGAGCTAATGGTACAACTTATACTTGGAATATCATAAAGCTTTGTGCTCCAAAAAGAACAGTTTTAGCAATTTATTTATTAAAAATATTCTCAAATTCCGGATTTGATTGTGCTTGACACTCTTTACGCTGTTTCTCAACATCTTTGAGATTATCTTTTAGCTCTTGTCGCTTTTCTGTATTAAGAAGTGTATTTGGTACAATAAAAGTATCAGCACCATATTCCACACTATAACCAAACATCTTTTTTAATGTAAGGTTTTCAATAGTTCTTATAGTATCAAGGCCATTCTGTCCATCACAATTAAAAACTGCTCCACCATTGATACAAGAGCAGCGTTTCTCCATACTATAAGAGCCTATACGACCATTGTATGCCAATATTGGTGTTGAGTCAGAGATGTCACCTTTAACTTCAACCCCTGGTTTATGGGCTGAATAAACAATAGCTTCTATTTTTACCTTATGCGGGTTTTTTATAATCCACCCTACAGAGTCATATGAACTTAATACTAAAATTACCGGTTTAGAGTGTTTTGCTATTTTAAGAGTAATGGTTTGATTGTTTTTTTTACTTTCATAGACCCCAACAAAGAAGACGTCACTGTTTTTTGAAGTATGTCTTTTCAACTCTTTTTTTATCTCTTTGCTTGTGTATTTCTTCTCTTTTTTTTGTATATTGACCATAAAGTTAGTTGTATGCCAGTTATTTATAAACTCAACCTCTATTTTATGTTTTCCCTTGGTAAAGGTAAATGGAACTTGTCCATTGTTAGTACCTTCATATATAACCATTCCATCTATAATAATTCGTGTCTTTGCCCAACTTTGTGAGATACTAATTTGCATATCTTCTGTTTTTTTATAAGTAAAGTTTCCAACCCAGTATCCACCAAAATCCTTTGAGTCTATGTTATGAAAATGATTAGAGTTATAGTTGATACTAACCTTATCCATCTCTTGGCTAGCTATAACCTTTTTAGGTTTATTGGTATTGATATAAAAAGCTTTAAACTTATTTGTAGGAATGATGTTCTTTGGGTTTAGCTGTGCTCCCCAAGTGGTTTTTGCTTTTCTTGGAAGATTTTGTTCTTGATAGCTATTTTGCATAGTATGAAATGTAGTTTTAGGCATAGGTCTTGATTTTTGATGTAGTTCATATGCTTTGTCATTTAAAACGTACTCAATCTCAATTGCCTGTAAATAATCTTTTAATAGTGTATTTTTATCTACACTTCTTTCCTGATAATTATTCCTTCGTGAATAGTTATTTAAATCTTTATGTCCATTTTTAGCAGTCATAACAACTTGTTTAATTTCGGAAGTTGGATTTTTCCATATAATGACATTTTCAGATTCAAAATTTGGTTTTGCGTGAATTATTTTTTTGTTTTTTTTACTTATCCATAAACCTAATGGTTCAGAATTCGCTCTTATTTTATTAAATGAAGCTATTTCAAAAGTAAGGTTACCTTTTACATCAAATAGTGGTGGTCCATAAATAAAAATCTTTTTTACTCGTCCTGCTTTAGTGTAAAGTATATCGAGGCCTCTCGTTATTTTACAATACTCTCCACCTTTGTACTCTTTACATTGATTTGAGGCACCATACTTTGCATCTATAAACTCTTTATTCTCATTTGCATAAGAGCTTATGTCAAACATTTCATGGTTTCTGACATATCCATTCGAAACAGAACCATCTACTTTTTTTATTGAACCATTTTTATATGAAGATATTTTCTCAATTTCGTTATAGCATACAATGTTTCCATCTCTTTTTCTTGTTAAGCTTTCATCTACTGGGAGTGTAGTTATATATGACTCTTGTTTTTCCACTTGAACTCTCTGTTCTATATCATGAATAAGTTCTATCTCATATACAGATGGATAAGAAACAACACATAACATTGGTTTATCTGTCTTATTGACAATATCTTGTTGTGAGAAAAGTAGAATAGGAGAGAGTATAAAAAGAAGTAAATATTTCATATTAAAGATCCTAACAAAATTTGAAATATTCTATTTAAAACTTACTTAAATACTATTGAATAATATTTAAAAATATTAAATTATGAAAGGCTAGTTTTCCAAGATATATGTTCTAAATTTCATATCTCGTCTACCTGGGTACTGGTTAACGATTGTCTGTCCACCATCATATGTATCCATTCCTCCTCCCCATGCATAAGTACAACCACTTGGTTGTGCATCACTTGAGAGATAAATAGCATACTGCTCTCCTGGTTTTACAGAGGGAGCGTAACTTCCAAGTGATAATGTGGAATGTCCCCTATAAATTAAACACTTATTAATTCAACAATCTCTTATTTTTGGAACACGAAGCACTCATATTAGTTTTACGTGTTCCAGAAAGTGTTCAACAAGTTAAAACTGTAAAGTTCCATAAACCCTAAGGGATTATGGAACAAAAAAAGTAATCTTTTAAATTATATATTTAAAGCTTCATCTAATCTCTCTTCACAATTACACCCCTGTGAATGAATCTCCACTTTTTGGGTGTAAAATAATAAATATATTACTTTACTAACTAAACCTTCCTAACCCTACAAACTGTATCGTTCCAAGCCTGCATTCCTACCATTGGGGCAGGGTTGATTGGGATGATATGGTTTGGGTTGAAGCCGTTACCGGCACCTCCAAACTTCTTATCCCACCAGATATTTCCATCTAACTCTAAATCATCATCTTTTGAAAAAGCTGGCATGTTTTCTTTATCGCCATTTGTACCTTTAGCAATCCTTCCGCCAAAGTTCATACCTAGTGAGTTACTCATCGCTATGACTTGTGGGTGGATGCCTTGTGTTACATGTGCTTTTACACTCATTGTTCCTACTACTTCATCAGTCTCAGATGCTCTAAAACCACTTTTTGGTCTGTATGTCGTTATCTCCATATAGTCACCGTTTTTTATGTTTAGTTTTTTAGCAGTCTGGGAGTTTATCCATACCGGATTATCATGGACTATCTCAGTCAGGTATTTTTGAGAAGTTGTTCTTGCTTGCGTGTGAACATTCCACTTAAAAGTAGTAAGGACTAGCTCGTCTTCTTTTATCTCTTTAAGTGACTTTGGCATCTCAAAGTGAGGAAATCCATCATCTTTTATATTTAGAGATCTAGCAGTATCTTCTATGACGCTTGAGTATATTTCAAACTTTCTCGATGGAGTTTTAAGACCCTTTCTCGGCACTCCATCTTTCATGATTCCGATGGCTTTTCTCTTTCCTTTTTTCTCAACATAGATGATGCCGTCTTTTACAAATGAGCCTTCAAGCTGTTTTTTGCTTAGGACTTTGTCGTATGGCTCATAGTTTTTTTCTTTCTCCTCAACCCATACACCGTGCTTTTTCATATACTCAAAACCGCTTAGTCCATCTCTTTTAGGAAGAGTTGAAAGGCGAAGTTTTATAAACTCTTCGTAAGAGTCAAAAGCAAAGTATTTTGAGACCGGTTCACCTAGTCTTTGCGCGATTTTTATAAGGGTGTCTGCCAAGTTTTCACACTCATATGGAGGCTGAATTGCTGGTTGTCTTAGTGCAAAGTAAGGGATAAGCTCATAAGCATTTCTACCCTCTATAGTGTACCTCTCAAAGTATGTAGCATCCGGGAGAATGATATCAGCATAGTGAGCCATCTCAGAATAAACTACATCACTACAAGCATGAAAAGGTATGACGTTCTCATCTTTAAGTACATCGACTGTTACAGATGGACCTTCAGGCCAAGTTTGTGGAGCTGAGATAGTGTAAGATATGTAAACATCTATTTGCTGTTCTTTGTTTTTAAGTTTATCAAAGGCAAGTTGACTCACTCTCATCTTTTGCCATTTGTTTGAGAGTGGATACAGACGTGGGTCTTCTAAGTCAGTTGTAAATTTTGGTTTTGCTGGAACAGGTTTAGGCATAGGAAAGTCTTTTTTACTTTTAGAACCACCAAAAGCGTAACCGCCTTTTTTACCGATGCTTCCGACTATTGCATTTAAAATCACAACGGCTCTGTCATTGTTAAGACCGTTTTGGTGGGCTTGTGAACCTCTGTTTGTAAAAGCGGCACAAGCAGGAGCGGCAGATGCGAACTCTATGGCAACACGTCTAATATCATCCTCACTAAGTCCACTAACCTCAGATGCATATTTAGGAGTGTATGGTTTTACAAACTCTTTTATATCTTCCAAAGAAGTATTACACCACTCATCTATGAACTCTTTGTCATATAGTTTTTTCTCTACGATTACATTTGCCATTGCCAGAGCTATAGCACCCTCAGAAGATGGAAAAGGAGCGAACCACTCATCACTTTTTCCCGCTGTATTTGAAAGCCTGGTATCAAATGTTACAAGCTTCAGACCTTTTCGTTTTCCCTCTACAAATCTTTTTAGAAGAGGAAGCCCGCCTTGATGAGTTTCAAAAAAGTTAGAACCGAAGTTTAGAAGATATTTACAATTGGCTGCATCCAGTGTTTCCCAGCTTGTGTCACCTATGGTCGTGTAGTTTGCAGCTCTTTTGTTTGATGAGCATAGACCTCTATGGTTCAGTATGACCGGT
>NZ_JBFFMZ010000018.1:0-15097 GCF_041563495.1 Sulfurimonas sp.
AGTATCTGTTCTGATGATACTCCAGGTTGCATTCATAGCATCCTCATACTCGTTTGCAAGGTGACGTGCCTCTTCGTAGTTTGACATGCTGATACCCAGACTCTCTTTGATGCGCTCTTTGTCCTCTTGAATCATGGTTATGTCCATTCTCATGGCAATATATTCTATGATATTACCTTCTTTATCTAGAATAGGGTTTATAAAAGTATTCATCCAATAGGCAGAACCGTCTTTGGCACGATTTTTAACTTCACCGCTCCAAGGGCGTTTTAGTTCTTTTATGGTGTGCCACATCTCTTGAAAAATCTCTTTTGGCATATCCGGATGTCGGATTATGTTGTGTGGTTTTCCTACCAGCTCAGCCTCTGTATATCCGCTTATTTTGCAAAAGGTTTCGTTTGCATAGCTGATGATTCCTTTAGGATCTGTTTTTGAGACGATAAAACTTTTATCTACTGTGGCTTTGTACTGTTCCAAAAGTGCCAATGAGTCTTCGAAATTTTCACTAAATTGATTTGTCATAGATAAAATTCTTCTAATAGATGTAACTGTAAAAAAGATGATGGCGGTTATCATTAAAAACAGAAAAATGAGAATGGCAGCCATTGTTAAAGTGATAGTATTTATTTTTGTATTAATAATCTTATATGAAGTTGTAAAGAGTCTACCTTCCACTTCTTTAAGTATATTTATAGTTTTTGTTGAATATTCAAACCATTGCGATGCATTAACATTTAAATGCAAATCGCCTTTGCTTTTAAGAGCAGAATCTATTATTCTGAATGTTTCTTTGTTATTAATGTCAGTTAAGCTTTTATGATAGTACTTTATAAGTTCTTTGGAATCAAAAATAGTCTTTTCGAATCTGTCTAAGTTGCTTTTATAGTGATGAAGTTGTTCTCTTACAAACATAAAATTGGCATCTGAAAAGTTCTGTATAATCAAGGCTTCATTAAGTGTCGCTCTTATTTGCCCTAAAGATTCTTTTGATTCAAGGAGATAACTGTACGCTTGGATAAGATTTCTATCCTCTCTGTCATTTATCATACTCGGCATGCTTTTTGTAAAATCGATAAGTGCTTTAATATGCTTTGTATAGTAACTCATAACTCCTTTTGTCGATATATCAAAATTATCGACTTTCTTTCTTATTGATGTTAAATCATTTGAGATATATAAAAAATCTATATTTTTTATGTTTTTAAAAAAATAGACAGATTTTGTGGCTTCCATGGCTCTATCAAAATTTTCTCTTGCTTTTGCAAGGGATTCCGTATCATTTGCATCACCTTTTGTTACAAAGCCGTTGCTGAGACCTCTTTCTATCTGCATAGTATGAATTACTCTAGAGATAGCTCTAGCTTCAACAATATGCTTTCTTGTAGTTTCAAATTCTTGTTTTACATTAATATCGTTGACAATCCTGCCGATGGATAAGATGAAGATGACGATTATAGGAACCGAAGTTAAAAAAAGTAGTTTTGATTTTAGATCTAATTTCATATATTGGTTCCTTCGTATATATTCCCATAGTTCAGAGTCTTTTTTAAGTGAAAAATATTGTAGCAGAAATTATTGCAGATTTATTTAAAAATATAAATTTTATTTTAAATTTTGATAAAGTTTCAAATTGCAAGAAATAATTAAGCTTGGAGTTTGTTGTTTTTTTATGATTGAGTTCGCAAGTGCTTCTAAGTAATACAAAATATTGTATGATTGCTTTATAGAAATATATTTCGATTATATTGAGGTAGTAAATGATTTATGAACTGAGTAACCCGATTACGAAAACTCTAGTCACACATCTGAGAGACCAAAGAAGAGATGCCATACGTTTCAGACATACGATTGCAGAGCTAACAAAGCAACTTGCTTATGAGGCGTTAAAAGAGTTTCCTATGTTGCAAAGAAAAATAACTACTTGGACAGGAGAGGCTTACTGTGATACTGTTGATGAGCAAAAAATAGTTGCAGTAACGGTTTTAAGAGCCGGCTTGCCAATGCTTGAGAGCGTTATGGAACTTTTGCCAGAAGCAAGTGCCGGTTTCTTGGCTATGAAAAGAAACGAGACTACACATGAGAGTGTGCTCTATTATGACAGACTGCCAAACTGCAAAGGAAAAACAATACTTTTAGTTGATCCAATGGTAGCGACGGGAGGGTCGATGATAGATGCATTGAAGCTTATTAAAACAAAATTGCCTTCTAAGATTATTGCATTAAATATAATTGGCTCACCTGAGGGACTCAAAGCAGTTCAGGCAGCTTATCCTGATGTTGACATTTATATAGCTCAGATTGATGAGAGCCTCAATGACAATAAATATATCATTCCCGGTTTAGGCGATGCCGGTGACCGTTCATATAACACCTCAGAGTAGATGAATGAGTGTTGAGTTAAAAGGGAAAAGTTCTAAGGATATACTTGAATGGTTTGAAAATCATGAAAGTAAAGCGGGAGATATTGTCGAACTTGAAGTCTTGCAAAGCGATATGGATAGAATCGGTTATAAAGCATTTGTTGATTTAGCACAAATATTTTTTATGAAGATGCTCACACCTGTTCAAAAAGAAAAAGATAGTCTTATTCTAAGATTTGAGAAGTTAAATCTGGAAACTTCTTTTCATAAAGCACTTAAGAGCAGTGAAAAATACGGCGCGGACAGTGAGTTTTTTAATATTGATAAAACAGCGCAGTTTAGTTTTCTTTATCACTACAGACAAGCTTTGAAGTTTATAAATATAGAGAATAAAAAGAGAGTCCTAAACCTTGGCGTAAACAGAGGGGATGAGTTTAAAGTCATTCAAGAGATGCTTAGTGCTGAAGAGTTTATATCAAAAGAGTTTGTCGGCATAGACTACTGTGCATCTGCTATCGAGTTTGCAAAGAAAGATTTTTCAACTTCAAACGTGGATTTTAAATGTCATGATATAAACACTTTGGATGAATTAGAACTAGGAAAGTTTGATCTTATAATCTCTATCGGAACTCTGCAAAGCACAAACATAAACTTTAACACAACATTCATGTCTCTTTATCAAAACCATCTGCAAAATGGCGGAGCCGTAATACTCGGTTTTCCAAACTGCAGATGGATTGACGGTGAGATGATATACGGTGCAAAAGCACCAAACTATGCATTTTCTGAGATGAGTTTGGTATTAAAAGACATCCATTTTTGTAAAAAATATCTGCAGCAAAAGAAGTACAGAGTAACAGTAACAGGAAAGGATTATCTGTTTTTGAGTGCCAGAAAAATCTTTTAACGCATCAAAACAACTCTGTTCTTGCCCTCTTCTTTAGCCCTGTACATTGCTTTATCTGCTCTTGATATAGCGCTGTCAACCGTGTCATATTCATTACAAACAGTCAGTCCGAAACTAGCAGTTATATTTTTGTTTATACTTTTTTTAATCTCTTGATCATTCATTATAGCTTCTCTGATTTTATGTGCAATAAGATGCGCCTCATCTATATCTGTATCTATAAATGCAATGACAAACTCTTCTCCGCCCCATCTTGCAATAATATCCGTTTTCCTGATGGTGCCTTTTAAAATATTTGCTGTTTGAATTAAAACCTTGTCTCCGGCTTCATGACCAAAGTCGTCATTTATGGATTTAAAGTCATCTATATCCATAAAGATCAGGCTTAAGGGTCTTTCATTTCGTTTATGAAGTAAAATGAATTGTTCAAACTGTTTGTCAAAGTTTCGTCGGTTCGGAATCTGTGTAAGTGAATCGAAATCAGCCAGATTTTCGAGTTTTGCATGATATTGTCTTAAAATAAACATAATTATTAGAGCAAATATAAACGTAAAAGCAAGAGATATAGATAGATTGAAATAAAATACTTTTTTTGCTTCTTGTGAAAAGTCATTTAACTTTGCTTCTACAATCAGGTATATATCCAGTTCAGGGATGTATTTAGTCTTTAAGATATATTCTTCGCCATCTTTTTCGTACTCAAGTATATTTGCATCTTTAGATATGATTTTATCTTTATACTTTTTAAGTTCATCTATCTCATTAATATTTAGATATACATTTTTATCTTGTTTGCTAAGTACAATTTTTCCTGCTTCGTTTAGAAAGTATACATTTAGATTATACTTATCCTTAAACATATGAAGCATCTCATCTATATATGAAATTTCCAGACCAATTCCGGTTGCACCTATAAAGTTGTAGGTGTCATCATATATTTTGAAGTTTATAAACATAATCATAGTATTAGTGATGTTTTCGTTAAAATCTAGATTTATTTCATGATTTTTAGGGTCATCTTTAAATCTAAAATACCATTGGTTGGCTGAGTTGTCTTTTTTAACAGTTTCCAAATAGCCGTTATGCGTATAGTAATTTTTACTTTTTTGTGAGACTAAAAATGCAGTGAGCATCTCATATTTGTTTTTTATGCTCTCAAGATATTTCGTTATTTTATCCACATCTGTTTCTTCATGGAGTAGCCAGTCTTTTAAAAACGTATCGTTTGCCATCATCGAACTAACCAGATACGGCTGTATGATATGTTTTTGTATTTCGGTATAAATGTTGTCGATGGAAAGAGGCAGAGACTGAGTCTTTAACTGTAATTGAGTTGCCTTTAAAGAAACAGCATAGTTGACCATAGAGATACTCAAAGATAGGATAAGCAGTAAAGAGGTGATTATAATAATAATTTTATAGTTTGATTTCATAAAAATTTCCTAAATATATTAAAAAGAATTATATCTTAATTATAATAGCCACTTCTTAATCCAGACACTCAGCACATATAATCCCCATATGTGCTGTTTAAAACCACCTGTAGATGCATCGCCTAGCAGTTCATTTAGCTCTTTTGTTTTAAACATCCCGGTCTGAGTGTTTACCTCTTTGATAAGTTCCAATCTTTGAGCATTTATCAGGTATTCCATATAAGGGTTTGAAAAACCTTTTTTCTTTCGTTTTAGGATTTTTTCATTCAGATGAGGTTTCATTATTTGTTTTAAAAGTGATTTTGTAACACCGTCTTCATAGCGAAGTTTAGAGTCTATACTAAACACTGCAGATGCAAGTTTATGGTCTAAAAACGGTGTGCGTGATTCGATAGAGTGAGCCATACTTACGCGGTCTAGTTTTGTCAAGAAATGTTCTGCCTGAAAAAGATTGAGGTCTATGTAGCTGTACCAGAAGCTCTCATGGGTATGAGAGGATGCTTCAAATCTATTCCTGTACTCTTTTAGGTATTTTAGAGCCTGATTGTCTTTTACGTTTCTTTTCATAAGGGTGTTTTTTTGCAGGTCTGTAAAAGTCTCTCCCGAGGTGCGAAAGAGCAGGGTGTCGTCAAAAATTCTTTTGTAGTATTCCCACTCTCTATTTTGTGAATAGTTTGAGCGGAAATATTTTTTGAGCCAGTTCTTGTTTGATAGTTTTGACATCTGTTCAATATCTAAAAACTCAAAGTATTGTCTGTAACCGAGAAAAAGCTCATCGCTTCCTTCTCCGCTTAGAACTACTTTATAACCGTCTTGTTTTATTCTCTCAAACAAAAGATAAAGGGGTACGGATGCGGGATCATTCAGCGGTTCATCCAAAGCTTCGAGAACTTTATCGCTTGCATCTATAAAGTCGCTTTGTGTAATCTCAACATCAATGTTGCTAAGACCTAAAAAATCGGCTGTCTCTTTTGCATTTGTGCGTTCATCATATTTTGCAAAATTTTTATAGCCTAAAGTATATGTCTGAAGATTTACTCCCTTAAGTTTGGCATATGCGTTTATTGTTGCACTGTCTATTCCGCCTGAGAGCAGAGATGCCATTGGTCTGTCGGAATCCAGACGCATACTTACAGACTCTTTTAAAAGTGATTCTAAAGTGTGAAGTGCTTCATCTCTGTCGGTTATGATGTTTGGTCTTGCATTTAGCAGGTCAAAATATCTTTTAACTTCATATTTTTTATCTTTAAAGACTAGATACTCTCCGGCTGCAAGTTTGCAGATTCCTTTGAAAAAAGTGTGAGGAGGAGTCGGCGTTAAAAAAGAGAGGTAACTCATAAGGGCATCTTCGTTCATCCGAACTCTGTTTAAAAACGGAGTGAGTGCTTTTATCTCAGATGCAAATATGAAACTCTCACCTGACATAAAAAAAAGTGGTTTCTTGCCAAGTCTGTCTCTAAAGAGATATAGTGTTTCCCCGTCCATCAAAGCGATTGCAAACATACCTCTCAGATGCAGGACAAAATCCACTCCCCATTTTAAATATGCGGCTATGATGACTTCACTGTCACTTTTTGTTTTAAACTCAAATTCCGACGTAAGTTCATTTTTAAGCTCTTTGAAGTTGTAAATCTCTCCGTTGAAAGAAAGCAGGATTTTTTCATGTTTTATAGGTTGATGAGAACGAGAATCCTCATCCAAGATGCTGAGTCTCTGATGTGCAAAAAATAGATTGTTTCTTTGAGTTATGCCGCAGTAGTCAGGTCCTCTATGTGAGAGTAATGCTAAAGCTCTTTTTGCTTTTGCTTCATCATAATGTCCGAGTATTCCAAAAATCGCACACATTATTTAAAGAAGCCTACCGTGATGTCATTTTTTAAGTAATTATCTTTGACAATTATCTTTTTTACTTTCAACTCAGATGCTATTGTTTGTATGTGTGCTTTAGTAAAATAGTTGTATGTCTCACTCTCTTTGTCTCCATGCAGAATGTTAAAGATAAAGCCGTGCTCAGATGCTTCGTAACAGTTGCGTATAAAAAGGTGTGTCTCAAAAGGGTTTAGAACATTCATCGCACCGCTGCAGATGTAGTAAGAAGCTGTTGGGATTTCATCTTTGCAAATATCGGCAATAATGATCTCACAGCCTGTTCTCTCAGAAGCTATGGAGTACATATCGACCACAGAGTCTATACCGATATAATTTTTAGGTGTATTCTTGTTTTGTTGAGTGTAAAGAAAAAAGTCGCCAAATCCGCATCCTGCATCTGCTATAGTATATGAGTTCAGGTTGTCAGGGAGCATCTCTAAAATAATATCAAATCTGATGTATTGCGATTCTTTGGAGAGCCAGTTTACACCTTTGGCCGTTATGCCATGCATTTTTATAGCTGATGTATAAAACTTCTCACTATCTATACGAGGCATAACACTCCTTGTAAAGAGAGTTATTGAAGTAGTTCTACTTCAATACGACGGTTTTGTGCGCGTCCCTCTTTTGTTTCATTATCAGCAACAGGGTCAGCTTCCCCTTTACCTATAGCCGTCATTTTAGTTGTGTTAATACCATAACGGCTAAGAGCTTCTTTTACGGCATTTGCACGGTTTTGCGAAAGTTTTTTGTTAGCTTGTTCATTCCCCACGCTATCAGTGTATCCATAGATAATTATTTGGTATCCCGGGTTGTCTTTTAAAAACATTGCAAAAGTTTTAAGATCGTCGATAAGCTCATCAGAGACATTATATTTATTCGTTGCAAAATTTACTTTTAGTGTTGCAGTTTGCGGACAGCCATAGCCGTTGACAACAAAATCCTTACTTGTATCGGGACATTGATCTTTTGAATCTACAACACCGTCATCATCACTGTCAAGCTCACAACCTTTGTCATCAACTTTTGTTCCTGCCGCAGTGTTAGGACATTTATCATCTTCATCAGGAACACCGTCTTTATCTGAATCGAGTTTAATCATACATCCAGAAGCATCCACCTTTTCACCTGCTTGAGTATTAGGGCATTTGTCATCTTTGTCTAAAACACCGTCGGAATCACTGTCTAGAGTCGTTACTTCAACAGCTTTTACTACAGGTGCTTCTTCGACAGCTACAGGTTGAATGTGTGTAAATTCACTCTCTGTTTTTGGTGCAACGTCAGATGCGTGGGCAAAGAAAGAGAAGGCTAAAACTGCTAAAAGGTATTTCATGTTAATTCCTATGATTCAATTGTGTGGATTATAATACAAACTTACTTATAAGTCTTTGAGAACGCACGGTACGTCAGAAGAGTCTCTTATCTCACTAAACTCATTTATTTCCGAGAGCATTGTTTCTGTAAATGTTTCAATGCTTTGATCTAGCTGTTCTTGGGCAGCATCTATGAGTTTTTGCTGAGTTGCCTCGACTTCTTTAAAGTGCGTAACAGTTTTTAAAAAAAACTCTTTATCATCCGTGAGCAGAATGATGTCTTGTTTCTTTACCCATTTTCTATCAGGTTTTCCGTCTTTTTGAAACTCAAAGATTACATTTTCGCTATTTTTTGAAGCGATGTACTTTGGTACCTGAAAACTAATGAAAGTTGTTAGCGACGAAGTGTGTTGTTTTTTGATTACATAATACATTTTGTAAGTATATAACAATATCGCTAAATTATGTTAAAATAATCACCATAATATAAGGAGTTTTAATGAGTCATCTATATAACTTAGCGATTATAGGGGCTGGTCCGGCCGGTATTGCAACTGCAGTTGAAGGATATCTACAGGGTATCAGAGATATCGTATTGTTAGAAAAAGATCAAAATCATAATTCGACTATACGTAAATATTACAAAGATAATAAGAGAGTAGATAAAGACTGGAAGGGTCAAAAAGTTGAATTAGACGGTAGAATATACTTTGTAGATGGCACAAAAGAGACAACTTTGGATTTTTTTGATGAGATATTAGATCACCACTCTGTTGAGCTGCAAACGCATGTAGAAGTACAATCTATAGAAAAAAAAGAGAATTTTTTTGAAGTCTTTATGGCCGGTAAGAGTATCAGAGCCAAGAATGTAGTTGTTACGATAGGCAGAATGGGGAAACCGAATAAGCCAAGCTATAAAATTCCAAGCCCAATTAAAAAGAAGATAGGCTATACGTTGGATGGTTGTTCGGAAGGTGAAAAAATTCTTGTAGTAGGCGGCGGTGATAGCGCTGTTGAATATGCGGTTGATCTGAGCGAGAAAAATGATGTAGCAATTTGTTACAGAAGGGAGACTTTCAGACGGGCAAACCCTACAAACCAGACAAATATTGCAAATGCGATTATGCACAATGAAGTCAGACCAATCTTAGGTATCAATATTGTGGGTTTGGAAGATGTTGATGGCAGAGTGAAAGTTCTATTCAATGAAGTTGAAGATGAGATTTTTGACAGGGTTATCTATGCAATAGGCGGTACTACTCCAAGTGCTTTTCTTTCAAGTTCCGGTATAGAAGAAGTTGATGGAAGACCTGTTCATGATGATAATTATGAGACAAATATAAAAGGTATGTTTGTAGCCGGAGATATCACTCAAGAATCAGGCGGAAGTATAGCCCTTGGACTAAACCACGGCTATGCAATAGCTTGTTATATTCAAGGTGGAGATCAAGTTGGGGTGGATTAGTCTTTTAAGATAGCGGGATCTTTTTCGCTCATTACTCCATCTGGAGTTACAAGAAGCAACTCTATCTCACAGCTTAGATATTCAGAAGTCGTGAGAGGAGTAAAGTTTTTGTCTTCAAAAGCAGATTTTTTAGCATTAAAGACTATGTCTTCTAGAAGAGATTTAGTCGCTTGCGTGGAACCGTAAGAACCTCTTAACTCATTTTCCAAATAAATATTTACGGTTGTAGCAATTTTTTCATTGAGCAGCGGATGCTCACTTAAGAGGGCCAATTTGTCTATAGTTCTTTGTGCTTGAAAGACTTCTTGTATCGAATCACGTGCAAGTTGAAGTAAAACAGATCTAGACATTTGACTCCTTTTTGAGCTTATAGTTATTGATAAGTTTGATAATAATCATAACACTTATAACCTGAAATAGTGCCGCTAAGATGAAAGCGTAGTAGTGCAGAGTATCAATACTTGAAGCATGATATGCAAGTGTAGCCATCGCTATTAGAAGTGTTAAAGGCATAGAGTGAGAAAGACCCATTAGGATAGAGTCTATAAGACCCAGGTCTTTAATAAAGACTACAGAAGCGACTACCCTCATAACAATCATAACAAAAGCTATAATAAAAGCTTTTGATATCAGACCCTCCATTGTAAGAGCATCTAGGTTGAATGAACTTCCGATATGTATGAAAAATATAGGAATCAAAAATCCAAATCCGTAAGAAGCAAGTTTTTCGGGAAGTTCATGTTTATGTTCAAAAAATGTCGGTATGAATATACCGGCTAAAAACGCTCCAAAGGCAAGTTCTAAATCAAGATAGAGCATTGCACCCACCAGAAGAAAAAAGATTCCCATTGAGAGTCTTATATCCTGCTCTTTGTTGTCTTCAAAAGGCATCAGTGCTATTGATACTCCGGGAAACCACCAAAACAGCAGTTCCATTGCACGAAACAGTAAAAACATAAACAGTAAAAACAGTATTAATGCAAAAATTGTTTTTATTAGTCCTATTCCAAAACCTGAGTCAAGAGCTGCCGATGTAAGAGTTAAAAAACCGATGCTCGCTACTTCTCCTATACCGCCTGCCGTCATTGAAAGACCGAGCCAAGGGGTTTTGCCATACTCTTTTGAAAGTGTAGCAACCAATCCGACGGAGATTAAAGGCAGAAGTACCATAAAAATCTTGCCCAGATTTAGATATAGAGAGATAAGTATGGAAAATGTGTAGAGTATGATAAGGTATAAAATAACCTTTTTCATAATATCTGCAGGAGTCTTTATGACTTTTTTCAAGTTAATCTCAGTACCGGCAATGAACATCAGATACAAGAAGCCAAGTTCGGCAACTATGTCAAAAAGATGTTCATTGTGTAAAAACCCGATATAGCCTAAAATTGAGCCTAAGATGATTTCAATAGGAGTGGTGGGAAGTTTTAAAAGTTTTGCAAAAAATGGAGAAAATATAATAATGAGTGAAATGGTGATTATAAGAATAACATTTTCACTCATACAATAAGCCTTTATTTTACGTTTTTTGCAACTTTTAGATTTAGAGATTGTAGCATATCTAAGTCTTTACTCATAATCCTACCACTTGTAGTCAAATAGTTTCCTATGACGATAGAGTTAGCCCCATATTTGAAAATCTCATTTTGTCTCTCTCCAAACATCATCTCTCTTCCTCCTGCAATCATAATTCTATGGGCATTCGGAATCATCTCTCTCGTACGCTTAATAAGAGCAAAAGCTTCTTCTATGTCTAATGTGTTTGGTTCTAACTCCAAAGCTTCATTGTGATGGTAGAAGTTTATAGGAACTGATGTCGGGTTTAAAGAGTTAAGAGCTTCGAGCATAGAAATTCTATCTGCATCTGTCTCTCCTAAGCCAAAAATACCGCCGCTTATAAGAACTAAACCTGCTTTTTTTATATTTTGGCAAGTCTCATAGCGTTCATCCCAAGAGTGTGTCGTACAGATTTTTGGATAGAATTCTTTTGAAGTTTCAAGGTTATGGTTGTAAGCTTTTATTCCTGCTTCTTTTAAAACCAGGAGTTGTTCCAGCGTAGCTGTTCCGTTACACGCTATAAGTCTAAGCTGGGGGACTTCTTTTGTCAAGACTTTTGCTATGGAACATACAAAATTTAGAGTTTTGTCATTTAGTCCTTTGTCAGCTGTTACCAGACAAAATCCTAAGGCACCGTTGTCTCTAGCCGCAGTAGCTTCTTTTAAAATATCTTCTATAGCTTTTTGTTTGTATCTCTCTATATCTGCTTTGTATCTTACACTTTGAGAGCAAAATTTACAGTCTTCATTACATGTTCCGCTGTTGATATTACAGATAGAACATAAAAAAATTTCTTTGTTTATGTCGCTCATGATTTTATTCTCTCATATGAAAATTTTTGATGTTTAATAGTTGTCTCTTTTTTTTCTTTTGTATAGTATGTTACTTCATATTTTGCATCTGTGACTTCAAGCATAGCAAACTCAGAGACAGATTTATTTCTTGCACATGCTTCGCCGGGATTTAAAAATAGAGTAGAGTTTTTAAAGTCACTCTCAAAAATATGGGTATGGCCAAATATTACAATATCTGCATCCGGTGCCATGTAATATGGCATATGCATAAGTTTAAACTTAGAGTTTGCGAGTTTAAAGTAGTGAGGCTCTTGAACTAGATTATATTTACCGTGATAGTGTGCAAGATGCGCATCATTGTTGCCATATACTGCTACATATCTAAGTCCGCAGTTTTTTAGCATCTCAAGTATCTCTACTTCAACTATATCACCGGCATGAATAATAAACTCAGCACCATCTTCAATGAGTTGAGATAGTGCTTCTTTCGCCATTTTTACCTTAGTATGAGTATCGGAAATTATACCTATTCTCAATATTATCTCCTTTTCAAAGAAGTGTACCTCAAGGGTAGAATCAATTTTTGTAAAATTTCTCTCACTGAAGCTATGTAGACTACTTAGCTTCTTCTCCTCTAGGCGTTCTGTTTTTACATTTTACACATTCATAAACATCTTTGTTTCTGTAGGTTCTCTCTGCCAGAACTCCTTTACAGCCTTTTTCTTTACACTTGATAGTCGTAGGTTCAAATTTAGAGATAAATTTACAATCAGGATAGTTTGCACATCCCCAAAAAGGTCCTCGTCTTGAGTTTTTAAGGCTCACTTCTCCTCCACAATCAGGACACGGAGCTTCACTTACTTTACTCTCAACATCTATACTCTTAGTGTTTTTACATTCAGGATAACCACTGCATGCTAAAAATTGTCCGTTTCTTCCGTTTTTAATAACCATCTCTTTGCCACATTTGTCACAAACCTGATCGCTGGTCTCAACTTTCTCTTCTACTTTGTTTCCGTCTTCATCGACTTGTTCCGTATATTTACACTTTGGGAAACCGCTACAAGCGATGAAGTTGCCAAAACGGCCTGAACGAAGTAGAAGTTCATGCTCTCCACATTTAGGACAAGTTCTTCCTAATGGTTTTGCAAGTTTAAGTGAGATAATTTTTTCTTTACCTTCGGCAATTTGTTCCATAAAAGGGAAGTAAAAATCACTTAAAAGCTTTTGCCAATCAGTTTGACCTTCTGAGATTTCATCTAATTTTTCTTCCATATTTGCAGTAAAAGAGATATCAACGATGTTAGCAAAGTTTTTCTCTAGTATATCAGTTACAGTAAAAGCCATCTCAGTAGGAATGATTTGTTTTTTCTCTATTGTTACATAAGTTCTACTACTAAGAGTTGCAATAGTTGGAGCATAAGTAGATGGGCGACCCACTCCTTCAGACTCGAGTTTTTTAATCAAAGAAGCTTCAGAATATCTAGCTGGAGGTTCTGTAAAGTGTTGCTCAGGTTTGATACTTTGAATCTCTGCCGTCTCACCTTCTTTTAGAGTCGGAAGAAGTTTGTCTTTGTCTTCTGTTCCAGTTACTGCATAAAAACCGTCAAAAATTAGTTTTCGGCCACTTGCTCTGTACTCATTCTCTTTACCTGTGAAGATGATGCTTTGCTGTTCAAAGAGTGCGTCATTCATTTGACAAGCCATAAATCTTTCATAAATAAGACGATAAAGCTTAATCTCATCAGCTTTTAAAAAGCTTTGTGCAACTTCAGGAGTGAAGTGAAGCATAGTAGGACGGATTGCTTCGTGAGCTTCTTGTGCGCCTTTTGCCTTTTTACCGTAAGTCTTAGGTTCTTTAGGAAGATATTTTTCTCCATATCTGTTTTCTATGATTCCACGGACTGCACCTACGGCTTCCGCTGCCATGTTCAGGGAGTCGGTTCTCATATATGTAATAACACCAGAAGTTCCGTCAGGTGTTTTAACTCCTTCATAAAGAGCTTGAGCTACCATCATAGTCTTCTTAGGAGTAAAGCCCAGTTTACTAGATGCAGTTTGCTGAAGTGTTGAAGTCATAAACGGCGGAAGAGTTGATGTCTTTCTCTGTTTTGTTTCAATCTTTGAGATAACAAATGAGTCAGCTTTAACACTTTTAGTTATGGCATCTGCATCGTTTTTATTTTCAATAGATAATTTTGAGAGTTTATCGCCCATATGTGAAGTCAGAGTTGCTTCTATATCTGTTTTAAAAAGGGTATCAATTGTCCAATATTCAACAGGGACAAAAGCTTTAATTTCACGTTCACGATCTACTACCAGTTTCAGTGTTGAAGATTGAACACGACCTCCGGAGAGGCCTTTTTGAATCTTAGATGCCAACAGAGGAGAGAGTTTATAACCAACAACACGGTCAAGCATACGACGAGCCTGTTGAGCGTTTACCATATTCATATCTATTTTTCTTGCTGATTCAAGTGCGTGATTTATTGCAGTTTTTGTAATCTCATGAAAAACAATACGAGGAAGTTCTTGAGGGTCTTTTTTTATAGCATGAGCGATATGCCATCCTATCGCTTCACCCTCGCGGTCCTCATCGGTCGCGATATAGATAGTATCAGCTTTTTTGGCAAGAGCTTTTATCTCTTTGACAGTCGGAGCATTTTCTTTTGCAACACTGTACGCAGGAACAAGTTGATTATCTTCATCTACTGTAATTCCAAAACGAGATTTAGGTAAATCACGAATATGACCCTTAGAAGCAATAACCTCATAATCTTTGCCTAAAAAGTTCTTTATAGTCCTAGCTTTAGCGGGTGACTCGACGATAATTAAGTTCAAATAGTTTTCCTATATATAGTATAGTGATTTTTTTTGGTTTTGGAAGTGTAGCAAAAAAAGTTTAAATAGTCTAAATTGAAAAATATTTGTAAATTTGTTAAAGTAATTTTTTTCACTGCCGATTTAGTTAACATCAAGGCAAGGAAGCCGAGATAAAAAACTCAAAAAGAGCGAAAGGCTCTCCATAGAAAAGGATTTATTATGGGATTTAGAATTAACACAAACATTGCTGCAATGAATGCGCATAGAAACTCTAGTATGACTAACTTAGGTCTAGATAAAAGTCTTAACTCGCTTAGTTCAGGTTTAAGAATTAACAGGGCTGCAGATGATGCTTCTGGTATGTCTATTGCCGATTCTCTTCGTCAGCAAGCTCAAGGTCTTGGTCAAGCGATTGCAAATGCAAATGACGGTGTAGGTGTTGCTCAAACTGCCGACGGTGCGCTTGATGAGTATATCAACATTGCAAATACTATTAGAACTAAAGCTATTCAAGCTGCATCTGATGGTCAGACTCTACAAACTCGTACAGCTATCCAAGCGGATATTGACAGATTA
>NZ_JBFFMZ010000019.1:0-11629 GCF_041563495.1 Sulfurimonas sp.
AAAGCTTCAACTCGAAGTCTCTATTAACCTCTTTTTCAAGGTCTCTTTGTTTGTGGATGGGAATTATAGGAGGATGTTGCTTAGAAGTTTCTTAATAACTGAAGAAGTTTTCGCAAAGTTTGAAAGTTGTTTTTTGTTGTAAAAAACAGACACTCAAAAAGTGTCTATTTTTTAGGGTTTAACTCTATTGATGCAGGCTCTGAAAAATTGGGTACATCATCATATGAAAAGACAGCATAATATTTATGTACACCTATATCACCAAAATTGTCATACGTATAATTATCCATTCCTCCATAAAGCTTTTGTCCATCATATGGTGAGCACGGAACTCTAAAAGGATTTTTAACCACTATTGCTCCTCTATATCCATCATCATTTGGAATATCCCATTCTAATTTTATGATATTATTTTCAATAGTATGTCTTAAATCATCAACTTGAGCAGGTGCATTACGACGCTTTTTTATATAGTTTATAATTAAAGAAGGTCTTTTAACTCTCTTAGTATCCATAAATGTCACATCTTGACTTTTTGAGAGAGGTTTTGGTGAAGACGCTGAAATAACAAATACTGCCTTAGGATTTTTATCAAGATTATCTACCATCTCATTTATTGCATAAGTATCAAATACAAATCTTTGTTTAGGTTTTGATTTTATATCTGATACGCTAACGTCATAGCCTATTCTTTCAATAATATCTCTTTTTTTAATCTTTTCATATGATTTTTCACCTTCACAAGGAAGGATCATCTCTATATGAAAACGAAGGGTATTGACAGAATCTACTTTTATTGCTTCTAACTCTATATATGCATTAGAGATTACGGTATTATCCATCTCGGGCCATTGTGAAAGGTCAAATTCAATACAGGCATACTTTATAGAACCGTCTTTATCATAACCAGCTGCCAATTCATTATCTATAATCTTATTTTCAAACGCCGTAAACTCTCTTGACGATTGAAGTTCAATTTTAGCTTCATCAACTGTATAGGAAATATCTAATTTTGGTCTGTAAGTCAATCCTCCACTGAACTTTCCATATCCTATGTCCCACTGCATGAGCTGAGATGCACGATCAAGCGGCAGTGAAGATGGCCCTTCAAATTTAAAAAGAGCTTCTGAGCGAGCTAATGATTTTTGCAAAACAGCGATTTCCTGCGCTGCAAATTCATATGTTCTCCATATTCCCTGTGATAATTGAGCTGATCCCGTAGGTCTGTCTATATAACTAAGAGATTTTGCATTTTTAATATCTTCAAAACTGCTTATATCATCAATGGTTCTCTCATCAATCTGACCAATTCTCCATTCTCCAAAACTCTCCACCTGAACAGAAACTCTGTTCATTGGATAAAAAGATATTACAGCACTTGTTATGATTGCATTCTGAGGTATTGTTGATAATGAAAAACCGCAAACACCAAAACACTCTCCTTTGCTCTCGGAAATACCGACAAACATGGAGTTGTTTCCAAAATGATTTGCATTTTTTTTAGTCTTTTCTCCAACATAGCCAATCTTATCCGCTAAAGGATATAAAATCTTTGAAAACATGTTTTCTGCAGGATGTGTCCTTACTCCCAAAACTTGGGCATATGAAGATTTTATATTTCTTTTTTTGCAAACTGCTCTAACATAATAGTAGTAATTAGTAGAAGTTTTAAGATTTTTATCCGTATATGTTTTTAATCTTGTCATTCCTATTCTGTTTGAGGCCTGAGCAAAACCTTTTTTCTTTTTTGAGCGGTATATTTCAAAATAAACGCTTTCATCATCTTTATAATCCCACTTAAGATTAATTTCTTTAGAGTAAACTTCTGTTGATATAAAATTCTCAACTCTGGAAAGAGAATTGTTTTTTTTATAATTGTTTACTTCGGACAAGGCAAACATAAGTGCCGGAAGATTCTCATCTATATTTTCACTCATATGTTCTTTATAATCACTGATATTTCTAGTCCCTACTTCTACAACTAGTGATAATGCGCCTTGTGAATAATAAAACTCCCTACCGCTTCCAGAGATTAAATGAACCGGTGGTTTACCCATGTGAACACCATATTCACGACCTGACTCTTTTCTTATTTCTTCTGCCATGTTAGATGCTAATAAATTTAAATCTATAGCATCTATGGCATCTTCATGCATAAAATTATGCGCCGGAAAAAAGACATTTCCCTGAGAGTGATAATCAAGTGCTATAGTAATGTTTTCATGAGATATTACAAAATCTCTTAACGCTACGGTCTCTGGTTCACTAAAAGCATTTGGTCCTGAGTAAACATTTGAAGTTGTATTTTTATTTGGTGTAAAACCGATAGAAAAGTTTCTGTTTAAGTCAACTCCAAAACTTCCATCTGCATTTTTTCTTCTATTTTTTCTCCAGAAAGAAAAATGGTTTCTTGAGTATTCAAAACCATCGGGATTTGCACATGGCACCATATATAAAGTAGCCCTGTCAAGAATGGAGTTTAATTGTGGGTCATAATCTATATGGTCCAGTATATATTTTGCAAAACTAAGGCTAAGTTCAATACCTATCCACTCTCTTGCATGTATAGTGCCTGTATAAAACAATGCAGGTTTGTTTAAATGTGTATCTATGTTTTTTGTAATACTTACGGCAATAATATCCCTCTCTTCCCAAGTTGTACCTATTGTTTCAACCTTAAAAAGATTTGGATTCGTTGTTTGAGCATGTTTAAAAAAATCAACACACTCATCGTAAGAACTATACTGTTGTCTCAAATTATTACCTTAAATAAATAGTTATTAATTTTTAAAAGTGAAATGATACTCACTTATCTCTTTAAATGTCATAAGTTTCGTTAAAGGGACATTTGAGCGTCATTATGATTTTTTTGTTTTTCGATCTATGAGATTAACTATTAAGTCTATTTTTTTGTTGTTAAAATCCAAGCCCATCTTCTCTTGATCAGGAGTAGCAAATGCGGGAATACCGTTAACTTCTAATACCACATACTCTTCTTTTTCTAAATCATATATAATATCAACACCGCCAATGTCAACTCCACAAGCTTTACATGCTTTTTTGGCAATTTTTATAATCTCATCATCAGCTTCACGTAAAAAAACGCTTCCTCCGCTAGTAACATTTGTTCGCCAATCTGTAGCACTCGCTTTTCTGCCATAACAAGATACAAACTCTCCATCAACAATATCTACTCTAAAATCCGTATTATCATACTTGATAAATTTTTCCACATAAAAATATCTTAAATCCATTTGGTTTAAAAAGGGTAGCAGCATATTAAGCGTTGCTTCACTCTCAATTTTTGTAAGACCTAATCCACCCCAACCGTCTGTTGGCTTATAGACCATTTTATCCCATTTTTTAATAATCTTTCTTAATTGTTCACTATCATCTCTATGACACAGTTTATAATCTGCTGTTTGTATTCCATTATTTCTTAATACAAAAGAAGTATGGAATTTATCTTCAGTTAAAGCAAAAGCATCGTATGAATTAATCATAGGAATAATACGGTTAAGTGCCTGATACAGATACGTTTGATATAGGGTTTGCTCTCCTGCATTATATGAGAAAAACAGGTCTAACTTGTTAAGTTTTTCTCCATTATGAAGTATATTCCCATTTTTTGCCGTTGCATGTCTAAGATTGATATTATCAATAGTTTCTATATCTCTTTCTTTGAGTTTTTTGATAATCTTTTTTCCAATTTTATCACCGCCGCTATTGCTGTAAAGCCACATTCCGATTTTTCTACTTGACATTAACTACCCTTTTTAAAAATCTAAATTTTTTACAAAATAAGTAAATAGCTTTTTGCTTAAACTTATTCTTGACTCAAAACTCTCTTTGGAAGCTCTTTCATGTATGGTATGATCTCCATCTCCAAACGGTCCAAAACCATCAAGTGTTACAACTCCGCATGAACTTACAATATTAGCATCACTGACTCCGCCTCTTTCTTCTGATTTTAAAGAAATACCGGTGATGTCTTTAATATTTTTAATTAATAAAAGTGAAGCTTCACTTGTTTGCATTACATCTCTTTGTATACCTCCGCTAAGCTGCGAACTTGTTCCATTAACAAAGGATTTTTCAACTATTTTGTCTATACTTTTTAAAACTCTGTCTCTCTCATCTGAGTTTTTATATCTAAGTTCAAAGACCATATTAGCATACGGAGATATTGTATTTGCACCTATTCCGCCACTGATTTTTCCTACATTAACTGTTGTCCCTTTTTCTAAATCAGTTAATTTTACCAGTTCTTGTAGTTTATAAGAAGCTTCAAGGTTTGCATCGTGCCCGTGTATATAATTGTTTCCTGCATGAGCAGCTTTACCTGTTATGTCTATAAAAAAAGTGCCTACACCTTTTCTGCCGCTGACAACTTCCATATTTTCACCTGCAGCTTCATATACAAAACAGTAGTCATATGCAGACGCCAGCTTTTCAGTTAAATATTTAGAATCATCACTGCCCGTCTCTTCATCGCTGACAAAAAGTACATCAATATTTTCTATCTCAATATTTTCACTTTTAAGTTCTCTTAGTGCCTGTAATGCGACAATATTCCCGCCCTTCATATCACATACGCCTGGTCCATAAATCCAATGGGAATCTTCAGAGTATTTTTCGAATTCATCAGGAGGAAATACTGTGTCTAGATGCCCTAAAAGCAATAACCTTTTTCCAGATTTATTATGCTTAGAAGTGTAATATCTATGATTACCGATTAGTTCTCTATCATAAATATGTGCTTCAAATCCCAACTCTTCAAACCATTTGTCAAAGATTTTTCCGACTCTGTCTACACCGTCTTTATTTTTGGTGTGCGAGTTTATATTTACAATTGTATTTAAATCATTTAAATAGTTCATTAAACTCCTAATTTCTATGCGAACTGGATTGATTGTACTATATGTTTATTTAAAATTGATAAAAGAAGTATTATTTATTATTTGAAGATGAAGAAGTGTGGAGACTTAGAAGATTATTTTCTTCTAAGTTCTTTGATACGAGCTTTTTTACCAGCAAGATCACGAAGATAAAATAGTTTCGCACGACGAACACGACCGCGACGAACAACTGTTATCTCATTAATCGAGTCAGAGAAAATTGGGAAAATTCTTTCAATACCAACACCGTTAGCACCAATTTTACGTACAGTAATTGTTTTACCTGTACCTTGACCACGTTTTGCAATACAAACACCCTCGTAGTTTTGTACACGAGATTTGTCACCCTCTTTAATCGTTACTGCTAAACGAACAGTATCACCAGCACGAAAATCTGGAATATTTTTCTCAGATGTTTGTGCTTTTTCAAAGTTTTCTATGTACTTATTTCTCATAAGATTTCCTTGTTCTATGCTTTAAAAGCTGCTCTGGTCTGAAGAATTTAGTCTTACATTCAGACAAGGCTAATTTAAGTGAGCGAATTTTACTATGATTTCCCTTTAAATATTCTGATGGTACAGAACAACTTTGGAAATCTTTCGGTTTAGAGAAAGATGGTGCCTCCAATAATGGAGTCTCAAAACTTTCAATACTCAGCGACTCACTATTGCCAAGTACACCTTCTACATTTCTCGAAATGGCATCACACATGACTAATGAAGGCAATTCTCCACCGGTTAAAATGTAATCTCCTATCGAGAAAACTTCATCGGCAAACTCTTCAATAACTCTTTCATCGATTCCTTCATATCTTCCACTCACGAAAGCTATATGGGACTTTTCTGCCAACCTTTTCGCATCGTTTTGAACAAAAGGTTTTGCAACAGGAGTTAAAAAGACAATATGAACACTTTCATCTTGTCTTTTAAGCTCATTCAAAGAGTCAAAAAGAGGTTGAGTATTCATTACCATACCTGCTCCACCGCCAACTGCCGTATCATCTACTTTAGAATGCTTGTTACTGCTAAACTCTCTTGGATCTAAATAGTTGATATTTAAAATCTCTTTATCAATTGCCCGCTTGAGGATAGAATCGCGAAAATATCCCTCTACGATATTTTGAAATAGAGTTACAAAAGTAAAAGTCATTATGAAGCTTCTAATATATCCATTGCACCGCTAACGGTAATGATCTTCTTGTCAATATCAGTATTTAAAATAAATGGTTTGTGAAATGGAATTAAAAAACTCTTTGCAGAACCTGCTTTAACCAATTCATCATTTGTTTTAACATTTAGATAATTACTTATCGTGATACGTTCAACTTCGTTTACTACACCCAAAAGTTTTCCATCTTCGTAAACTTCACAATCTTCTAAATCAAACCAAAAAAACTCACCCTCTTCAAGATGGCAGTTTTTTCTTGTTTCTTCACGAGTTGTATAAAGTTTGACGTTTGTAAACTTTTTTGCATCTTCAACTGTATTTATACCAGCTATTTTTATCAGACCTCTCTCAAGATTTACATCACTAAGAGTAATAGTGTTATTTTTATTTGTCAAAAATGTAGAGTTTTTTTGAAATTGTTCGGGAAAATCACAATGGATATGAAATTTCATATCGCCTTTTATACCGACCGTTTTGCCGATAGTGGCGATATGAAGTCTTGGTTCTTTAGATTGGTTCGACATTAATTCTGTAGCTTACGCCATCTTTTGCTTTACAGCCTGATATTACAGTTTTAATTGCACCAATCATCTTACCCTCTTTACCAATCAGTTTACCTACATCGGCTTGATTAGCATAGAGGATTATCTCAGTAACTTCATCACTCTCTTTTGTTTGCACTTTTATATCATCCGGGTAAGTTGCTATAAGCTTTGCAAACTGAGCGACAAATTCAGAAATCATGATTAACGGCCAGTTATCTTTTTAACGCGATCACTCATTTTAGCACCAACGCTTAACCAGTAATCTAATCTTTCGTTATCAACAACTAAAGTTTTTTCAGCTACCATTGGATTATAGTGTCCAATTAGTTCAATCCAACCACCATCTCTACGTTTACGGCTATCTGTTACCGCTATACGATAAAATGGTTGTTTTTTTCTTCCCATACGAGTAAGTCTAATTACTGTCATATTATTTTCCTAATATTAAAATTTTTGGAGGTTTTTTTGCAGAATAAAAGATACTAAGTAGTTTTATTGTGCCTCTTACCGCCTTTTGGCGTATTATATCTTGGTTTTCAAGATACCTTCTAATCACAGAGGGATTATTTCAGAAGTTATTACGATAGCGGAATTATATCGAGTTATAACTTAAATGTAAAGAGATTATTTTTAAAAATATCCCATGTGCCAAAGCTAATGATAAAATCAAAAGAGTGATGTAGTTCAAGGCGCATAGTGAGGAAGCGTACTTTTAAAGTACGCAACGAGCGTAGCAACGCGGCAAATACATTGCTATTTTGATTTTAGCGAGGTAACCCTGCCATACCGCCAGGACCACCCATCTGACCCATCATTGATTGAAGATCTTTCATGCCGTTTTTACCTGAAAATTTCTTAGCCATTTTACCGGCATTTTTAAACTGTTTTATCATACGGTTTATCTCTACAATCTCCAAACCGCAACCTTTTGCGATTCTTCCTTTGCGAGAGTTATTAAGCAAATCAGGGTTTTCTCTCTCTTTTGGAGTCATTGATGAGACCATTGATTTTATATTTTTCAGTTCACTTGAATTTTCCATATCAAAGTCTTTAAGAGCTTTTGACATATTTCCCATACCAGGAATCATTCCCATTAGCGACTTCATGCTACCCATCTTTTTCATACTTTCCATCTGTTCTAGAAAGTCATTGAAGTTAAACTTGCCTTTTTGAATCTTTTTAGTAAGTTTCTTAGCCTGCTTCTCATCAATAGCACCTGCAGTTTTTTCTGCAAGGCCTTCAATATCACCAAAGCCCATAAGACGGTTTACAATACGATCAGGTAAGAAAACTTCCAAATCTTCCATCTTCTCACCGCTACCGATAAAACGAAGTGGAACTTGAACTTGAGATGAAAGACCTAAGGCTACACCGCCTTTAGAGTCACCGTCATATTTAGAAAGAATAACACCGTCTATACCGATTTTTTCTTTAAAGCTTGTAGCAGTTCTTACTGCATCTTGACCCGTCATTGAATCAGCTACATAGAATATCTCACTTGGATTTGCAGCTTTTTTAACAGCTTCTAGCTCATCCATAAGCTCATTATCAATGGCTAAACGACCAGCTGTATCTATAAGAACAACATCATAGATGCCTTCGCTTGCTTTTTTAAGAGCTCCAGTTACGACTTCTACAGGATTTTTAGTCGCTTCATCTTCATATAACTCAACTTCTATTTGAGTAGTAATTTGACGAAGTTGCTCTACTGCCGCCAAACGTTGTAAATCGGCTGCAACGATAAGAACTTTTTTCTTCTTATTTTTTAAATACGTTGCAAGTTTACCGGTTGTAGTAGTTTTACCTGAACCTTGAAGTCCAGTCATAAGGATTACAGTTGGAGGATTCGGAGCAAAAGTAAAACCTTTGTTTCCACCTACTTCTAAAAGTTTATATAGAGTCTGTCTTAATGCATCTAAGAATTGCTCTTTACCAACACCGTTCTTTTTAGTTTCAACTTGAACATCAGCTATCAGTTCTCTTACAACCTTATGATTTACATCTGCTTTTAAGAGTGACTTTTTAAGTTCATTCAGTGCTTTAGTTAGTGCCTTATCGTCATCAAATGTACGAATTTTCTTAATAGCATCTGTAAATGAACTAGTTAATGTATCAAACATAAAATACCTTCTTTTATTAGTATAAAATTTTTCGGATTATAGCAAAACTATTGAAAATCAACAAACACTTTCGGTTCAGGTGCAACAAATTCCATATCAAACAGTCTCACTTTATGAGCATGAAGCATAACTCTCTTAGCACGTCTTCCGCCATACTGTTCATCTCCAATAATCGGATGATCTATATATCGAAGGTGTGTTCTTATCTGGTGTGTTCTACCATGATGAATGATACACTTTACTTTTGTTTTGTTTGCGCTGACAATATCCGGAAAGAACTCGGTTCTTGCAGGTTTACCTTTGCCTGAAACATTTGAATACGCTTTATTGTTTTTCTTTTGAGTGACAATTGGTTTATCAACCTCTACAGGCTCACTGATTATACCTTCAACCCATGCAATATACTCTTTATACACATTGTCTTTTTTAAACTCTTTGATAGCACGCTGTCTAAAGTCTTCATCTTTAACAAGCATTAAAACTCCACTTGTTTCACGGTCAAGTCTGTGAAGCAGTACTGCAGGTTTAAACTGTCTTTCAATCTCATCTGAGTTAATAAATGCAGGTTTATCTACAACAACTATCTCATCATTTTCAAAGATTGGTCTGATTTTCTCAACTTTTTGAACTCTAAAAATTGTTTTGTCATCTAACTCTCCACGAGCTATCATTACTTTTTTGTTTCCAACATATACTAATCCACGATCTATCATAGATTTAGCTTCTTTATTTGAAACACCTTCTTGCATTGCTAATATTTTATATGCTTTTTCTTTAGCCAAAACAGGCTCCTTAATTTATTTCATAAATGAAGGGGATCTTCATCTAGTTTACTACGGTATCGGAAGTAATTCCGCTACCTACGCTAACGCTTTGTTTCCTTCGGCAGGAGGCCCATCGCACTTATACATTTTATTGTTCTAGTATCTTATTTATAATCGGTTCTAAGTTGATTTTCTCTTCAACCATAGATGCCGGCAAATCTTTTGAAGCCAAAAGAGCCTTATGAATCTCATCAGGTTCAACATACTGAACATGGTGAACATATTTAAAAAGCTCTTTTTGGTCATGAAAATGTTTACCTGTTATTATCTTGCATCCAAAAAAAGCAGGTTCCAGCGGATTGTGTCCACCGACATCTTCTCTAAACGCACCACCCACAATAGCTATATCACTAATAGCATACATATTGTTGAGCTCTCCCATAGCATCTACCAAAATTAAATCTGTCTCAAAATTTTGTGTTTGAGAAAATTTTGAAAGAGTTAAAGAGTTTTTATCGGCATAACTTTTCATAAGAGTGTAAACACTCTCAAATCTCTCAGGATGTCTTGGAACTATTATCAGTTTTGCATCTACTTGCTTTTTATACTCGACATATGACTTTAAGACAGATTCTTCTTCACTCTCATGTGTACTTCCTGCGACTATACACTCTTGTTTAGGTTTTGTGTACTCTTTTGTTTTAATGATTTTACCGGCTAACTTTATGTTTCCGATTACCTCTATATTTTTAGCTCCCAAAGCTAAAAAACGGTTTTTATCAACTTCACTTTGAGCATAAATAACTTCTACATTCGCTAAAAGCCTTTTATAAAACCAGGCAAACTGAAGATATTTCTTTACACTTTTGTCTGAGATGCGAGCATTTAAAAGTATAACTTTTGTGCCTCTAGCCTTAGCAGTCGCAAAAAGCATATACCAAAACTCAGCTTCTAGCACTACAAGTAATCTTTGTTTTTTAATCCAAAACGGAAGCAGCATCTCATAAGGCAGATATCTGACCTCTGCATCATACTTCTTAGCTTCAGTTTGACCTGTATGAGTTACAGTCGTTATCTTTATATCTCTTTCTTTTACCAACTCTAATATTGGTTTTAATGCTTTTGCTTCACCGAGTGAACACACATGAAACCAAATTCCATCTTCACTTTTAAACGACGGATTTTTAAAAAGAAAAAAACGGGCTGGTACAGATTCTTTGTATTTTTGCTTAAATAAGAGGTATATTAAAAGTGGCAGTGCTACAAGATATAGCACAACACTTAAAACATAGTAGATGAGCGTAAAAGGCTTCAAGCCCTACTCGTTAGAAGCTTCCACATGGAGAATACGACCACAATGCGGACATGTTGTAATCTCTTCAGCTTTGATAACATCTGCTAGTATCTTTTCACTGATTATCATATGACAACCCATACAAGCTTGGTCTTCAACAGGTACAACTGTAGTATTTTTAGCCCAACGACGGATTTTTTGATAAAAAGCTAAGCCTTTTTGATTTGTACTGCCAAGAAGTCTCTCTTTTTCAACAAATACCGTTTGTCTCTCTTTGTTAATTACTTCTAGTTTTTCATCAACTTCAGCTTTTACAGACTCTAAGTTTGCATCAATCTCTGCTAAAGAAACTTTTGCAGCTTCTACCTGCTCTTTTTTAGACTCAATAATTCTTTCAAGTCTTTCTATCTCTTCATTTGCAAAAGTTACTTGTTCTTTCGCTATCTCTTCTTCAAGTTGTAAAGACTTCATTTCACGTTCAGTCTTAACTTCATTGCTTTTTTTAGAATTTTCTTCTAATTTTTGAGAAAGTTCAGCTAAGTGAAGCTCATTTTTGTGCTTTTTAAGTTGCTCATCTTTGATTTCACTGCTTAAGTTTTCAATATCAGTATCAATACTTTGTTTCTTTGCTAATGCAGCTTCATATTTAGAGTTAGCTTCTTCGATCTGAGGCTCAAATGCATCGATCTCTTTATCTACACGAGAAAGGTCTATTAATTGTTTAAGATGCTGGTTCATCAGTCTCCTTTTGGATTAAATATATGTGAACGGGTTCTTTGATGATGAAATTATAGCTTCTAAACCTAAAATTTTCAAATGACGGTGTAAAATTTGTGCAAAA
>NZ_JBFFMZ010000020.1:0-10369 GCF_041563495.1 Sulfurimonas sp.
AGACAGTAAAGTTAAAAGAGGTTTCAGAAGAGACTTCACTCGTGTTCGTATCACGAAAATAGCTGCTTAATAGCATAAACTAAGGAGATTTCAGATGGCACATAAGAAAGGTCAAGGTAGTACACAGAATAATCGTGACTCAGCTGGTAGAAGACTTGGTGTTAAGAAGTATGGTGGAGAAGCTGTAGTAGCTGGTAACATCATCGTTCGTCAAAGAGGAACTAAAGTTCACCCAGGTAAAAATGTTGGTATGGGAAAAGATCATACTCTATTTGCACTAGTTGAAGGTGTTGTTAAATTCGAAAGAAAAGACAAAAAACGTCAACAAGTTTCAATAGTACCTGCTGCATAATTCCACAATATTTAGGCTTCGGCCTGAATGTTTCTACCCCAATTATTAGGTTTACACCTAAACAATTAAAATATTTAACAATTTACTCTTTTTAAATCCAAGTGAATTTTTAAGTATTAATAAGTAATAAACCAAGGATATCAAAATGTTTACAGATAGTGTCGAATTAACAGTTTCATCAGGAAAAGGTGGACAAGGGTGTGTAGCATTTCGTCGTGAGAAGTTTGTATTAAACGGCGGTCCTAATGGTGGAGACGGTGGAAGAGGCGGAGATATCTGGTTTAAATGTGACAACAATACACATACGCTCTCTCATTTTCAAAAAAGAATGCATATAAAAGCAGATAACGGAAGACCTGGAGAAGGATCTCGTATGACGGGCAAATCAGGTGATAAAAAAGTTATTATCGTACCTCCTGGGACTCAGATTATAGATATAGAAACAGGTGAAGTTCTTTTTGATATGTTGACAGACGGACAGGAAGAGAAGTTTTTAGAAGGCGGAAAAGGCGGACTTGGAAATACTCACTTTAAATCACCGACAAACCAAAGACCTACTTATGCTCAACCGGGTGAAAAAGGTGAGACGAGAGCTATAAAACTAGACCTTAAACTGATAGCTGATGTTGGACTTGTAGGTTTTCCGAATGTTGGAAAATCAACACTAATCTCAACAGTCTCAAATGCTACTCCTGAGATTGCCAACTATGAGTTTACAACACTGACACCGAAACTCGGTCAAGTAAATATCGGTGATTTCGAATCATTTGTAATGGCGGATATTCCTGGTATTATCGGTGGAGCTCACGAGGGTAAAGGTCTTGGGATTCAGTTTCTCAGACATATAGAGAGAACCAAAACTCTTTTATATATGATAGATTTAGCTTCATATAGAGATTTGCAAGAGCAGATAGAAGTACTAAAAGATGAGATTAAATCATTTAGTGAAAAATTGGGTGAAAGTAAATATGCTATTGCACTGACAAGAGTAGATATAGTTCCGCCTGATGAAATCAACGATCTTGTTAACGGTTTTTTAGAACTTCTCGGTTTGGAACCAAATAAGGGAAGCGAGTTTGATTTTGACCCGACTATGCCATACTATGTGCAAGATTCTGCGGATGAGACATTAGGATACGATAAAACAAAACCATATCTTGTAGCTCCTATATCTTCGGCGACAAATAAAAATATAGAAGCACTTAAATATGCTCTGTTTAACCTAGTACAAACGGATAGAAAATAGAATGAAACGCGTAGTTGTTAAAGTTGGTAGTGCTGTTTTAACACAAGGAGATAGCGTTGCATTAGATAGAATGCAGGCTTTGGTGGATTTTTTAGTAGAGCTAAAAAAAAGCAATGAAGTTATTTTAGTATCTTCAGGTGCAGTTGCAGCAGGGTATACTAAGCTTCAACTAGACCGTGGTGTGCTTAAAAACAAACAAGCTCTGGCATCTATTGGTCAGCCTGTACTTATGCATAAGTATGCTCAAAAATTTGATGATCACAACATTATCATCTCACAGGTTCTTGTGACTGCCGCAAACTTAAATAAAGCGGAAGATATACAGAGGATTAGAAACACTGTTGATACTCTGTTATCAAACGGCGTGATACCTATTGTAAATGAAAATGATGCAACCGCAACGGAAGAACTTGTTGTTGGAGATAACGACCAGCTTTCAGCCTACATTACGAAACATACAGATTCTGATATTTTAATCATTCTATCAGACATAGATGCATATTATGATGAAGATCCTCACAAAAACAAAGATGCAAAGGTACTAAAAGTCGTAAACAGTATTGATGAGTGTGCTCTGCAGAGAGAAGCAACTCCTCACGGCACATTTGCTACAGGCGGTATCGTTACAAAGTTAAAAGCTGCTAATTACCTTTTAGCATCTGATATTGATATGTTTTTAGCGAGCGGATTTGATCTTAGTGATGTTAAAAGTTACATGATAAATGGACATCATTCAGGCGGAACACTCTTTACAAACGGTGATGTATAGATGAAAATTATTTTTATGGGCACACCTGATTATGCAGAACAAATCTTACAAAAAATCATAGATACAGATGGTATGGAAGTAGTTGCTGTTTATACTCAACCTGATAAACCGGTTGGACGAAAAAAGATTATGACTCAGCCTGTCGTAAAAACTCTAGCCCAAAAACATGATATAGCTGTATATCAGCCAAACAGATTAAGAGATGCAGACACTGTAGAAGAACTTTTAAAGATAGAGTGCGATTACATCGTTGTAGCTGCTTACGGACAAATACTTCCATTAGAAATCTTACAGCATGCTCCATGTATAAACCTTCATGCGTCTATACTTCCTGCATACAGAGGTGCAAGCCCTATTCAGCAGACTCTTTTAAACGGGGATAAAAAAACAGGCGTCACTGCGATGCTGATGGATGTCGGATTGGACACAGGTGATATTTTAAAGATACAAGAGATAGATGTAAGTGATGATGAAATGGTTGAGACACTATTTGAAAGACTTACAACCACCGCGTCTGAGCTTACTATAGATGTTTTAGAAAACTTTAACTCATATACTCCAATAAAACAAGATGACTCATTATCTACTCACTGTGTAAAAATTACTAAGCAAGACGGTGAAGTCAGTTTTACCAATGCTACAGAGCTTTACAACAAGTACCGTGCGTTTACGCCATGGCCAGGAATATATTTAGAAAGTGGTTTGAAGCTAAAAAGTATAAAGCTTGAAGAAAAAGATTCTGTTAATGAAGGCGGAAAAATAATCTCTATAGATAAAGATAGTATAGTTGTCGGATGCGAAAAAGGAAGTGTAAGAATCTTTAAAGTACAACCTGCTTCTAAGAAAGAGATGGATGTCCTTTCTTACATCAACGGTAAGAGACTTAGCTGTGAAGACACTTTATCTTAAGACAATAGGCTCAACTCAAAAACATCTAAAAGAGCTTATAAAAGCAAAAAAGATAGAAACACCGTTTGCGGTAATAGCAGATGCTCAAACAGATGGCATAGGAAGTAGAGAAAACAGCTGGAACTCACTTGAAGGAAATCTGTTTTTATCTTTTGCAATAGAGCTTGAAAATCTTCCAAAAGATTTAAAACTTGAATCCGCATCTATATATTTTGCTTATATCTTAAAAACTGTACTTAATGATTTCAATTCAGAAACTTGGTTAAAATGGCCCAATGATTTTTATGTAAAAGATAAAAAAATCGGCGGTATGATTACAAATATTGTAGATAGTGTACTTATTTGCGGGGTCGGGTTAAATTTGGTAACACAGCCCAAAGGATTTGAAAAGTTAGATGTAGAGGTAACTAGAGAAGATTTAGTTAAAAAATATTTCAAAAAAATCGAAAAAAATGTTTCATGGAAGCAAGTTTTTAGTAAATATGAGCTAGAATTTTACAAGAATAAAAACTTTTTTACACATAATAAAAGTTTAAGAATTCCATTGGAAGATGTAAATCTTCAGAGTGATGGTTCGATAGTGCGCAATGGCGAAAGGATATATGGTCTAAGATGAGTGAAGTAATAGTAATTGCAAATCAAAAGGGTGGGGTCGGTAAGACGACTACTGCCGTAAACTTAGCTGCGTCACTTGCTGTTGCAGAAAAAAAAGTGCTTTTGATAGATTCAGATCCACAGGCCAATGCCACGACATCTTTGGGTTTTCATCGTAATGATTATGAGTTTAATATCTATCATGTGCTTATCGGGACTAAAAAACTAAAAGACATTATTTTAAAATCAGACCTGCCTACACTTCATCTGGCACCTTCAAATATAGGTCTTGTCGGAATTGAGAAAGAGTATTATGACAATGATAATAAAGACGGTCGTGAACTTGTATTGAAAAGAGCTATAGCGAATGTTCAAAAAGATTATGACTATATCATTATAGATTCTCCTCCGGCGCTTGGACCGATGACTATAAATGCTCTTTCAGCATCTAACTCTGTAATTATTCCTATTCAATGTGAATTTTTTGCACTTGAAGGTCTTGCACAACTTTTAAATACAGTTAAGCTTGTAAGAAAATCAATAAACCCAAAACTAAGTATAAAAGGTTTTTTACCGACTATGTTTAGTGCTCAAAACAATCTTTCAAAACAGGTCTTTGCTGATCTGTCTCAACACTTTAAAGGTAAACTATTTAAAGACTCTAAAGATAAATACATAGTAGTTCCAAGAAATGTAAAACTTGCGGAAGCTCCATCATTTGGAAAACCGGCAATTTTATATGATGTAAAATCTGTAGGCTCGATAGCTTACCAAAATCTAGCACAAACGATAATAGCATAATGAAGTCTCAAAAACTAGGTCGTGGATTAGATGCCCTATTGGGTGAAATAGATGAAGCATATGAAAATGAAGGTTCATATAGAGATGCAGTTATAGAACTCTCTTTAAAAGATATCAAGCCAAATCCTTATCAGCCAAGAAAACATTTTGATGAAACTTCTCTTATGGAACTTGGCGAGTCTATTAAAAATGACGGCTTGCTTCAGCCGATTGTGGTTACTGAAGATATTGACGGCTATATATTAATCGCAGGCGAGAGAAGACTTCGTGCATCTAAATTAGTCAAGTTAAAAACAATACGTGCAATACTTCTTAACTCTGATGAGCAAAAGATGAGACAATTCGCTCTAATTGAAAATATTCAAAGAGATGAATTAAATGCAGTGGAACTTGCAGAGTCATACAGTGAACTTATCAAAATGTATAATGTCACACAAGAAGAACTTGCTAGTAAAATACACAAAAGCAGAACACACATTACTAATACTATAAGACTTTTGCAACTGTCTCCAAAAACACAGAAAGCTTTAGTTGAGAAAAAAATCACTGCGGGACATGCAAAAGTATTAATCGGTCTTGATGAAAAACAACAACAGCTTATGGTTAATTCTATAATCGGTCAAAAACTTAGCGTTAGAGAAGTAGAATCAATTATTAAAAATATTAAAGACACAAATAATATTCCTACAGCTAAAAATGATGTAGTTGAATATGATTTTTCAAAAATTAAAGAAAAATTTGATTTTTTAGGACTAAAAGCAAAGTCTTCTAAGAACAAATTGACTATAGAATTTGAAAATGAAAGCCAAATAAGCGATTTTCTTCAATATCTCTCAAAATAGTCTTTAAAGACTGTGTATATTCACTACTCTTTATAAAAATTATAAAATTCTTTAAAATTCTTTCATAATTTAACTATCCTTTCAATTTCGACATAGTATAATCACGCAACTTTTAGGAGGTGCTATGTTAGATATAAATCCGATACTACTTTTAGCTACATTTGTTGTATTTCTTTCACTAATCGCCGTTCTAAACAGTTGGCTTTATAATCCATTATTTAGCTTTATGAATAAAAGAGATGATGACATTAAAAAAGATCTGCAAAAAGTAGGTAATAATGATGATGAAATTAACGAACTTAATTCAAAAGCTCAATCAATAATTACAAACGCTAAACTGGAAGCTGCGGCCCTAAGAGAGAAAGTAATAGAAGATGCTAAAGAGTTAGCAGATAGTAAGTTAGAAGCGAAGCGTGCTGAATTAGCTAGCCAATATTTAGAATTTGAGCAGTCAATTGCTGAATCTAAAAAACAATTAACAAGTGATCTGATGTCACAAGTTCCATTGTTTAAAGAAGCTGTAAAAGCTAAATTTAGTCAAATATAAGGATGTGGTGTGAGTAGAATTTTACTATTAATTATAATGATATCAACTTATGCATTAGCATCTAGTGGTGCAGAGAGCGGAGGAACAGACATTGTTCAAAGAACAGTAAACTTTTTACTATTTTTTGGTCTTGTATGGTATCTTGTCGCAGAGCCTGCTAAAAACTTTTTTAGTGCGAGAAGTCAGGGAATCGCTGATGAATTGCAAAAAGTTCAAGATAAGTTAAATGAGTCTATTTCTCTTAAAAAAGAAGCTTTAACTAAAATTTCTGATGCTGAGAAATTTGCAGAAGAATTAATTGCTACTTCAAAAAAAGAAAATAAGATATTAAATGACAATATCATGCTTCAATGCGAAGCAGACTTAGAAAATATGATTAGGCATAATGCATCGTTGATGGAGTTTGAACAAAGAAAAATGGTTCGAACTGTTGTTGAAGATGTTCTAAACGAAGTTCTAAGTCAGAGTGCTGACAGTTTTGATAAAGAAGCTATGGCTAATGTTATCTTAAAGAAGGTGGCATAATATGGAAGAATTAATTGCAAAAAGATATATCAAAGCTCTAAAACAGAGTTCTGATGCTCAAACAATGCAAAATATGACTGTAGTATTTTCAGCTTTGGCTGAATCATTCAATGACGCAAAGTTCATGCAGATTATTGATAACCCTATGGTAACTAAAGAAGAAAAAGCAGAAATCCTTTTAGCTGCAGTAAAACCTGCTGAGTCTGAAAGTATTAATTCTTTAATCAAACTACTTGTTGAAAAAAACCGTACTTCTATTATTCCTGCTTTAGCAGAAGGAATGAGAAAAGATACAGCAGATACAAGTAAAACTTACGCGGGTGTTGTATATAGTGACAGCGATTTAGATGCAAAAGTCATACAAGATTTAAGTAGTGGTTTAAGTAAAAAATTTGATTCAAACATCTCATTAAATTTTATTAAAGATAATTTTAATGGTATTAAAGTGGATGTAGAAGATCTTGGTGTAGAGATTAACTTTTCTAAAACAAGAATAAACAATCAAATTATAGAACATATAATAAAAGCAATTTAACTTCATGAGAGGAGAAAAGTAGTGGTAGCAAAAATTCAAGCTGATGAAATCAGCTCAATAATTAAAGAGCGTATCGATAACTTTGAATTAAGTGTTGATATTAACGAAACAGGTAAAATTGTTTCTTATGCTGATGGCGTTGCACAGGTTTACGGACTAAGTAATGTTATGGCTGGTGAAATGGTAGAGTTCGAAGAGGGAACTAAAGGTTTAGTAATGAACCTTGAGGAGAGCGCAGTAGGTGTTGTTATTCTCGGACTTGGTGTAGACTTAAAAGAGGGTATGTCAGTTAAAAGACTAGGTCGTCTTCTTAAAGTTCCAGTTGGTGATGCACTTTTAGGTCGTGTTGTAAATGCACTTGGTGAGCCAATTGACGGTAAAGGTCCAATCGAGACAACTGAAACTCGTTTCGTTGAGGAGAAAGCACCTGGTATTATGGATAGAAAATCTGTTCATGAGCCATTAGCAACTGGTATTAAAGCAATTGATGCACTTGTTCCAATCGGTAGAGGTCAAAGAGAGCTTATCATCGGCGACAGACAAACTGGTAAAACAACAGTTGCGATCGATGCTATCATTAACCAAAAAGGTAATGGCGTTGTTTGTATCTATGTTGCTGTTGGTCAAAAAGAATCAACTGTAGCGCAGATTATCCGTCGTTTAGAAGAGCATGGTGCATTAGAATACACAATCATCGTTTCTTCTACTGCAGCTGAAGCAGCAGCACTTCAATTTTTAGCTCCATATACTGGTGTTACTATGGGTGAGTACTTCCGTGACAATGCAAGACATGGTCTAATTGTATATGATGATTTATCTAAGCATGCAGTTGCATACCGTGAGATGTCACTTATCCTTCGTCGTCCTCCGGGCCGTGAAGCATACCCTGGCGATGTTTTCTATATTCACTCTCGTCTTTTAGAAAGAGCTGCAAAAGTTTCAGATGAAAGAGGTGCAGGTTCTTTAACTGCTCTTCCTATCATTGAGACACAAGCTGGTGATGTTTCGGCATATATTCCAACTAATGTTATCTCTATTACAGATGGTCAGATTTTCCTAGAGACTGAACTATTCAACTCAGGTGTACGTCCGGCGATTAACGTTGGTCTTTCTGTATCTCGTGTTGGTGGTGCTGCTCAGATTAAAGCTACTAAGCAAGTTGCCGGTACTTTACGTCTTGACCTTGCTCAGTATCGTGAACTTCAAGCATTCGCTCAATTCGCATCTGACCTTGATGAAACATCTCGTAATCAACTAGAGCGTGGACAAAGAATGGTAGAAGTTCTTAAACAAGGACCTTTCTCTCCACTATCTGCTGAGAAGCAAGTTGCTATCATTTTTGCTGGTAATGAAGGTTTCTTAGATGATTTCGATGCATCTAATGTTGTTCGTTTTGAAGCTGAATTGTATCCGTTTATTGAAGCATCTTATCCTCAAATTTTTGAGAATATCAGAAGCACTTCAAAAGTAGATGACGATACTAAAGCACTTTTAATCAAAGCACTAGAAGAATTCAAAGCTACTTTCGTAGTAGCGTAAGGAAAACTTTATGGCAAACTTGAAAGATATTCAGAGACAGATAAAGAGTGTCACTAACACTCAAAAGACGACTCGTGCAATGAAGCTTGTATCAACTGCTAAGCTTCGTCGTGCAGAAGAGCTTGCAAAACGCTCTCGTCTTTATGCTGCAAAAATGAATCAGGTTATTGCCGAAATAGCTGGACGCATAAAATGTAACAAAGTTGGAGGAATTGACAATCGCTGTTTTATAGAGATTGAAAACCCAAAAATGGTTGACATTATTTTTGTAACTGCTGATAAAGGTTTATGCGGCGGTTTTAATATTCAAACTATTAAAGCTGTTAAAAAACTTATTAAAGAGTATAAAGATAAAAATGTAAAAGTGCGTTTACGTGGTATCGGTAAAAAAGGTGTTGAATTTTTTAAATATAACGAAGTCGAGATGTTTGACACAGTTACTAATTTAAGTTCAAAACCTGATAAAGAGAGAGCTGACGAGTTCATTATGACCTCTATTGAAGATTACAAAGATGGTAAAATCGATGGTCTTCATATTATCTACAACGGATACAAAAACATGATAACTCAAGAGTTACATGTTAATAATGTATTGCCTGTGGATACAACTCAGTTTGAGTGTACTGATGTACAAAACTCAATACTTGAGGTGGAAGCTCAAGATGAAGAGCATATGCTAGACTCTTTAGTTAGTAAATATGTTGAATATGCTATGTATTATGCACTTATAGATTCAGTTGCCGCTGAGCACAGTGCTAGAATGCAGGCTATGGATACAGCTACTAACAATGCAAAAGAGATGGTTAAGTCATTAAATGTCGAGTATAATAAAGCTAGACAAGCAGCTATTACTACGGAACTTATAGAGATTATAAGTGGCGTAGAGTCTATGAAATAATGGAGAAAAATATGATTGGTAAAATAAGCCAGGTTATGGGCCCGGTTGTTGATGTTGATTTTGATGGTTATCTTCCAATAATTAATGAAGCAATCGAAGTTCAAATTAGTTTAGAAGGTACTGAAACTCGTTTAGTACTTGAAGTTGCAGCTCACTTAGGTGATGGCCGTGTAAGAACAATTGCGATGGATATGAGTGAAGGTCTAGTTCGTGGAATGGAAGCTACAGCTACCGGTGCTCCTATTAAAGTTCCGGTTGGTGAAAAGGTACTAGGTCGTATCTTTAACGTAATTGGTGAAACTATTGATGGTGGAGAGCAAGTTTCTGATGCTCCTACCTGGTCTATTCACCGTGAGCCTCCAGCTCTAGTTGAACAATCTACTACTACAGAGATGTTTGAAACTGGTATCAAAGTTGTTGACTTACTTGCTCCTTACTCTAAAGGTGGTAAAGTTGGTCTATTCGGTGGTGCAGGTGTTGGTAAAACAGTTATTATTATGGAGCTTATTCACAACGTTGCAATGGGTCATGACGGTCTATCTGTATTTGCTGGTGTTGGTGAGAGAACTCGTGAAGGAAATGACCTTTACCATGAGATGAAAGATTCTAATGTACTTGATAAAGTTGCACTGTGCTACGGTCAGATGAGTGAGCCTCCGGGAGCACGTAATCGTATCGCTCTTACTGGTCTTACTATGGCTGAGTACTTTAGAGATGAGAAGAACCTTGACGTACTAATGTTCGTTGATAATATCTTCCGTTTTGCTCAATCAGGTTCTGAGATGTCAGCACTTCTTGGTCGTATCCCTTCA
>NZ_JBFFMZ010000021.1:0-6319 GCF_041563495.1 Sulfurimonas sp.
ATGCTTGCTGATAAACTTACTCCGTTTATCAACCGTTATAATGAACTTAGCGAAATGCTGAGTTCACCTGACATAACTTCTGACATCAAAAGAATGACAGAACTCTCAAAAGAACAATCTTCACTTTTACCAATCGTTGAAAAAGCAAAAGAATACAAAACTTTAATATCAGATATTGCTGATGCAAAAGAAATGCTTTCTGATGCTGAAATGGGCGAAATGGCAAAAGAAGAGCTTAAAGAGCTTGAACCTAAAAAACCACGAATAGAAGAAGAAATTAAACTTCTGCTCCTACCTAAAGATCCTAATGATGATAGAAATATCATTGTTGAGCTTCGTGCCGGAGCGGGTGGTGATGAGGCAGCAATCTTTGTAGGCGATCTTTTTGATGCTTATACTCGATATGCTGATGTAAAAGGCTGGAAAGTTGAACTTATGAGCAGTTCTCCATCAGATGCCGGTGGATTTAAAGAAGTTATAGCACTTATTAAGGGTGATCAGGTTTATAGCAGGTTGAAATATGAAGGTGGAACTCACCGTGTTCAACGTGTTCCGGCAACGGAATCTCAAGGACGTGTTCATACTTCAGCTATCACGGTTGCAGTAATGCCCGAAGTTGATGATGTTGAAGTTGAAATAAATGAGAATGATTTAAAGATCGATGTTATGCGTTCTTCCGGCTGTGGTGGTCAGTCTGTTAATACAACTGACTCTGCTGTTAGGATTACTCACTTGCCAACTGGTCTAGTAGTAACAAATCAAGATCAAAAATCTCAACACAAAAATAGAGAAAAAGCTATGAAAGTTCTAAAAGCCAGACTTTTTGATCTTGAGATGCAAGAGGCTCAGGCTAAGGATAGCGAAGCCAGATCTGCTCAAGTAGGAACCGGAGATAGAAGTGGACGTATACGAACATACAACTATCCGCAAAATCGTATTAGTGATCATAGAATCACTCTTACGCTTTACAGACTAAATGAGATTATGAACGGTGGACTTCTTGATGAAGTAATTGAACCGCTTATAGCCGACCATCAAGCAAAAATCGTTGAGGCTGCCGGACTTTAAAGTCTAAGCGTCTAGCGTAACTATATGGGCTTTGCTCATATAGTGTACTGACTAAGCAAGATTCCAATCCGTATTAAAAGTATTTTTTACTCTTCCTCTAAAAGTAATCGTTCTATCGTTCATTCCAAGATATAGCGTATCACCGCTTCTAGGATAAACTTCAATGTTATTAGGAACTTTTTCTTCTATGTAAGCTCTGTAAAAACAAGCCGCCATTCCGGTACCGCAAGCTAGTGTCTCATCTTCAACACCGCGTTCATAAGTTCTTATTTTGATATTTTTATCTGCGTCTATAAAAGCAATATTTACGTTTGCATTGTATTTGTATCTAAGTTCTCTAGCTTCTTCTATGTCAAATGCTTCTATATTTTGTGTAAAATGAACAAGATGCGGAACACCTGTATCAACCAGCCACCAAGATTTACCGTTAAACTCTATATTTTTATTTAATATTTTAGGCGGTGTCAGTTCACTAAGGACCATGTCACCGTTTACCTCAGCGTTTATTACACCGGCTCCGGTCAAGAAACTCATATTTTTTGGTGCCAGTTTATTGGCATATGCGTAATGCGCACAAGCGCGTGAACCGTTTCCGCACATATCTGCATGACTTCCGTCAGAATTATAAAACTGCCACTCAAAATCATAATCACTGTTTGGAACTATAACTATCAGGCCATCTGCTCCGATGCCTTCTTGTCTGTGACATAACTCTTTTGCTAACTCTGTTCTATCTTCTTTAACATCAGAATGAAATACTACAAAATCATTTCCGTTTGCACTGTATTTAGCTACTCTCATAAGTATTTAACCTTTATTTTTTCGACAAAGTCTTCAACCTCTTGTTGAAGATGTTTTAAGTTTTTAGAGTTATCTATAACCCAAGTAGCTCTTTTTTTCTTCTCTTCTATTGGCATCTGAGAATTAATTCTTCTTAGTGATTCCTCTTTGGAGTAGCCATTTCGCTTCATAAAACGCTCTAGCTGAATATCAGCAGGAGTGTAAACGACCACGCTCTCTTTTATGTCATAAGAGCCTTTTTCAAAGAACAGTGGAATATCTATAAGGTATGGGAATTTGAAACTGTCCTGCTTGATGCTTCGCTTTTGTATTTCATCTCTAATCTTAGGATGTAAAAACTCTTCTAAGACTCTTTTTTTTTCATCATCTGAAAACACCAGATTTCCAAGTTTTGCACGATTAACTTTAGAACCGCTTACGTACTCATCACCAAAAGTCTCTTTTACCCAAGAAACTGAAGCATCCAATATTTCATGGGAGATGCTATCTGCATCTATGACTCTCATACCATTTAAGGCGAGCAGAGATGCTACAGTGCTTTTGCCTGTAGCTATTCCCCCCGTTAATGCAATAGCGTATTCAAATGCCATCTAATACCTTGTTTATTAGTTTTTGATGATTCCTAAATACTCTTTACGAATATAGTTGCCCATTGCAAATGAGGCTATATGAACGTCACAGTTATAAAACTGATTATCATCAAGCATATCAGCGCGATGCAAATTGATGTCTGCAGTCGGGTGGTATTCTTTAGAAGCTAAAAGCGCTGTTGAACCATTACCGATATTATACGGCATAATAACTTTAAAGTAATTTCCCAGAACTTGCATCATAGTTTTATTTGCATCGACATCATCTAAAGAAGGATGCGTAATTGACAATTGACCATCCTCTTTTAAGACGCGGTTTATATGTGCTAAAAGCGCAGCATCTGAACTCATTTCACAAATAACTACATCAAAACTAGAATCATCTAAGTTACGCACGGCGTCTAAAGAACACTCAACCGCTTGTGTATTTATATCACTGTACTTTAGCATCTCTTTTGCCAGTTGATCTACATTGTCACTAACAATTAAAACATTTTGCGGATTTTTACTAGTACACATCGGTACATGTACCATCATCTCAGAGTAGATAAATTTTTTCATTTTAATAATTCCTTATTTAATTAAGGCGATTTTAGCATATTATGATTAATTTTACTTAATATAGATATAATTACAAAAAAATTAAGGGTATTAAATGGACTACAACAAAATCAGAAAGTTTTGTAGAGTTTTTCGTATTACTATAGGTTTAGCTTTAATTGCTACAGGCGTTATTACTGGAATCTATTGGTTTTATTTAGGAGTTATTCCTCTTATCGCAGGTATTACCAACTTCTGTCCACTTTGTATCGTTAGTAAGAAATGTGACGTACCAAATAATTCGGAGGCCTAAATGAGTCAAATTAGTTATAAAGATGCCGGTGTCGATATTGATGCCGGAAACAGTTTTGTTGAGAATATTAAACCATTAGTAAAATCTACAAGGATTCCAGGTGTTATGGGTGGTATCGGTTCTTTTGCAGGTGCTTTTGAACTTCCAAAAGGATTTAACGAGCCAGTAATGCTTGCAGCGACAGACGGTGTTGGTACAAAGCTTAAACTTGCGATAGACAGCGGTATACATAACACTGTAGGAATCGACCTTGTAGCTATGTGTGTTAATGACCTTCTTTGTAACTTTGGTACTCCATCTTTCTTCTTAGATTATTATGCAACAGGAAAGCTTGATGTAAATGTAGCTACTAATGTAGTTGCTGGTATAGCTGAGGGCTGTATTAGAAGTGAATGCGCACTTATCGGTGGCGAGACTGCTGAAATGCCAGGAATGTACTCAGAGGATGATTATGACTTAGCAGGTTTTGCTGTCGGTGTAGCTGAAAAATCTGAAATGGATAGAGTTTCTCTTGTACGTGCAGGTCATAAACTTATAGCACTTCCAAGTTCTGGACTTCACTCAAACGGTTTCTCTCTTGCTAGAAAAGTTCTGTTTGAAAAAATGGGTATGAAGTTTGAAGATGACTTCAACGGAAAACCACTTATAGAGACTCTACTTGAACCTACTAACATCTACGTAAAAACATTTAAAAAATTAAAAAATGAAATAGTAGCCATGGCTCATATCACAGGTGGCGGAATTGTTGAGAACCTACCTCGTGTTCTTCCAGAAAATTTGATGGCTGAAGTAAAAAAAGACGCTATTAAAGTTCTACCTATATTTGAACTGATGTCAGAACATGTTGATCGTGATGAGATGTTTAGAGCGTTTAACATGGGTGTCGGAATGATACTTGTAATTGAAGAAAAAAATGTAAATACTGTTTTGGCTCAAGCAGAAGGTTCTTACCTAATCGGTGAGATAAAAGAAGGTAGCAGAGAAGCAGTGATGATATAAATCATCACTGCCAAAAAATCTTTTTCTCCATATCTTATTTCAATTTAAATATCCTCTTTAAAATTCATCACTAATCTTTTAGTTTACTAATATAAAAATAACCATTAAAGCATTTAAGTAAATTTATATAGATTATGAGATTTGAATATGGGGAAAGATTGATTATTGAAAGTATGTAAACAGGATGCCGCCAAAAAGGCGGCATTTAGAATGAAGAAGAATTTATGCTATTCTAACAATTAGAATGCGTAGTTAAGTTGTAAACTTAAACTAGTCTGTGAATGTTTAACAGTGATATCATTACCAGCAAAGTTAGTCATAGTTTCACTTACCTCAGGAGCATACGTGTACGCTGCATCAAGAGAAGTGTTACTGTTAAAGTTATATGTACCACCAACAGTCATATGTGATTGTACTACTCCTGGAAATCCAAGTAAGTTGAATGTATTTACTACTCCTGAACTCAATTTAGCACTATTTACACCTGTATATGTTTGTTTTTCAATAGGACTTTTTGAATAGTTATATCCTAAACGAGCGGCCCAAGTAGTTGTTGCATATTCATAACCAAATGTATAAACATTTTGATCTTTCCACTCAAAATCTTCATAACCTTTTGCTTTTGACCATTGAATTTGTTTATAGTCTAATGCTACAGTATGCTCATTGAATTTATAACTTGCACCGACACCAATCTCTGCAGGTGTTGAAAGTTTATCATTTGCATATGCTTGCGTAGATGAAAATAAATCAATAGTATTTGACATTACACCCTTATATTTCATATCAATTTGTGATTTATATACTGCACCTATTGTAAGGTCAGATATTTCATACGCCAAACCTATATTATAACCAAACTGTAAATCTTGACCTACACCAGCGCCCTTAGTTTTTGAGTAAGCTGAATAAGCAGCAAATGCAGCAGGTGGAACATAATTAATATCTAAAGAACCATATTGAAGAATTGGTGTAATACCGATACTAAAATTATTAGTTGTATATACTAAAGGAACTCCAAATTGCATAAGTTGAAGATTTGTTACCATTTCCATTTGAGCAGTTTGACCACGATAATCTACACCCATACCACCAGTGCCCCACATACCAATACCCCAATAAAAGTTGTCATTAACTTTTGAAGCTAAAGAAACTTCTGGTATAACACTCATACTTGCATCACTATCAGCACTACCTGTCGGCCCGCCAACACCAGTTAAAGCATTTGTACTTTTAACATTTGGCATAAAGATAGTACCCCCAAAAGAGATCTCAGTACCTTTAACAGATGTAATTAATGCAGGGTTAGCTAAAGCTGACTCAGCACCGTGAGAAACACCTATACCAGTTCCACCCATACCACGAGACTTAGCACCTGTTCCAATTAATGCTGCACCGTTTGTTGCGAATGCAGATGTTGCACCTAAAGCTAGAGCAGCTACTAGAGCTAACTTGATTGTTTTTTTCATTTTCTCTCCTACGAGTAATATAAGATTTTAAAATAGATAATCTACTTTATCTTTGAACATTATAGGAGAGTTAATTTTAACTAAGTCTTAAAAAAAAAACTAGTTATATTAAAAAAAATAATAGATAAAGCGATAAAAAGCATTTATATAATTAAATATGATATATATTATTAGTAAATAGAATTATTGTATAGTTAAAGTGTATAATTATAAGTTTTTTATATAATTAGTTACTGGGTATATTATATATAAAAAATATAAAATTTGTGATATCTAAATGATATTGTGTATATATGTAACAATATTATCACAATAAAATTACAAAACAGTAACAAAAATCTATAAAAACAATAATATTTAATCTGTATAAATAAAAATCATGTAAATTATGCGTATATAAACTCTTCAACTATCCACTGCTAAATGAAGGTATAGATAATATAAGCTATAAATAAAAATAAGGATATTTGTAAACAGATTAAGTAAATAAAGTTAAAAAGAGGGAGTAAATAAGAGTAAATTGATCAACTAGGCAGCGA
>NZ_JBFFMZ010000022.1:0-4804 GCF_041563495.1 Sulfurimonas sp.
ATAATTGGTTCGAAAATTAATCTAAGGAAAAAAAATGAAAAAAATCGTAATCGCTTCAATCGCTACTTTAGCACTAGCAACAGCTTCAATGGCAGCAGTAAATGGAAAAGCTTGTACTTCTTGTCACGGTGCTGACTGGAGTAAAAAAGCTCTAGGTAAATCTAAAAACGTTGCTGAAATGACTCACGCTGAAATTGCAACTGCTCTTAAAGGCTACAAAGCTGGTACTTATGGTGGTCCAATGAAAGGTCTTATGAAAGGTCAAGTTGGAAAATATTCTGACGCTGATTTAGATGCTTTCGCACAAACTATAGGTAAATAATTTATCTTAAATTGCCCCTTTGGGGCGATTTATCTTCACTCAATAATTTTTCAACTTCTTTTTTATTCAGGTCTATAATTTTTCTTCAAAGCTTCTTTTTTCTGTTCTTGCTTTATTGCATCATTAAGCTCATCTTCACCGTCAAACTTCGCAGCATTTAAAAACTTCTCTTCATCATCAAACTGACCATTTTTTATAGCCCATAAAAATGCAAACAGCGCTATAGCACCCAATAAGATAGAAGCTCCCAGCATCATAGCAATTACCCAGTTATCCATAAAAAACCTTTAGTGTTAATTTTTTTTCCATTTGTATCTTATTCTCATGGAATTTCCAACAACCAAGAGTGAGCTTACAGACATAGATATAGCTGCAACAAGAGGTATAACATACCCTGCCATTGCGAGTGGAATCGTAATAGCATTATACGCAAGAGAAATAAACAGGTTTTGTTTTATCAATCCATAAGTAGTACGGCTTATTTTAAAAGCATCTTGTAGTGATTGAAGTGAGTCATTAAGCAAGACCACATCTCCAACTTCTACGGCAATGTCACTTCCGCTGCCCATAACAATACCTATATCCGCGGACGATAAAGCCAGAATATCATTCACTCCATCCCCAACCATGACCACGGTTCTTTTTTGCTGATGAAGACTATCTATATACTCAGATTTATTTTGAGGTGTCTGCTCATAAAAAAGTTCTGTAATGCCGACTTGCTTTGCAATTTTTTTGGCAATATGTTCATTATCTCCGGTAAGCATAATAACTTTTATATTTTTATCTTCTAGCTCTTTTACTAGTTCTTTAGCTCCATCTTTTATCTTATCACTTAATTCATAAATTGCCACTATCTTTTTATTTACCACATAATAAAAAAGTGTATTGTCTGTACTAAAATCAATCGATATATCATTTTGTTTTAAAAGTTTTAAGTTTCCTCCTAAAACTTCTATATCTCCATATTTTGCTTTTATTCCGGATGCTGGAATTTGAGAAAATTCATCAAAAATAATCTCTTGTATGTTTTCATCTTCTTCTTTTAAATATTTAACTATTCCGGATGCTACAGGGTGTTTAGAGAGTTTTGTAAGAGAGTGCAGTAGTGTTTTGTCAAACTCTGCGTAAATATGCACATTTACAACTTCCGGTTTTCCTATGGTTATAGTCCCAGTTTTATCTAACACCAATGTATCAACTTTAGCCATCGTTTCAAGTTGAGCTGCTTCTTTAAAAAGTATACCTTTTGCCGCACCTAAACTTAGCCCCACCAATGTTGCTACAGGCGTTGCCAATGCTAATGCACAAGGACAAGCTATAATAATAACAGATATTCCTACCATAAACGACAGTTCAAAACTGTTGCCAAATACCAACCAAACAAAAAAAGTTAAAACAGACAGAGCCAATATAGCAGACGAAAAATGTTCTGATAATCTGTTTGCAATCTGCTGTATCTTAGGTTTTTTATTTATTGCAGATTCCAATAGCGTGACTATATTAGAAAGTGTTGAATGTTTAAAGTCTTTAGATGCTATAAAATGCACATCAGCATCTATACTTGTAGTCCCGCTTATTACGGTATCTCCAACTTTTTTATATATCGGTTCACTTTCTCCTGTGAGATTTGACTCATCAAAGGAACCTTCACCTTTGATTATCTCACCGTCTAAAAGAACTTTCTCGCCGGATGCTACAACTACTTCATCTCCAACTTTTACATTGTCAAGCTTACAAGCTACTACAGCACCATTGATAACAAGATTTACTTCAGTTGGGATATGTTTACCTATTACATCTAAAATATCCGCAGCATTCTTTTTACTCAGCACTTCTAAGAATTTACCGATTAGTACAAAAGTAATAATCATACTTACTGAGTCAAAATAAGCCTCTCCCTGCTCAGCTATTGTTATATAGATTGAGTAAATATAAGTAGACAATGCTCCGGTTGCAACTAGCAGGTCCATATTTACAACTTTTGTCTTCAGTCCGTAGTAAGCACCTCTAAAAAAAACCCATCCACTATAAAATAAAACAGGTGTGGCCAAGACACCCTCAGCAATATTGAGTATTGTTTTGACATCTTGCGTGATTCCGCTGAAATATCCGGCATACTGCGCTACTGCTATCCACATAATGTTCATAGATGCAAAGATTGCAACTGCCATCTTCAAGTAGTAAGACTTTCTTTCTTTATTTGCATGCGTCTCTTGAATAGAGGCATCATAAGCAAATGCATTGTAACCGATTGAGCGGATCATATCTATTATGCGTGAAAGCTTTACTACATCATCAGCCCATACTATAGTAGCTTTGTTGTTTGTAAAATTTATATCTGCTTCTATTACTCCATCCATTTTATGCAGAGCTTTTTCATTTAACCATACACATGCTGAACAGTGAATACCCTCAATAATCAGGGATACTTCATTAAAACCGTCACTGTTTAATTTTACAAAAGCATCTCTAAAGGGTTCTGTATCAAAATTTGATGAGTCTTCATATTTTTTTGTCGGGGGAGTGAGTTTTGTGTTTGAACTCTTATCGTAAAAACTATCTAATCCTTTGTCACTTAAAAGATTAAAAACACCTTGACAGCCGTTACAACAAAAATAATGACTTCCGTCTTTAATCATAACAGATTCATCAAACTCCAGATGACAATGACTACATGCTACACTATTTGACAAGTTCAAACTTTCCTAAAGCTCTATTTTTTACTATATTTTTACAAGGTTCGATCAAACCGTTCATACAAATATATACACCGTTTTTGGGATTTGCTTTTGCAAAACCGATAGCTATACCGAGATTTAAACTTGCTTCAACATTATCTATCTCAAATGGATGCATTGCACCTGTGATAATGATTTTTCTATCATCAAAAATCTCTGATAAAAATTCTGCTGTAATATTCATACTATCTGTACCGTGAACTAATATAAAAGTGTCATCCTTTGATTCCATTATGATGCTTGCAAGCATTTTTCTGTCATTCATATCCATATCGAGACTGTCTTTATATACAACACCGGCTAAGTCATAATCAAAATCAGTACTTGTCAATATCCTTTCTATGACTTCATTATCATATGGTATCTCTAATTCACCGTTTAATGGGTTATATCTTTTGTTAAATGTACCGCCGCTGTTAAGTATTAGCATTATATATATCCTCTAATTTTGAAACTATTTTATTCGCTTGTGAGTTAGTGACACTATTACTCTCATCGAACAGATAGGTAGTTGTTAACCCTGCATTGATGCCAGCCATAATATCTCTTTCTTTATCGCCTACAATAATAGAATTTTTAAGGTCTATATCTAACTCTTTTGCGGCTTGTAATAACATTCCGGGATTTGGTTTTCGACAATCACACTTTCCTGATATATCTGGATGATGAGGACAATAGTAAACTTTTTTTATAACAATGCCTTTAGAAGAAAACTCTTCTAGCATCCAAGAAGTGAGTTCATGAAAATCCTCGTCTGAATAATAGTCTCTAGCTATTCCAGATTGATTTGTCACTACAACTATTATATAACCAGAGTCTTGATAATATTTGCATAGTTCAAATATTCCGTCTATAAACTCAAAATCTTCTATTTTATAAAGATAGTCCTTTTCAACATTTACCACACCATCACGATCAAGAAAAAGTGCTCTATTCATTTGCAATTAACAAACACCCTCACCAAATATTTCTTTTTCAATAATATCACAAATAATATGTCCAATTAATATATGAGATTCTTGTATTCTAGGAGTAGAATCTGAAGGTACTACTAAAGCATAATCTGCCATTTTAGCCATTTCACCTCCATCACGACCAACTAAAGCAACGGTAGTGATGCCTTTTTCTTTTGCACTATTAAAAGCATTAATAATATTTACAGAGTTACCAGAAGTAGAGATGCCAATAAAAATATCACCACTCTGACCCATTCCCTCAAGTTGACGAGAAAAAACTTTATCATAACCATAGTCATTACCAATAGCAGTTAAATTTGAGGTATCTGTAGTAAGCGCCAATGATGGAATAGATGGTCTGTCAAAACCGTATCTTCCGACAAGTTCAGCAGCAATATGCTGTGCATCTGCCGCGCTTCCGCCATTACCTGCCAAAATAGTTTTATTTGGACCTCTATAAAGTTCTACACATAACCGAGAAACTTCTAATATCTTATTTAATAGTTCTTCATTTTGATAAATAGCTTGTTTAGTTTCATAAGATTTTTTTATTTGATCTTTTATATAATTTTTCATATAGCATCCTAAAATAATATATGAAATAATACCATAATAATGGAGATAAAAATAGTTATAAAAAGTAATAAATAAAGTTAAAAAGAGGGAGTAAATAAGAGTAAATTGATCAACTAGGCAGCGACCTACGTTTCCACACCTGAAAGATGCAGTATTATCAGCGATGAGAGGCTTAGCTTCTGGGTTCGGAATGGAGCCAGGCGTTTCCC
>NZ_JBFFMZ010000023.1:0-4111 GCF_041563495.1 Sulfurimonas sp.
AAGAAGGAATGGTAGATTCAGACCTGTATAAGTTTCAGACCAAAAAATCAACAAAAGGAGTAAGTTAAACCATTGTCGCTTAAGGTTACTATTCGTAAAAAATCCTACGAAAATCTGCCTAATTTAATTCCGCGCTTGACAAATAGATGGTCTTAATGGCTTTAATGAAGCTATCAAAGCAGTTTATCCTAAAGCTGAGATACAAAGATGTATCGTGCATCAGATAAGAAGCTCTTTGAAGTTTGTATCTTGAAAAGATAGAAAGGCAGTTGCTGAAGATCTTAAGTCAGTTTATTCAGCTCATAATGAAGAAGATGCACAACTTGCACTTACAGACTTCAATGATATTTGGGGTAAAAAGTATCCAAATATTACAGCTTCCTGGCAAACTCACTGGTCTGAACTTTCAACTTTTTTCAAATATCCAGATTTTGTGAGAAAGCTAATTTATACTACAAATCCTATAGAATCTTTAAATGCAACAATAAAAAGGAAGACTAAATCCAAAGGCTCGTTCCCGACTGTAGAATCTGCTTTTAAAGTTATGTATCTAGCCACACAGGAGCAACAAGAAAAATGGAATATGTCTAGTATAAGAAATTGGTTTGAGATTTATCCCCAACTTAGTATATTTTTTAGCTAAATTATGTCAAAATATATCAACTGATTTGGAAATAAAAGGTGGTTTACATAGTTTATTTTACGGTCTCTTGATTTGTTAAATTTAAGGTAGTGTAGTGATTTATATATATTTTATTTATGGTTTGTCATTTTTCTCGTTGGGTCTTGCCGTGTTGTTATACCCGAAGATGTCCGTCTTTATCAGATTAGGTAAGCATTTCTGGATGATAGGAGTATTTGGTATTATTCATGGAATAAGTGAATGGATTGACATGTTTGCATATATAGAGCAAACTAAAACACCGATAGTTGAGATGATAAGCTTCGTGATTTTACCGCTATCTTACCTATTTTTACTATACTTTGGACTCATCTCTCTTTTGGAACAAAAAAAATCATCACTTACTCGTATAAAATTTATTATAATCATTCTTATTTTGATGTTTTTAGTGTTTTCTTTTCAAAGTAATAACCTCTATCTAGAAGGAAATATATGGGCACGATATCTATTTGGCATCCCTGGAATCTTCTTAACTTCATATGTACTATTTATGCATAAAGATGCGAAAGGAATGGAGACCTTTACATCAGCAAAAGCTTACTTGTTTATTTTGAGCTTATCTTTTTTCTTTTATGGAATTTTTGCAGGAATTGTTGTTCCCAAAGCACCACTGTTAATGGCTTCGATTATAAACTATGTAAGTTTTCAAGAATACTTTGGAGTGCCTGTTCAAATCTTTCGTGCTTTTACTGGAGTGGTCTCCGCATTTGCTGCTATTGGTCTATTTAAATTATTGCGACATAAAACGGAAATGGATATGTTAAAGCTTTCAAGTGCAATTGAATATAGCGGAGATAGTGTTGTAATAACGGATATAGATGGAATTATTGAATATGTAAATCCTGCGTTTGAGCAACAAACAGGCTTTACAAAACAAGAAGCAATCGGTAAAAAGCCAAATATATTAAAATCAGGAACTCACTCAACCGACTTTTACGAAAATAAAATATGGGCAACTATTTTATCAAAAGATATGTTTAGAGGTTACTTAATAAATAAAAAGAAAAATGGTGAGCTTTATCATGAGTACAAAGCAATTGCACCAATTATTGGACAAAAAGGCAATATAAGCTATTTTGTATCAAGTGGAAAAGATGTTACCGAGCATATGCTGCTAGAACAAAAACTTAAGGAACAAGCTACAACAGACAAGCTGACAGGTCTCCCAAACCGTTTGAGATTTGATGAAGTGCTTCACTACTCTATAGATAGGGCTAAAAGATATAAAGTAAATTTGTCAGTCATCTTATTTGATATAGATAACTTTAAAGAAGTAAATGATACGTATGGACATCTTTGCGGTGATGATGTTCTTAAAATGATTGCTAAGATTGGACATGATACTATCAGAAAAAGTGATTTGATTGCGCGTTGGGGCGGGGAGGAATTTATCATACTCCAGCCAGACATCCCATCTGATGAAGCGCAAATTTTAGCAGAGCGATTAAGACACGCTATAGAATCATACAACTTTAAAGATGTTGGAAAGGTAACTGCAAGTTTTGGAGTGACAAATTTTAAAGAAGATGACACAAGTGACTCATTTATCAAACGAGCAGATGATACCCTGTATTTGGCTAAAGAATATGGAAGAAATCGAGTAGAAGTAAAATAGGTTATTATTGGACTGTTCAGATTTAAACTATACTATGATTTCTTAAATGTGTGACTAAAGTTTTTGTAATTGGATTACTCAGTTCATAAATCATTTAGCGCCTCAATATTATCGAAAAATATTTCTCTAAAGCAATCATACAATATTTTTTGCAACTTAGAACTATTCACAAATTCAATTCTTATAAAATTAATTATATCTTATTATATAAAAACTAATTCAATATTTAAAATTATATTCATATTTTATAGAAACTAGCTATTTTTTTGATACAATATTTTCTAATTTATATATCCAAAAGTCAACTGAAGGAATCATATATGCAACTAGACTTAAAATCAAAACTACTTTTTTTAACTTCGGTTCCTATAATCGTCATCTTCATCTTATCCATCGGCAGGATTGTCAACGATATTAATGTAAAACAAGAATTTGAAACTACAAAAAAGCATATTGTTGAAGCTAGAGCTATCTCTAGAGTAATTCATACTATGCAGATAGAAAGAGGTCTCAGCAACGGCTTTGTAACAAAAGGTGATGCAAATGATACGGAATCCCTTGCAAAAGCAAGAGAAAATTTTGACAGAGCCATGGAAGCCACAAAATCTGTCTATTTTTTTAAAAATATAGATTTTTTATATATCTCAAATGATTTGACATCAATAAGAAAGAAAGTCGATAATTTTGATATATCGACAAAAGGAGTTATGAGTTTCTATACAAAGCATATTAAAGCACTTATCGATTTTACAAAAAGCATGCCAAGCATGATAAATGACAGAGAAAACAGAAATCTTATCCAAGCATACAGTTATCTCTTATCGTCAAAAGAGTCTTTGGGGCAAATAAGAGCAAAACTCAATGAAGTTTTAATAATAAACAGCTTTTCAGATGCCGATTTTATATTTGTAAGTGAACAACTCCATAACTATAATAGTAACCTTGATAGATTTGAAAAAACGCTTTTTGATTACAATGAGCTGATTAACTATTATCGTAAAAGTTTGGACAATGTTTCCACTCAAGAAACATTTAAAATAATAGACTCTGCTCTTAAGAACAGAGATACATTAAATTTAGGTGTTGATGCATCGCATTGGTTTGAAAATTCAACAAAAACTATAGATAAACTCAAAGAAGTAGAAGATAAACTCTTTACAATCTTATATAAAACTATTAATGCAGAGATAAATAGTATTGTTTTTACTATGACTGCAATTGTCTTTTTTCTGTTTTTAATGATAACTGCTGTTATATTTTTTACAATTACATCTGTTAAAAAAATCTTGTCTCTTACAAATCAATTTAGCGAAGATTTTGAAGACTCATTGACGCTTTTAGAACAGTACAGGGCAACAGTAGATAAAAGTTTTATCGTCTCAAAAACAGACCCTAAAGGAATCATCAGCTATGCAAATGAAACCTTTTGCAAGATAAGCGGATATACAGAGGCTGAGCTGGTAGGAAAGCCCCACAACATAATTAGGCATCCGGATATGCCAAAAGAAATCTTTAAAGAGATGTGGCACACCATAAAAGAACTAAAACGACCTTGGAGCGGTGAAGTCAAAAATCGTGCCAAAGACGGTTCTGCCTATTGGATGAATACTTTTATAAACCCTATTCTAGATAAAGAAGGTAATATCATAGAATATATTGCTATAAGAATGGATATAACCATGATTCAAGAGGACAAAGAGCGCATCAAAGAGAGTCTGGGTATCAGCATGTCAAACTACGAAGAGGCACGTCACCTTGCAAACGAGTATGAGGATGCTATGAATGCAACCTGGAGTATCATCAGAACAGATACT
>NZ_JBFFMZ010000024.1:0-2434 GCF_041563495.1 Sulfurimonas sp.
ACCTTTTTTAAGCACTTGTCTCCTTTCAAAGTATTTGAAAAAAGACTTTAACAGAACTAATCTGTTTCTTTAAGCTTTGGGTTGTAAAAACTACTTTTTAAGCAGCTTTCGAACTGCCTATTTTAGCACCGCGTCTGACAAAAATGACATATCAACGGTAGACGAAGTTTTAACTGTTCTTGATAAAGCTAAAAAAGAGACCGTTCAGAATTTTGTGTCAGTGAGTGATAGAATTAAAATCATATCGTAAATATATACTAAACAGGTCAATAGATAAGATATTGTTGTATATTATTTAATCATATAATTAAGGTTTATTATATGTAGATATAATACAATATATTTTAAAAAAAGGATTCATATGGGTTTGTTTGATAATCAAAAACACTTAAATAGAATAGCTGAACTTGAAAGAATAAATGCTGGCTTAGAAGAGAAAAACAAAGAGCTAGAAAATGAAAACTATAAGCTTAAGTCAGATGTAAGTGACAATGTTAATCCATCAAAAGAGCTTGAATCAAAGTTGGAAGCTCTTGACTTACTTATTAAATCATATGAAAGTGGTGTTGGTTTTTTACAAAACATAATGCAACAAAATGTTGATGCACTAGAGGAAGCTACTGATATGAACAGTAGAACTAGTAGACGTATAGATAATGTAAAATCTCAAAGAGATGGTTTATTAAATAGTATTGAAACTATTTCCCAAGAGACTGGTAATCTAGAACAAGGTGCTGATAGTTTAAATGGAAGTGTTGATGCGATTAATGAAATTATCAGCCTTATTAAAGATATATCAGACCAAACAAACTTATTAGCGTTAAATGCCGCTATTGAAGCAGCTCGTGCAGGAGACCATGGTCGCGGATTTGCGGTTGTTGCCGATGAAGTCAGAAAACTAGCAGAGCGTACTCAAAAAGCTACTTCGGAAGTAGAAATAAACATAGGTCAGCTTAAACAAAACTCCTCTGAAATACTTGATACGACTCAAAAATTCCAAGAAAATAGTAATATAATAAATGAGAATTTAGATCAGTTTTTTGAGGAGTTAGAATTTGTAATATCTAACTCAGAAACGATATCGAGAATAACTAAAAATATTACTAATGAAATAGGAATAGGAAATGGTAAAGCTGACCATATTTTATTTAAGCTTCTTGCATATAAGGCTTTTGTAAATGCTGACCGTCCATCTACAATTCAAGGTGAAAATGAGTGTCGTTTTGGAAAATGGTTTGCAGCAAATCAAGAGCAAGTTAAAGGTGAAACACAGATGCTTAACTCATTGACCAAGCATCATTCAAATGTTCATAATGGTGTTAAAGAAGCAATATCTTATTGGATGGATGATAAAGATTATTCTGCTGCAGTAAAACGTATGAAAAGGGTAGAAGAATCTAGTGAGAAAGCATTTGAAGAACTGTATGAAACTTTTATAAAACATAGGGTTTAATACTTATTACTTATAGTTTTATATGTTCCTGATAGTGATAATTAAATCAAAACTTTCAAGTTCCACAAACCTTAAAGGATTATGGAACAAGAAAAGTGAGCTTTTAAATTATATATTTAAGGCTTCATCCAATCTCCCTTCAAAAAATATAACCAATTGAGAAAGTGTTAAACTCCAATTCCAAATAGGCATTGTCCACTTTTTAGATGCATTTTGAATACCCATATAGAGTAATTTTAATAAGCTGTTTTCATTAGGAAAAGCACCTTTTGTTTTAGTAAGTTTTCTAAACTGCCTATGGACTGATTCTATAATATTTGTAGTATAAATAACTCTGCGTATGTCTTCTGGATATTTAAAATATACAGAGAGATTATCCCACTTATTACGCCAAGATTTAATAACTATAGGATATTTAGAGCCCCATTTTTCTTCAAGTCCATCTAATTCAACTTCAGCAGCTTCTTTAGAGATAGCCCGATAGATAAGTTTGAGGTCTTTCATAAACTCTTTTTGATTTTTAGAAGCAACATATCGTATGGAATTTCTAATTTGATGTACAATACACAGTTGAACTTCTGTTTTTGGAAAAATAGCTTTTATCGCTTCAGGAAAGCCTTTTAGGCCATCAACCGATGCTATGAGTATATCTTGTATTCCTCGATTATTTAAGTCTGTTAAAACTTGTAACCAAAAGTTAGCACCTTCATTTTCAGATAAGTATAATCCAAGTATCTCTTTTTTACCACTTAGTCCAACGCCAAGTATGGTATATACTGCTTTAGAGATATACTTCCCATTCTCTTTAATTTTATAGTGGATGGCATCAAGCCACACAAATTGTCAGACGCGGTGCTAAAATAGGCAGTTCGAAAGCTGCTTAAAAAGTAGTTTTTACAACCCAAAGCTTAAAGAAACAGATTAGTTCTGTTAAAGTCTTTTTTCAAATACTTTGAAAGGAGACAAGTGCTTAAAAAAGGT
>NZ_JBFFMZ010000025.1:0-2169 GCF_041563495.1 Sulfurimonas sp.
ACCTTTTTTAAGCACTTGTCTCCTTTCAAAGTATTTGAAAAAAGACTTTAACAGAACTAATCTGTTTCTTTAAGCTTTGGGTTGTAAAAACTACTTTTTAAGCAGCTTTCGAACTGCCTATTTTAGCACCGCGTCTGACAACTGCATCACAAGAAGAACTGACTTCCCATCTAGGCTACGATAAACATCAAGAATTAGATAGTTCAAACTATCGTAATGGCTACAACGAAAAAACAATAAAATCTAAATATGGAAATATTGATGTTGCTATTCCAAGAGACAGAGATTCAAGCTTTGAACCACAGCTTGTAAAAAAGCGTGAAGTGCTTTTAGATGGTAGTGAAGATTTAATTTTATCACTCTATACCAAAGGTATGAGTGTAAGAGATATACAACATCATCTTGATGATTTATATGGTTATGAGCTTTCAGAACAGACTATTTCCAACATAACATCCAAGATTATCGAAAAAGCTACTGAGTGGCAGAACCGTCCACTTGATGAAATCTATCCAATTATCTTTATGGACGCGACTGTATTAAAAATTAGAGTTGATAGAGTTGTTAAAAATATAGCTGCATATATAATGCTTGGAATAACACTTGAGGGCAAAAAAGAGATTATCGGTATTTGGATTGGAGAAAATGAAACAAGTAAGTACTGGCTTACAGTTTTAAATGATATTCAAAAGCGTGGTATACAAGATGTCCTTATATTTAGAACAATTTTTAGTAACCGGAAGATTGTTCCAAATAGAGTTGAAACTTTGAACATACTCCAAAACCTACAGTTTTAGTAATAGTCTAGTTTATAGGGGACATTCCAATTGGAGATTTTTCATACATATAACTTAAGTTGGAAACCTATTGGTAAAATATGGTTCTTACTAAATCTGATGAAAATATACTTTATGAAGTAGATAATCAGCCAGTAAAAGATATTTATGTAAAATACTTAGAAGAAAAGATTATTAAACATATGCCCACTTCAGCTATAAAATTTCAACTTATTATGCATGAAGGAGGAGTTGACAGTTTTGAAAACTAACTAAAACAAAAGGTGCTTTTCCAAATGAAAAATCTCTGTTAAAATGACTCTATTTGGGTATAAAAAATGGGCTATGCTAGTGAAAAATTGGTCACTAACCATTTTTCAACTTGCTATCTTTTTCGAAGGGAGGCTAGATGAATACTTAGAGGTGTAGCTTTATGTTACAGATTCTATCTGACACGGAATTTTAAACGCTCTCTAGCTCTATATTATAAGAAATAGCATCTTTAGTTATGAAAATGTATCTTAAAGTTAAAATATAAAAATCTAATTCTTTGCGTTATTCTATAACTTCCTTATATTCATCTCTAATCTTTAGGAAATCATCAATATTTTCTAAAAATATCGTTACCAGCTTCACATCAAAATGTTGTCCTTTTTCCTCTTCAAAAAATTCTAAAATCTTATCAATTTCCCACCCTTTTTTATAGATTCTATCTGTTCCCAGTGCATCAAAAACATCTGCGATAGCTACTATTCGCGCATAGATGTGGATATCTTCACCCACAATTCCATCAGGATAACCACTTCCGTCATATTTCTCATGATGTTCTTTTGCAATAACGGCTGCCGCATTTAAAAGAGGTCTTTGTGAACCGCTCAAAACAGTATACCCTATTGTGCTGTGGGATCGCATTATCTCCCATTCTTCTTCATTAAGCTTACCTGGTTTTAAAAGAACTGTGTCAGGAATTGCTACTTTTCCTATATCATGCATAGGCGAAGCACTGGCAATAAGATTTGCTTCTTCTTCGCTGAATCCGGCTTTGAGTGCCAAGAGTCTTGAGTATTCAGAAACACGATGGATATGTTTGCCTGTCTCTTTGCTTCTTGATTCACTTATTTCTCCCATACGGCAAATTATCTCTTGCTGTGTTTTTTCTATCTCGATATGGAGTTGTACCAGTTCGGTAACATTACACATAAGGTGCAGATGCTCGACAACGACGCCTTTGCTGTCTACAATCGGTATGACGGTTGCATCCACAAAATAAGAACTTCCGTTTTTTGCAATATTTTCAAACTGCATTCTAAAAATCTCTTTTCGTCCAAGTGCAGCCTTTAGTCTTTCGCAATCTCCGCTGTCTATATGCTTTTTGTCTCTGAGTTCACTGCAG
>NZ_JBFFMZ010000026.1:0-1581 GCF_041563495.1 Sulfurimonas sp.
AACTTTCTGAAGATGATAAAAATGTTGTTGAAAGAGCTCGTAAAATTGAGAAATTCTTATCTCAGCCATTCTTCGTTGCAGAGGTATTTACAGGTTCTCCTGGTAAATATGTTTCTCTAGAAGATACTATTAAAGGTTTCAAAGCAATCCTTGATGGTGAATGTGATGATATGCCGGAAAATGCATTCTACATGGTTGGTGGTATGGATGAAGTAATTGAAAAAGCTGCAAAGCAAAAATAACTCATAATATACTAAAGGACTGTAATGGATAAGTTAAAACTTGAAATCCTAACTCCTAATGGTGAAATCTTTAACGATGACGTCGTTAGCGTAACTCTTCCCGGTGAAGAGGGAGAATTCGGTGTTTTACCACATCACGCTTCATTAACAACTTTGTTGGAAGCTGGTGTGATCGATATCGAAAAAGATGATAAATCAGTTGAGTCAATTTTAATAAACTGGGGTGTAGTTCAAGTTGATGAAACCAAAGTTATTGTTTTAGTTGAAGGTGCTGTTGCTATTCGTGGAGAAAACGAAAGTGACATTGCTAATGCACTTGAAGAAGCTAAACAGCTTATTAATGATATAGCTGATGCAAATCCTGCAATAGCTTCTGTTTCAGCAAAACTTGAATCAGCAGCTCAAAGATTGTTATAATCTATGATTAACAATCTCATAGATTTTTATCTAAAAAGTCACCCAGTAACTTTGGGTGTACTGGCTCTATTGTCAGTATATTTCATAATACTTAACTGGGTGTTTTTCTATCGCTTTTTTTCTATTAACAATTGGCTTAAAGATGAAAACAATTCTTTAGAGAGTCTTCTCTTAGGTGCTTCAACTGTTAGTGAAAAATCTTTTTTAAACAACTTCATAAAAACTAGTACAAATGTCAGTAAAGAAATTTTAGATTTAGGTATGCTTGCAGCTACTAAAGAAGCTACTAAAGGTTTATCCATACTATCTATATTTGCTTCTACAACTCCATTTATAGGGCTTTTTGGTACAGTTGTGTCAATTTTAGATACCTTTACTCATATTGGTCAAAGTAGTGGTAGTATGTCTGTAATAAGTAGTGGGGTATCAGACGCTCTTGTTGCAACGGCAGCCGGTATATTTGTAGCAATATTTGCATATACTTATCATCAGGTTTTAAAAAGAAAATCATTTGAACTAGTAGGTTTCCTTCAAATGCAAAGCGATGCAGTATTAGCTAGAAAAGTTTAGCGATATGTATGATTTTGAAGACAAACCGGAGTTAAATATTACTCCACTTGTGGATGTAATGTTAGTCTTACTAGCCATACTCATGGTTATTGCTCCAAATATTATATATGAAGAAAATATTAAACTACCTCAAGGTTCTATGAGTAAGCAGTTGTCAAAAATACCTCCTGTACATATCTCTATAGATAAAGAACTAAATGTTAAAATAAACAAAGACAATTATCAACTACATGAATTCATGGATAATTTTTTTCTTTATTCTAAAAAATTAGATTTAAAAGCTACTGTACTTATAAGTGCAGATAAAACTTTGGACTACGGTGTTGTAATGTCAGTTTTGGCTGCAGTAAAA
>NZ_JBFFMZ010000027.1:0-1521 GCF_041563495.1 Sulfurimonas sp.
ATGACTCTTCAAATGTTTTTTCCATAATCTTTTCCTTTTTTATATAAAATTTTTCTCTAACACTTTTGTGAACTTCTCTAACTCACTTTTCATATCCAAATCACCTTTAAATATATCATGCACGGAATAAGTTTCTAAAGGCTCTGCTCCACAAAACTGAAATGTTTTATGGGTAGCAATATTTGCTTCATCTAAAGAGAGTCCATCAAAGAAGCCATCTTTATCAGAAAACTCACTTGTCGGACAGTTGTATGTAAGCGAAATCATATACTTTGTTCCTTGCATCAAGCCGCCACTACCGTAACGTTTTGTTTCATCACTTCTGCTTCTTCCATCATTTATGTACAGTCCGTTATGGTCACCTGCAGAGAAAACTTCATCTATATACTTTTTAGTAATCCAGGGAACACCCATCCAGTAAACAGGATATTGCAATAAGATATAATCAGCCCAGACAAACTTTTCAACTTCTTCTTTAACATCATAGTCACTTTCAACTACACTATGCCTTACGTTAAAACCGTTTTTTTCAAAGAACTTAGAGGCAGACTCTATATACATTCCGGTTAAATTGCCCTCTGCTACGTTATCATATCTTTGATGTCCGTTTATGATTAGTACATTTTTCATCATTTTCCCTTTTATGCTTTTTCTAATATCTCAGCAATAGTATCTTTTGAATAAATTTCACCAATACCCCAGATGCCAGCGAGTTCATTTGCGTTTATTGCTAACTCTTCTATACCTTTTCTTGGAATATTTACACCTTCAAGAGTTACCGGTGCTCCTATTTTAGCAAACCACTCTTCAAGTTTTTCTATACCTTTAGTAGAGTTTTCTTCATTAAAAATTTCTTTAGCAAACCTTTTGAACTGTTTTGGATTTTTAGCTTCATACCATTTCATCCAAGCAGGCATTACAACTGATAAACCTGCACCGTGAGGCACATTATATATAGCAGAAAGTGCGTGTTCAATCATATGATTTGGAAAGCTTCCACCCTCTGTTCCCGCAGGTGTAAGTCCGTTAAGTGCTTGAATAGCCACCCATGCGAACTCAGCTCTTGCATCGTAATCATCCGGATTTTCTACTAAAACTTCTGTAGTCTCCATGACTGTTTTTATGATTGACTCTACTACTCTAGAGTTAAAGTTGGGATGCAGTGTAGCTGTAAAATATACCTCAATAGAGTGAGCGATAATATCAACTGCCGAATAAGCCAAATAATCCTTTGATACTGTAGCCATCAGTTGGGGATTTACTACAGATACTACAGGGTTGACAAGTACAGAGCTAAAAGAGTATTTCTGAGAAGTCTCATCGTTCATAATAACAGAGTTACCATTCATCTCACTAGCCGTTGCGGCTAATGTCATTACGGTAAAGACAGGAAGAGCCTCTGTAATGGCTGCTTTTTGTATGAAAAAGTCCCAAACATCACCATTATATTTCGCACCGGCAGCAATAGCTTTAGCAGAGTCTGCGACAGAACCGCCGCCAACACCGAGAACAGCTTGAATA